>JAIELF010000017.1 GCA_019753235.1 bacterium
GTGACGGCGTCCTATGCGGATATTCCGATCGTCGTGGTCACCGGCCAAGGAACCGAATCAACCGCGGCCGACTGCTTTCGAGCCGGCGCCGCCGACTATGTGAACAAAGCCCAACTGATGTCCGATTTGGCAGCGGTGGTTGCCAAGCTCTTAGAGGAAGAGACTGAGGTCCAGAAGGAATATCCTAGCGACGCAAACGATTCCGCAAACGGCGTTGACGCATCGAGCGACGAGTCCGAGGACTATATTCGCTTAAAGTGGGGCAAGTCGCTTAAAAGCATCAATGCCGAGCTGAGCGAAGAAACGCAGTTCACTCCGGAGAAGCTCCGCGTTCTTCGTCGCCAAGCCGAGCGTCTGACGAAATGGAACAAGCTCGATCCTTCGATCGCGTCGATGCGTCGGCACAAACGATTTCACTTTGCCGACATCGTCTTTCTTCTTCCGATGAATACCGACCATCAACCACTCTTCGAGCGTCGATTCATCTCTTTCTGCTGTAATCTGTCGGCAGGGGGTTGCTCGTTGATTCATAGCCGACTTTTGAGGATCAAAGAATTCGTGCTCTTCTTCCCGCGATTGGCACAAGCGGGCAACGCCGCCGCCGCCATCCGAGCGTGCATCGTTCGGGATCGGCCGTTGTCGATGGGTATGTACGAACTCGGGGTGAAGTTCGTCGAGGTGAGCAAGTTGGCCCCCGAGGATATCGCGATCCTGCTAGCGACCCCTTCGTCGAAGCCTTCCACGTAGAAAAAGTCTCGACCGCTCGCTTGGGCCTGTTATGAATCCAGAATACTTCCCATCAGCGAGAAAAGAGAATGTTCGAGGATCTGCAACAGCTTCTCGCGCGATAGAGATGGAGACTCTACCCACTTCAAACAAGCAAACTCGATGAAGCCGATCCAACCGAATGCGGCCAACAATTGCCGAGAGGAAGGAGTCGTGATCCCGAGAACCTCGATAACGCGACCCGCAGACCTGTCACGCAAACCTTGCAGGATCGCGTGGACATCGCGATCCGAACCGATTCCGCCCGTGACAAGCGCTCGGTAAAGCCGCTCGTTCTCTTCGACGAAGCGAACGAAACTGTCCAGCGAGCGATGCACCGCTTCTCGTGGAGTGGCTCCTGCGATAGGAGCAGTATCCTCCGACACTTGATGGGCAACCTCTGCAATCGTCGCGACGTAATAGTCTCGCTTGCTGGGAAAATAGTGGTAAAGCAGCCCCGCGGAAACACCTGCTAAGCGGGCAAGCTGATCGGTGGAAAGCTCGTCGTAAGCATGCTCGGCAAAAAGCTTCTTGCCCAGATCCAGAAGCTGACGACGCCGTTCTTCCACACCCAAGCGCATCGGCGAACGTCGCGCGGTGGGGGAATCCGCCGAGGACTCCGGCGACTCTCGGGGCTCGGAATCGGGCGCGGAATTTCTGGTCGGTTTGGATCGTGGCAAAGAGTCTCCTCGAAAACTTAAGGTCATGTTTCCAAAGCGCTGGGAATCTTTTTCAAAGATGGACGAGGACGAAGCCTCCATCTTTGCGCAGATTCCGCCAATTCTCCTCTAAGCCCTATGGTATGGCAATTGCTCTCTGCTGTTCTCCGTTATCGTCCAACAACCAGAAGAGAAGGAGGTAGGCGATGCGTCTGTCTCAACGCATTGAACAGTTCGTGACCACCCGAGGCCAAACCACGGTGCAAGAGATTGCCGACCGTTTTGGGATCAGTCCGGGACGGTGTCAATTGGCTTTGATGTCGATCGATCGCGCCGGCGTCGATATTGGCCGAGATGGCGTTATCTCGGCCCGCGATTCTGAGTGCTATTGGTCCGAAATGCTCAACTAGAGGAGCTCGCCGAGTGACAAAGTTGAGCTTTCCCTCCAACAACAGAAATGGTGCGACATAACCCTGTCACCATCATCACTCTCCTCGCCAACGTCGTTTCACTCAGCTGATTCTGCATCAAGAGAGGGTCTCGTCGGCGGCAAACTTTCGCTACCATGGCAAGGGTGAACGCGAAATCGATCGGGAGATCGGCGATGGGCCGGGATTTGATCGTTGACGGCTATAATGTCCTCTTGCGTTGGCGACGCGGCGGGATCAAGCGTGGCCCCGGAAACATCGAGCGAGCGCGAGACGCTCTGGTCGCGTGGGTCGCTCGCCGGGTCGACAATCCGACTGATGTCACCCTGGTCTTCGATGCCCAGAAAGGAAGTCGTGCCGGCCTTGTCGAGAGTCGACGCGACGGTGTTCGTGTGCTTTTTGCCGAGGGTCTGGCCAGTGCCGACGACTGGATCGCGCGAGAATGTGACGCCCGTCGACATGACAAGAGTATGCTCGTCGTCAGCAACGATCGTGCGGTTCAACTCGCGGCCAAGCAAGCTCGCGTCGAGTACCTCTCGGCGGACGAGTGGATTGCGAACCTGACAAGCTTCGGCCGACGCGAGGGAATCGTCGACGATCCCGAACCCGCTTCTCCGTTGCCGAGAACTCTTCCGCCCGCAACGCTGTCGGGAAGCGACCTCGACGAGTTCCGAGAGGCGATGCAGCAACCTGAGAAGGCAAAGCCCTTGCCGACGAAAGAATCCTCGCGTGTTGCTGATCCACCGTCGATGCCAGGCAAGCCCGAGCCACCTCGATCAGCCGGCGATCTGCAAAGCTTTTACGAAACGATGCGCGACTGGAAGGACGACGACCCGCCTCCATCCAAGCCGATCAAGCCAAGATAACTTTTCCGTCGAGAACGCGATCGATTCACTCGGCCGAGGGTAGATCGAAACGGTAGAGCGTCGAATGCGGGCCATCCTCGGGCAAGAACCAAAGGTGATTTCCCTCTTTGGTGAATCCTTCATGAGCGAAATCCGAGCCACCCGTCGCGCGCGATCCAGCGAGGAAGTATCGACGGACAACCTGCTTCGTAACCAGATCGATCACATCGACAAGCGATCGCTCTGGCCCATTCCCTTTGAGGTTGCCGGCACACCAAAGGTGCGCGTCGTGGTACTCGATCTCTTGATAGGCAACACCTGTCGGGTTGGAGAACTCTCGAACAACATTCCCCGCAGGGTCAATTTCACGGACGAGCTTGCAATCCCAATTGGCAGCGTAACGGTGACCTCGATCATCACACGCTAGCCCTCCAACATGATCGGGCAGTGTCGCGCTGGCATGGATCATCAACCGTCTTTGAGGTTTTTCTTCATGGTCGAGCCCAGTCACATCGATCGTTAAGAGGACAGCCGACGACGACGCTCGGTACTCGGCCAGCGGAAGATGGAGTCGGGCATCGCGAAGCTGCATGCCCCCTGGATGATACTGATTGCCTATCGCCAGCCGACAAGTCTGCTGACAAGTGAGCGTCGCTCGGTCGAAAACGAAGAGCCATCCCGAACGAGCCGACCGCTCGACGCTCGACACGTAAAGACGCTTGGGGTCGAGGGAGATTCCTTGCACATGGTACGTCCGAGCCAAGCCGAGAGGACGTGACTCGGCCAAAGAAAGCGTCGTCTCAAGAGGGGCGGCAACCATCAGGCTCGCGATGAACAAAAGGACCATCGTCCCCTCGTTTCGTCAAATCCATTGACCAGCGTCGCCACTTGGTCGTGTGGGTTACGCGGCTTTGTTCTTCGGCTCGCGGAAGCCGACAAAGAAGAGAACCACCGCGACACCACAACCAATCGCCGCCGGCGCCCAAACGCCCGGCCAATAGGTGGTGCTTTCGACCGCCGCTGCGGTGGAAGGCTCCCAGAGAAAGGTCGGCAAGAAAGATCTCGCCAGCGACAAACCTTCAATCGGAGGAACTTGTTGCAGGTCCTTCGCATAGCCGGCCAGAATGTTCCCAACAAACATCCCCAGGCCTAGCGTGATCAAGGTCAGGAGTCCTTGCGCACTGGCCCGGAGTTCTCGCGGGGCTCGCTGGTCGACGTAGAGTTGGCTAACCACGAAAAAGAAGTCGTAGCAGATGCCATGCAGGGGAAGCCCGACGAACTTGATCCAGGTCAGATCCTGTGTGTAGAAAATGCCGTAACGAACACACCATGCCAGCATGCCTAAAAGTAACGTCCACTTCACACCAAGCGTCGTGACAATGAACGGAAGGGCCAGCATGAAGATGATCTCTGACCATTGCCCTAGCGTTTGCCATTGAGCAGAGTTCTCAAGCTTGAGATCGACCAGAAACGGATTGCAAAGCTGGTAGTAGAAGGCCAGCGCCACGCTGATGCCGAACGAGATCAACATCAAGATCGCGAAGCTCGGCTCTTTCAGCATGGCCAGGGCTGAGAAAACGCCTGGCTGCTTGGCCCCAGCGCTCTTGAGCGGGGGCGTATGGGGGAGAAGCACACAAAAGCAACCCAGGACGGCCGACAATCCCGCTGCCAGGTAAAGGATGTTGTTGGTGTTGGCAATCGGTTTTCCACCGGTCGCACCGAAATGGAATTTGCCAAAGTCAAAACCGATCTGTCCATCGGAAGTCAAACTCGTTCCGCCGACCACGAGCCCAGCGACGATCCAGCCGATCGTTCCCAGAACTCGCACGCCGGGAAACTCACGGTCGGGATCACGCATGTTTCGAAAGCTGAGCGAATTGGAAAGAGCCAACGTCGGCATAAAGAGCATGCCATACGCCAGCATCAACAGAAAGACATTACGCGGCGTATCGGCTTGGGCGGCGGCAAAAAGAATGCCGGCGCCGGCAAGATGGCAAATCGAAAGAACCGTCTGCGTCGCGAAAAGCTTGTCCGCAAGGATCCCAATAAAGAGAGGAGAGAGGATCGCCCCGATCTGCATGGTGTTGTAGACCCAGCCGATCTCGACCCCTTGAAATCGGTGGGCCTGGCCAAGGTACGTTGCCAAAGTCACGCCCCACGAACCCCAGATGGCATACTGCAGAAACATCATGATGGAAAGTTGCAGACGAACGATGCCGCTCATGGAATCTCCTTGGGATCCGTTAGTCCATAGACTTGGGCACGTCACAACACATCGACCGATCGATCGTCTTCAACCCACGAGCGACGACGTTCTCGCGATCGGCCTGTGATCGCACCTGTGAAGGGATGATGTCGATCTCAAGGGCGCGGTTCAATCAAAAACCGCGCCAGCTCATGATCCCAAGGGCAATTCTCGGTTCGATCGGAGGATTTATGGGGACAATGGCGGCGCCGACCCGGTCCAAGCGGGCTTCGCCGTCGGCTCGATGGAGGAGGGGTTCACTGGCGCCATCGGCGGATCGGCATCAAGCGACGGAGTAGCATCGAAATCGAGCCGCATCTCGTGCATGGTGACGCGAAAGCCATTCTTCTTAAAGAATCGCCGGGCGGTCGCGTTCTGGGCCGCCACCGCCAACATAACCCCTGGTGAGCCAATTCGCCGAAGGTGCTCAATGCCGATTCGAAGGAGTTCGCTGCCGACGTGGCTCTTTCGCCAAGGCTTGGCAACGAAAAGATCATGAACCCATCCAGTCGCCAGGAACCATTCGACGATGCTATCGGGCTCGATCCGAACAAAGATATACCCTGCTAACTCCCCGTCGCTTTCAGCCACAAAAAGGGCAGAATTGTCGTCGTCGAGTTCATTCCGATAGAAGTTGGTGAAGGCCTCTTCCATGGGCCGAAGCGAGAATCGGCGATTGTCGTAGCGTTCGTGCTGGCGCGCCAATTCCGACGCCATCCGCGCTAAGCTCGGTAAGTCGTGCTGATTCGCTCGACGAATGACAAACGGGGTTGGCTCGATCAAGCGCGGTCCTCATCGATCGGCCAGGGCGTCTGATCCGATCCCGAGATCCATTATGAAGAAACCGCCCTATCAAGTCCCTCTCTGGAACCGGATCCATCCAGGTTGAAGATTAAGCCTGCGAGGATTCCATCACGGGCTTACGGTGGGCGGCGATCACCGCTACGACCGCCGACAACAGACAGACCGCGCAAACCATAAGACCGGCGACCGCAAATCGAGTTGCCGGGCTCGACTCTGCCAATCCGTTAGGGGCCCCATACGCGAAGCCAAGCATCGGCAGAGAGGTGACGGGAGCCAAAGAAAAAATCAACCGAAGTACCATGGAGCGAAAACCTCCTAGGGAGAGACACACTGGCGAGCAGCCGGCACATCCCAGTAGGACGGCTAGCCCATGTGAGCAGCTAAAGCGGATCATTTCGTGGGCATCATTACGATAACAAGAACGGGAAAGAACACCAACGACAATGCGAGATTCACGAGGAATCTTCGCAACATCAAGTCTCTTCGATTTTACGTAGCTGCTGACATAGCCGAGAGTTGCACGATGGCCCGGCCATGCTCCTTCTCCAAGTATTCACGACCCTTCTTCACGTTGATCATGTCCCAGGGAAGGAGTTCCGTCGTTGGCCGAGATCGGCCCGAGTACTCGTAGGGGTCGATTCCCAAATCTTCGAAGGTCTTCCACCAAAGTTCCGGCTTAAAATACTCTTCCCACGCGTCTAGCCGAGCCCCCCGGCGCCACGTCTCCAACAGTGCCTCCGCGATCCGGCGATCGCCGCGGGTAAGAACACCTTCGAGCATGCTTCGCTCGACGTCATGGCACTTGATCCGAACACTTCGGAGCCGAGCCCGACTCTTCAGGTACCCATGGGCCCAATGAAAGTATTCGCGAGATTGCATTCCGTTCCACTGATAAGGAGTGTGAGGCTTCGGCACAAAGTTCGAAACGCTGGCGGTGACGTCGATAAATCGACCGGTCTCTTCCTTCCCGATCGTCGAAATTCGCTCGGCCAGCTCAACAATACCATCGAGATCGACCTGTCGTTCGCCCGGCAAGCCACACATGAAGTAGAGCTTCACCCGTCGCCAACCCTCTTGAAACGCGAGTCGGCATCCTTCGAAGAGGCCCTCATTGTCAATCGGCTTTCGAATCTGTTCCCGCATGTCATCGCGAGCAACTTCCGGCGCGAGAGTCAATCCACCCTTGCGAACGCCACGCATCAATTTCGGCAAGCTCTTAAACTGGTCATTGATGCGAAGGCTCGGTACCGAGATCGACACTCCCAGCGGCTGAAACTCTTCGGCGAGTCGATTGACCAACTCTTCAAAATCAGGGTAATCGCTTGACGAGAGGCTGAGCACCGAGATCTCGTCGTATCCGGTTTGCTTGTACGCTTCGCGAGCAGCAGCGAGAATCGTCTCGACCGAGCGGAACCGAAGCGGTCGCTTAATCACGGTTGATTGACAAAACCGACACTGCCAGGGACAGCCGCGCATGATCTCAATCGCAATGCGATCGTGCACGCACTCGACGTACGGCATCACCGGTCGGGTCGGGATCGGAATGCTATCGAAGTCGGCTTGAATGGTTGCCGCCCGGACCTCGGCAGGGACATCCGGTCGAGTCCGATGAATGGCCGCCAATCGTCCATCATCAAGATACTCCGGCTCATAAAACGCCGGCGCGTAGGCGTAGGTCAATCCATTGACCAGCCGAGCAACTCGCTCGTGGCGGGACAGGTGGGCTTCTTTCTGCAGGCCAACCCAACGTTCGGTGATTTCCAAAAGGGTCTCTTCGCCGTCGCCGATGACAAAGACATCGACAAACGGAGCCAGCGGTTCGGGGTTTTGCGCCCCAGGTCCGCCGGCGATGATCAGCGGATCGCTATCCTGACGATCCTTCGAATAGAGTGGAATTCTGCCAAGATCGAGAATCGTGAAAATGTTGGTGTAGCAGACTTCGTACTGCAGCGAGAAGCCGACAATGGTGAACTGATGCAACGGCGTGAATGTCTCGAGACTGTAAAGAGGCAACTGGGCTGATCGAAGCTCTCGTTCAAAATCGGGCGCGGGGCAGAACGCTCGCTCGCAAGCCCAACGTTCGTCCGCATTCATCAAACTGTAAAGCACTTGCAGGCCGTGATGACTCATCCCCAGCGAATACGTGTCAGGGAACGCCAAGCAGACCCGGCCCTGGACCGTGGCGGGATCTTTGACCACCTGATTCCGTTCCCCGCCCACGTATTGCCCAGGCATCTGCACGCGTCCGAGCAATGACTCGACTTTTCGCCGAAGCTCTTCGTTCACGTTTGAAATCCTCTCGGTCGATCGCATGACGGACCCTAAAGCTTTCCTTTATCATACCAGATTGCGGCTCGCCGCCACGGTATCATGAAGCCCACGCCACGATCTTTCGTTGATTTCAACAGGCTTGGGAGCGACCAATGAGCGATTCTACTTTGCCCGAGCCATTCCAAGTGGAATCGGTCATCTCGCAAAGAGACGACTTTCCCGAGTTTCACGACTACGCGGTTCTTTCGCCGAAAAGCATGGAACCTGGGAGAGAGTATCCGCTGGTGCTGTTCTTACACGGGGCCGGCGAACGTGGGGACGACCTTTCAAAGGTGCTCGCTCACTTCCCGATCTTAATGGCCACGACCTACCGCGACGAGTTTCCGGCCTTTGTCATCATCCCTCAATGCGAGGAGGACAAGTTCTGGGCCAGGATCCATTGGCGTGATCCCGAGAGCCCCATGGCCGAGGAACCTGGCTCCATGATGAAGATGGTGATGCAGATACTCGAAGAGGTTCTCGATCATCATCCGATTGACCGCCGGCGCATTTACTTGACCGGTCTATCGATGGGGGGCTTCGGAAGTTGGGAACTCGCGATTCGCCTGCCCGAAATGTTTGCTGCCCTGGTCCCGATCTGTGGAGGCGGTGATCCCAAAAGGGTCATCAACCTTCGCTCTCTGCCTATCTGGTCCTTTCACAGTGCCGACGATAATGTCGTCGATGTCGAGCACTCCCGGCGTTTGGTTCGTGCTCTTTGCGAGGCCGGCGGCGACCCCAAGTACACCGAGTACGAAGATGCGGGACATCATTCGTGGGTTCCCGCGTACAACCCGGGTACCGGCCTACTAAAATGGATGTTCGCCCAACAGAAGATCTGATCAAACGAAGCCACATTCGTTCAGAAAAGGCCTCCCTTCGGCAGTTTCGGGACATCGGCCCACGCACGCCGTACATTCTCGACATGCCGTCGGGAGCCGACGCGACTCGATGAGCAAACGAAGGAAGGTTTTGATGTCGCCAGAAACGATCCCAGGATGGAAGGACCGCATCCTCTTCACGCCCGGCCCCCTCACGACCAGTCGGACTGTCAAGCAGGCAATGCTTCGCGATGTTGGATCGCGCGACACCGAATTCATCAACATCGTCGCCGACATTCGTCGCCGACTCGTGGAATGCGCGGGTGCGACAACGCAGGACTACACCACCATCCCCATCCAGGGGAGCGGCACCTTCGGCGTAGAGGGAGTGATCTCTTCGGTCGTTCCCCCCGATGGAAAGCTCCTTCTTGTCGCCAACGGGGCGTACGGTAAGAGACTGGTGCAGATCGCCCGAGTGCATCGCATCGCCCATAATGTGATTGAGGTTCCCGAAAACCAATCCCCTGATCCCTCGTCCGTCGAGTCTGCCCTCCTCGAAGATCCCTCGATCACCACATTGGCAATGGTTCACTGTGAAACGACGACGGGCATGATCAATCCGGTCGAAGCGGTCGGGTCGATCTCTCAAAAGCACGGCAAGCGAATGATCGTAGATGCGATGAGCAGTTTCGGCGCGGTTCCCCTAAACGTCCCTGCGGCAGGAATCGACTACATCGTCTCGTCGGCCAACAAATGTATCGAGGGAGTCCCCGGTTTCTCATTTGCTGTTTGCCGAAAGAGTTCTCTTGAAGAAACCCCAGGCTGGGCTCGGACGCTTAGCCTGGACCTTTATGCACAGTGGCAAGGATTAGAAAAAACCGGTCAGTTTCGATTCACGCCCGCGACGCATTCGATGCTTGCTTTTCATCAGGCACTACTGGAATTAGAGATGGAAGGAGGAGTGCCCGCGCGTGCCGAGCGATATCGTCGCAATCACGCTGTTCTTCTCATGGGAATGATTCAACTTGGTTTTAAGCCGTACCTTCCGCCTCATCAACAAGGGCATATTATCACGTCATTTCGAAGCCCTTCTCATCCACGTTATGATTTCGAAATCTTCTATCGTTCACTACAAGATCGTGGTTACGTCATCTATCCGGGCAAAGTAAGTGATGCCGACTGTTTCCGGATTGGTCATATTGGGAGAATCTTTGAAAGTGACACAAGAGACTTGCTTGCCGCCATTAGAGACGTGATGGCGGAAATGAAGATGACGCTTGTTCCGCCCGCATCGGAAAACAACGATTAAAAGTCCTTGATGGAATCATAAGATCTTCAAAGACAAACTTCGCAAGAGAGACGATCCATGAACTTTCATTATCGACGAGAGTACTGCGGCCCGCTTCAAGCGATCATTCTTGATTGGGCCGGTACCACCATTGATTATGGCTGCCGAGCGCCAGCCGCGGTCTTTATCGAAGTGTTCAAGGATCGGGGCATTGATGTATCCACGCACGAAGCACGCGAGCCGATGGGGATGGCAAAGAGGGATCACATCAAGCAGATTCTCTTAATGCCACGCATTTCGGACCAATGGAAATCGAAATTTGATCGGCCTGCCACGGAGCAGGATATTGATGATATCTATCGTGATTTTATTCCAAAACAGATTAAATCCTTGCCGAGCTATTCCGATATCATCCCTGGAGTCCCTACATTCATCGACGCTTGCCGAACGCAAGGCCTGAAGATTGGCGCGACCACGGGCTACAACTTCGAAATGATGGATATCTGTGCTCAGATCGCCAGCAAGCAAGGTTATTCGCCCGATGCGAGCTTCTGTGCGGACGACGTGCCAGCGGGGAGGCCCGCCCCTTGGATGGCGATTGCCTGCGCCATGAAATTAGAGATCTATCCCATGGAGTCGATTGTCAAAATCGGCGACACCTATGCCGATATTGAAGAAGGACTCAATGCTGGCATGTGGACAATCGGAATTTCGCAGACGGGCAATGAACTCGGGCTATCAGAAGCAGAGATCGCAAAGCTGGAGCCGACCGATCTCGAAGATCGTTTGCTATTGATTGAAGCTCGTATGAAGCGATGTGGTGCTCACTACACGGCCCACAGCGTGGCTGATTGTTTAGCCATTCTGGAAGAGATTGACGACCGCTTGGCCAGCGGAGATCATCCCTAAAAAGGGAGCCAGCCCATCGGAGGAAGGTTAATTGATCGAAGAGAGCGGGGACGTAGGGGAACGATTGTGAGCTCGATCCCGGATGTGATCATCGTGGGGGGTGGAATCTGGGGATTGTCAACCGCGCTGCACCTTCGATTGTTGTCGTCGGCCTCGGTCTGTCTGCTCGAACGGAACAGCGATTTCGGACAAGAGACGACGATCAATGCCGCCGGGCAGATCGGACAGATTCGATCGAGCCCCGTCGTCACCGGGGCCATCGCCTACGGGCTCGATTTCTTTGAATCCTTTCCGACAAAGTTTGGCCACGAAGCAGGTCTCGTTCGGTGCGGCAGTCTCTTCGTGGCGATGCGCGAGGAACGCCTTGCGTACTTCCAGAAGCAGATTGCCCTTGGCCGAGCGAATGGTCTTTCGATCGAGTCGGTTGATCCCAAAGGTATGACGGCGATCGTTCCGGGGCTTCGTCCGGAGGCGACGCTAGGCGGTTACTTCGTCCATGGGGATGGGTATCTCGACTCGATCAAAGCAGCGCGGGCGATGGCAAAGGCGGCTACCGCGCGGGGCGCGTACCTTCGACGAGGAGTTTCGGTCGATGGTCTTATCATCGAGCATGGCCGGGTCGTCGGCGTAAGAACGAACGTTGGTGTGATGAAGGCCGGTGGTGTGATCGTCACTGCGGGGCCATGGACCTCGGCCATCATGAAACGGCTCGGTGTAACCATGCCACTGGCGGCGATTCGACATCAGCGGGCGAGAACGGCGACCTATCGAACGCTTCGGCCTGATCATCCGGTCCTGCGATTGCCTGATCTTTCTTCGTACGTTCGACCCGAAGAGGGTGGGTTGACGTTCGGCCACTTCGAGGCGAATCCGACGCCGATCAATGTCGAAACGCTTTCGCCTCATTTTCGCTCGATCGATCTAGAGCCGCCTATCGAACTCTTGCGGCAGGCTCAACAAGAGATCACGAAGGTTTATCCGGACGTCGGCACGCTGGCGGTGACGGAGTACTGCCGAGCCATGATTACGATGGCCCCTGATGGTGCGTATGCGATCGGGCCGGTCCCGGGTCTCGAGGGTCTCTTTGCCGCCGGCGGTTGTGCCGCCTTGGGGATCGCGGGGTCGGCCGCCATCGGAAAATGGCTTGCTCAGTGGGCCCTGGGTCAATCGCCGGAGAATGATGTTGTCCGCGAGTTCTCGATGGATCGATTCGATTCGGTGTTGATGGATGCCCCCTCTCTCGAAGAGTCTGCTTGCCGAGCTTACGCGAGCTACTACGCCATCAAGACATGAACAACATCCAAGAGATCGAACTGTCGGTTGTGATCGCGATGTTCAACGAAGAGGAAAACGTCGGCCCGCTTCTATTGGAACTAAGCCGAGCACTCGACACTCTCGATTCGAAGGCCGAGATCATTGTCATTGATGACGCGAGCGCGGACAGCACTCGCGCTAAACTGATCGACCTGTGTCCGACCGAGCCTCGTCTTCGCGTTATTGGCTTGAAAAGGAACGAGGGGCAAACGTCGGCGATTCGCACGGGAATTCAACAGGCTCAGGGTCGAATCATCATCACTCTTGATGGTGACGGCCAGAATCCCCCCGACCAGATGGTCAAACTTCTTGACGAAATGAAGCGTTCCGAAGCCGACCTGGTGGTTGGTTGGCGAAAGAAAAGAGAGGACCGATTCTTTGCGAAGAGGCTTCCGTCGTTGTTGGCCAATGCCATCATTCGGATCGTGACGGGAACGCCGGTGCACGATACAGGTTGTACTCTTAAAGCCATCAAGTCATCGCTTGCTCAGAAGTTGCCGCTCCCCTCGGGGATGCATCGGTTCATACCAGCCCTATCTCGAAACCTGTTTCTTGCGAAAGTGGTCGAGGTAGAAGTGGATCATCGCCCGAGGCTGCGCGGCCGATCGAAGTATGGCTGGAGCCGACTCTTTCCTGTGATAAGGGACGTGGCGATGGTCGGTCGGCTTTCGTTTCCTGGCAACGTCATCACCCGCTTAACGGAGATCCTCGTCACGTTTAGCGTGTGCCGATTTCTGTTGATGCTTGATCCATGGCTGAGTGTCGTTGTCGGCATCCTCATGAGTGTGACGATGGATGTAATCTGCCTTCGCCGTCTTAAGCAACAAAAGCAATCGGCCATCGATTTCGATTCAGCGACTCGGCCCGTCGAGCGCGCCGATCGACCTTGAAACCATGGTGACTACTAAGCCATGACTTCAAGGTCGTGGATAGGTTAATTCTGGTGCAGGATAAGCCGCCAGTGACTCGCTTGAATGAAACGACTCGCCTTTGGTTACTGCTCGTTATTCAGGCCGGAGATCTCATTGCCGGAAATAGTGATCAGCCGAGCGAGAATGCGTAGCTCGATGTTCTGATCGAGGAACTGCACCGAGCCATCACCGAACATCATGTTGGAACCTCCGGAGTGGAAGCTATAGAGCTCGCTGGTGCCGAAGGTGCCGATATCGACCTGAACAGTTCCTTTGGGTCCGGTGAAACTGTACTTTGGAACGCCGGCGCCGACGGTCCATTGATTGCCAAGATCGTGTCCGTTCACGGCGTTCATCGCCTTGGGCCCGGGAAGATCTCTCGTGCCGTCGTTGCCGCCGAAGCCTTTGAGAAGGATATCGGTAGCCGGTCTCGACCAACCCCCGCCATTGAGTTTGTTGTCGGGGAGCTTGCCGAGCATTTTTCGATTGTCGCGGTAGAGGGCCGGCCGACCTGATGATTCGCCGAGAATGGCGGTCTTACTCATGCCGTCGATAATCTCGCTTCGCTTCACAGCTTCTGTGCGAGTTCCTCGAATCTGTGCCATGAATCCTTCGCCATCCGTGTCGACTAGTCCCGAATCGCGAAGCCATTTGGGCACCAAGACAAAGCTGGCGTAGTCGCTGGTTTCGAGGTACTGCGTCGCAGGCCAAGAGGCCGGGAAGCCGGCAATGTCTGGGTTACCATCCTTGAAGCGGTACGGCGTCGAAGGGCAAACAAACATCTCGAGTTGGGTGCTGGTTGCCGTCGAGTTCTCGGGGTTGTTCCAGCCAAAATCGTAGTTGTAGAGATTGGCAACGCCAGGCTTTTCGAGATTCGAAAGAATGCTTGTCACCCATCCTTGTCGAAATCCCGTAGAGCTTCGGACGTTGGCGGGAAACCTTTGGTTGGAAGCTTCGAAGTTTAGAATCGCGATGCCGATCTGCTTCATGTTGTTTGCACAAGACATTCGACTGGCTGCTTCGCGCACCATCCCAAGAGCGGGCAAAAGGAGGGCCATCAGAAGACCAATGATCGCGATGACAACGAGGAGTTCAATCAGCGTGAAGCCGCCCCGTCGTTGGCGATGAGAGACAAACATGAATGATTCCTTCCGAGAAAATCGCCCGCGTCCTCGAGGAGGACAACAGGCACCCAGTCGTCAAGAGCGAACGATCACTTTGTGGGCCGTCGCTCGTCCATCGTGCAGACCAGCAATTCATGAATGCGTCGGTGTAGGTCTGCTGGCTGACGAAAATGATTCGCAATCCGCATGCCAAAGCCGATCGATGGGAGCGAATTCACGCGGAATGATTTCGAAGTCGTGGGAGATGGCAGGAGTTCTGTCCCGCGGTTGATTAAATCTCGTAGTCGGGAATGAAAACCTTCAGTCGTTTGGGAGAAACATAGACGTCATCTCCCTCTTGAAGGTGTAGTTCGTGGATCTCGGCAGGAGTCAAGTCGACGATCAATTCCTTCCCCGTGGCCGAATGGATCAACGCGACGCGAGCGACGCTGCCGGCCGGGTGTATTCGGAGAATTCTTGCGGCGATGGCGTGCTCATCGATCCCATTGCGATCAATTCGGAGTTCATGAGACCTGATATAGACGGTGATATCGCGAGGCTCGGCATGGGGATACTCTGGGACGCGAAAGGTGATCCCCTTAGAGACTGCCTGGCCTAGAGAAACGCTGGCGGGGAAAACATTGACATTGCCGACAAAGTCGAGAACAAACGGATTGGCGGGCTGCTCGACGATTTCACGAGGGGTGCCGATCTGCTCGATGCGTCCTTTGTTCATGACGACGACGCGGTCCGACACTTCAAACGCTTCGTCCTGATCATGTGTGACAAAGACACTGGTGACGTGGGTCTGATCATGAATTCGTCGGAGCCAACGTCGAAGTTCATGGCGAACCTTGGCATCCAGGGCGCCGAAGGGCTCGTCGAGAAGAAGGACCCTTGGCTCGCTTGCGAGGGCGCGCGCGAGCGCCACTCGCTGTCTTTGGCCGCCGGAAAGCTGCCAAGGATAGCGATACGCCATCGATTCCAGACGAACCAACGAGATCAACTCGTCGACTCTTTCGCGGATTTCTTTTGAGGGCCGACGCCGGACGCGGAGCCCGAAGGCGACGTTCTCGAAGACCGTCATATGCCGAAAGAGAGCGTAGTGCTGAAAGACGAAGCCGACGTTTCGTTGTCGAGCCGATTCCCAGGTGACATTCTTACCTTCGTGGAGGATCATCCCTTCATCGGGGGACTCCAGGCCGGCAATGATTCTTAAGAGCGTCGTCTTGCCCGATCCCGACGGACCCAACAGGGCCACGAGTTCGCCGTTGCCGATATCGAAATTCACATCTGCCAGGGCTTGGAATCGCCCGAACCACTTCGACACGTGCTCGATTGAGATACTCACGCCGATTCTCCCTGGTCTGCCATTCGCTGATGCCGGGCTAGATCGGCACGGGTTTGTCGTTCAAGCGCGATCTTGATGCCGAGCGTGACGAGCGCTAAGAGCGTCAGGACACTGGCGACCGCAAACGAGCCCGGGCTGTCGTAATCCTGAAACAGACGTTCCACGCGGAGCGGCATTGTTTCTGTTTCTCCAGGAATTCGACCCGAAACCACCGACACGGCACCGAATTCTCCCATCGCGCGCGCGTTGCAGAGAATAGCCCCGTACAGGATTCCCCACTTGATGTTCGGCACGGTGACTCGCCAAAACATTTGGAATGGACTCGCCCCTAGGCTGACGGCGGCAAGTTCTTCTTCGTCGCCGATCGACTCCATCAGAGGAATCAACTCTCGCGCAACGAAGGGAAGCGTGACGAAACATGTCGCTAGCAAGATTCCTGGAAAGGCGAAGACGACCTGCCAACCCCGTTCATGAAGCCAAGGCCCCAGAAAGCCGTTTTGTCCGAAAATTAAAAGCAAGCTGAGACCCGCGACCACCGGCGAAACGGCAAAGGGAAGATCGATCATCGCGATCACGATCGCGCGGCCACGGAAGCGAAATCGGGCAATCGCCCATGCTGCCGCCAATCCGAAAAGAACATTCAACACGACCGCCACGGGCGCCACCATCAGCGTCAGCAAGATCGAAGAGCGAGTCTCTTCGTCCTCGAGCAGACTCGCCACGTACGAGGATGCTCCGTTGGACCAGGCGGATACAAAGACAAAGACCACTGGGATCAACACCAGCCAAGTCAAAAAACCTATTGCCAGCAGAATCATGATCGCGCGGGCCCACCACGGGTCTTGGCGAATCGAACTCGAAAGCGAGGCGTGGTTAGCCGACATGGCGACTGCTCCAGCGTTCGAGAAGATTGATCAAGACCAGCATGCTCATCGAGATCGAGAGAAGGACGACCGCAATGGCGGTCGCCTCGGCATACTCGAAGCTTTCAAGCCGACTCACGATAAGCACCGGCGCGATCTCTGTTTTGAAAGGCATATTCCCCGAGACGAAGACCACCGAACCGTACTCTCCCAATCCACGGGCGAACGCAAGAGCAAAGCCCGTCATCATGGCCGGCAAAAGCGACGGTAAGAGAACGCGAAAGGCGATCTGCCAGCGATTGGCTCCGAGCATGAAGGCGGCCTCCTCCATGTCTTTGTCCAAATCTTCGAGCACGGGTTGAATGGCCCGGACCACAAAGGGAAAGCCGATGAACGTCAGAACCAACACGACCGCCAGCCTGGTGTACGCAGCCTTAATGCCCAGTGGAACCAGAAACTGCCCCAGCCAGCCGTTCTCCGCGTAGAGACTCGAGTAGACAAGTCCCGCGACGGCGGTCGGAAGCGCGAATGGGATATCGACGATGGAGTCGAAAACCCGTTTGAGGGGAAACTCGTAACGGACAAGAACCCACGCGATCAGCGAGCCGATCAGCGTGCTGGCGATGGCCGCCACAAACGACGACACAAGTGTGAAGATGTATGCCGCCTGGGCTCGATCGGAAGAGACCGCTGCCCAGAAGCGGTCGAAGGGCAAGCTAGCCGCCTTGATGATGCAGGCCCCCAAAGGGATGAGGACCAGCACTGCCAGATAAAAAATCGTCACCCCGAGGCTCAAACGAAAACCCGGGAGCGCGGTCCGTGCACGCCGTAGCATTAAGACCCGTCCCTATTTCTTTTCTGAGCTCTTGGCCGTCGGAAGCGGAGGAGCCCCCGCGTCCCCGGAGTAAATCTGATCGAAGACCTTTCCTTCCGAGAAGAATTGGTCATTGGCATCCTGCCAATTTTTCGCGATCTCCTCGATACCAAATAGGCGGATCTCCGGAAACTGTGATGCGAACTCGGCAAGGATCTCGGCTTTGTACGGGCGATAGAAGTGCTTTGCAAAGATCCGCTGGCCTTCGTCGGTGTAGGTGAACTCGAGGTACGCCTTTGCCAGATCCGCCGACTTCTTCCGTTGAACGTTTCGGTCGACCCACGCGACAGGAGGCTCGGCCTTGATGCTGATGGGGGGATAGATAATTTCTAGCGATCCCTTCGCTTCGTCGACTTCGAGATGGGCTTCGCTTTCCCAGGTGAGATGGACATCACCGATCTGCTTCTGGGCAAAGGTCGTCGTCGCCGCCCGCGCGGCTGTATCCAATACCGGCGTCTGCTTGTAGATCGTCGTCACCAACTTTGTTGCGTCTTCGGTCGACCCGCCTCGAAGCAGGACCGAACCCCAGGCGGCCAGGAAGCTGAGCTTGCCGTTACCCGACGTTTTCGGGTTAGGCGTGATGACTTCGATCCCCTCTTGACCCAAGTCGGGCCAATCCTTGATACCTTTCGGGTTCCCTTTTCGAACCACGAAAACGATCGTCGAAAGATAGGGAATCGATCGATTGGGAAGCCTTTCCTGCCAATTCGATTCGATCAAGCCCGCCTTGCGGATCGCGTCGGTATCGGTCTCCATCGCCAACGTGACAACATCCGCGCCGAGCCCATCAATGACCGCACGCGCCTGGCTGGAGGAGCCCGCATGAGATTGCTTGATCGTGGTGGCGACTCCCGTTTTCTTCTGATGGTCGGCCACGAAAGCGGCATTCATCTCCTTCCAGAGCTCACGGGTTGGATCATTGGAGACATTGAGGAGTTGATTAGCCGACTTCGCTTCCGCGGGCGAATTCGACGTGCTGGAAGATTTTGCACAGCCGATCGCCATCGATAGCGCCGCGACAACGGCTCCGCCTCGCAGCACGACGCTCGTCAACTCCATCCACCGGCCCATGAATCACCCTCTTCCCATCGAAACCGAACCCACACGAAGGGACCCGAGCGGACTCCCCGCTTCTTCCAGGCCCTTGTTGTATCTAAAGGGCACGGGCCATGCCGAGCTTAAGGCGAGGGGTGTGAAATCAACGCAAGGCTATGCCGTCAAGCCACTTAAGGCCGATTGCCAGAAAAGATCAGGCAGGGAGGTAGTCTCGATCTCCAAAAACTATTAAATAGCACGGATAGCAAGACTATGTAACGGGATTATATCACGGATGCTCCGCCTCGAAGAACTTGAGCTGACCCTCTGGCGAGAAGCGTGTCGGCACATCGAGATCGGTGAAGCGGCCGAGCGATTCGCGGCAACTCTCCGGGAACACTTTCCCCTCGATTATCTTCTGCTCTGCCGGGTCGACCCCGATCAAGATCGGCCGGAGATCGCTGCCGTCGCCCCGAAACCGTCGGTAATGGCCGAGCCCCTCTTCGCGAAGACCGACCCCCGAGGCGTCGAACGTCTCCGCAAATGGATCCGACGCGGGCTGCCGATGCGGGTGGGGGCAATGGCACGACCTGCTTCGAGCGGACATCCTTTAAACCTGACACCGCTTGGGCTGACCGAGAAACTTCTCGTACCCCTGCAAGGAGAGCATGGCTCGGTTGGTCTGGCCATCTTGGTGGCCATGCCAGGCAGAGAGTTCACGCTCCGGCATGAGGATCAATCGAAAGTCTTGCAAGAGCCCATGTCCGTCGCGCTCGACAATGATCGTCGGCTGCACGAACTCCGTTCGCTTCGCGCGACGGCCGAGGCTGATCGACTCTCGCTTCTTTCACGGCTAGGCCGAACCGTTCTGAGTGACACCATCGTTGGTGAAAGCTCTGGGTTGCGTCATGTGATGCAACGAGTGCAGATGATTCAAAGGTCTGATGTCCCCACACTTATTCTTGGTGAGACCGGGACCGGCAAAGAACTCGTCGCACGGTTCCTTCATCAGCACAGCCATCGGCACGCGGCCCCATTTATTCGTGTCAACTGTGGCGCGATCCCATCTGAATTGATCGATTCGCAGTTGTTCGGTCACGAGAGAGGAAGCTTTACCGGTGCTACCGACTCTCGGTCCGGGTGGTTCGAAAGGGCCGACCGAGGAACACTCTTTCTAGACGAAATCGGCGAACTCCCCCTCGATGCACAGGTTCGACTCTTGCGTGTGTTGCAAGATGGCATCATCGAAAGAGTCGGGGGAACTGACTCGATTCACGTCGACGTTCGGATAGTGGCGGCGACACACCGAGACCTCAGTCAAATGGTCCGCGAAGGAAGCTTCCGCGAGGACCTTTGGTACCGCATCGCGGTCTTCCCTATTTTGCTTCCTCCGTTGAGACAGCGACGCGAAGATATCGGCCCGCTGGCCGAGCATTTCGCGCAGAAGGCGGCCGCCCGCTTTGGTCTGCCAGCGGTCAAGCCCCAACCGACGGATTTGAATCTGCTCGAAGGTTATGATTGGCCGGGAAACATTCGCGAACTCGCCACGGTTATCGATCGCGCCGCCATCCTTGGAGAAGGTCGATCGCTTGAGATCACCAAAGCCTTAGGTCTTGCAGAACCTTTTCCATCGATCCCCAGGGAGACCTCAACGCCGCGATTGGAAAGTGTCGGGTTGGAAGAGACGCTCGATCAAGTGATGAAGCGGCACATCGAGAACGTCCTTCGCGTGACCCGTGGAAAAGTGGAAGGTAAGAAAGGGGCGGCCCAGCGTCTAGACATCAATCCGCACACTCTTCGTGCCCGTATGCGCAAGCTCGGAATCCAATGGTCAACATTCCGCGACGATGCATAGCGCGGATGCATTTTGATGTTTCGAAAGAAACAACCATTACAGAAACGTCCAATGCGGCCGTCTCATTGGCAAGCTCGTCCCCTTTTTCGCTGCGTACAAGCTCGGTTTCTGTTCATTTGCTGGAACGTCCGATGATGGTTACCCAGCGTGATTTCTGTCGTCAATGGCTCATTTCGAAACAATTAGTAACCCAACGGAGACATACTCACACAGAATCAATTAGTCCGGAGAAAGGTGATGAGATCGCCCAGCACATCCTCGAATTCTTCGACCGCCGACCGATCAAGGACTGAGCGAGACTATACCTAGTCCGCTATTTGTTGCTGCCAAACTTCTCTTGGAAACGTTTGGCAAGCTCCTTGAAATTGGTTTGGACGATTCCTTTGTCGGCAAAATACTTCACGACATCGGGATCGCCCCACATCGTCGACTCCCAGCTTCGCATCTGCCAAGTCCCAGTGATCTCCTTCGATGAGATCGATTCGACCTGCGGATGAAAAATGATCTCGGTGATACCAGGCTCCAACGACTCAATCAGCGCGAGGGTTTGAGCCTTCTTCTCGTCATAGCTCTTCGCCTGACCGAGGACGTAAAAGTCATCGATCTTCGGTCCCTGATGATTCTCCATCAACTCCACATGCCGAGCCGTGATCGGCGTCCCCTCCTTTCGCAACCGAGCGATAAGCTTCTCCGAAGGGGCCGGCACGAACGCGGGAATCCCGGTTTCCTTGGAAACCTTTAAATAGGCCTCAATGAATTCGGGCTTCGCAAAGCACGCCCCCATATGGCTATCCATATGCGTGGGCTGGATCCCCAGTGACACCACCTTGTCAAGCTGAGCGCGGATCTCCGCTTCGACCTCTTCTCCTTTGGCTCGCAGAGCCGTCACCACGACCGAATTGTGGAGAAAACCCTGTTTGTCCATCAGGCCCGGCACTTTCGTTCGATCGGCCACGGGGGCCCAACGGTAATACTTCCACTCCGCATTGAGAGCAACATGCAACCCGACATCATGACTGGGATTCTCCTTTGCCCACGCAACAAACTCCGCGACCCAAGGGCATGGCGCCATCACGGAACACGATTGGTAATGACCTTTCGACAAACCCTCCTTGGCCGCAACGCTCGTTTCGTAACACATCCCAATATCGTCGGCATGCAAAAGAAGAACCTTCTGTCCCGCGGGATACCCTAGCTTCTCCCCCCAAGTCTCGGCTTCCGATCGCGACGCAAACGTCGATGTCCCGATGAGCAACCCAGCTATCAGTGCCACTCGATTTCCACGGTGTATCAGCATTCTCGAAACGCTCCTCTTTCATCAGAACGATGCAGATCGGCCACAGGTCAGCAACCAGCCGCTTATGTTGCCAACAACGGAACCCAAATCCAAGTCCCGTGCCGACCGATTTTCCCCTCGGCCAATTGATAAACCGCGAGCGAGGGAATACCCTACTCAAGAGTTGATATCCCAAACGGACCCGCCCCCGAGACGAGGTTCTTCATGCGCCGCTACCTCATGATCGCGCTTCTATCGACACTCCCCCTGCGTGTCGTTGGACAAGCAGTCACCAATGAGAAGTACGGCCAACTCGACAAGTTTCGCCAACTGGAGGAGATTCTCCCCACGCCCAGCGACGTTCGAACCGCGTCCGGACGTCCGGGCCATGAGTATTGGCAACAAAACGCTGACTACGAGATTGATGTCGAACTTGATGACAAGACACAGTCGATCCTTGGCAGCGAAGCCATCGCCTACACCAATCAGTCTCCTGATCCGCTCAACTACCTTTGGCTCCAGTTGGACACGAACATCTTCGCCAAAGACTCGGACGCTCATCTCTCGTCGACGGCTCCGGATCTCACGAAGACGGAAATGAAGGCGATGGAGGGACTGCTTCTGCAACAGGTCTTCGATGGCGGGATCAAGATCACGCATGTGAACGACGATCTTGGCAATCCACTCCCTTACTCGATCGTCAAGACGATGATGCGCATTGATCTGCCCAAGCCCCTGGTAAAAGGGGAGTCAGTCAAAATATCGATCGGATGGAATTACAAAATCAATGACGCAAAACTGATCATGGCGCGAACCGGCTTTGAATACTTTGATCGTGATAAGAACTACATCTACGAGATCGCTCACTGGTTTCCGCGAATGGCCGCGTACACCGACACAAGTGGTTGGCAGCATAAACAGTACCTAGGCCAAGGGGAGTTCACCCTCGAGTTTGGCAATTATCTCGTCCGCATCACTGTACCGGACGACCATGTGGTCGGCGCGACGGGTGTCTTACTCAACCAAGAAGAAGTTCTTTCACCGCTGCAAATTCAGCGATTAGACCAGGCAAGATCCGCAAGTAAACCAACCTTCATTGTTACCCCAGAAGAAGCCAAGACGAACGAATCTCACCTGCCGGTCGGCAAGAAAACGTGGATTTACAAGGCTGACGATGTTCGCGACTTCGCATTCGCCTCCTCTCGCAAATTCATCTGGGACGCGCAGCTGCACCGGGTGGAGGGAAACGAGGTGATGGCGATGTCTCTTTATCCCAATGAGGCAGAGCCTCTTTGGAGTAAGTATTCGACTCATGCGATCATTCATACACTCGATGTTTATTCTAAATACACCTTCCGATATCCTTATCCGACGGCGATCTCCGTTAATGGGCCAGTGGGGGGCATGGAATACCCCATGATTTGCTTCAACGGTCCCCGCCCTGAAGAGGATAAAACTTATTCGAAGAGGACAAAGTACGGTTTGATTAGTGTGATTATTCATGAGGTCGGCCATAATTTCTTCCCGATGATCGTCAATTCGGACGAACGGCAATGGACTTGGATGGATGAGGGAATCAATACCTTTCTTCAGTATCTCGCCGAGCAGGAGTGGGAAGAAGGATATCCCTCGTTTCGCGGGAATCCGAAGGACATCGTGGAATACATGAAAAGCACCCATCAGGTACCCATCATGACGAACTCAGAATCGATTCTTCAGTTTGGCAACAACGCTTACGCAAAACCCGCGACGGCGCTCAATATTCTGCGAGAGACCGTGCTGGGCCGAGAACTGTTCGATTTTGCGTTTAAAGAGTACGCTCGACGATGGATGTTCAAACGTCCGCAGCCGGCCGACCTTTTTCGAACCATCGAGGATGCGTCCGGGGTCGATCTCGACTGGTTTTGGCATGGCTGGTTCTACACCACTGATCACGTTGATATCTCGTTGGACGATGTTCGGCTCTTCTCACCGAGTACGGAAGATCCTGATATCGATAAGGCAAAGGAGAGAAAGGAGCGGGACGCGCAGCCGATCACCAAGTCGGATGAGAGAAACAAAGCGATTCCGAAGCGAGTCGAGCAGTTTCCGGAGTTGAAGGATTTCTTCAATGACTATGACAAGCTGAATGTAAGTGAGAAGGACCGCAAGGCATATGAGAAGTTCGTAGCGGGGTTGACCGACAAAGAGAAGCAACTCCTCAAGAGTAGTCAGTATTTCTATTTCCTTGATTTCTCCAATCGCGGCGGCTTGGTGATGCCGATCTTGCTGAAGATCAGCTATGCCGATGGAAGTAGCGAAGAGTGGCGAGCACCTGCCGAGATCTGGCGATACAATCACCGAAAAGTCTCGAAGCTGCTTGTACGCGATAAAGAGATTCAGTCGATCGAACTGGATCCACATTTGGAAACGGCGGATACGGAGAGGTCGAACAATCACTTTCCGCGCAAGATAGTTCCATCCCGATTCAAGCTCTTTAAGGAGGAGAAGATGCGGAACGAAATGCAGGAATCTCAAACTCCTTCTGAGCCGATGCCGGATCCTGCACCGGCCACTCCTGAGAAAGTTGATTCAGAGATAGAATCGGTGAAAGAGACTGGCTCGTGAGGTGGATTCATTTCTATCCCTCTGTTTTCGTATTGATGCTGGCCGCGCGGACGGAAGCTCATCCGTTCGCGGTAACCTTGGCGGAAGTCGAGTTCAACCGCGAAACGGAGTCGTTCGAGGTGGCACTCCGTATTCATCCGGAATCACTAGGCCGCGCGCTACAGGAGCATCGTCGAGAGTATTACTTGGATGCCGACCCACCGAGATCGAGACAGGAGTTACTGATTCGATACTTTGAAAGCCATTTTCGATTGACCGCGGCATCGGCGAAGGATGACGATCGGAAGCGGACGCCGACCTATCGGTGGGTGGGGGAGCAAGAGGAGCGAGGTTGGTGCTGGGTCTTTTTCGAGATTCCCTGGCGGCAGTCGACCGATCGGCTTTACGTCCGCTCGTCGGTCCTTTGTGATGTCTATCCCGAGCAGATCAATACGGTCCTTTTTCATCGCGATGATGGCTCCGCCACTTGTACTCTCCGTCAAACACAACTGGAATCGGTTGTCCGATGGCGGGCAGAAGATCCACGAGCGGCGCGTAAACAGCCTCAACTAAGGTTCTGATCGGCTCGGTTCGACCAGCGATGGCGGACTGATGTTCTCGGGGAGTATTGGTGATGACTCTCGGGAGGTTAGCAGAGGATTCGCGGTCATCGTTGGTCGCGTCGACCGTCTCCGATTAGACGCGTTGGCGATGATACGGAGCAATCCAGGTACGTCGATGGGTTTGGTGATAAAGTCATCACAGCCGGCTTCCAGGCATTTCTTTCGATCATCGGACATTGCGTGTGCCGTCACGGCGATGATGCTTTCCTGATAATTCATTTGTCGCAGTCCCCGAGTTGCTTCGTATCCATCTAATATTGGCATTTGCATGTCCATCAGAACCACATCAAATGGATGGCCCGACTTCCAATGTTCCATGACGGTTTGGACTGCCTCCTGGCCGTTATCGACTATCGTAACGTCTGCTTTCGCTTTCTTTCGAAGGATGTATGCGATAAGTCTTTGATTGTCGATACCATCCTCGGCAAGCAGAATCTTTAGGTGTTCCGGCAACTCTATACTTGTCGCTGGCGGAGGCATTTCTGGTTTGATTGCTTCCGTGATGAGCGGGACGCCGCTCAGCGACTCCAAAGGAATGCAAATGGTGAATCGTGACCCGTGATCGAGAATACTCTCGACGCGGATGCTTCCCCCCATAGACTCTGTAAGCCGTTTTGAGATCGTCAAGCCAAGTCCTGTTCCGCCAAACCTTCTTCGGGTCGAGTTATCTCCTTGGACAAACGGATTGAAGATTCTCTGGATCTGCTCGTTTGACATCCCGACGCCTGTATCTTCCACTGAGACTTCCCAACGTGGTCGACTTCCACGAGTGCCTCTCAGACGACTTACAATGCGAACACTGCCGACTTGAGTGAACTTGATCGCATTCGAACCGATATTCAAAAGAATTTGTCGAAGACGAGTTGGATCGACGGGGAGAGTCGCAGGCAGTGCCGACTGATGAATCAATTCAACGGTGATCCCCTTTGCAAGAGCGCGGGGTGTCAGCATTTCCAGCACGTCACGAAGGAGATGGTGAGGGGAGACGGGAAGAATTTCGAGGTCAACTCTCCCTGCTTCGAGTTTTGAAAGGTCGAGGATATCGTTAATGAGGCGAAGAAGATATTCGCCATTGCGAGAGACCGCGTCCAGATGCTCTGCGAGATCGGGGCGATTTGCTGTCTGGACAATCTCTTCTCGGACGACTTCGGTCAGTCCAAGGATGGCGGTGATTGGTGTGCGAATCTCATGACTCATGTTCGCGAGGAATTGGCTTTTGGTGCTGTTGGCACTCTCGGCCGCGATCTGCGCTCTTTCCAAGTCTTGTGTTCTCAGGGAGAGTTCGATTGCTTGTCGTTCAATATGGGAGCGTGCTTCTTCGATCTCGGACATGTATCGTTTGAGTTCGGTGATATCTCTGGAAATGGACGATGCGCCAATCACTTGTCCGGTAGCATCAAGGATGGGTGAAATGCTTAAAGAAACGTCGATTCTTCGGCCGGAACGTGCGAGCCGAACAGTATCGAGACGGACCAGTCTCTTTTCGGTCAACAGTTTGTTGAGTATGAGTTCTAATTCGGGAAGGTTTTCTTCTGGAATGATCGTGGAGATATGTTTGCCGATCATTTCCTCGGCCGAGTATCCGTAGAGAGATTCTGCACTATTGTTCCAGCTGACGATTCGGCCTTGGAGATCCTTACCGATAATGGCATCGACGCTGGATTCGACCAGCGAGGCAAGAAATGCCTGCATTCGCTCGGACTTCTTCTTATCCGACAGATCGCGAACGATGCCCGTGAAGGTTCGCTCGTCGCCGATGCAGACTTCGCTGACCGACAAATCGATCGGAAACTCCTCGCCGTTCTGTCGTCGTCCGATGGTCTCGCGACCGATGCCAATCACCCGAGCTTTCCCATTGCTGAGATAGGATCGAAGGTAATGGTCGTGTTCGTTGGCGTACGGTGACGGCATGAGTCGAGCGACATTCGTGCCGATCATTTCTTCGGGCGAGTACCCGAACATTCTGTGGGCCGCGGAATTGTACGAGAGAACGATGCCGGTGGAGCTGATGCTGATGATGGCGTCGGCGGCCGTGCGGAGAATCGCACTTGTCTGTGCCTCGGCCTGCTCCAGTGCTCGTTCGATGTCGCGCACCAGCGACTTGATGTTGTAAGACGACATGGTGGCACCGCGTTGGGTAACGACTTGATCAATCGGGTCACCGAGGAATGAGTGGGGCGGCTGCACTCCTTTCGGATCGCTAAACGTGTGAGCGATCAAAAGGAACGATAGCTCATGAACGGGAACTGTTCGGGTGATGGAAGAGGTGAATTCACGGATCGCACGGCGTCATAAACCGCACGAAAATCAGAGGACGGAGATTCTCTGTTTTCGGGGATTTCTGCCGATCGTTCTTTCTGGCATTTCTTCGTTTTCATTCCTTCAAGGCTGAACCAGCGAGAGAATCCCGCTAGCGCGCCGGCGGCGAGCCGTCTGGCTCATATCGATAAATGCGCTCGAGCTGATCGAGGTTCTGATTCATGGCAGAAAGAAAATCGATCGGTTCTCCCTCGGGTCGCCCTGCGAGAGGATCAAAGACGACCGTTTGGATTCCCAATGCGGTAAGCCGCTGGGCGGTTTCGTCGCGCGGCGGTCCTTCCCAAATCATCCATCGGGCGGCATGGGTTGTCAGCAGATCACTGAGTTCTTTCCAACCCTCCTCGGCAGGTACTTCGTCGGGTTCCCAATGAACACTTTTGAGGTTCCAACCACCATGGCGAGCGAGGTAATCATAAACCGGATGCGACGCTAAGAGAGGTTCACTCCTATGGGCGACCATTTTTTGAAAACGATCGCGAAGTTTGGTGAGATCTACTTCGAGAGCGAGTCGCCTGGATTCGATCTCGGTCTGTCGATCTGGTCGTTGCTTGGTGATTCCCTCGGCAATTGTTTTGGATTGCTCGATGGCCTGGTCGAAATCGAGCCAAGTAAATGAAGCGAGGCCTGCATGGGAATGCTCGCCTTCGGGACCGTGACTATGAACGATCGCATCCTCAGGGTAAAGGAAACGTCCTTTGAATGGCCGGGATGCATCAATGACTTTGGAGGGAGCCAGCGTGATCTTTTTGGACCAATTCGAATAATCGGCCCCGTTGAGAACGACGAGATCGGCGGCCTGAATGGCTTCGATGTCGACGGTGGTTGGTTTCCAATAGGCGGGATCGCGACCGGCAGGCACGGGAAAAATCACCTTGGCCAGGGGGCCTGCGATGCGCGTCGTGAAGTACTCCATGGGAAAGTTATCGACGTAAATCAGAAGCGGCTCGGCAGGCTTGGAGAG
Source organism: bacterium (assembly GCA_019753235.1). Classification (GTDB taxonomy): domain Bacteria; phylum Planctomycetota; class Planctomycetia; order Kolteriales; family Kolteriaceae; genus JAIELF01. The sequence goes on from JAIELF010000017.1 coordinate 28,146, forward strand.
ATTGTCGCCTGGAACATTTCGGCCACATCCGAAGAGGATGACCACTCCCATCAGCATCAGTAAGCGTGTTGCGTCATAAATCCACCGGACCAAGGTCATCTTTTGCTCCTCTTTGTACATGATGGATTTTCTACGAAAACAAGAGGTATCGCAGCCCCTGTGATGCCCACGGAAGTGTTGCCGCCAGAAGAATCGCGACTACAAGAGCGCTCGCACAGGAGATATAAACCCACTCGGCCACGAACAACAAGGCAATCGTTTGCCGAGATGCTCCGATCTTTAAAAGCGTCTCCATTTCTCGCTGACGGAGCCGAGCCGAGAGCATCATCACGAGGCTGAGCAGCAATAATGTGGCGATGCCCACCAGAATACTTTGCACATCAAAAAAGCGTTTCGCTCGAAAAACGAACGAGAGAAGTTCCCGCATCACGTCTTGCGGAGGGACGATCTGCATGGACTCTTTGGGATCGAGATAGCGCCCCATGAAAAGGGACATGGCCCGTTCATCGGTTGGGATCGCGAGAATACTCGTGATGGGAAAAGTTGACGGGTCGCCGTGAAAATGAAAGCTGTCCCGATTGGAGTCGGTGATTTCGGTGTAGGCGAGGACGCCGGCACTCGCCTTCACACGACGGTCTTTGTTCTCGATAAGCATTGAGGGGTCGACCTTCGTGACGTCGTCGTGTCCGTGGCCAATCCCTTCGATGATCCATGCCGTTTTGAGATCAACAAAGATTGCGTCATCGTCGGGAGTTTGACTCGGTGCTAAGACACCGACCACATTCATCCGAAGCGGTGTTTGCCCTGCCAGATCGAAAACGTTGTTGGAGTCGGTGAGGATCTTCGAGCCGGGGACAAGATGGGCACGCGTCGCGACGCGTGCCCCCACGATGCAATCGCCGATCTGCTGGAGGTTCGTCCCCGAAGCGATGCGAAGTTGTCGATGGGCGATGTAATCAAGCGTTGTCCCGACCACGGGAAACCCTTTCGCATGGTGTTTCACGAAAAGAGGGATCGTTTGGACCTGTTGGCTCTCTTGAATTCGGTCGATTTCACCGGCGGGAATAGTCCCGAGGCCTTGACCTTCGAAGTAGAGGGATTGCAGCACGAGATCGTATCTGCTCCCTTTGGGGCCGACCAAAAGCGGGGTGTTTTGGCTGCGCGTCAAGAGTTCCGATTGAAACATCGCGGTGAGAAAAGAGACAAGCATCGGTAGAAAACAGACCAAGCTCACGCATGCGATGAGCGTGATGCTGCGGGATCGATTTCCCCAGACGTATTGCCAGGCTAACCACCACGGTCCCATGGCTACGAACGCTCCTTCATGTTTGTGGACGATTGGCCGACGATCTCTTCGATCGACAAAACACGGTCGAATCGATCGAGCAGGGAATGATCGTGCGTGACCATCACGAGTGTGGCCGATCGACTCTCAAGCATGGCCAAAAAGAGATCGAGGACTTGTCCCTTTCGCGTGGGGTCGAGATTCCCGGTCGGCTCGTCGGCAAGGACGAAAGAGGGTTCGGTCACGAGCGCTCGCGCGATCGCCACCCGTTGGCGTTCTCCCTGGGACAACGCGCGGACAGGTCGTGTGATCTTGTCGGATAAACCCAAAGAGTTGGCCAAATCTTTCGCACGAATTCGAGCTTCTGGAGTCAATGGAAGCGTCGAGCCGAGGCGATAAGGGAGAAGAATATTCTCTTGCACATTCAAGTAATCGAGCAGCTCGAACTCCTGAAAGACAAGACCGACGTTGGCGATACGAAACGTTCGAGCGGCGGAATCGGAAAGACGGGAGATCTCCGTCGAGCCCATCCGTACGCGACCTGCTTCGGGTCGCCGAATCCCTGCCATCAGATGAAGGAGAGTCGTCTTGCCCGATCCGCTGGGACCGATGATCGCCAGCTTTTGACGCGGCGGCACAAACAGGTTGGGAACATCCAGCTCGAAGGGACTGTCCCGGTATCGAAAACGGACCTGGTCGATTTCGATCAAAGCAACAGCCTCTCACTGAAATGTTCGAACGCGGGTACGGAAGCTTTTCCGTCGATCGCTTTCGACATTCATCGCGGTGATCTTCCACGCATCGCCGACCGGCTCGACCGAAAAGTTCGCCTGGTACTCGTTGACTCGCTGATGAATATGCCCCCAGTGCTCGACGGTACCTTCGACCTGCCAGGTGGCGTGATACTCAAATCCGCGTGGGTCCTTTCCAGGGGCGGGCGACTCTCTTCCGTCGATGAGTGACACCTTGGTGACACGAGCCTGCGCTCCACCCTGTTCCATCACGACCAAGCCCTGCTTGATGGCCAAATACGTCTTTTGCAGGATCGACCCCGCCAGGCTTCGGTGAAGCGCATCATAGATTTGGTCATCATTCTGGTAATCGAAGGAGCGATAAACATTCTGAAGTAAACGGTCGAAAACGCTTCGTGCCTCTTCCGAATCCAACCTCGGGACCGTGGCCAGCGGACTGGGAACCTCGATGCGAAACTGATTCCACAACAAGGCGGCGACGAACAAATCAATGCTGAGGAAAGCGGCCGCGCGAAGGGGTCGAGTTCTTCCTATCACCGCCCCGATGATGCCGACGACGACGAAAGCAGCCGAGGCAAATGGAATCGACCATGTCGGCAGCGGGCGAAGAGATTGCGAAACATGATCCAGGGTTGGCAAAGCCGACCGGCCGGGGCTGCTCCATAGGTAGGTCTTCTGATACGGCGAGAAGAACTGCGTGTAGTTTTTGTCGTCGGTGAAGATCACCATCTGAGCGCCCCAGACATACTTGTTGAAAAAGTCCCAGGCGACTTCAACGCGTTCCGGCGGACTTTTGCAGGGATAGCGAAGGATCACGCCGACACGAGCGTTGACCATACTGACCCGTCGTTGGTCGGCCTTCTGAGCGAAGTCTTTGAAATCGAGCCCGTAAAAATCGACCCGATCGATGAGGGGAGCGACCTTCACGCCGTCGATGGTGATGGGGTTGGCCTTTGTGAAAAACTCTTTGATCGCAGGACCTGCCGACTCTTGCTCGGCAACATCGAGAAAGTCAGGGTCAGCTCGTTTGATGGGAACGGATGCTTCGAGCGTCAGGAGCGGAACAAGAACCTCGTGTCGGACTTCGTAGTTCTCGATGTAGAGAAACGAGTAGACCGAGCTGTAGCTGGTGATGCCGAGTGATTTCTCGCGACGTGTCGACTCCCATTCTTGCCATTCCTTCTCCGACGCCTCACTCGATAAAGGAGGGTGATCCCAATCGAGATGGACCGTGTGCGGCTCGTTGCTTCGCATCTCGGCCACGTAGGGAACCTCGGAGCCTTCCTGTTTGATCCGCAACATCATCACGGCAGGGAAGCCGAACTGTGTTGTGCCCAGCGATTGAGCGAAGGTGAGAAAAGTGGTTCCGGGAGGGAGTGGGTATTCGATCTGATAGACAAGCGAATGGGCCATGAGCTCGGCCATGGGTATCCCTTTGTCGTCGAGGGAACCCATTTTGACGTCGATAACTTTTCCGGAGATCGGTACTCCTTGAGCGTCGCGAACGATGAATCGTTCCAGAAGAAAAGCTTTGTGTTTTTCGCTGGCGGCGAGGATGTCCTCCTTGCGAAGGAAGTTGTCGTCGGTTGGCTCTAAACCATGAAAGAGAAAGAGATCTTCCACAAAGAGGTCGATGGAAACCTTCAAACTTTGTCGAGTGGCGAACACATCGGTCTGCGTCATGGAAATAGGATGGGCCGAGACAAGTGCGGCCATCCCCCAGACCCAGAGAGCCAGCCCCATGAATCGCACGCTTGGTATCTCCTTGCTGAGCGGACGGGAATCCTCGACGAGGGATTCTCCCCTTTATGCCTACGACTCGGGGAGGCCGAGATGAAAATCGTCTCCTGGACGAAACAGCGATGGATCCCAACCAAAGGACTGCCAAACTCTCGGAGGGGGAGCCACGACGAGCATGGGTTCTGAACGGGTGGGATGCTTAAACGCCAATGCCAACGCATGAAGGGCTAAACCATTCTCGAAGGAACGAGTTGCCCCGTATCGGCGGTCCCCCAAAATTGGTAAGCCGTGCAGAGCGGCTTGGGCGCGAAGTTGATGTTTGCGGCCGGTGGTTGGTTCTAATCCAGCGAGAAGGACTCCCTGCCCAAGGGCGCGGATCTCCGCATTTGTTTGGGCTAGCTGGATCTTTCCTGCTGACGGTTCTTCGACGGTCCCTGGTCGCGACAATCGATCGACCCAGTGATACTTCTGGCCGACGGCGAATCGGGCGCCCGGTTCTGTTTGGCAAACGGCCAGATAGAGCTTGCGAACTTCGCGCGAGCGAAATTGCTCGGAAAGTCGACTGGCCCCTTTGCTGGTCTTGGCCAAGAGGACAAGCCCGCTGACCGGTCGATCCAAGCGATGGACCAAGCCGACAAAGACGTTGCCGGGCTTGTTTTCTTTTCGTTTGCGATAGTCGCGAGCAAGATCAAGGAGAGTAACATCGCCGGTCTGGTCCCCCTGGACGAGCAGACCGGCAGGCTTGACGACGGCAAGAAGATGATTGTCTTCGTAGACGACCTCGAAGGTCACGACGCTCCCAATGTCAGCCGTTGAACTTCTTCGACGAGCTTTTCCATCGCGAAGGGTTTACGAAGATAGGTGTCGACGCCGAGAAGTTCTGCATACGCGCGATGCCGACTTCCTTCGTTGGCGGTAATCATGATCATCGGCGGTGCCGATCCGCTCCGCTTGATTTTCTCGACCACGAGAAAACCGCTTCGCTTGGGCATCATCATGTCGACGACGATCAAGTCGGGATTCTCCCGCTCGGCGACAGCCAATCCCGCGTTGCCATCGGGCGCCGTCAGAATGCGGAAGCCTTTCGACTCGAGAACGGCCCGCATGGCGCCGACGATTTCACCGTCGTCATCAATCAAGAGGACCGATTTTCCGTTGGGCTCGATCGGCCCATCACCCCTCATCGGACGAGGACTCATAGCGATTCGACTCTCCTCGACGTCATCCCAAATATGTTGATCCGGCGCGGCGCTCGACGGAGCTGAATTGCTCCGCGTTGCCTCGGCCCCACAGAAGCCGAGATTGACCGACAAGGACTCTGACTTCAGTACGAAGTGCGATCCATTCCGACTCCTTGAGTGTAGCGATTGGTTTTCCCATCTTCCAGTAGCCAGACGAGATACTTCCACCCTATTGGCCCGGAACGCCGCATGCCGACCGCTGGCCCCCCCGGTTCGGGGAGGAGGAGAGATTGGTCGAAGTGAGAGGTTCTGTCGGCTACGGGAGGGTTCCGGGGCTGGCAGAGGCGGGGGGATCGGTCGCCGGCTGCAGAATATCGTCGAAACGCTGGGCTCGCTCGCGGGCCACCTGTTGCATGTCGACGTGCCGATCATGTTCGTCCACGATTTCCGAACCCAGCAAACACTCCAAAACGTCTTCCAATGTCACGACGCCGACGAACGCTCCGTACTCATCAACAACCGCACACATGTGCTTTTTCTGCGTGATGAAACGATCCAGAAGCTGATGCCCCCGCATGCTGGCAGGAATAAAGTCGATCGTATGCATCAAATCCCGAAGGGTTTTGGCCCGCTGACCCAGGACAATCGCGTCGAAAACTTCTCGCCGATAAACCATGCCGAGTACATGGTCCGGATCGCGATCATCGGTGACTGGAAGACGACTGTGGATCCAGTGTTGGCTTCGGTGCTGAACTTGCGACAGGGGGAGATCGGCGGGCAATCGATAAACCACCGTTCGAGGTGTCATGAGATCCTCGGCTCGAACTTCATCAAGCCGGAGTGCGTTCTCGAGCCAGCGTACCTCTTGGGGCCGAAGAACCCCCCGTTGGGCCGCCAATCGAGAAGAGGCGATGATTTCGTGTTCACTCGGGGCGGAATCATGACCGTCGCTTCCCCGGCCGACTGTCCCCATCAGCCATCGGCAGACCTGAACGATCGGATACACCATCCAAATCATAATCTGGATGGGCCAGGCAACATAGGGGGCCAGTTGCCGAGCGTATTTTACACCGAGACTCTTTGGGAAAATCTCCGTAAGCAAAAGGATGGCCAGCGTGAACAAGCCCGCGAAGACGCCGACCCAGTATTCGCCATACTGAGCAACGACCAACGCTCCGCAGACGCTCGAGCCGACGGTGTGCGTGATCGTGTTGATGGTGAGGATCGCCGCGATAGGGGCATCGATTTTCGCTCGCATCCGCGCGAGCCGTTCGATGTTCGGCACGCCTTGCGACTTCATCACTTCAATCTGGGCCGAACTGACCGTATAGAGGACGGCCTCGAGAAGCGAGCAAATGAAAGAACCAAGCAAGGCGATCGATGCGACGGCCAAAATGGCTGTCATGGAGGTCCCTCTGAGCCAGTTCCGGAGCCAGCTTGGCGTCCTAAACGCCATTAAATCATCATACCGACCTGTGGGAAAGGCTGCTATGCTCTCTGGCCGGCATCAGCACCGATGCAATCGACGTGCCGATACCTGTTTCGTGGGCCGGCGACTCAGCGGGGCTTCTCGCGCGGAGGGTTCTCCCCGAACATCCCGTCTCGACCGGACCACTTTTCGCCCGGCGGTGACGAGTTTCCCGACATCGGGGCCAAGGCCGACAGTGGCCAGCCGAAGAGCGCGGATCTACGGTGGAGCAGCATGATGACAATTGGCCTTGAACTCAAACCAGCAGCCCCGCGGGACCTCTCGCGCCACGCCAGCCCGGCCGTGGTCGATCTTCGGCAAATAAGCGTCTCGTACGGATCCTTTCAAGCTCTCGATCAAGTGACGATCGCGTTTCGGCCCGGCGCGACGGGACTGGTGGGTCGAAACGGTGCCGGCAAATCGACCCTATTGCGGCTTCTATTAGGACTCATCCGCGCCAACAAAGGAACCGGTCAGGTACTCGGCATCTCCCTTTCGGACGCGGGCTCTAGGCTCCGCCGAGCCGTCGGATACATGCCCGAGAACGACGCCTTCCTGCCCGGCATGAAGGCGATAGAACAGGTGGCTCTTGCCGGGGAACTCTGCAGTCTTCCCCGACGAGAGGCGATTCGCCGAGCACATGAAGTTCTCTCGTACACCGGACTGGGGGAAGCTCGCTATCGCAACGTGGAAGGCTTCTCTACTGGGATGAAGCAAAGGCTTAAACTCGCCGTCTCACTCGTCCATGATCCACAACTCTTGCTCTTAGATGAACCGACCGTCGGGCTTGATCCGCCTGGCCGCGCCCGCATGCTGGATCTGATTGCGGACTTGGTTCATCAGCATCAAAAGAGTCTGATCATCTCCACCCATTTGATCGGCGATATTCAACACACTTGTGATGATGTCGTGATGGTCGAGCAAGGCCGAGTCATGGTCGCAGGAACCATGGAAGAGATTCTCGGCCATCAAGGCTCGCGCTTTCGCATCGAATGGGAAGGGGACGGCACTCGCTTCATTGATCTGCTCGCCATGGATCAGATCGAAGCCGAACTTGTTCCGCGCGTGACAGGCGGACCGGTCTCACCCATCGATTCGCAAGCCCTCGTCAAAGGGAGCAAAGGGGGCTCGTCTCTGTCAACAACACGTCTTTATCAGCTCGCTCGCGAGGGAAACGTTCGTCTCCGCTTGATAGATCCTGAATGGGAAGAGCTCGGCGAGTTGTACCACCGCTTGTTGAATCGGGAGATGCCCTCGTGACCGCTAGACCGATGTTGACGTCGGGTTATCGCTCGACCGTGCGCGGCCGATTCGGCGATGTTCGCGCAGTCTTGGCGATCATTCGCGCGAACTTAGCCGTCATCTTTCGTTACCCATTTTTCTGGGTGCTGATCTCTGTTTCCATGCTGCACTTTTTGGTCACGTTTGCATTGATCTACATGAAGAATCAGCTAGCTGCCGAGCAAAGCTTCAGCTTCGCCGCCCGACTATTCGACGAGATCGAAGTGACCGGTTCGGGGAAGGCGTATCTCGGCTTCCTTGTGCGCCAAACGGAAAGTGTTTACATCATGCTGGCGTACGCGTCGGCGGTCCTGCTCGCCACCGACTTTCAAGCGGGCGGCATCAACTTTTATCTCTCGCGACCGATCGGGAGGGTTCACTACCTCTTAGGAAAACTCGGAACGCTTGCGATTCTAGTGGCGATTCAAACCTGGCTCCCTGCCATCGGACTTTTCGTCGAGGCAGCACTCTACGCTTCCGATTTTGAGTACGTTCGAGAGCACACTACGATTTTGGTCGGCATCACCGGGTACAGCTTGTTGTTGATGATTGTGCCCAGCTTGCTTGGCTTAACCATTGCCATTCTGTTTCGCAAGACAGCCGCCATAGTTGTCGTGTGGATCGGATTGCTCTTTGTTCTTCCCGCATTCGGCGCTTTGCTTAGCCTGATTTTCAGTTCAGGACACTTCCTCATGATAGGTCTGCGATACGATCTGCGCGTTCTGGGGGGATCGCTCTTCGGTCTTGTCTCTCGGGCAGGCGAAGCTCGTTTCCCTTACATCCTCATCATCGTGCTCAGCCTGTCCATGATCTGCCTTGCGATCATCTTGCGTCGATTGCGACCGGTGGAGGTGGTGACGTGACCGCAATCAGCCGATCTGTTCCTCTTGCTCTGCAACAAGTCAGCAAATGGTACGGGAACGTCATTGGAATCAACGAGGCGACCATCACGATTGATGGCGGCGCCGTCGCGTTGCTGGGTCCCAACGGGGCCGGCAAAAGCACACTCATGAAACTGATCACCGGACAACTTCGGCCTAGCTTGGGGAATGTCAACGTCTTTGGCGTGCCCCCAGCCAACCCGAACTCTCGTCGTCGAGTCGGGTACTGTCCCGACGTTGACGCCTTCTACGAAGAAATGACCGGCCGGCAGTTCGTTCACGCGATGCTCAAGCTTTCTGGATACACCATTCGCGAGGCCAAAGAGAGAACCGATCGATCCCTCGACACCGTCGGAATGGCCGACCGTGCCGACAAACCTATTCGCGGTTGCTCCAAAGGAATGAGGCAGCGGATCAAACTCGCGCAGGCAATCGCCCATGATCCCGATCTGCTCGTTCTCGATGAACCTCTTTCGGGGCTCGACCCCGTTGGCCGGCGTGACTTTTGCGATCTGTTCCGAAAATGGACCCAGCAAGGCCGAACAATTCTGATTTCAAGCCATGTGATGGAAGAGGTCGAAGCCGTCGCGGAGTCGGTCATTCTCGTCGGGGCCGGTCGTGTCCTCACGCAGGGAACGTGGCGAGAGATCAATGCCTTTTTGAATGATATTCCCCAGCGATACCGCGTCAGCAGCCCGGCCATCCGACTCCTGGCCAGTCGACTGATTCAGTGGCCCGGCCTAGTGGAGGTCGAACTTCTCGGTCCCACCGATTGTGTTGTCACCACGCGAGATGGTTCGGGTTTATGTGAGGAAATCGGCCGGCTTGTTTGCGATGACGGCTTTGAAGTCGATCGATTCAAGCCAGAAGGACACTGGGCGGAAACCCTTTTCGGCTTAGCGAGGGAAGCATCTTAATCGATGCCTCCACAATGATCCTGTTCCGATCGAGCATGACGGTTTTTCGAGGAAGGCGGAATGGTGCAAGAGATTCGAGGGCTAACCTACCTGGCCTATCTGACGTTTCGTCGGCAGGCGCTCTCTCGCAAGTCGGTGATTGCAATCGTCCTCGCATCCATGTTGGTCTTAGGCGTCTACGCTTGGTCCATCAGGCGAGTCCCCGAGATCCTCAAGGATCAAGAAAAAGCCAAAGCTGCTCAGGTCGATCCCGACGAAGCAAGCGAAACGACCGAAGAACGACGGGATCGGCGCGATCGGGGCAAACCCAAAATCAAACGAACCGCTCAGCAAGAGATCCTGCTCGAATTTGCCGACGACATCGTCATGGGGATCTTTGCCACGTTTCTGGTCCCGCTGCTCACGCTCATTTACGCGACCTCCGCCTTTGGCGACGAGCGGGAAGATCGCACGCTGGTCTATCTCCTGACGCGACCGCTGGCCCGGTGGCGAATCTATCTCTCCAAAGCGATCGGCATCACGCCCCTGGTCTTGCTGATCGTGCTGGGCGCCTACATCGGAATCTGCTTCGCAGGGGGCCAGCCAGGCCGAGATCTCATGTTCCGTTTTCTTCCAGGACTGGCGCTCGGTACGGTTGCGTACTCGTCGCTCTTTCTCTTCTTTGGTGCGGTCGCACCTCGGCCCCTCATCATGAGCGTCGTTTACACGTTTCTCATCGAAACACTTGTTGGCAACATGCCTGGAACACTCAAGAGAATGGCTTTGTCGTATCACACTCGCTGCCTGCTATACGATGCAGGCAAAGATGTTGGCGTCATGCCCTACAATCCCAGACACTTCGTTCCTATCTCCACCGAGACGGCGACAATCATTCTGTTCGTCGTGTCGGCACTTTTTCTCCTCTGGGGAGCAATCGCTTTTCAAAGAAAAGAGTATCGTGATCTGGCATAGTTAAATCGCTTTTTCGATGAGGAAGTGTCCACCGGCCTTTAGAAAAGGGCTGATTCGCTGCCAAATACCTGTACCCACGCTTTGATGGTAAACAGCCTTTGGTTTCAGGAATGCTCGAACAGTTGCTATCTCCATCGAGTTGGTCTGAAGACTACGATGTCGATCGACGATGACGGGAATAAATAATGCCACGTTTAATTCTCGGCACCCGCAACGAGAAAAAACGCCGAGAGCTCGAATCTTTGTTGGCGATCGATTCGTTGGAATTGTCGACGTTGACCCCTTTCCCTCACGCCCCGTCCATTGATGAGACCGGCACAACGTTTGTCGAGAACTCGACATTGAAAGCGACCATCCTTGCTCGCTCGCTCGGAGAATGGGTGCTCGGCGAAGATAGTGGACTCTGCGTCGATGCGATCGGCGGAGATCCGGGCATCTTCTCTGCTCGCTACGCGGGGATCCCTTCCGATGACGAACGAAACAACGACAAGTTACTCGACGAACTTATAAATGTCCGAGACGACTGCCGACAGGCGCATTACGTCTGCACAGCAGTATTGGCCAATCCGATCGGCTCGGTGGTTGCTGTCGCTCAAGGAGTATGTCATGGAGTGATCACACGAGAACGCCGGGGGAACGGCGGGTTCGGCTACGATCCTCTTTTCCTCTGCGAGTCTGAACAGAAGACTTTTGGCGAACTCCCCATTGAATTCAAACAAAAGGTCAGCCATCGCGCCCAGGCCGCTCGTCTTCTCCGCCCGAAAATACTCAGAATCCTAGCGTCCGGATTCTGGAAATAATCCCTCCTGATGTTCAATCAAGAAGACCTTTCTTCAATTCAGAAAATACATTCCCCTTGCCAGCGGATCAGTAGTACTATGCATGCGGCGGGATTGATGCCGATGATTCAGATCCTCGTCTAATGAAGAGCCGATAGTTCTGGAGAATTCTACTTTTTCACTTCGATTCAATCGCAGGGATAGCATCATCATCATATAACGCAAATTTCTGGGCCCAGGGTGATAGGCCGGCGAGATTCAATGCGTTTTTCAAACCCCGATATGTTTCTATCCTTCGGTCATTTATACTTCTCGATACATATTGGTTTGCTCTACGCCGACATTCAACTGAATCCTTGAAATGACGAATATAGTAGCCGATTTGATGATCGGTGAGTGACCACAAGCGATGGCGATTCTCTGGTCGATCAATGTCTAAGTTGATGATCTTCTCGTCTGGAGCGAGTCCGTTCTCGATTCGACTGGCTTCATCGACAGAAAGATATCTCAGGAAGTTCTCATGCCCATGCTTGTCCACCCGAACAATCATCTTGCGCCCATTCCATCCAGAAACGTCGAAGGCCCAGGCGCCAATTCCTTGTACGAAGACCGACCAACCAAGGGAGAGTGCAAATAGGGCTACTCGAATCCGGCTCGTGCGTATCCAGGAAAGAACGGGGCACAAAAGCAATGCTAAAAAAGTGGTGGAGTCGACAATATGCCTGTATCCATAAGACCAACCTCCCCACCAGTCAAAGTAATGGGCATGCACAACCCACATTAAGGCGACTGTTATCGTTGCTGGACGGAGATCCCGAAATCTCGGCTCATGCCAGACAAGTATCGCACCGTAGAGCGAAAAAAGGAGGAAGGGCGAATAAATGAATAGGCCACGCGAAGGGCTAAAAAGGAGGCTAGTTAATCCCAGTCCGATCGGAGTCTGCCAGATTGATGGATTGCCCGTGGTTTCTTTCGCAAGTTCTGGCACGAGAAGCTCCCCAAAATGAAATGGGGATCCGTAACACCAAGCATTGATGCCAAACATCGCTATTGCGAATGGTAACCCTCCAAGCACAAACCAGAAAAATGCACGAAAATTGGTGACCATGAGAAAGAGGCCAGCAGAAATCACCGCCATGGCGCTCGGTTGCCTACAACACGTCGCCCAGCCGTAGGCGAATCCAGACAGAGCCGCAAAAGGGATGTCTCGGCGCGAACGGACTAATCCGTACGTACCCAAGGAAAGGAAGAATTCGCTTGGACCGTGGGGCCAAAGCGCTTGACTGCTGACCGACCAAACGGAAGTTCCTATTCCATAGGCCAACGCGACCAGGAGAGCGGAAGCGAGTCCTGCGTAGAGGCGCGCCGTCAGAAAAATGCACACCACCGAACCGGCGGCGAACAGACTCGCCGCGAGTTTTCCTCCGCGCCAGATCCACTCACGCCGAGTTTCGGGATTTGACAACCAAGGATCGAGGAAGGCAATGATCGGAGCCGACGCTACAGCTACTCCCCAGCCGAATGTGTTGATCGAATGCCCTGGAAATCGACTCGCACGGATCACGTAGGATTCACCAGTAACCTCCAGTATGCCGTTCTCCTTGAGCTCATTTACCGATGAATCAAACAGTTCTACCGACACCGGTACGGAGCCAGTCGGCCCTCGAATGCTCCATAGGTAATACTCGGGAGAAGTCTCTGGCGTGAAGAGGAGTTGTTGCCGTTCGACGAGTTGCACAGCGTTGATGGCGTTGACTTCGGTGTCGACGTTGAAAAGGAAAGTGCCATTCGCGGTGTAAAGAAATACGAGAAAAACAAAAATCGCGAAGGAGGTCAACGGGTCAGCAATCTCAGCAAGGGAGAGAGACGGTCCGCTGGATGTCTTGATTGGAAGGGCCATCGTTGGGATGCTCATGCTCGGGTGAAGGCGACATAGCGGCGTTATAGCATTTCGAGACAGTCGGTTGGGCGAGGAGATCGAGAATCCCGTGCGCATCCTGTTCTGACGTGCGAATTCTTCTGGGAATGGCTACGAAGGTGCGGCCCGATGGCATCGGCCCGCGCGTGTTCAAACCGCGTTACCATTCTCCCCTCCAAAAACCTCCGATCTAGATTAGTCGAGTTCATTCGCCTGGAAGCACGAAGCCGAGATCGCGGAGGATGTTTTTCCCGTCGGCATGCAGGAGAAATTGCTGAAACAGCTCGGCAGCAGACCGGTGCGAGGTGGCGCGAAGAATGACACTTGCCTGTTCGAGTGGCGGGTACGTTTCGGGGGGGATGAGTCGGAATCGGCCTTTCTTCGAAAGTGCGGGGGCTCGCGCGAGGGACAAGGCAATGATGCCGACGTCGGCTGCTGCCGTCTCGACGAACTGAGCCGCCTGCGCCACGTTCTCGGCTAAGACGAGTTTCTCGTTTGTCTCTTGTTCCCATCCTTCATGCTTTAGGGCCGCCTTTGCGGCCCGGCCGTAGGGGGCATGTCGAGGGTTCGCGATCGCGATCTTGTGGACATGGGGATCGAGCACCACCTCCAATCCCTGGCCTTCCACATTGAGTTTCGATTCGGTCGGGACCCAAACGACGATTCTGCCGATGGCGTAAACGTGCAGCGTATCTTCCCACGCGAGATCCTTCTTGATCAGCTCGCGCGGGTAGTCGATGTCGGCAGAAAGTAAAACGTCGAAGTCGGCACCCTGCGAAATCTGCGCGACGAAATTCCCCGACGATCCAAAGGTTGGTTCGACCTTGATCGACGGGTTCTCTTTCTCGAATCGAGCGATGACTTCCGGCAAGGCGAATCGCAAATCGGACGCTGCCGCGACCTTGATGGTCGTTGCCTCTCCAGAGGGAATAGGCTTTGGGGCTGGGTTCGGGCTGCAAGCCGACAGACCTACAAGCAGAGCAAACAACATCGGCCATCGCTTCGGAAGTGACAAGTCAAACCCTCCCTCTTTTCACGCATGGAAGAGGTCATTCTATCAAGATCCCTTGGGTCTCTCTTTCAGCAGATGTCCCCGTTCTTTGTCTCGGGCGCGATGATTGTCGTCGCAGGGATTCCGGGCGTGCCGAGCTAGAAAACCTTTTGCATCGGGTGGGTTATTCATGGTTCACTGAATCGAGCGGGCCATGTTGCTTTCGAATGATCTCGGGAAACCATCATTCATGAACTCTCTTGATCCATCAGACTCTCATCAAGACCGAACTCTTTCTACGGCTTGGATGATTGTCCTGCTACTGTTGCCCGTGGCGATGTTGAATTATCTCGATCGCCAGATGCTCGCCGCGATGAAGACCTCCGTGATGGGGGATATTCCGACTATCGTGAACAGCGAAAACTGGGGTTACATGCTGGGGCAGTTCAAGTGGGTTTATGCTTTGCTGAGTCCATTAGGAGGATTCATCGCCGACCGATTCAGTCGCCGATGGACCATCTGCGCGAGTTTGGCAGCATGGTCGGTGGTGACGTGGTTGACAGGGCAAGTCACTACTTACGATGGTCTTCTATGGACACGTACCGCGATGGGGATCAGCGAAGCATTCTACATGCCCGCTGCCCTCGCGCTGATTGCCGACCATCATTTAGGAACGAGTCGATCGAAAGCCGTCGGGGTCCATCATACCGGCATTTACGGCGGGATGATTCTCGGGGGATTCGCGGGCTATGCCGCGGATAATCCCGACATCGGCTGGCGGGCGGCATTTAATCTCACCGGCCTGTTAGGCGTCATTTATGCAGTCCCTCTTTTGTGGCTGCTACGCGATGCACCGAAGCGAACGGCAGAGAGCTTGAATGGGGTCGATGTTCCTTCGCGACCAATTTCGCCGATGTCGGCGGGTCGAGAACTGCTGAGCAATCCGTCCTTCCTACTTCTAGTCTTGTATTTCACGCTGCCTGCGCTGGCGGGATGGGTGGTGAAAGATTGGATGCCTTCCATCCTGAAGGAACGGTTCAGTATTGGTCAGGGGATCGCAGGGGTCTCCGCCACCACGTACGTGAATATCGCCTCGCTATTCGGCGTGGCGGCCGGCGGGTGGTGGGCCGATCGGTGGGCAAAACGAACCGCCCGAGGACGCATCTACGTCAGCGCGATCGGGACATGCTTGCTTATCCCTGCGTTGTTTGGCGTAGGAAACGCGGGGACGCTGTCGGTAGCGATTTTGTTTCTAATCGTCTTCGGGCTCGGATTCGGATTCTTTGACGGCAACAACATGCCGATCTTGTCGCAAATCGTCCGTCCAGAACTCCGCGCGACTGGGTACGGCTTGATGAACATGCTGAGCATCAGCGGGGGAGGTTTTGCCGATTGGGGATTCGGAATCTTGAGCGATCGCGGTGTTCCTCTCAACATAACGTTCGGTATTTTCGGCGGGATCGCGCTCTTCTCGGTGCTGCTGGTCCTTCTCATCCGGCCGACCATCAACGACGGCGGTCGGCCATGAAAATCGCATGCCGAACTCTCTTTGCTTGGATGCTGATCGCCTGTTCTTCGAGCAATGCTGCCGATGATGCTCTGGAGCAAACGTTGCCGATCTCGGCCGTAGAGCGCCATGAAGTTTATCCGGTGCTGATCGGGAAGAAGGAGAGCCCTCTATTCACCATCGATCTTCGAAATGACACCGGTCGCGAAATCTTGATTCATTCGTTGAGACTTTCGTTCAAAGGAACCACTGATCGGAATGATCTGGAATCGGTCCGCCTATTTCGTCGACACACGGCGCGGGGACCACGTGCGGACGAGTTATTGTCAGAGATCCAAGGTAATAATGCGTCGCTTGTTTTCGCTCCGCCCGTGGCGCTTGCGACGGGCCGCGAACGCTGGCTTCTCGCCTGTTCTGTGCGAAAAGAGGCGTTGCTTGATCATCGCGTTCGGGTCGAATGCGATTCGATCGAAACATCGGCTGGGACGGTTCGGCCTCGACTAGAAGGCTCGGCAATCGCGCAGCGTATCGGCATCGCCTTGCGCCAAGCGGGGCAAGACGGCGTCCACACGTTTCGCATCCCTGTCTTGGCAACCACTCGCGCGGGAACATTGCTTTGTGCTTACGATGTCCGATGGAAGAGTTCGCGCGATCTGCAGGGAGATATTGATGTAGGCCTGAGCCGAAGTCTCGATCGGGGTCAAACCTGGCTCCCCACACAGATCATCATGGACATGGGCGAATACGGCGGCCGACCGCAAGCGGAGAACGGTATCGGGGATCCCGGCATTGTCGTTGATGAAACGACGGGTGAGGTTTTTGTCTTCGCTCTTTGGGTCCATGCGAAATCGGGCAAGCATCAATGGCGTGCCGACGGTTCCGAGCCTGGCTTCGAAATAGGCAAGACGGCACAGTTCATGTTGACCCGGTCGATCGACGACGGAGCGACATGGAGCCCGGTCGAGAACATTACCTTGCAGGTGAAGAAAGAATCGTGGGCCTTGTTTGCTCCATCGCCCAATCAGGGAATTCAGCTTCGCGATGGAACCCTTGTTCTTCCTGCCCAGGGACGCGATGCCGACGGCCCGTTCGCAACGATCATCATGAGTCGGGATCATGGCAAAACGTGGACGACCGCCCCGCGGGCTTACTCCGGAGGGAATGAATGCCAAGCCGTTGAACGCCGCGATGGCAGCATCATGCTAAACATTCGAAATGGGGAGAAGAAACGCCGAGGTGTCGTCATCACGAAGGATCTCGGCCAGAGTTGGGAACTTCATCCGACGCATGAAAAGGATCTTCTCGAACCGACGTGCAATGCAAGTCTTTATCGATGGAATGGCCCGAACGACGCTAGCGTCTCGTCACTTTTGCTTTTTGCGAATCCCGCCGACGCCAAGCGACGCGTTCGGCAGACGATTCGGATGAGTGTCGATGAAGGAGAAACCTGGCCCTTGGCGAGTCGGCTGCTCTTAGATGAAGAAGAAGGGGCCGGCTATCCCAGCCTGAGCCGAGTCGATGATGGACATGTCGGCATCGTCTACGAGGGGAGTCAGTCGCATCTTGTGTTCGAGCGAATCTCTCGGCAGGAACTTCTTTCCATCGCCCCCGCGCGATGACATCATGAAAGAGGGAGCTACCCCGTTCTCATCAGGAACCCGATCACAAGCGGAGTGTTTTGTATGCGGAAGATTTCAGTGTTCTGGGCGATAGCGACGCTTGTCCGCATGGCCTGTTCGGACGAATCCGCGAAGCTGGATTCGCTCGGCAAGGAGTTTCTCGCGACGACTCGTCCGCTCATCGCGGGCCATTGTCTTGAATGTCATTCGACCGCCAAAAGGGAAGGAGAGTTGGATCTCGAGCGATTCGCGCAGCTCGAAGACGTTCGGCAAGATGCGGAGGTCTGGCGAAAAGTCATCGAACAAATCGAAACGGGTCAGATGCCTCCCAAAGAGGCCAAGCCTTTGTCGGCCGATAAAAAGCGAGATCTTTTGAGCTGGGTTGATCGATACCTGAAGGAAGAGGCTCGCGCTCATGCCGGCGATCCCGGCGCGGTGGTGCTCCGGCGATTAACCAATGCGGAGTACACTTACACGATTCAAGACATCACCGGTGTCGACCTGCAGCCGGCCAAGGAGTTTCCAGTCGACAGTGCTGCGGGCGAAGGTTTCACCAACACCGGTAGCGCGCTTGTCATGTCGCCTGCCCTTTTTCAAAAGTACCTCGACGCTGGCAAAGAGATCGCCAGGCATGCGGTCCTTTTGCCGACCGGACTTCGGTTTTCGTCTTCGACGACACGCGGCGATTGGAACAAAGAAATCCTCGATCGGATCCGCGCGATTTATCGCCAATACACAGAAGTGGGTGGGGCAACGCCCGTCAATTTGCAGGGAATTGTGTTCAACACCAATGATGGTGGGCTGATTCCGTTAGCGAAGTACCTGGATGCCGGCAAAGAGTGCGCGCGATTGGGCACGCTTGATTTCCAGGCCGTTGCGGATCGCGCGGGTTTGAACGCGAAGTATTTGACCATCTTGGTCAGTAGTTTGGATCAGCCGTCGCCGAGAGGTTCGCTGCTCAATGGTCTGCGGGATCGATTAATCGCAAACGATCCATCATCCGAACTGGCCAGCAGCATCACTCGTTGGCAACATGCTCTCACGAAGTTTCAGAATGTCGGGCACATGAAGTCTTGGATGGTGCCGACCGACCCGCTCGTTTCGCGTCGCGAGATGCGGTGGAAGTTTCCTGCCGACTTGACCGACCCTACGAAGAATCCCTCACTCGAGGTCAAGATTTATCTTGTCACCAGTGATGCCGGCGACGGGGCGGAAGGGGACTCTGTTGTCTGGGAAAACCCCCGATTGGTCGCTCCGGGGCGACCGGACTTACCCTTGCGCGATGTCCGCGCGTATGTGGCGATGATGGTCGCGCAGCGAGGAAAGTTGTTTGCGTCAACGGCCGAGGTCTTGCAAGCCGCCTTCGAGTCGCAAGGATTGTCTTCCGTCGATCGATCGGCATTAGCGAAGAAGTATCAGGTGGAGGAGTCGACGCTGACGGCGTGGTTCGATTATCTCGGTATCGGCACGAGCGCGGCATCCAGTCTCGACCTCTTTACCCAACAGGTGAAGAACTTGGGCGGATACGACACCGTTACCGGCTGGGGGTCGCCGGACTTACCGAGCCTGATCGCCAATGCGTCCGACACGGATTACCGAGTTCCCGGTGTCATGAAGGCTCATGGTATCGGTGTCCATCCTTCGCCGACCATGCGTGTGGGCGTTGGATGGAAGAGCCCCTTGGCCGGCAGCATTCGGATCGAAGGGAAGGTGACGCACGCGCATCCGGAATGTGGCAACGGCGTTGTCTGGGGATTAACGATCCGCCGCGCGACGACTCGTCGAACGTTGGTCGAGGGTGTAAGTCACGGCGCTGCTCCCGTCGCCGTGGGTCCCATCGACAACTTAGTTGTCGAGCCCGGCGATCTTGTCTCGATCATTGTTGGGCCGCGCGATGGGGATCATGCTTGTGATTTGACGTCGGTTGAAATCACACTTTCGGAGCTCGCGGGAGAAAAGCGAGTTTGGAATCTTTCGCAGGACGTGGCCGGCAACATCCTCGCGGGAAATCCGCATGCCGATTCGCGTGGGGCCGAGAGTATTTGGCACTTTTATCAGGAGAAGGTCGATGAATCGACCTCGAGCGTCATCCCAGCCAATTCACTTTTAGCACGTTGGCAGTCGGCCACATCGCCCGATGAGGCTCGGCAACTTGCCGATCAACTAGAACGACTTCTCATCAATGGACTCGCGCCCCAGACAAAAGTTGATGAACCTGACTATCTCCTTTATCAACAGCTTGCCTCGTTGGGAGGCGGATTGTTGTCTCGGGTGAAGAT
Source organism: bacterium (assembly GCA_019753235.1). Classification (GTDB taxonomy): domain Bacteria; phylum Planctomycetota; class Planctomycetia; order Kolteriales; family Kolteriaceae; genus JAIELF01. The sequence goes on from JAIELF010000017.1 coordinate 47,695, forward strand.
CGAATTGGCGACGGCGAACCATGATGCAACTGCTCCACAGAACATCGGCCTTCCTGCAGATCGTTTTGGCAAGAGTGCCGACGGATCGACAATCGACGCCACAAGCCTCGCCGTGCAAGCACCCTCGGTGATGGAAGTGACGCTGCCGGCAGAGTTGGTGGCTGGTGGTGAATTTGTCACGTCGGCCACTTTGCATCCTGGGGCAGGGCGCGAGGGGAGCGTGCAGGTCGATGTCACATCGACGCGAACGCCGGCCATCGACGCGATGGCGAAGGGGAACATTCTCTTAGCCGGTTTCACCTCGCTTGATCCGACTTTGCCGATCATTGTCTTGGATGAGAGCCAGGCGCGCCAGCGATTTCTTGCTTCCTTTAGGGCATTTCGCGAACTCTTCCCGGCAGCACTTTGCTACTTCAAAATTGTTCCGGTCGATGAAGTCATCACGTTGACGCTGTTTCATCGAGAAGATGAGCCGCTCTGTCGGCTGATGCTGAGTGACGAACAGAAACAGGAACTCGATCGGCTATGGCGAGAACTCCACTTTGTCAGTCGCGATAAGCTGACCAGCGTCGATGCGTTTCTGCAGCTTCTCGAGTACGCTTCGCAAGATGGTCGTCCCTCCGATTTCGAGCCTTTTCGCGAGCCGATCCAGAATGCTGCTGCCTCGTTCAAACAAGAGATGCTCGATGCCGAGCCCGAACATCTGCGGTCCGTCTTGCAATTGGCCGACAAAGCATTTCGCCGACCCCTGACCACCGACGAGCAGAGAACATTTCGAGACCTATACTCCTCGCTTCGCGGAAAGGGGATCGCGCATGATGAAGCGATTGTTCTGGTCCTCGCTCGCGTTCTCGTTTCGCCTCGCTTCCTTTATCGTCTCGAACAACTCCCTGCCGAGGGAAAGGTATCGCTGGTCAACGACTATGAGTTGGCGAGTCGGCTGAGCTATTTCCTTTGGTCGGCACCTCCTGATGACGCGCTTTTACAACTCGCGGCCGAGGGAAAGCTGCAACAACCCGAGACATTGAAAGAGCAGGCTCGGCGAATGTTGCAGGATCCGAAGTCGCAGCGGTTGGCCCGCGAGTTTGGCTTGCAGTGGTTACAGATTTACGGCTTCCGGACGCTCGACGAGAAGAGCGAACGCCATTTCCCCGAGTTTCAAGAACTGCGTGCCGACATGGAAGAGGAAGCGGTGCGGTATCTTGGTGATCTTTTCGCACACGATGGGTCGCTTTCGATGCTGGTGGATAGTGACCACACCTTTGTGAACGATCGGCTTGCGGATTTCTACGGCATTCCGAACGTCGTCGGTCCGGAATGGCGGCGTGTCGAGGGAGTGAGGAAGGCAGGGCGAGGAGGCATTCTAGGTCTGGCCGCCACGCTGGCGAAGAATGCCGGTGCCTCTCGGACGAGTCCCATCCTTCGTGGCACTTGGATGAGCGAAGTGATCCTCGGAGAGAAGCTCCCTAAGCCTCCCAAGAACGTTCCGATTCTCCCGGACGAAGATTCGAGCACGGCCGAGCTATCGGTCCGACAGCTTGTCGAGAAGCATTCGTCGGACGAGAAGTGCGCGGTTTGCCATCGACGCATCGATCCCTTCGGCTTTGCTTTCGAGAACTACGACGCGATCGGACGTTACCGCACGAAGGACTTAGCCGAACATCCGATCGATGCGAAAACAACGCTGCCCGATGGAACGTCGATCGACGGTCCCAACGACTTGCGTCGATATCTCCTTGATAAGAAACGAGAGGTTGTCCTGGGTCAGTTCCTAAAAAAGCTTCTGGGTTACAGCTTGGGCCGAAGCGTTCAGCTTTCGGATCAACCACTTTTGGACGAGATTCAGACGAAGTTGCGAGAGAATGAGGATCGATTCTCTTTGGCCATCGAGATGATTGTTCAGAGCCCTGCTTTTCGGTCGATCCGGGGCCCCTCGGCCAACACCACTTTGCCGGAAGGCTGAGAATTGAAACAAGGATGACGCGATGGCACTCGCCGCCGGTTCGCCGACCGGTTAGAGTAGTGTGTACTTTGGGGCGCGGAACGGTCGGCAAGCATCCCCTGTTGATGATGGGCGTGGACGGAGAAGTGTGGCATGGCGAAGCATCGATTCTCTCGGCGAACGTTTCTTCGGGGCGTCGGCGTCAGCATGGCGCTTCCATGGATGGAGTCGAAGAGCGTTTGGGGCGACGAGACCAAGCCGGCCGAGCCGGGCAGCCAAGCTCCGATTCGTTTCGGAGTTCTCTTTTCCGGCAACGGATTCCATTCGAAGGAATGGTGGGCTCGCGGCGAGGGGGCCGGCATGGAACTGGGGCAAGTCGTTCAGCCCCTTGCCGACTTCCGCACCAAGCTGAACTTCATTCAGGGTCTTTACAACGAAGAGGCTCTCAAGGGAAACATCCACAGCTCGCAAACCGGGAACTTGTTGTCGGGCGCGCCACTCTTGCCGGGGGGCGAGATTCGTTCTGGGACCAGCATCGACCAGGTCATCTCCCAACGCTACGGCACATCGACGAAGGTGCCGAGCCTTGTACTCGGTTGCGAGAAGTCGAATCCCTCGGTGCACAAGAATTATTCGATGATCTATAGTTCGCACATTTCATGGACGTCTCCGACCACGCCGACGCCGCTAGAACTTTATCCTTCGCTTGCCTTTGATCGTCTCTTCCGAGAGGAGAGTCAGCACGGCGACGAAAGTGTTCTCGACGCGGTCTTAGATGAGGCGAAGAGCTTTCGCGGCAAGATCAGTTCGCTGGATCGGCGCAAGCTCGATGAGTATCTCGATTCGGTTCGCGATGTGGAGCAAAGGCTCGAGCGAGCAGGCCAAGCGGGCGAATTACAAGGATGGCGACCAACGATCGATAAACCGAACATTCCTCGGCCCGATGACGGAATACCACAGAACATTGCCGACCATATGCGGTTGATGGCGGACATCATGGTGCTCGGCTTTCAGACCGACACGACTCGCGTCTGCACGCTCAAACTCAACAACGACCACAGTTCGCTCCGGTTTCCGCATCTGGGCGTGGATTACATGATTCACCATTTGCTTTCGCATTCGGACACGGCCGACTGGTTGAAGGTGAACCAGTTTTTCATCGAACAATTTGCTTACATCGCGAGAAAACTCGACGGCATTCAAGAAGGGGAACGGACCGCGCTGGACAACTCCATGTTGATGTATTGTTCAAGCATGCTGACCGGCGGGCACGATGCTACCAAGCTACCCGTCCTTCTGGTGGGGACAGGCGGCGGACAGATTCAAGCGGGCCGAGTGCTCAACTATCTCGATAAACCGAATCGAAAAATGTGCAGTTTATTTTTGTCCCTCATGGATAAGGTCGGCATCCGTCTGCCCAGCTTCGGCGATTCGAACGAACGTCTTGCCGAGGTCTAAGCGGGAGGCCTGTTACTTCACCCCGTCCAGAGAGAGATCGGGCGTCGCGGCACGAACAGCGGGCTCTACTCGAAGAATCTTGATCTTCGGTTTCATCAAGTCGACGACGACGGGCGTGGGAGTCTCGGCTCGTCCAACGTTTCCTGCTCGATCCCGGCACTCAAGCCGAACGAAAAACTTGTAAGGCATCTTGGGATCGTTCGGGATCTCCCACTGAAACTTTCCGCTATTCTCGATTCCATCGGCAATCGGAATCCACGGGCCGGTGGATACTTCCGCGTAGAGAAGCCGAATCGGTTTGGGGGCGGGATTCTTATCACGTGATTGCCATTCGATGTCGAGAATTCCCGACGATGTTCCTCGTCCCGGTTGCGGCGGTCGAAGATCGACCTCGGGAGGGGTGATATCGACCTCGACCCAAACGTCGGGTTGATCGCCGGCTCTCGGCGGATCGTCGCCGAGCCCAGCCCCGCTCCGCGCGACGAGCTTGAAGCCGAAAACTCCCTCGGCATCAACCTCGACTTGGAACGGGCTCTTTTGGTCCTCGTCGTCGCCATGATAATTCCAAGTCACGCCGTCGTAGGTCCAGTAGAGCCCGACGACGCTGACCCCACTTCGGCCGACCTCTTCGAGGTCGTAATTGATCTCGAACTTCGTCGAGTTGACGAGCTGCAGATTTTGCCGAACGGGTGGCGATGGCGGAACTGCTTGAGAAACGAGTTGTCCCTGGGTCGTTGTCGGTCGGCCGGGGCCAGGCTCGGCCGTTGGACCCAGAGGTGGCATGATCGGCCCGCCACCCGGGGCGACGGGACCTTGCCCCAAGGGGGTCTGACTTAACGGAACGTTGTTCGTTGTCGCGCCACTGAATGGACCTACCCCCGAAGGAGACTTGGGCATGGCCGGTGCTGATCCAGGAATCGGCGTCCAAGGGGGCGCGCCGGCGGCTCCTGGTGCCGGAGGAACGAGCCCGCCGTTTTGTCCCAGCGGCACGGAAAAATTAGGAGGAGGCGGAACCGCAAAAGATCCGTCGCCGGCGGCGACAGGTGGGGCACCGAACGCGGGTAAGCCCGAGGCTGGCGGCGAAAAACTTTGGCCGCCGGTGGCTGGCTGAAGCGATATCTCTTGCGTCGTTTCATTGCCCGAAAGATCCAGAACGCGAAGCCGAAGCTGCACCGGGCCACGCGTCCCGGTTTTGAATCGAGTATTGCCCGCAGCAACCTGCTGAATGTTGATCGGGAACCAGTCTGCCGAACTCGCCCGGAACTCCATCCGCAGCGTCCGCAGGTCGAGATTCGGATCTTGAATCTCCCACGTCGCGCCCGCTTCATCACCGTTCGGATTCAGACCACGAAAATCAACCAGCGGCGGTGTCGTGTCGACAATCACCACCAACTGCGGGGCGGTTCCCTGAAGCGTCGGTGGGTCGCCGCGACCATCCATGTCGACCGTCCGAACGGAAAACCAATACTCTCCGTCGGAGGATGCCGTGAAGGTGAAAAAGTCTCGGCCTTGTGGGACCGCGCCCGACGCGTAAGGCTTCCAGATGGCGCCCCGATCCGTCGAGAAGCCGAGCTGAACCTCTTTGAGACGAGCTCGGTCGGCAGCGTTGACGTCGTAGGGAATTCGGAAGGATCGCTCGCGGCTATAGATCGGTTTGTAGCCAGGTGTGTTGGCCGGCTGAGCAACCAGTTGACTTGCCGTCAAAAGGATGAGCCAACAACTCATTCTTCTTGTTGCGCCCGCGAATCGGCAATCGACGGACGTCATGCCTTCGCATCCTTCGGGCTTGGCGATCTCAGAGTGATCACCGGATTGGTTCGCTTCTATTCTGCGTCATCGGCTTCACACTGGGTAAGCCTTGAGGAAATGTCCGGTTGTGCTGGCATTTGGTGGTTTGGGAAAGGGGGGAGAATTTCCCCGGGAACCTCGGTTTGGGCTCCTCACATCCTGATTTAGCCTGTATCGGTCCCATTCGAAAAGGGGGCAGAGGGAATGCGATTCATTCTCCGCCCGCACACGGTCCCGACATTCGGGGTCGGTTCGATTCGATAGGCACGAGAGATTCGAGCAAAGTCACGACCCTGCGATTTTTGGGTCGTGACCAGCGAAGGATGGCAACGCCATGATCGGTCGCTCTAACGTCGGATGGTTCGCTGGTCTTTTCAGTATCGGCCTGGCCGGTCTAGGCGTGTTCGAGGCGCATGCGGCCGGGCGAAGCGAAGCGACCGCACGCGTCACCGACGAACTTCGTCAAAGCGAAGCGTACACACTCTATTCGAAAATGCTGGTGGAGATTGATTTGCGAGCCAATCCAAGGACGGCGACCTTGCCGATCACGGTGGCGGCGATTCGTCCGGGAAGTTTGGTTCTCGAAGGTCGCGTTCCAACCGCGCGGATGCAAGACTACCTTGTTCAAAACGCTCAGCGAATCACCGGTCTTTCCGTGGAAGAACATTTTGAAGTGGGCGACGTTCCCGACACCAATCTCTTCTCGCCCCCCACGCGAGAATTAGAGGCGGAAGTTCAGGCGTCCGTTGCCGGCTTCTTTCCGGATGATGCGCCCAATGTCCGTGTCACGGTTCGAGAGAATGGAATCGTCGAGCTCAACGGCGAAGTCAACAGCTACGAGACCAAGCTCAATGTCAGTCGAGTCGTTCGAAGCCAGCAGGGCTGCCGAGCTGTCGTGAATCTCATTCGGGTGCCGGCCGACCCTGTGATTGGGACGGTACGAGTTTCCGACGATGGCTCTTTGACACTCGATGCCAACAAGCTTCCGATCATCCCGGCCGCTCCCCTGGTCGATCTAGACCCGGCATCAGAGAATCATCCACCCCTCGCGCAGATGCGCGGCATGGCCGGCGACGATGCCCCGACGCGAAATCCCTCCAATGTCAAACTCTCCGAAGATGTGCAGGCGGCCATTGAGTCGGACCCTGAAATGGCGGTCGCCGATCTGACTGTCGATGTCGAAGGAAAAGCGGTCGTCATCAGCGGCAAGATGGAATCACGAGCAGACGTGGAGGAGATCATCGAGAAACTCTCCGACGTCCCCGACGTCCCGAAAATCGTGGTGAAATCGCGTCCCTATAGCATGCAGCGAACGCTCCCCGCGGGCGCTCGGCTTCAGCCGGAAATCAAGGAAAAGTCCTGGTCTGAGAAGTTGACATCTTGGATGCCGGGAGCGAAGGGGCTCGAACCCATCGAACAAGCACACTCTTGGCGGTTCCGCGATTCCGTTCGTCGGCAGCTTGCTAAATCATGCGAAAAACGAATCGAAGGACTGAAGATTTCCACCTGTTCACGCGGTCTGCTCATTGAAGGCGAAGTCAAAAGCGCACGCGATCGGGCTTTCGTCCTCAAACAGGTCGACAACGTCCCGGAGCTTCGACCAATCCCAGTGGACGTTGTTCTCCGGGTTGCGACCGATTAAGCGATCGGGAGTTTTCAATCGAGCCGTTCGGGTGTCGCGGGAACTTGCTCGATCAATTCATTGGGGCCTTTGTCGTTCTTTTTGAGCATGAAGGCATCGTACAACTCACCGGTAGCAAGGTGCGCTCGGTAGCGTAGCTCGCCTCCATCAACGGTGATGATCTGATAGAGTTGGGTGTTGCTGGCGGCTCGGACCATCCGGTCGTTGCGGGCAAGATCGTACATCTTCGGGCCACTGACAGAGACGACATACACCGTGCCGCTCTTGCCGGATTGTGTCGTCGTCCCCTCGGCCACGTTCTGACCCATCACCATGCCGGTTCGGGCATAAGTGTGGTCGTGTCCCTGGAGAACAAGGTCAACGTGGAAGCGATCGAAGATCGGCTGCCAGTTCTTGCGGATAATCGGATTGTCTCGCTTGGGGGCGGCCGAGTAAATCGGATGATGAAAAGTCACTATGGTCCACTTGTTCGGATTGTCAGCAAGGATGCCTTCCAACCAAGGGACTTGCTCGGTGACATTCTCGTTCGAGTTGAGCGAGATGATGCGGGCTCCTTGATAATCCATCCAGTAGGCCGTCTCTTCTAGTCCGGCAGGGCCATTGGTGGGAAGCGCGAACTGGGCTCGCCAGAAAGGCGTCAACGAATACTTGGGTGGTGCAGGATTGGTCCGAACCTCGTACTCGTGGTTGCCCGGCGTCGCGACGCTGGGGATCATCATGTTGGCCCAGCCGCCCGCCCGGTGCCAATCGCCCCACTCGTCGTCCGCACTGGCGTTGTTGATGAGATCCCCCGCATGCAGAAAGAACCGAGCTTTGGGGGCATCGGTGAAAGACTCTCGAATCACGCGAGACCAATGCTCTTTAATGTCGTTCTGGGCATCCCCGAAGTAAACAAAAGAGAATGGCTCGGGCTGATCACTGGCGGTGACGAATTGGCTCCACTCCGTCCAGTTCGTGCCATCCCCCACACGAAAGAGATACTTCGTCGCGGGCTTCAATCCGTCGAACTCGGCCGAGTGATAGTGCGATTCAAAAAGCTTCGACTTGAGCGGCTGGGTCGTCGCGATGACTTCCTTCGACGTTTTGACGAAGTCCTTGTTCGGTGTCGACTCGGCAATCTGCGCGATTCCCTTGGTCACGGCCGGGCTCGTCCGCCAAGTGACCGCTTGCGACGTCTTAGGGTCCTTCGTCCAAGTCAGGATCACGCGATCGGGTGAAAGCGTGGGTCGATGCAGATCTGAGATCGGGATGGCAGAAACGCCTTCGGCAAGTGCGACATTCATCCCTCCACCCGAGCAAACGATCAAACCAATCGTGACCACCTGAATAACGTTCGACATTCGCATGCAATGACCCTTTTCGTCCGAACTTTGGAGACTCTCTTTGTACAAGGCGACGCGGGTCCTGGTCAGCGGGCATTTCGTTGGGCGTGGTTCTCGATCAGAAAGGACATATCGACGCACCGGCTATCGGGAGGTGCCGCATTCGGGTCGATTCGTCTATGCTAGTTTCGGGTCGGAAAAACGAGGTGCGGCGGGTGAGTTAGGAGTCCGGTAAAAAGGGTGCCTCCTTGGACTGGCTTACCAACCTGCTTTTCGGCCCGCCGACGGTGGCGGGCTCGATCCTGATCTATTCTCTGGTGATCGCGATCGGGCGAGTTTTTGGTTCGATTCGCATCGGCTCTTTCGAGCTCGGATCCGCCGGCGTGATGTTCGCAGGGTTGATTCTCGGGCATTTCGGTTGGAAAGTGAATGGCGAGGTCCTCGAGTTTGTTCGGGATTTCGGCCTCATTCTCTTTGTGTTCGCGATCGGTCTTTCGATCGGCCCCGGGTTTCTCAACGCGCTTCGCTCGCACGGGCTGGTGCTCAATACTCTCGCCTTTGGCTTGGTTTTTTTGGGGGGACTCCTCACCTTTCTGCTCAGCCAGTTCGCAGGTTTAAGCATGCCCATTGCGGTGGGTGTTTTCACGGGTGCCACGACCAACACCCCGAGCCTAGCGGTCGTCTCGGCCGTCCTTCGGGAATCTCCTCCGTCGGTTCCGCAAGTGCTCGAAGCGATGGAGCAGTCTTCCCCCCGACGTGCCCGACAATGGAAGGAACAAGAGCACTTAACCGAGGAGGATCAGTTACAGATCCAGGCGGAAGCGGCTCGTATGCCAAGTCTCGGCTACGCCGTCTGCTACCCGGCGGGGATTCTCGGGACTTTGCTCGCGATCTGGCTGATGCGGGTGATCTTTCGCGTTGACCCCTCGACCGAGCTTGAACAAGAGAAGCGTAGCAATCAAAACCACGCCCCGTCCATTGCCCGGATGGCCGTTAAAGTCACCAATGCAAACCTCGTCGGCGTGGCGATCGAAAAAATCCCGAGCATCGACAGCATGGCGATCACCATCAGTCGACATCGCCGAGGCGACCAAGTCGAGGTAGCTCGGCCTGATCTGACACTCGCGTTGGGGGACCTATTGTTGGTCGTGGGAGAGGGGCAGGACATTCGCGATTTTCTCATGATCGTGGGCGAGCCGGTGGACGCCTCCTTCGAAGATCATCGTCACGATGTTCAGACGCAGCGGATCATTGTGTCGTCGAAGAGCATCGTTGGAAAAACCGTGGCAGGCGTCCATCTGGCGACGCGGTTCGGCGTGCAGGTGACAAGGATTGTTCGTTCGGGAATCGAGCTCTCGGCCGCCGGTCGAACGCCGTTGCAATTGGGCGACGAACTCGTCGTTGTGGGTAATCATTCGGGAATCAAGCGTGTCGCAGAACTGGTGGGCGATGCGCCTCGCCATCTTTGGCAGCCGGACTTGGTCCCGATCTTCGTGGGTATCGCGTTGGGCGTCTTAGTGGGAAGCTTTCCCGTCACCATTCCCTTTTTCAATGTCTCTCTTCGACTGGGTCTGGCTGGCGGCGTACTACTTGTCGCCCTGATCGTCAGCAATTGGCATCGCGTTGGACCGCTGGTTTGGTTCCTCAAGCCTTCCGCTGGCTTTCTGATGAGAGAGATGGGGATTGCTCTCTTCTTAGCTTCCGTCGGGCTTCGTAGTGGCGATCGATTTGTCGAGACGCTCGTCGAGGGGGATGGTTTCCGCTGGATGGCCATGGGGGTCGTGATCACCGCGGTTCCGCTGTTCATCGTGAGCGCGGTCGGCTATCGCCTGGTGGGGATTCCATTCTTGTCGATGGCCGGCCTTCTCGCGGGAGGGATGACGGCGCCGGCGGCGTTGTCCTTCGCCAATGCACAAGCCCCCTCCGATCAACCAAGCCTTGCCTACGCCAGCGTGTTCCCCCTGACGATGATCCTGCGGATCGTGTGTGCGCAGAGTCTTGTTATGTGGTATCTCAGCACCCCTTAATCGCGTTGGACCGATGCCGAGAAAGTGCGATTTCGCCCACGAGTGTGCGGCAAGCGTCCATTGCCCGCACGCGTTGGGACTTCCTGGGACCGATTGGGTCGATGCCATAATCACGTCATTGCCGAGAGTGCAGCGATTTTCCGATTCGGCCTGTTTTCCTGCGGTGTCGGCATCCGCCTTGCAAAACAGAATGGCGGAAAAGACGCACGATAGCAAGGGTCTGCGGCGGGGTCGCGCGTCCAAGGTTGAAAGGGATCGTGGCCATGGGACTACGACTTGGATTGGAGAATGATCGGGTTGCCGATCTTCGACTCCGCATCGCGATACGCATCTTGCCCCTCAACAGTGTTCGGCAAGCGGTGCTCCTCATGAAAACGCACGGCATTGGCTGCGTCTTTCTGACGGATGCCAATGATAAGCCGCTCGGAATCTTCACCGAAGCGCATCTGCTTCGATTGCTTCGGGATCGTCCCGAGGGTCTTCATGAACCGGTCGGGCGACATGTGGCTCATCATGTCGAGTCGATTTCGGAAGACGCGTCGATCGAGCAGCTCATCCGCTTGATGCAATCGAAAGATCTGCGGTTCGTTGCCGTCACTGATCAAGCAGGTCGATTGGTCGGCGTGACCGGTCAAAAGAGCTTGATGGAGTATGTGGCCGAGTACTATCCGAACCAAGTCATGGTCGCTCGGACGGCCTCCTGCCGATCCCTTCAGCGAGAAGGAGCCTAAACATGTCTCGAACATCTTTCGGCGGGCCTGCGGATCCTGATTATGTCGATCCCATGACCTGTTACGAACCACCTGCATTCAACGACGCCGTCGAAGCATCGCTCGCGCAGATGTCTGTCGGTCAAATCAAAGCGGTTCCACTGGCGATGATTGACGCTTTGGAGAGTGTCGAAGAAGCCGTCCGCCAGTTGGCCGACCATCACATCGCCTGTTTGATGGTCATGGAAAACGATCGACTGGTCGGTGTTTTCACCGAACGAGACGTGTTGATGAAGCTGGCCGAGAACTATGACGGCTGGAGCGATCGCCCGGTTCGCGAATTCATGACGGCGTCGCCGGTCACGGTTTTGGATGTCGATCCAGTCTCGACAGCCGTCTCCGTTTTAGCGGTTCAGGGATATCGCCATGTACCGGTTTTGGACCTCGATGACACGGTCGTCGGGATCGTCAGCCCCAACCGCGTCCTCGATTTTCTTCAATCGCAACTCGATTGATTATTGAAGGCTCTTGCGGGTGAAGCCGTCGACGCCAACAAAATGGCTCGGCGGTTCATCTCTTTACGTGGCCGCGAAATCACGATTCGATCCGCGCACTTTGTTCTAGCTCGACAGATGGCGACATGCTGCGATGCTGCCCACAGATTCGTCGACCTTATCTTGAGTATAAACTTGCACTTGATAACTGAGCAGATCGAGCGGGGTAAGACCTGTGTAGCGAGTCCCTTTCTCTCCCGAGTAATAGAGACTGGTGGCCAGGCCTTTCAGACCCAAGCGAAGAAACCGCAATCCAACGCCCAAAGGGCCAGGCATCCGCGTTCCCCGCTCGCCCGCTTGGACTAATAACCAGGCGAATCCCCTCGGAAGAGAACCGACGACGCTCAAAAGCATGAGAAGGCTCGACCGATCATCCTCGGGGAGAAGGGAGATCGCGAACCCAGCATGCTCGGCACATCCCAATCGCGAGAATGAGGGAAATTCGCCGTCGCCGGGAAAGTGAATGTCGCCGATCTTTTCGATCCCTCTCAACTGGGTCGGCGTCAATGGTACGGGTGATGTCATGATGTCACCACCTCCTTCGATGATGGGGTGATATCCGGTTTACCCAGAAGATGTCGGCTTGCTCGAACAGTGAGCGCCATGATCGTCCACGATGGATTAAGTCCCGGCGCTCTGGGAAAGATACTGGAGTCTGCGGCCAAAACATTGGGGTGATCGTGAACTTCGAAATCAGGATTCACCACGCTCTGAGAGCCGTCTTGTCCCATGGGACATCCGCCCATGAGATGCAATCCGAAACCTTGATCGCAATGAAGAACTTGCTTCGCGCCGGCAGCATGATGAAGTTCCGTGGTGACGTTGTAGCCTCGCTGAAGTTTCTCTTTGTCCGCTGCCGAGAGGGGCTTATCCGCGATGACTTTACCGCTCGAGGTAACATGAATCGTTCCCAACGGCTCGTCCATGGTCGCGTATTCGATCGACGTCAGATAGCGATACTGACGCATCAATTTCAAGTGGTCTATCCCCGTCCCAGGAAGCAACATCGCGGTGGCGATCGGTCCCGCAAAGACATTCTCAAGCTTAACGCCCAGCGAGCGAAGCTTACCGTCGTGTGCCTGCACGGATTGTAACGGCCCCTTGTGGGCGTCGACCGGTTCGTCATACACCCCAAAGGTCATGAACTGTGGATGGCAGCAGAAGTTCTTTCCAAGAGCGGGGAGTTTGCAGGCGAGATCCGAAGATCGTTTAAGAATCCGGGTGTTGCCGAAACATCCCGCGGCGAGAACCGCTCGGCGAGCCTTCACTATCTTCTCTTGGCCACGCTGCTTTCCCGCGATCAAAACGTGGTCTCGTTTATCTTCGATGTGGTCGACTTCAAAATCGATTTCCACCTCCATGCCGCGAGCCCGTGCGTTTGGTATGCACTGCACTAGTGTGCTCTGCTTCGCATCACGCGGACAGCCACCCAAGCAGACGATGCAGTCAGACCCACGATCATGTCGGCAATCATCCTGCGAACGAATCAGAGGCTTCCAATGATAGCCGCACTGATCGAACGCTTGGGTGAAGAGCCGAGCGTTGCGGTTGTAATGTTCGATCGGGATGGGCCCCTTCGCGACGGAGGCATCTAGGTAGTCGTAGTAGGGGGCCATCTGCGAGACTTGAAAGAACTCGATCCCGGTCTGGTCGCGCCATGCGTTCCAGGCCACATCGTCGAAGCGATCGAGGTCGGCTTGATTGACGACCGAGGTCCCTCCCAGGCACTTGCCCCGAAGGAATCCCAATCGGGCATCCTTGCTGAATTCGATGCCGCCCCCCCAGAAGAGCGATGACGAAGCTCGGTACTCGTTGGGCGGAAAACGTTTTCGGTCAAATGCTTTACCCGCCTCGAGCAAAAGGCAAGACGCTCCCCCCGCGGTCAACTCATCCGCCATCCGTCCGCCCGATACCCCCGACCCGATGATCACAAAGTCGTGCATGCCAGGCGCCTTTTCATGATGGAACGACCGCGACTGTTCCGTTGTATCCATCGATCAATCCCCTGTTGGTCGCGGCCAAGAGGGGATTGTGTAAAAGGTGGAGCTTCCTCACGACAATCGATGGTTCGCAGCGAATGCCCATCTAACTTACCGCAGCCGACATCGATTCGCCACGGGGATGATGAAGTAGCCCAAATCCAACACAAACGGGGCAGAAAGGCAGGGCTCGGTTGGCGAAAGAATTTACTTGGGCAAATGTCCTGCAAAAACGGGAAGGAACCTGTTTGGCAGTATTCCGATGAATCCTCTGCAATTTAGACCGAAACAGTGGGGACGAAAGGAGGTGCTGCTGCCGATATGGCTGTTAGGGCGGGTTTGGCGGGGTGGTCTGGCGTTGATTCGTTGAAGGGTCACTCCGGTGTCCTAGAATGGAGTAGTTGCGAGACAGCCGGCAGGATGCCACCGGTCGCGGTTTCGCATGTGGTGACTCAAGGGCGGATATTGCGTCGGCCCCGACCCATAAACGTTTTCTCGCGAAGACGAGCTTGTGGGATCGGGTGGGCGTGCTACCATGAGCCGCTATTTTTGGCCGGAACACGCCGAGCGAATCTTGTCTCGGCCATGGTTCCCAGGGAGCAGGCGAAAGAGCGATGTACGAACGCTTTACCGATCGGGCCCGAAAAGTGATGCAGCTCGCCAATCAAGAGGCGCAGCGCTTCAACCACGAATACATCGGGACCGAGCATATCTTGCTCGGGCTCGTGAAAGAGGGGAGCGGCGTCGCGGCCAACGTCCTCAAAAACCTGGATGTCGACCTCCGAAAGATCCGCATGGAAGTCGAGAAAATCGTCCAAGCGGGCCCCGACATGGTCACCATGGGGAAACTCCCCCATACTCCCCGCGCTAAAAAGGTCATCGAGTACGCGATCGAAGAAGCTCGCAACCTCAATCATAATTACGTTGGCACCGAGCATTTGCTTTTGGGCCTCTTGCGCGAACAAGAGGGTGTTGCCGCCCAGGTCCTCATGAATTTGAATCTGAAGCTCGACGAAGTCCGAGAGGAAGTTCTCAACCTGCTAGGGCACGGAATGGAATCGAGTGGCGAGCCAAGCGAACGTGCTCAGAAAGGGGGAGGAAAGTCCAAAACGCCTGCCCTCGATAGTTTTGGTCGCGACCTGACCGAGCTTGCCCGACAAGAAAAACTCGATCCCGTCATTGGCCGAGCCAACGAGATCGAACGCGTCATCCAAATCCTCAGCCGTCGCACAAAGAATAATCCGGTCCTCCTCGGCGAAGCAGGTGTCGGCAAGACGGCGATTGTGGAAGGTCTCGCTCAGGCGATCATCAGCGGCAACGTCCCCGAGCTTCTTCGCGATCGTCGAATCGTTGTCCTCGATCTGGCAATGATGGTGGCGGGTACGAAGTATCGTGGCCAATTCGAAGAACGCATTAAAGCCGTCATGAACGAAGTTCGGCGTGCCCGTAACACCATTCTCTTCATCGACGAACTCCACACGCTCGTCGGGGCCGGCGGAGCAGAGGGAGCCATCGACGCCTCCAACGTCCTCAAGCCCGCTCTTGCTCGGGGAGAAATTCAAACCATTGGCGCCACCACACTCGACGAGTACCGCAAGTACATCGAAAAGGATGGTGCTCTGGCTCGTCGATTCCAAGAGATCGTTGTGGAACCCCCTTCGCGCGATGAAGCGGTGCAAATTTTGAAGGGACTGCGCGATCGGTATGAAGCGCATCACCGCGTCCAAATCACCGATGCAGCCATCGAGGCGGCCGTGGAACTCTCGGACCGTTACATCACGGGTCGATGCTTGCCCGATAAAGCCATCGACGTCATCGACGAGGCAGGTGCCCGAATTCGCCTGAAAACGATGACTCGGCCCCCCGACCTCAAAGAACTCGACGAAGAGATCGAACGGCTGAACCAAGAGAAGGAAGAGGCCGTCGCCAGCCAGGATTTCGAGAAGGCAGCCAACCTTCGCGATCAGGCCGACAAGGTCAAGAAGAAGAAAGAATCGATCCAGCGAGAATGGCGAGAACGAACGCAAGAGATTGATGGCGTCGTCGACGAAGAAGTCGTGGCCGAGGTCGTCAGCAAAATGACCGGCGTTCCTCTTACCCGTCTGGAAACCGAAGAGGCGGCTCGACTTCTCCGAATGGAGGAAGAACTCCACAAGGTGGTCGTCAGCCAGAATGCGGCAATCGAAGCATTGTCTCGCAAGGTTCGAAAGAGCCGAGCAGGACTCAAAGATCCGCGTCGGCCGATCGGCTGCTTCATCTTCGCGGGCCCGACCGGTGTCGGCAAAACCCTGCTCGCCAAGGGGCTCGCTCAATTCATGTTCGGCAGTGAGGATGCCCTCATCACGATCGACATGAGCGAGTACATGGAGAAGCACAACGTCAGCCGACTCATCGGCGCGCCGCCGGGCTATGTCGGCTACGAAGAGGGTGGCCAATTGACGGAGAAGATTCGCCGTCGGCCCTATTCGGTTGTCCTTCTTGACGAAATCGAGAAGGCCCATCCCGATGTCTTTAGTCTCCTTTTGCAGATCATGGAAGAGGGGCGGCTGACCGACAGTTACGGGCATAACGTCGACTTCAAGAACTCGATTGTCATCATGACAACAAACATCGGCGCGGAGGCGATCAAAGACCAAACCGCGTTCGGCTTCTCGAAGCGAAACGACGAAGTCACCTACGACAAGATGAAGGAAATGGTGATGGCTCGGGCTGAGAAGGAATTTCGGCCTGAGTTCCTCAACCGGGTGGATGACTTCATCGTCTTCCACGGCTTGACGCGCAAGAACCTCGAGGCGATCGTTCTCCTCGAGCTGAGCAAGCTGCGCGATCGACTCAAGGAGCGAAACATCACGCTCGAGCTCGATCCGGCCGCGATCGACTACTGCATCGAGAAGGGATACAACCCCGATTTCGGTGCTCGACCGCTGCGTCGCGCGATTGAGAACCTCGTCGAGGAACCTCTTAGCGAGGATATCCTCAGCGGTCGTCTGAAAGAGAACCACCTCGTGAAGGTGGCATTGGTGACCGAGGGGCACAAGCACCTTACCTTCACCATTCAGGATCAGACTCCGGGAGGAGAAGAATTGGTCGTTGGGGCCGGCAGCGGAGCCCCGGCAGAGTCCAACTAAAGTCGGTCTTGGTAAACAAGAGATCCCCTTTTGGGCTCGGCCTGCCCATGGGCCGAGCCTTGCAGACGCTCGACCCCCCTGGCAATGTGTAGGTTGTAGAATCGGCTCCTCGTTCGCCTCCGAACGGATATGCTCGCCGGCCCTCTGGGCGCGACAATGGGGACTCTTGCGGAAGAAAATCGAGGATAAGGGGCGAGAAACCCCAGCGGAAAACAAGTTTCGAGGCTGGCCTGTTGCCCACACGGGGGCCCAGCTATAAATTATCCGCTTCCCGAATGGGTAGATTCGATCTCGAAGTCAGGCCGAGCGAAGCCGGTCGGGCCTCATGGAGCAAACGGACATGTTCGCGATTTTTGATGACCGCGGTCGGCAGCATCTCGCAGAAGCGGGTCAGAAGCTTTACATCGATCTTCACGAAGCCGAGCCCGGCACCGAGATCGTCTTCGAACGTGTTCTCCTGCTCGGGGGAAGCGAGAAGGGAACGACCGTGGGCAAGCCGGTCGTTGCCGGCGCCCGGGTGACAGCTTCGGTTGTTGCCCACACGAAGGGTCCCAAGATCCACGTTCAAGTCTACAAGCGACGCAAGAACTACAAAAGGCACATGGGGCACCGCCAGCAATACACGCAGATCGAAGTCAAAGCGATCGAAGCGTAGTCACTCTTCCTTTGTCGATGACTCTACCGGCCCAGCCTGATCCTTCGGCTGGGCTGTTTCGTTTTCCGGCCAGGTTAATCCCGCTAAAAACGATTTCGTCAGCGTCATTCGCCCACCCCCGAGCGCCGTCGCTCCCAGCTCTCGCGAAAGCTGCTCGCTTACAACCGGGCTGTTGAGGTAATCACACAGCATCCGGAGCCGATCGACGTTGTTCTCTTTCTCAAGAATCGTGTATGTCGACACCGCCCCGGCGAGGTTGCCGACTTCGTCGAGGATGGCTTCCACTCGCAACGACAATCCTGCCACGAGCACCTTCGGCCTTGCCACTTTTCTCAGCCGCTCGCGAACCGCCGGCAAGAGTTTATCTGACGAGATATCGATCACTGGGTGTTGGTAGTCGCGCTTTAGATATCGGCAAGGGCGCTTCCCCCAGTCGCATCGGCCCGGCTCGATCAGTCCCGTCGTCACCAGACGTATCGGCAACGCCTCCTCCGATCCCTCCATCTCTGGCGCGGTTGCTTCGCGAAGACAAGGAACCAGATCGTACGCGATGCCCGTCGTCATGCTGGCGATAATGTTGAAGACATTTCCGACCCGGAGGGATGTACGACTCGGCAATGTTGGGGTGCCGATCATCGCACTCCACCAGTTATCGCTTTTCACGTCGATCGGTTCCAAGCGGTCGCTGCCTGCTACGCATGGTGACCTCTTCCGAAGCACCACCGCACAAACGAAAATGTTTGCTCCGGTGAAAAGAAACGGGCTTGGGGGTGCGAAAAGCAGAGCGGGCGGCCGCTCGGTCAACAATCGAGCTCGAAGACGCTGACAAGAAGATGTCGACAGAAACGCTCTCGGGAGAACGAAGCCGACCGCGCCGTCGTCGTTGGCCGAGGCATGGGCTCGAGCGATGAAGTAATACGCCAGATCCGCCGTTCCGCGCAAATCTTGAAACGTCTCACTCCGCTGACGCTTGGCTTGTCCGATGGCGGCATCTCCTTCCTTCTCGATGGCATTGGCAAAAGGAGGATTGCCGATCACCACATCAAATCGCTGGTCAGGCAACAACGCGGGCTGATCAAGTCCGTCGCCCACGACGATCGATTCGATTTCAAAGCGGGCATCCCCAGGAGAGGCCCAGATACCCAACACCGCGCGAGCTGCCAGCATGGCGGAGGGATCGCTGTCGATCCCAAACAGGCACTGAGAAGCAATCTGTTGCCGAGCCTGTTGTCGTTGTTCGTCGGTCGCGTTCGACCCGTGACATAACCATGTCAGTCGATCGGCAAGGAGTTCGCCTGCCGCGAGGAGAAACAGGCCCGGCCCGCACGAAGGATCAAGTATTCTCATCGCCAAGATAGCGCCCGATGCTCGTAGACGATCCTGCTCAGACAAGTCCGTCACCGAAGTCAGCACGGATGCATCGGGGTTCCGATCAAGCGACAGAGCCATTCGCCGTTGCATGACAGGAATAAGCGAATGTTCGAGGATTGGATCGATCAGCAGTCGAGGCGTGTAGTAGGCTCCTGTTTGACGTCGATGACGCAAGTTGTTCTCATCAAATCGAATCGATTCAAAAGCACGGGCCAACCCTTCGGGTGTCGGATCGAGATCTCGAATGACGGCATCAATGTCAACAGTCATGCCGCTCTGCTCCGTCGCTCGCTGACCGACAAGCCGAAATCGGTCGAACCAGGTCATCATTGCCCGTCCGTTCGTCTGTAGGATCGCTCGCTGGGTTGATACGATGGGATCAGATCAAGATGGCGCCAGCCTTCGAGGGGTCGATGCCTGTTTCGAATCAAACGCTGCAACAAGCGAAGTTGGTAGCGATTGTTGTCATCACCGCTTGGCTCTGGTTGATGGTGCTTCCGGCCTTGTCTCGTACGCGACCGGTAGAGCATCGCTCTGCTTGGCTCGAAGAGGCCGGCATCGACCCGGCGGCGTTTAATTATTCCGATCATCGCGCGGGGCGAGAGATGATCCCGGCGCTTGATCGATTGCACGATTCTTTGATCGGTCGCGACGTGGGCCAACCTGCTAAATGATTTCTCGAACCTTGGCGGCAATACTCCGTGACCCGATCCCGTAGTGATCGACCAGTTCTTCCGGCTTGCCGCTGCGAGGGAGTTCTCGCACCGCAAGCTTATGAATGACGATGCCTGTCTCCGTGGCAAGTTCGCCCGCGACCGCGTCGCCGAGCCCCCCTTCGGGATAATGATCCTCGACGGTGATGATCTTTCCGCCGGTCGCTTTGGCGGCAGAGAGAATTGTCGCCCGATCGAGAGGTTTGATGGTAAAGGGGTCGATCACGCGAACATGGATTCCATCCTTTGCCAACTCATCGGCCGCGATCATGGCCTCGGCCAGGGTGATCCCTGCGCCGACGATCGTCACCTTATCGTTGGGACTTTGCTTGACGACTTTTGCTTGTCCCGGTTCGAAAGATTCGCCATCGGGATAGAGTGTCGGCGTGGCAGGTCGGCTGGTCCGAATGAAAGAGATGCCGCAATGGTTGGCCGAGAGAGCGACGGCCGCCGCGGTGGAAGTCGCATCGCTGGGGTAGAAAACGAGTCCTCCCGGAATCGTTCGGAACATCGCGAGATCTTCGAGAGCCATCTGACTTGGCCCATCTTCGCCGATCGAAACACCCGCGTGCGAACCGACGAGCGTCACTTTCGCCTGTGAGATCGCCGCCATCCGAATTTGATCGAACGCTCGCGTATAAAACGCCGCGAATGTTGAGACGAAGGGGAGCTTGCCTCTCGTTCCCATCCCGACAGCGACGCCGACGAGATTCTGCTCGGCAATAAAGCACTCACAAAATCGATCGGGAAACACCGCCTTGAACTTGTCGGCAAAAGTCGAGTTCTTCGTGTCGCCGTCGAGCGCGACCACGTTCTGATTCTGTTCGCCGATCTTCGCAAGAGCCACGCCGTAGGCGGCACGGGTCGCGACCTTTTCACCGAGCTTGTGTCCAAGCGCGGGAGGAACGATCTTCGGCCCCATCGCGGGAGACAGCTTGGCGGCGGGCGGAGTGGGATTGATTGTTATCGGCGCGGAGATTCGGGCTTTGATCGCTTCGATGGCCGAGGCCGTCTTGTCGCCGAGCGCCTTACCGTGCCAATTTTCAGCATCTTCGATTCCCGGGATGCCCGCCCCTTTGAACGTCTTGGCAATCAACGCGGTTGGCTTATTGTGCGTTTTTCGACCTAGAGCGAGCGCCTGGCGGATGGCATCAATGTCGTGTCCATCGACGATGATGGCGTTCCAACCGAACGCATCGAAGCGGGCCTTGTAGACTTCTAGCCGATGCTGAAACATTGTCGGCTCGCTCTGCCCGAGACGATTGACGTCGATGATCGCGACCAGATTGTCGAGCTTGTAATGGCTAGCGAACGAGGCCGCCTCCCAGACGGATCCCTCGGCCGACTCGCCATCTCCCATTAAGACGTAAACGCGATAATCACCCTTATCGATATGCTTGCCGACGTAAGCCATCCCTGCACCGGCACTGAGGCCTTGCCCCAGCGACCCCGTGGCAACATCGACGAATGAAAGACGCGGGGTCGGATGGCCTTCCAGATCGTTGCCGAACTGACGAAGCTTGAGGATGTCGCCCCGCGGGAAAAGGCCAGCCTCTGCCCAGGCGGCGTAGAGAATCGGAGCGGCATGACCTTTCGAAAGAACAAAACGGTCGTTGTCGGGATGGCGCGGTTGCTTGACGTGATACTTCATTTCGTCAAAGAACAATACCGACATCAGCTCGGCCATCGAACAGCAAGAAGTCGGATGTCCGGAGCCGGCCGCGGTCGTCGATTCGATAGAGTCGATCCGAAGCTGTTCGGCCATGTCTTTCAAAGCGGCGGTCGACGTTGCCATTGAAGTCCCTTTCTGCGGAGAATCCGTCGTAGAGTCGTCCGATCTTTCTTAGCGACCCCTTGCCATATCCGCCAGCGGAGTTTGCCCGTGAGTGGGGGTATGGCCCAAAAAAACCGAAGGGATAGGCGTTTGCCGACGATCAGCAAGGCGAATTGATCTCGATCAACAATTCTGCTTTATTCCTGACCGTTCGATGAAAAAGCATCTCCGCAAGCGGGCGGGTGAAGAGATTGCGTGGAAAAGAAGAATCATCAGGGCTTCGGATCGGTATCGCGAAGGGCCGAGGCTTTCTTCTCGGGCTTCATCGATAGGGCGATGGTAACGATGAAAGAGATGATCAGGCCGACCACATAGAAAACCCAATCCTCATTCCATCGGCCCGGGCCCGTGGTGTCTTGATACTTCACGAATTTGTGCCAAGTCCCTGTCATGACCAACCCGAGAAGCATCCCGCCTAGCGCTCCCCAAGCAAGGTAGTTGACTTGGCTGGTATCGATAGGGGCTTGGCTAGGATCGTTTGCCAGTTCGAGTTTTTGCAGTCGGCGGTGAAGATGTTGGATCAGATTGTGAAGCATAAAGAGCGAGAGAGCCGCCACGAGCGCGACGCCGACAATCTTTTCTGCGATTGCCCCTTCGTAATAGAGGAGAAAGATTCCCATGACAACGAATCCGACCGCATTATTGAGTAGGCCATCGAGCGTACCCTTGAACGAATTCGAGGCCATCCAACTTCGCATGAGCGTGGCTATTCCTTTTGTTGGGAAGTTCGTTTCATGCCTTCGGCCGGTGTTCTCAAGACCACTTGAAGCGACATCAAGAGGACCGAACCATCCTGTCGTTACCGCGCGCGCTATCTCCTGGTTGAACCCTAGTACATTATGAGGCCGAGCCCCGCGCGAGGAGTCGTCGGCCAAGGCGATTGGCATTGTCCAGGCGATCATTAGTATTGTTTGTAGTACTGTTTAACGTTTTGTGGCTGGGCTTTGGGGGTCCAATAGGTGTGAGCCGAGCGATCGAACTGGCGAGTCATCGGGTCAAAGCCAATCATTCGAAAGAGCAGGGCAACAGAGCCGAAAAGAAGTAGGAAGATCGTCGCCAAAAACAGTTCACTGATCACCAGCCCGATCGGAAAAGTGACCATTGACAAGCCGACAAAGATCGGCTTCAGGGCTTTGGGATAAATCGATCCGACGACCGCGGCCATCGCCCCCAAGCCGAGAGCGATCAACGTCGGCGTCCATGCGGAAGCGGATGAGAATGAGAGAGGTCGACCCGTCCAGACCCAAGTCACCAGGGTGAAACCGACCAAGCAGACCCATCCGAATTGCCGAAGTGTTTTCTCGGCAGGGTTCCAATTGATCGACGCAATGGCACCACTCACACGTCACCTCACTAGTCGAGAACAAACTTCGAGAGGTGCGCAGCCCTCTCGGCTTCCGAGAAGCCCCGCTGATCTTCTTTGAGCAATATCTGTCGGCCCATCACCAGCACATCCATGTCGGTTGCCAGGAAGCAGCGGTACGCATCTTCTGGCGTGCAGACAATCGGTTCACTTCGAACGTTGAAGCTGGTATTGACTAGCACGGGGCAACCCGTCTGTTCATAAAAGCGAGTCATCAATCCGTGTAAGATGGGGGCCCTCTTCTCGTCGACCGTTTGAATCCGTGCCGAGTAATCGACGTGGGTGATCGCGGGGAGCGTCGATCGATTGTAGCGGAGCTTATCGATACCAAAGCTCGATTCATAGTCGGGGGGCAAGGGAACCCGAATCTCTTCACGGACGGGCGCGACTTGCAGCATGTACGGACTGTCTTCGTTGGGCCGCATCTCGAAGTATTCATGGACATGGTCTCGAAGGACGATCGGCGCGAAGGGCCGAAACGATTCACGAAACTTGATTTTGAGATTCATCACGGACTGCATCTTTTCGCTGCGCGGGTCGCCGATGATGCTTCTTCCACCGAGAGCACGTGGGCCGAACTCCATTCGACCCTGGAACCACCCTACTACTTTTTCCTGGGCCAAAAGCGACGCAACATCGCTGTAGAGATGATCCATGCTGTCGGCGACGGTGTAGACAGCACCTTGGGTATCGAGAAAGCGAGCGATCTCTTCGTCTCGGAAATCGGGCCCTAAAAGCGAGCCCTTTTGAAGATCGTGCGGTTGCGTTGTTCGGGGTTTATCGAGAAGCTGATACCACACGAAGAGAGCCGCTCCCAGGGCGCCCCCGGCATCACCTGCCGCGGGTTGAATCCAAATGTTTTCGAAAGGCCCTTCGCGAAGAATCTTGCCGTTACCGACACAATTAAGGGCAACACCGCCGGCCATCACGAGATTCTTCGAGCCGGTCTGCTTTTGAACATGCCGCGAGGTTCGGAGCATCGCCTCTTCCGTGACGACCTGAATCGAAGCCGCCAAATCCATCTCTCGCTGGGTCAGTTTTGATTCGGCCTCGCGCGGCTCTCCTCCAAAGAGACGATGAAACTTATCACTCGTCATCGTCAAGCCTTGGCAGTAATTGAAGTAGCTCATGTCGAGCCGATAGGATCCATCCTCTTTCAAGTCGATCAGGTGATCAAAAATGAGCTGGGCAAACCTCGGCTCGCCGTAAGGGGCTAGCCCCATCAATTTGTATTCGCCGCTATTCACCTTGAAGCCAGTGTAATAGGTGAATGCCGAGTAAAGCAGGCCTAATGAATGCGGAAAACGGATCTCTTGCTCGAGCTTGATCTTGTTCCCTTGACCTACGCCCCAACAACTGGTCGACCATTCCCCCACGCCATCGAGTGTCATGATGGCGGCATGGTCGAATGGAGAGGGGAAATAGGCGCTGGCGGCATGCGACTCATGGTGATCGGTGAAGACGTAAGACCGACCTTTCGGCTGGGGCAGGCCCATCTCGTCCAACTCGCGGTCGAGCTCCTTCCGCATGAGAAGCTTGCTCTTCAACCAAAGAGGCATCGCCTGTCGAAAGGAACGGTATCCCTGCGGAGCAAAGGTCAAATAGGTTTCCAGCAGTCGACCAAACTTCGTTAGGGGCTTGTCATAAAAGACGATGTAGTCGAGGCAGGGATTCCCTGCTTGCTCTAAGCAGAAGCGGACGGCATTCTTAGGAAAGTGATAGTCGTGTTTGATACGGGTGAATCGCTCTTCCTGAGCAGCGCCGACGATATCGCCATCCACCACCAAGGCGGCGGCCGAGTCATGGTAATAGGCCGAGATGCCGAGAATGGTGGTCATCTCAAATTCCTCTTAACGCCCGGCAAAGGGCACTCAGCGATGTGTCGACATCCTCAGCATGGTGCGTCGTGATGTCATATTGATGGCGCGTCGGCCAAAGGCTATGGGCCGATCCATGGCGAAACGATTCGCCCATCGCGATTATACCCACCGCGTTTATACGAATCGAAGTAGTCTACCTGATGCAACCCGGCCTGTCATGAAAGGAAACGACGGTCATCGAGATGATGATTTGTCCACACTTCGGCACGAAGCAACAATAGCGATCATGATTGCTGGGCCGAAAACGGGTTGGCGAGCGATCAGGTCGCACCAGATCCATCCGATAACTCCTCCCAGGAACATGACCCATCGGCCGAGCCGAGTGAACGGCTGAATCGGAAAAGTCGCTTGCCAGATCATGGTGAGGTACGTTGCCAGACTGATAAGGACAAGCCAATTGTCTCGGCGACCAGCCTGTTGCAACAGATTGCCGACGTTGGTCTCAAAGGGAGTGTAGAGCGAGTACCACAGCGCGTCCCCTGCCCACCATTCGGCATCCTGGAATTTGTGAAGCAGGCTCATCACGATGATGATCGCAAAATGGACTTGTATCAGGCGAAGCGCGATGTTCGCAAAGACGCTGGGCCGCTCTAGCACAAGGGCTCGCCAAGGTAACGGAGCGAAGCCAAGGTCAAATAACCGAAAGTGCATGCCGACGCATCCGACCGCCACATAAAGAACCAGCACGGCCAGCAAGGCATTCGATCCGTCGTAAAGAATCGGATTCGAGGTAAAGATCTGAACCGAAAGCCACGCCAAAGGCGCCGTCAATCGGGTCGCCCAACCGAGCGTGAGAAAAACCGCGTTCACGATCGTCGCCAAATAAAGCGTTCCGAGCAGTGCGGGCGAGGAAGGTACGAGGTCGCGGGCCCAACTTTTAGGAATCTCGCCACTTTCGGGAAGGCGACGTATCGCTTCCTCGGCCTTCCCGTCGAGCCAGCCATCTCGGCCCACGGCCTCTTGGTAAGAGAAGGCAAAGCTCAACAGCCAGCAGGTCAGCAGCAGGCCTGTAAAGAAACGGACCCAATGGAATCGACCGGGGAGGATCTGTTGAAACCAGAAACGGTTCCAGCCATTGCCTGGACTGCCCGAGACCGACGCGGAGGGGAGAGTGTCGCTGCTCAAGGGGAATCTCCGAACCGAAACTCCACGGCGTCAAAATCGTCGGCTTGAAACGATTGGGCGAAGTTTGGCATCAACGTGACCGCCCCGAATGTGGGTCGGCTGACCAGAACCACTTGAACCTTGTCGGCCCCATACTTCTTCTTCGCATAGCGAGTCAGAGAGCGAACCGCCGTCAGGGCGTAATCGGTGGGAGCAACAAGGTCTTCGTTTCGGGGAAGAAGATGCTCCGCCACACGAGCAAGTTCGGCATAAGTGCCGTCTTCGGAACGTTTCCAATAGGCGACCGTCGGAACCGCTTGGCCCGGGGGAGGGATCTTCTCTCCTTCGGGTGGGGCGAGTGCTTGATACTGGGCGACAACGTCGGTCAATAGAAGCTGTCGATGCCATGCCGGGAGCATCGTTTTCTCGCTCGGAAGGGTCACTTTCGGCAATTCCTTCCCGTCAGCATCCTTCATTAGAATCTCAACTCGATGGGCTGCCTCGGGACGAGCGTTGGTCGGAAAGCGGTAATTTTCGACCAGCTGAAGGGCGTCGCGATAGCTCTCGGTCCAGTCGGATATTCGAGACGCGAAGAGCGGGGCATGGGCTTCGCCGGCCCCGTCGGGAATGACCCAGGGCCCTGTCCTGACCGCTAAGACCAGGCCCAGCAAGGCCGTCAGATGGAAAACAATCATGACCGAAGCGATGGCTCGGGCGAAAACACCCCAGCCTGCCGATTCGGTGGTTGCCCTGGTATCGGACACGAGTTTTGCCCCAACAATTTCTGAGACTTCCGCCAACGCTGCCGATAAGGCGACGCGTTGATCGAGGCGGAGCCTTCGGTTTCAACAGGTTGCTAAACTATGTAATCGAATTCTTCCGCAAAGTTTATCAAGTCTGCGGGAATCAATCCTTCCGGAACTCGTGACGGACGATCGACTGTCAAAATCGGCCCGTCCGATTCGTGACCGTCTCGTTCGGGGCGAGCCGCTCTGGTGCCTCTGGCCCTTGCGGAGGGAGATAGGGCGGGAGAGCCTGCTCGAGGCGAACGTCTTGAGCGAACCGGGCGGGTTTCGAAAAGTTTTCGTTCGAGAGAGAAGGCTCTACCCGTCCTGTTTCGCACGGCCGGAAAAGTCTCGGTATCTTACCTGACCGATACGATCCCTACGACAGGCGATACCCCACCTAGCATGCCTCATTTAGGCCAAAAAGGCGGGCGATCCTGCCTCGCCGCTCGAACTTTGGCGGGTCCCCTCGACGATAGAAGGTGCGTGAAAGCGGTCGTCGCTGGGAGCGCGATTGTTATCACCCTGGCCGCGTGTCAGGTGGAAAGAGTGCCGCAGGGAACTCACGGTGGTGAGCCAAGGTTAATATCGGCTGGCTAACAGCGCCTTGTGCTCACGAGTTACTGCAAGAGAGATCACCACTAAGGAGGGTTTGTCATGCGTAAAGTTGGGGCGTCGATGCTCGTCGCCCTGGCAGGGATGCTGACAACGGCGCATGGAGTTTTGGCCGGCCACTGCGGTGGGGCCACTTACTCCTGTTGTGCCGATGGAGCGGCGTCAGCGGAGCAGAGCTCCTACGTCCCCTGCAAGGCCACGACCAAAACGGTCTACAAGATCGTCAAAGAAACCGTCCCCGTCAAAGTGATGCGGGATGCGTGCAAAGAAGTTGAAGTCACTACCTACAAGATGGTCCCTAAGACCGTCTATAAGGACGTGATGGAAACCGTCATGCAGGACGTCGTCAAGACCTGCCACAAGAAGGTCTCGGAGACCTGCTACAAGGACGTCACCTACACGGTTTGCAAGCCGGTGTACGAGACCTGCGTGAAAGAGGTCCAGTACGAAGTTTGCAAGCCCGTCAAGGAGACGTGCTACAAGGAATGCACCTACACGGTCTGCAAGCCGGTCAAAGAGACGTGCTACAAAGATTGCACGTACACCGTCTGCAAGCCGGTGAAGGAAACGTGCGTCAAGGAATGCCGTTACACCGTTTGCAAGCCGGTGACGGAGTGCCAGACCAAAGAAGAAAAGTACACCGTCTGTGTTCCTAAGACGGTTTGCAAGATCTGCACGAAAGAGATCTCGACCAAGACCTGCGTCAAGGAGTACCTGCCTCCGAAGCGAATGGCTGCTAGCGAAGTCCTGGGGAACGACCCAGGTTGCTCGGCCTGTGCTGATGGTGGCTCGTGCGCTAAGAAGGGTCTCTTCGGTCACTGCAAGAAGAAGGCTTGTGACGCCAGCTACGATCCTTGCTGCGGCAAGCTGATCTCGAACGCTCCGGCTGGTTGCAGCTCTGGCTGCAGCTCGTGCGATGCGAACTCGGGTGGCGGCGACGACGCAGCGGCCCCGGTTGCCCCCGCGGAAGCTTCTGCGGCTCCGGCTTCGGACGAAGGCTACTGCGAACTCCCGGGCGTCTGGGTCAACCGTCCTGCTTACTGCCGACGAACGATGGCTTACAGCGTTCCGACCACGGTGATCGAACGACAGGAACGAACCCGACTTGTTACCTACAAGACCACGCGAATGGTCTCGGAAGAACGAGTCAAGCAAGTTCCCGTCACCGTCACCAAGATGGTGAGCGAGACCCACACCAAGCAGGTTCCTTACACCGTCACCAAGATGGTGCAGGAAACCCACGTGAAGAAGGTCCCCTACACCGTCTGCAAGATGGTCAAGGAGATCCGAACCAAGCAGGTCTGTGAAAAGATCTGCAAGATGGTTCAACAGCAGTGCACCAAGAAGGTCCCGTACACCGTCTGCAAGATGGTTCCTTACGAAGTGACCTGCAAGGTTCCGACCAAGGTCTGCAAGAAGGTTGCTTGCACCGTCTGCGAGAAGGTGCCCTGCACCGTCAAGAAGATGGTTCCTTGCAAGGTATGCGAAGTCGAGTACAAGGAAGTCTGCCGCAAGGTTCCTTGCCAGGTAACGGTTTGCGAACCGTGCTGCGAGGCTTGCGATCCGGCTCCCGCGTGCGAGACCAAGTGTGATCCTGCTTGTGAAACCTCTTGCACCACCGGTTGCGAATGTGAACCGGCTTGCAAGATCGGTCACAAGAAGCATTGCAAGACCGAGTGCAAGACCGTCTGCACGACGACCTGTGAGTCCAGCTGCGAAACCTCGTGCGAGGACGCTTGCGATCCTTGTGCGAAGAAGCCGCACCTGCTCCACCGGTTGCTCGGAAAACTCTGCAGCAAGAAGTGCGATGAGTGCAGCGACATGTGTGATCCTTGTGCGAGCATCTCGGGTTGCAGCGAAGGCTGTGGCTCGGCGGCTCCCGCGGGCGAAGTGACGGCGAGCGAGGCCCCCGCGGCCGAGCTCAAGCCGGCTCCGATGCCCGAGGCTCCTGCTCAGCAATAAGGTATCGTCCCTAGGCACTGTTTCTGTGGCAAACCCCGTACCGGCCGAGTTCTCGAAAGAGGCTCGGCCGGTACTTTTCATTTTTCAGATCAACTCTTCCTTTTTCGTCCCTTCTATGGTGGACTAACTCCCGATCCCAAAGCCCGAACAGAAGACCTTTTTGGTCGATTGAAATACTCGCTTCGAGAGGAAGGTCCACGTGCCTGCTCTTTCCAACCGAACTTGGCTGCTTCTAACACTCATTTGCATGTTCGCCTCGATGCAGATCCTTCGCGCGGATGGTCAGCGGACCCACGTCGAAGTCGGCCGCCGGGCTCTCGACAAATACACCAGTCAAGTCGACGAAATGCTTCCGGGTTTTACCGATCTCTTCGCGACCACCGATCTCAAATCCGCTTACTATGCCGGCTGCATGTTCCCCGACTGGGCTTTCCCCAACGTCAACAACCCCGCCTCTGAGGACGCCCACTGGAAACGCTACCAGGAACCCTACTTTCAACGGCTCGTCCAAGACTGTCCATACCCATGGAACGATGAGCAGAAGAAGCGAATCGCTTTCTTCATGGGAATCGTTTGTCACGGCATGGCGGATCTACCTTGGCACTTCAGCAAAGAGGGGCACGCATCAGTGCTCGAACGATCGTTCGCGAACGATCGCGCGACCCATTTCGATACCGAGTACAGCTACGATCTATTCCTCTATCAGTCAGGAACGCCGCCGCGTGAATTGATCCCAAAGCTTTGGTGGCCGATCGAGGACATTAAGGATGCGTACCGCCGGATGGGGACCATCCTGCCCAATGGTCAACTCGAAAACATGTTCGTCCGAACCAACGTCATGATCAACGGCGGGCCGCTGGCGGCATCGATGGCGGCCGAGGGGCTTAAAAAGAAGTACCCTTGGGTCAAAGAGAACGTGAATGGCTACTATTTTGGCGGCGTCGAGCACAGCGGAGCATTGACCGCGAGCTGGCTGAAATACTACTACGCCCGAATGCGCGGCGGACGATACTATCAGAACATTCCAACAGCCGTCACGGAGGACAACGACGAACGCGTCTACGCGGGGACGACCGATACCACCCTTCTGGAATCACTTCCCCAGAACAACACCGGTAGCGAACCCTATCTCGATCTGGCCGGCGATAACTCCAAAGATCACCGTCAGTCGCTACTCCGATTCGAATTGACAGATTGGAGCAACGAAAAGCCCATCGGGAAAGCGACCCTTTGGCTCTACTTCGTCGGCTGGCACGGGAATCCACCGACAAAAGCGAAGGACATCATCTGTCGGCGGGTCTCTGCTCCGTGGTCAGAAGGTGTTGGCATCACCAGCGACGTCAACGGTACCGAGGGACAGCCCCACAACGACAGTAGCGCCACGTGGAGTCAATTCCAACAAAAGCTTGGTCCCGAAATCGCTTCCACAACGATAAAGGCGGACCTTCCGCCCGGGCGATGGCTCTCGTGGGATGTGACGTCAGCCGTGCGGGACTGGATCGCCAGCCCCTCCTCTAACCATGGTCTCCAACTCTCAGGAGACTCGAGTTCGACCGGCATCGTCCGCGTTTATTCTTCCGAAGCGTTTCGAACGCAAGTTCAAACGGAAGACAAAGGGGGAGGTTTCCGAATCATCTTTCGACCCGTTCTCGTCATCTCGCCTTAAAAAGTGTTGGCTCACTAACCCCCCGCCATGCGACGACGCGTTGCTTCGCTACCGAAGCGAAAGTCCGGCGGCTTCAACATCACGTCGACCAACCCCTTCATCTTTCGCACCACCGGCGCCATGTCGTTGATGAACTCCACCAACGATCGGATAGTCCTATCCCGCGTCTCCTCCGTCATCTTCATCTCCTCCATCGACCGGTCATTCTTTTCTAATCGGATTTGAATCTCCATCACTTGCCGATTCATTTCCTTGAGAAAATCCTCCGTTTCAGATATCGTAATATCCTGCACATCAATGTTGGTCTCGATCACCGCCATCACTGCATCCTTCCATCTCTCGGCCTATCCGTCGCTCGACTCACTGGCTCACGTCGAGAACGACCCTTGATCTTTACAAGCGAAAAGCTACTCGCCATCTCATTCATTTGCTCTTGAATCATCAACGTTCCGCATCGTACCGGAATCTAGATCGCAAAAGATACTCCACCCATCGCTCTGCTTCCTCGCATCACCATCAAGTGGGTCCTATTCCATCTCTCTCGCCATGACGGTAGGTTGTCACTCATGCGAGAAGTGGAGACTGAGAACGGAAGGAATTCGGATCGTTGATTTCCTCTAAGTCTCACTCCATTTCGCAACGTATGGCGAACGTATTCATCCATAAAAGTCATTGAATTTTGAAGCTTGCTGAAACGGCGGCTCCCTACAGGCTCGTTAGCAGCAAGGCTCTTCACGACTGACTTCGCAGAGCATTGATGCGTGTGTTGCCACGCATAAGGAACTCGCCTGCGCCGAACTCTCTTCCCTCTCAAGCGAGACAAGGCGGTATGCCAGAGCCTGTTACTCGGATCACGCTTCTCTCGCATGAGAGCGATAACTGGCGAGCAAGAAAAGCATCGATTGTCGGTCGCCACGCCGTGCCGATCGAGGACATCTTCACACCGGAGTACGTCCGCAAGAATCTTCAACTACTTGACTTTGACGCGATGCTGACGGAGTGCGGGTTCCCGGTCGATTTGCCGAGTCTCGACTTGCTCACCACCGAGCAGGATGAAATCTGGGACGAAATGATTCGTTCGAGGAGTTCGTTTGGTTCGTGGGTGGAGATCCTCAACGACGCGTCCGCCAACTGGGTCAGGCGAAAGATTGCCGACGAACCCATCCCGCCTTCTCGTGGCCAGCCTCGCTTCCCTTCCCGCGAGGATCTTCAACGGCTTCGAGATGTTGCCGCGCCGACCACACCATTGCTGCCACCGGCGGTGGATCCAGAGCAAGAGACGTTCGATCCAGAGAACATTCCGGCATCGCAAGTCGAGTCTTGGTATCGCGACGGCAAGGCTCACTTCTATGCAAGAAGATTTAAAGGACTCGGGTTCGACGTTCAATTGTTCGTCGTGTACTTGCGGCGCGATCAATGGACGGAAACTCTCCTGCTGGCGCGAGATCCTCGAGAGCCAAGGTTCCGAGTTCGCCAGCGTCTTGACGGGTTCACTCCTCCCGCGCGAGCGAAGGAACTCTATTTCAATCTGTTGAGCCAATCGCTGCTCCAGGGCGAAGAGACTGTTTGGGATCGATTGCTCCGTTTCCTCGGCGTCGCTGAATCCAACGCGACATCATCGACATTCGATTTATCGATCGACTTATTCAACTCTGTTCGGTCGCGCGATCATAGAGCCCTAGCGTCTGCGCTTGAAGCAATCGCTCAGCGATCGTTGCCCGCGGGCGAAGCACTTGACGCGATCTTGGCGGCAGCCCGCTTCATTGGGGAATTGCCTGATGAAGCGATGGAGGTGTCGCTCGATCTGGTCGAGCTGATCCTCTCCATCATCGGCCTCATCCCCGGCGCCGGCGCCGCGGCTGATGCTGGTTCGGGCGTGGTGGCGTTCGCGCGTGAGGATTATCTCGGAACCGCGCTAGCAGGCGCGGCCATCCTTCCCATGGTCGGCTCCGCTGCGGGCGTGGCGCGGGCACTTCAAAAGCTACGACAAGTTGAAGCGAAGCTCGCGGCACTGAGTCTGCCGCTGCAAAAGATCTTGCTCGATACCCTCGCCTCGATCGGCAGCATTCTGAGCGAATGGACAAGCACCCCGATCGGTTTGCTCTTCGCTCGGATGAAGGGTGTTTTCAATGATGCGGCCGAGCGTCTGCGCCTCTTCGCGAAGAGAAAGGAGCCGGCCAAGCCGAACCAACCTGCTGCCGCTCCAACCTCACCTGACGTCAACACCCCAGCCGCGCCGCCGACACCCGATAGACCACCCGACCAGCCGAAGCAGGATGAACGCCCCGAGTCTCGCCCACAAAAATCGACTTACGGTGATAACATTGTTCGAACGTCAAATCCCACTACCATAGAGTTCCGAGGAAAGAAAGTTCACGGCGTTCGAGATTTATCTCATTTGTCCGAAGAAAAGCTCCAAGAAATGAAGCAACTTGGTAGGGCGGCAAAGGCACCAGATGGCCGCACGATACATCTACACCATGAAGGCCAATCGAATGACGGAGATCTGTTCGAGATAACATCGCCTCCTCATTCAATTCATGATCGGAACCAACACCCTCTCGGAAACAAAAAGGGAGTGGGATTGAACAAAAAAGAGCGAAAAGCATTCGATACTTTTCGAGAGGCTTACTGGAAAGCACGTGCGATCGAAGAAATCAAACGAAGAGGAAAACCATGAAAGACTCGACATGGGAGAAACTCGAAAAGTCGTACAAAGAATTTCGTGCTGCTGATGGAAAATGGACTCTACGAGCGAATGAAGTCCCCAGTGACGACGAAATCAATGCAGCCATGGAGGAGCTTCAATGTCGATTCGCCGACGACTACATCGAATTTCTTAGACGCTATGGAGGCGGGATGGCTTATTCTCTCCCCATCTATGGGTTACGTCCGGTCGAGAGCATGGGTTGGCCTTGGTCGGTACTTGAAGAGACTCATGGAATCCGTAGCAGAGGCTGGCCCCCGGCGCAAGGTTGGTACGTCATTTCAGACGACGGTTACGGCAATCCCATCGCAATGAATGAGAAAGATGAAGTATGGGTCAATGAGTATCAATTCGGTGGCGAGACGAAGCTTTATGACTCGTTTGAGGAATTCCTCCTTGACCGCTGTTTGCATGATGATTTACCTGAATGAACTATCGATTCCATGTATAGATCAACCCGTGAGAAGTCAATTTTTTGGGAGATGGATGTAGTCAGCAATATTTACCCTTGTAGATATCTGGAAATTGATTTTCACGCAGAAACGTCCGCTCGCTGATCCACCCAATGGCCGACCTTTGCAGTGGCGAGCGAAGTCCATCTCCGTGCCGCCGCGTGCGGTACTCGATGGATAAAGATCGGACCGCTTGCTGCTTCGCCTTGCCGGCAAAGCGGTGGCGGTTGTTAAAGGGCTCGAAGCGGCTGAGACCTTTCTGTAAGTCAGCGCTGCCGGCTACCAAGCGGTCAAAGCAGTTGAACTCTACCTCGCTGGCGACCTATCGGAAGCGTACGCCAAAGCTCTCGAAGCGACGCTTCGACTCCTGGGGATCACCCCAAAATTCATCAAACGCCTACCCACCGTGCCAGCCAAGCACCCGAAGCAGTTGGCGGAATCAGCTCGGAAGCATCTCATCGATGTGGCCGGTCCGCCGGTGGATCCAAAGAGCCTTACTGGTCCGAATCGGGGAATCTTCACGACGACCGAAAAGCCTGCCATGAGTCCGTCGGCCCTTGACTACCAAAGTAGTCTTCCAGGGGCGGTGACCGACATGGCTACTCGAAAGCCAATCGTCCCTGGAATTCGCTATGACAATCCCAATCTCAGAGGAAAGAACTATATTCTCTTTGACGGACTTGATCCCTATGATTCAACAACCCTCGTCGATCGAAAACTTGGAATCGCCCGGTCGCCCAAGCAAAAGGAGACATTTCGAAGATGGGCGAAAGCACTGGAGCAGAATCCTGGAATCAAGATTCGTATCGAAGTGCCGAGCAGGCGAGTACAGAAAGAAATAGATGATGTTCTAGATGCGATTGGTTTCCAACGAAGCATCCGTGACCGAATATTAGTCGTGGAGGTGCCGATTGCTTGACAAGAGAGCGAATGTCTGGCTCATGGTAGCCATTAGCCCGATGGATTTATCTCAGTCAATCCATGCGAAGCACACTCAGTTTTTTGAGCGAATCAGAGATAGAAAGGAGTTTTGTGCTTTGAAGGATGGTGCTATTCCGCCGCCGCCAAAGAACTGGGAGCAAGGGGCGATGGGCGGCATGACGCGATATATGACAAAAGATGTTCGGCAACTGTTTGTTGACTATACGTATCGATCAGAAGTATGCCGAAGCCAAAGAGACGTCTTAAATCTGGCCATGCGCCTCAGTATTATAAATACAACAAATGTTGTCGAAGATGTATTCATGTATTATGTCAAAGCGTTCGGCGCGACCGATGCGTTTTGCCATGATGATCGTTTAGGAGCGTGGTCGAGGCGTTCGACTCTTGAAGTTGACAAACTAATCAAGAGGTGTATTTTCATCCGGCAAGTGAACTGGATATCGAATCATTGTGCATGGGAAGAGCTTCAAATCTCATCCAGAGAGATCGGCGAACGGATTGCTCCGGTGGCCGAGCGAGTGGAATACTTTCCTGATGGTGTTTACATCGTTCTCGATTCTCGTCCGTTGACGATGGCGGAGGCGAAAGAGAAAACGCTTGCTGCGAACCTGGCTCTCTATCCAGAGATCGCTCCGATCATCCCAGATCTCTTAGCGATCGATGCGTAGACGCCGATCGATATTGGATTGTCTGATGCAAGGCTGCGCGGTCTGGACGGACGAGAGCGTGGCTCGTGACTGGCTCTTTATGCCATGTAGTCGATGACGATCTGAATAGCTTCGCCAACAACGATACGTCGGCATCTATTGGTGGGCAGCTTCTATCCGGTACGAAAATTGTCTTCAGGATTCGGCAGATCTGGAGTCGACTCGACGGTCTTGCGGCTCCCGTACGAGAAAATCTCGAAAATACACTCATTTCTTTAACAAGTATATTGCAGCAACTCTCCTCTAATCTCGCAACAGGGTCCAAGGAAAAGCTCCAAGGACTTCTGCGTCAACTGAATCGAGTCTTCAAAGAGGCCGCAGAGAGACTGCGCCTCTTCGCCGCCGAGAGCCGAGGTGGAAAATCCACCAGGACCAGCGTCACCAAAGCTACACCCAATGCCGACACGACCAATCCAAATCCTCGTATACCCGACGACGATCCGAATCCCAAGAAAAAGTCGAACAACGATTCCGCGCCGGTCAAGAACCGCTTGCCGACTTCCAACGGAAAATGGGCCGGCGCCCCAGGCGAAAGTGGCTGGATCTCCGACAAGCCGGAAATACTGGCGATCACCAAAGGAGAGCCGATCCCGTTTATGAACCAGCGACCCGACTTCTCGAAGTGGTCCGTTGATGATATCGTCATGGAGCCAGGCGAATTGAACGGTGGCCATAAACATGACAGGCGAGTGGCGATCAATAAATTTATTAGGAAAGGAAAATGGAAAACCACGTCCGAGGCTGACCAGTGGCGACGTGACAATAGAATGTCGATCCATCATGCTGGGAATCATAAAATGCAACTCATACCAAAGGATCGAAATGACGTGAAGCATACGGGTGAAGCGGCGGACCTAAGGAGTCGATAGATGAGGCTCGAAGAAATCGTGGATATAATCCATAAGCCTGTTTCGAGGATTGATCAGGAAGAGTTGTTTGAAGGAATTGGTAAGATTGAGGGATTTGGTGGTGTAACGCTGCCTCAGGATTTCCGAAGTTTTCTGGCAGCCTACGGTCGGCCCTTTTTTACAACTCCTTCGCTGGAAATCTATTCACTTGATAGAAATGAACTGTTTGATCTCGCCACCTTCTTCGGTATAAGTTATGATACTCATGATGACATATTAAGATATATGAAATCATTTGAGGGTCGTTTTCCCGATAAATGCATACCGATCGGTGATGATTAATTTGGTAATAAGTATTTATATGATCTTTCTCATGGCAACGAGAAAGTCTATTTCTGGATGCATGACGAGGAAGTTGACGAAAAGCTGGAGCCTAGGCCCTACTATTCAAATATGACCCTCTTAGCGAACTCGTTCACGGATTTTCTGTCGAGGCTTACGCCGGAAGTATACGATGATGAGGAGTCCCAGTAATTTACTTTGACTGGAACGGTTGTTTTCCATTCTCATTAGTGAATACTTCCTCTTTGACGTCCTCACAGGGAAGAAAAGGGGACATTCTGGTATTGACATAGGTGTGTCACTATTTGCTTCCCCATCGAAAGAGCGATGCTTGCAGGCGACTTGCGGATGTCATCGTTGTGAAAGCCTCACTGAGGAACCCATTCGACCGCTCGCCTGCCTTCGTTTCAGAGCTTCCAGCAGCATCCTCCGTCAAGAAGATCCCCTCTGTCAAGACGAGCGGCTGTTGTTTGTCTCGCAGATGGCCCACCTGACATCGGCGAAGGCAGGGAAGGAATGTTTCCCATCGGACCGCGACCACTTCCTTAAGCACTTGCGATAGATCGCCGTCCTTCGGCGCCGAGGCACACTTCTGGACGATTGCTTCTCGCAGCGCCGCCAAGATCGGCCTCAAGCAATCGGAATCGACCAATCGATGAAAATCCGTCAGCGTGCTTTTACATAGACGCGGAATACTCAAATGCCGTTGAACTTGGCGCGTCTGGCTGAAGTCTTCGATTGTTCGCAAGCGGCGCAGCGACGGGTTGAAAAACGCGAGCAGGTAACAGAGGAAGACATCGTCGAGAAAGAGTTCTCGATTGCCATGAGCATTTTCATCGCAAAGTGAGTCCACCTGCCCTTGGAGAAGCCGGACATACTTGCCTTTCTGGACCTGATGAGGCCAAAGCTCCAAATCCGCCAGCGACGCCACCGGCCTCTTCGTTCGACCGCTTCTTTTCTTTCACATGAAAAGCATTTATGCGCCACAAACACGGATCGCGCCAGTACAATTCAAACCATTTTTTCCCGGACACCTCTGCATAGTACCTACTGCGAGATCATCGAAGATCGCCGACGGACTTTCCGGAAGGCTGGTCTTTGGAATCGGTGCTACTTTGGTTTTTCGGCAGCGTCTCGACGGAGAACCAACCGATCATCATTTCTTCCCAGGTCTGCTGGCCTGGCCTGACGATCACATTGGGATTGGGGTTGGCGGGATTACCTGACGAGTTGTCGTAATGGCCGACACATTCCAATACCGCTCCTTTTGGCATTAGTATCGGTTCCGCGAGCTCGTATTGAATCTGCCAATTGAAGTCGAAACGGGGAACATCTAAGAGGAGTTCACGCCGCCCATCTGGAAATCGTGCGATGAATTGAAACGATTTACCTCGAAGATGCATGTGGGGCATCATGTACCGCAGGACTCTGTCGTCCTTGAACTGATAGCTCGCTTTGATGACGTGGTCGGGAGTATTTGCCGGTATCCAGAACAGGAAATTCTGTGCACCTAAACCCTCCATCTCCTGCTCCACCGCGCTCTTATCGCAGAATTTGAAGCCAACTCGGGTCAAATCTTTTTCGGATCGGCCGTTGGGCGTGTAATGGATCTGGAAAACAATCTTCGAACCGGCGGTAACTCGGCGAGCCATCTTGGGGCGTGCCGTGAAGGGGGGCGTTCCCGGGGCATAACCAGCGATTAATCCCCCCTTAAACGCATTGGCCGCCACCACGGCTGTTTGGAGACCATTTCGCTCGCCCGCCATGGCGTCCGGCGGGACACTCAAAACAAAGACGTGATGAACAACGGAACGGGCACCGGGACGTACTTCGCAGTCCGTTATCCACTTGTCTTCCGTCCAGCCAGGGTCGACGACGAAATGCTCGTAAGGTACCGCTCCTTCTAAGGGGACGTCGTAAGGCTTCTCTGCCATGGCGATGATTTCGTGCGGCTCGCCGATATTCCAACCGGGGACGAATTGTCTCGGCTCGGGAAGGTCTTTGGGATCGCCCATCGGGGCACCGGCATCGACCCAAGCGAGAATGGTACTCTTCTCGGCCTCTGTCAGTCGGGCATCGTTGACGAACTTTCCGTGCGCGGGATTCGCGAACCAGGGAGGCATTCGCTCTTGATCGACGACCTCGCGGATCATGTCCGCCCAGCCAACGAGGTCGTCATATTTGTCCATCGCGAAAGGCCCGATCTCGCCGTCTCGATGGCATTCGACACAGCGTTTCTGAAAAATGCGCGAAACATCTTTGGCGTAGGTGACGTTCGTGTCGGTGGAAGGCTCATGCTTCCTACCAATCAAGCAACCAGTCGCAGGCAGAACGGGCTGACGAACATCCTTGCCGGCAAGGAGTTGGTCGATGGCATCGGCGAGGTAGTTCTCCTTTGGTTCGAGCCGAACGAAACCGACTCGCCCCTGGTCATCGATGGGGCCGCGATAGCGAACCTTCCGAGTGGCATCGAGAACAAAGACTTCCGGTGTTCTTTTCGCATCGAATGAGTCCGCTATCCGTGCACCGTCGTCCATCAACACGGGAAACGTCAGGCCGAACTTGCTGACAAAGGAGGCTACTTCTTCGGCCTTGTCCTGCAAATTTGAATTAATCGCGACGAAGCGAACGCCCTGGGTTTGATACTTCTTTGCCAGCGACTCGAGACGAGGAGCGTACAGTTGCATCAGCGGACATTCGGTTCCAATGAATGCGACGACCAAAAACCTGGCATCCGCAACATCATCGCTCGACCATGTTCGACCATCCGTTGTGGGGAGGCTGAAGCGACTAACGGCCTCGGCAGCGCTGCATGGACATGGAGAAAAGCATCCCAAGGTCGCCGTCAAAAAAAGGATCCCGACGAAATACGCGCCCCTCATTCCCTAACCTCCAAGTCGAACATTTGTCACTGGCCTGGGCCTCCGGAAACGGATGGTCTGATGGCGACCCAGGGATGGCTTTAGCGTATCAAAACGGTCATCATCTGTTCCCGCGACTCGGGCGAGACCGAGCGGCAGGAAACAAGATCCGATGGGTACTATTGTTGCCTGATCGCCGGACCGGGACGGAAATCGATCCGAATTGCGACAACTTTTCCCCTTTCGATGAAAAGTGCCGAAAGGCATTGATTTGTGGAGTTTTACGCCAATCTCGCTGTTGAGCGGTCAGCACGCGAACCTGCTGACGCGCTTGCTGGACCGCAATAGCGGGGGATGCCTACCGTCGGGACGACGGAGCAGCGAACCTTTGGGCCGTGCGCCGGTGCTCGAAGCAGATGATTACGGCGACGAACCGGGTGGTGATGAGATACCGGCGTCGAAGGAGATGGACTGAAGAGACATCCCGAGTGATGCCCCCATAAAGTTAAAATCAATGGGCTCATGATTGATGAATATCATGATCGTCGCATCTTCAACCGATTCACTCACCGGAAAATCAATAGAGAGATTTGTTTCCGGAGGGGTCAATACAATTTCACGATCGAGTCCGATAATATTGGAGGGCTTGGAAGCAGAACGACACTGAATTCTCATGGAACGCTGTTTCGGGCTGAAGAGCTTCATCCGAAGAGTGTAGTTGACGCCTCGCAAAATGGGTGCCGAGCCAGAAACTAAAGAGACCGCCTCGGGTCCACCAGGAATTGGATGAGCGAACGATACCTTCGTCACCATTGAGTAGATTTCATCAGGTTTCGCAGAGACAAAGAGACGCTGACTCTCATCGACAACCTGGAGTTGAAACTGAAGAGGCGCGCTAAACCTTGCGGAGGAGAAATTGCTTATCTCGACAGCGTCCATCTCCGAAATCGGAAGGAAGAACTCTGCTGGCCCGGACTCTCGGTCGACCTGGATAGGCCACCAAAAGTATCGCCAATCTGAATCAAGATCGAATGATCTCTTCAATTGAAAATCGGGTCGATTGGAACGAATTGTTGCTTCGAACTTGCCCGCTTGCTTGGATCGAGCACGAAAGGTTAAAAGTGTCGGGACGTTTGCTGCTAAGAAGACCGGGCGACGAATCGAGGGAGAGGAGAGTTTCTCTCGGGTCGGTGATGTAGGATTATTCTTCATATAGTCAGCAACAACACGAGCAGCGACTCGACAGCCTTGTTCACTGAAATGAATGTCATCATAAAAATAGTCCGCCCGTCCGTTCATCAAGGGTGCCAAGTCAATGAACTCGTATTGTAGATCTTGACAAACCTCCGCAAGCCTTTGATTGAATTGGTCCAGCGTCTGAAGAGCCAGCGACGGCGTCGGCTTGGGAACGTCCTCGGGAGAAGAATCCCCCTTGCAGTAGCGAAGTCGGCGAACCCAGAGTTCGAACATGAAGTCATCCCAAAGGGCAGGCTGCGAGACAAAGATGACTCGCTTCCCCTTCGACTGAAGCTGCTGGGCCAGTCGCCGAACCTGAACGACGAAATGATCGACCGCGGGCAATCGGACGTCACCACGATTTCGGGATGGGATCGCTCCGATGAATTCGCGGTGATGCACCCCCTCTCGGTCAGCTCGAACGAGCATGGGTGGTATGCCATCGATCAGCGTTGAAAAAGCTCGGCCGAGCCCTCCCCGTCTCCAAGAAGGTTGTTGTTCGCAGGCCGAGAGATCCGGCGTTTGCAGAATCTCGCGAAGGGTCTCCTCGGCTCCAAGGAAACAAATGACGACATCGACTTGGTCGATCATCGAAGAGCTGTTGACCCATGGAACGATCTGATCAAGTGAGATCCCACCGAAGCCGGCACTGGCCAGCCAATAACTTGGAGCGTTCCCTTCGGGTCGGCGATGATTCATTTCTTCCATGAGACGGTTGGGCCAGGCTTCCTCGTCGTCGAGGTAAAGGCACTCTGTCGTTCCGCCGCCGAGACAAAGGAGTCGCTGAGTATTTCGATCGGTCGGCCAGGAGCGGCCGCGCAGACCCGACTCATTGATGTTAAAGCGAGAAATCCCCCGAACGCCGGGAAACCCATCCGATTCGGGCTCGAACTCCATCTTCATTCGGGCTGGACGCAAGGGGCTGTGTGGATCGGGAAATCGTGTCCCGACTCTTTCATTAACGAGGAACAGGGTGGCGAATAGAAGGACCGAAGCGATACCGAAGACAAGGTGTCCTTCCGCCCAGAACGATCGACATCGGCGAAAGAATAAGCTAACGAGGATCGCGGCCAACCAACTTAACATGAAGACGAGGGTTACCGATTCCCATCCGGAGGGTTCCCAGCCTCGTCCCAGGGCGGCGGCCGAATCAACAACAAAGAGGGTTGGCAACACCATAGCGCCCGCGGTACCGAGAAGGATCGCGAACCATCGTCCAGACAGTAGTGATGGGTTTTGGCCCACCGAATTCGAACGGAGGGGGATGAATCGGTTCATGCGGATTCGTTCCCTCGTCGATCCAAGAGACATCGATCGGAGAAAGGTTGACGTTCTATCGATTCATGCAATGTAACGCTGGCCCGAACTGGCCGAGAGTCGACTTTCAAATCGTTGCGTCGCTGGCAAGAAGTGTTCATCAAGAGATGATATCGCGAACGACCTCGCCGTGCACATCCGTTAGGCGGTAGTCTCGACCGCCGTAACGGTAGGTAAGCTCGGTGTGGTCGACACCAAAAAGGTGCAGGATGGTGGCGTGCAAGTCATGAACGGTGACCGGATTCTCGATGGCGGCAAATCCAAATTCATCAGTGGCGCCGTGAATGTGGCCCGGCTTGACTCCGCCACCGGCCATCCACATCGTAAATCCGGTTGGATTGTGGTCCCGGCCGATCTTGCGCGTCAGAAAAGCATTCTGACAGGTAGGTGTTCGGCCAAACTCCCCTCCCCACAAAACCAGTGTTTGATCGAGAAGCCCGAGCGAGGCTAGATCACTCAGGAGACCCGCGATCGGCTTGTCCACGCGAAGGGCGTTTTTTCGATGCCCGATGATGAGGTCGGTGTGTTGATCCCAACGGGGTTGGTTCTCACAAGGAGGCGAAATCAACTGTACAAACCGAACGCCACGCTGGACAAGCCGGCGTGCTCGCAGGCAAGCCCGACCGAACGTCTGCGTGTTGGGATCATCCAGTCCATAAAGTTGCTTGGTGGCGCTGGTCTCGCTTTCGACGTCG
Source organism: bacterium (assembly GCA_019753235.1). Taxonomy (GTDB): domain Bacteria; phylum Planctomycetota; class Planctomycetia; order Kolteriales; family Kolteriaceae; genus JAIELF01. The sequence continues at coordinate 90,300 of JAIELF010000017.1, forward strand.
ACCGATTCAACCACCGAGGTCTGCATTCGGAACGCCAACTCGTAATTGGCGATCAGCGACTCGATGGTCTCGGAGGGCCCGAGTCGATCGATGGAACGCTCGTTAAGCTGCTTGATCGCATTCAGTTTCTGTTGTTGAAGTTCGGGAGTAAGTTCGCGTGGCGTCAAATTGGCAAGCGGGTTCTCTCCGGTCCGCAAAAGAGTTGGACCAAACCGAGGGGGGAGAAAACCGTTGCTCAAGATCCCTTCGCCGCCGGTCAATTGTTCGCCATCGTTCATCACCACGTACGAAGGGAGATTCTGTTGCTCGGTTCCCAAGCCGTAGGAAAACCATGAACCGATACTCGGCCGACCCCGAAGAGAATGGCCCGTATGCATGAAGTAGTTGGCCGATCCATGGTCAGGGTTGCGGGCGACCATCGATCGAATGACGGTCAACCTGTCGGCATGGGCCGCCAAATGGGGAAAGAGCTCGCTGATGGCGATCCCCGACTCGCCGTATTGTTTGAACTTGAAGGGCGAGGCGAGCAGCGTTTCGCGCAATAGGCGGTTGGGGACATCCGCCAGTGGTAATCTTTTTCCATCGTCCTGTTTGAGTCGCGGCTTGGGGTCGAAGGTGTCCATCTGGGATGGACCACCCTCCATGTAAAGAAAGATGACCGACTTTGCGGATCCTTTCGGCAACGGTTTGGGAACCGTACTGGCAACTCCGGTCGAAGGCCGACATCCCGCGAGGATCCCAGAGAGAGCAAGCCCACCAAAACCCGTGGCGCTCGAGAAAAGAAAATCCCGTCGGCTTCCCGTGGCAACACTAGACAGGTCGAAAACCGATCGATGCTTTTTCCGCATGGCCCCCTCAATTTAAGTAAATTTTACCGCCCCAACGTCCGGAAAGCAAAGAAGCGGAAATTGCTTTTCGTGGACAGCAAACCATCGGTGGAGGGATGTATCGATTCAGGAGTCGCCTTGGCAACGCCAGTGGGCCACGACTTCTCATTATCGGACGTAGATGAATTCGCTCACGTTGAAGAGAACATGGCAGTAGTCGCTCCAGGCCCGTTGTTGGGCCTGATGCTCGTCAAACTGTTTTCGGTACGAGTCCTTCTGAGTTGTCAGGAATCTCAAAGCGACCTGCTGTTCATTCGGGTCCGGCGATCGACCGAATGCCGATCGATACAACTCGTCGATGCGCTTGGCCGATTTGTCGGAATCGTCGGAACTGTCGGGATGGGTTCGTGTCGATTCTTCGGCCCAGCGTTGAGAACTGACCGCGAGAAACTCGCTGTTGAGCAGATCGAGGGCCTGGACCGGTAGGGCGGATTCGGTTCGCTCGCCCATCGTCTCAGGTCGCCGGGGAAAATCAAACGCCTCCAAGAGCGTCGGGACATGGTTCCGATGCACCGCCAGGTAGATACTTCGGCGTCTCTCACTTGGCTTAACCCCCGGTGTATCGAGAGGATTCAGTTCCACATTTAATTCGACGTTCAACGGCACCGACGGCCCGCCGAACTGATCGTCTAGGCTCCCCGAAATGAAGAGGATCGAATCCCGAATCGCTTCCGCTTCGAGCCGACGGACCGGTGCTCGGTGACAAAGAGCGTTCTCGGGATCCTTCTGTTCGACATCGTCTCGGCGACGAGAATCCTGACCATAAGTGCTGGAAAGAACCAGCTCTCGGTGGAGCCATTTGGTCGACCAGCCTTCATCAACAAATCGACGGGCAAGATAATCCAGTAGTTCCGGATGCGAAGGAGTTTCGCCTTGCGTGCCGAAATTGTCCATGGTGGCGACCAGGCCTCGGCGAAAGTGTCCTGCCCAGACCCGGTTGACAAAGACTCTTGCCGTAAGCGGGTTCTGTGCCGACGCGGTCCAGTCGGCGAGAGCCAACCGATTGCTTCCCGACTTTGACAAGACGGATGGACCAACAAGATGTCGAGGAAAACCTCGAGGGACTGTCGGACCGGAAGAGCTCATCTCGCCACCGGGATGAACAGCCGCATCGGAAGGTTGCCGACGATCTCTGCTGACCATCGCCAATTCCGAAGGGCGACATTTCCGCGCGATCTCGTCACGCGCCGCGATCATGGCATTCAACGGATCTCGCATCGACGACGGGAGCCGAGCGATGGCAAGGGATCGCGAAAGGATCGGCGAATCATCTCCTTCTAGCCATTGGCGAAGCGTGTTCCAGGGCTGGTTCGCTGCCGAATTGTCGTCCGGAACCGATTGGCCGAGTGCCGTCAAGCAAACATCTTGAAGGCGATGAGCGAACTCCTCCTTGGTCCTGACATCGCGAAGCGCACTTCGGATCAAAGGATGAACGATCGCGAATTCGCCATTGGGAGGCGTCGTCGGAGAAAAGAAAAAACGATCGGCACTGATGTAGCCTCCGGGATCAGGACTGGCGTCCACGATCTCAATGAAGACTTCCATGTTGATGTAATACTGCAAATCAAACCAGTGCTGGCGAAGGACATGATCCCCCATGCCGGTCGCGGTCCAGAACGGAGGCCTTTGAGGCATCGCCTGACTGTGAAGAACAACATTCACGCACGTTTTGAAAGGGACGTTTCCGCCACCCAACATGAAGTAAAGGTATCGCCGATCTTCGGTCACGGTGAATGGAGGGCTCACGATTCGGCCGGTGAGATGATCGGCGCCGCAGTCAGAACTAATAAAGCCTTGTCCGACAGCCCCAGCCGTTCGACTTTCATTCCAACGCGAAGGTCGCACCCCGAAGGCTTCGCCCGAAGCCTTCCATTGACCGAAATCGTCACTGTCGAAGTCACCCAGCACCAAGGTCGGCGAACTGACGGCGGGGATTTGCGACTGGGTTTCGTCCAGATAAGTGACCAACGACCGCGCACGGCGATGAAAGGTGTCGCTGCTGGAATGAAGCAGTCGGCCCCATGGATAGAGAATGGGATGCTTTGATGGGACGGCGATCAAGAAAAGATCCTTCCAATGGGCAAGCTTCGCTGGATCGAGCGCGTCATCGGACTCTGGGGACGCCGACCTAGCGTCGCTCGGACCGTCGGCGAGAAGATACGAGGCGATCTTGCCGGCTTCGGCAAGACGAAATTGACGAAGTTGCGCGACAACATCACGTCGCGCCAGAAACGCTTCAATGTCCCGATCAAGTCTCTCCATTTTCGATCGATCGCGCTGATTCTCTTGTTGACGATCGGCCGATTCGATGACTTGTTGCACGTTGGTCGTGCTAATCACAGAACCGGCGACGGCGTAGTAGTCTTCGGTCGGGATGGGGTCGAACTTGTGGTCATGGCATCGTGCACAAGCGATCGTCAAGCCGAGAAACGCCTTGCCGTAGGTATCGACCTGTGTCTCTACTTCGTTTGCTGCTATCTTTCGAGCATCTTCGACACAAAAGGGAAGAGGCATGATCTCTCCCAGCCACCAAAACCCGCTCCCAATGGGTGACTCTTGCCGAGTCCCGTCGAGGCTCGGACGCGACGGGGTGATCAGATCCCCCGCGATTTGTTCCTTGACGAATTGATCGAAAGGTAGATCGACGTTGAACGCTTCGATGACATAGTCGCGAAATCGAAAGGCATTGGGCTTTTCGAAATCGTCCTCGAAGCCGTTGGTCTCCGCATATCGAACGACATCCAGCCACCGACGAGCCCAGCGCTCGGCATAACGGGGACTGCTGATCAGCTTGTCGACCAATCGATGCTTCGCGTCGGGTCGAGAATCACCCATGAATTCTTGGCTTTCGGATAAAGTGGGTGGCAAGCCGATCATGTCAAAAAAAACTCGCCGAACCCACGTTGCTTTGTCGGCCGGCGGACTTGGTTGCATGCCATGATCAACGAATTTAGCAGCTATAAAGCGATCGATGGATCGAGCACACCAGGAATCCAGCGACGATGTCGCGAGTGTCGGCTCTTGAAGCGAACTAAAGGACCAAAGCTGCTTTCCTCGATCGCTGTCTAGAAGAGATCGAGACTCGCCCCAGGGCGCCCCGTCGGCAATCCACTTTCGGAGTGATTCGATCTCGTCAGCAGGCAGTGGCGAGTCGGGAGGCATCTTGAGTTCATCATGCCGGCGAACCCCTGTCATCACGAGGCTTTCGTCGGGCTTGCCTGGGACGATCGCGGGGCCGCGATTCCCCCCTTGAAGCAGAGACTCGCGACTCGTCAGCAACAAGCCGCCTTTAGCACGGCCAGGATCTCCATGACAGGATTGGCAACGGCGTACAAGAATGGGCCGAACGGATTTCTCGAAATGCTCGGTCGCATCATCGGCGACGATCATCATCGTCCATGTCAGCATCGCCGCCAAAGATGCCGACATCGTGCGAATCCCCATCCAACTTTCTGCGAGGTGAGCAAGAATTCGCTCGCCCTTTCCCCGATGTACACTCATTACGAAAGATCAGCGGCCCGGGCGCCCCGCGCCAGACCGTTCCGAATACATCCCCGATCACGCTGGACGTCCGCGATCGATCCTTGGAGCGCGTCAGCCATTCGACGGGCGGCCGCGATGCAAATGGAAGGCCCGAAGGGCTTTTCGCATCCTTGAAGCGCCGCCGATCTCATGTTATAACTCTAGATGACACGGAACTTCAAGAGATTCGACACCTGTCACTGTGCGGGCAGAGCCGGTCGAGGTGATCCCCTGACGAGGAAAAGCGGGAATGACATGGGTCGCCGGGCTTTTTCTTTGGTTGGGCGCGTCACCTAGTCCCGATGCGAACGCGGACGCCTTCGAACGGCGGGTCCGTCCGATCTTAGCCCAGCATTGTTTCCGTTGTCACAACAACGGATCGCGGAGCAAAGGTGGCCTGTCGTTTGAGTCTCGCGAGACCCTCTTAGCCGGCGGAAGCCGGGGGCCCGCCGCCGTCGCTGGCAAACCCGATGAGAGCCTGATTCTGTCGGCAGTCAAACGTCTGGGCAAACTTCAAATGCCGCCCGACGCCCCGCTCAGCTCGGCCGAAATCGCCATTCTGGAAGAGTGGGTCCGAGCCGGCTTGCCTTGGCCTACGCCTCCGCGAACCGAAGCGACTGGTCCGGCCGGGAATACAAAGCAAGCTCGAAATCTTTGGGTCCTTGAACCCATGGCGGAGACTCCTCCTCCCATCACGCCAACTTCGACGCTCAGCATCGCTGATTCTCGGAATCAGAATTCTTCCCAATCGGATTCAAATGCGATCGACTCCTTTCTTCGGGTCGAACTGGAATCGGCGGGATTGAGCTTGGGCCCCGCCACCGATCGGTTGACTTGGATTCGTAGGGCGAGCTTTGACCTATTGGGACTCCCGCCATCAAAAGACGAAGTCCTTTCGTTCGTTTCGGACGATCGTCCTGATGCTCGGGATCGATTCACCGACCGAGGTTTAGCCAGCCCCCACTATGCCGAGCGGTGGGCCCGGCACTGGTTAGATCTTGTTCGTTATGCCGAGACGAATGGCCATGAAGAAGACAGCGTCAAGGCCAGCGCTTTCCGATACCGCGACTATGTGCTGGATGCGTTCAACATCGATCTCCCTTACGACCAGTTTGTCCGAGAGCATATTGCCGGCGATCTCTTGCCCGAGCGGCGAAGTCTCGACGGTCAGCGAATCATGTCCAGTTCCGCAAGCGGATTCTGGTGGTTGGGCGAGATGATGCACTTGCCCTTCGACCCCGTGGAACTGCAACGCGTGAACGCAAACGAAATCGAAGGGCAGATCGATACCTTCGGCAAGGCGTTTCTCGGCTTGACGATCGCTTGTGCACGTTGCCATGACCACAAGTTCGACCCCATCACGATGGAGGACTATTACGCCATCGCGGGGACGCTCTCGAGTACGACGAATCGACAGCAATGCATCGAGTCTCCGGAGCTTTTCGGACAGACCGAAAAGATGCATGAGCGGATCACGGCCATCGATCGAGAGGTTCAGCAAATATTGGCGAGCCCCGATGCGTCGGCCGTCGCCGCCCGCGCCCGGAGGGAAACGTCCCGAAAGGTTCTCGCCCAGTTAATCGAGGTTCTTCGGATTCTGCAGGGTTCCGGAGGAGAGTCTTCGGCCGACCCGGATTTGACGATTCGCAATCCTTGGTGGAAGGTGATCGCGCCTGATACCGCCATCAACAACCCATTCGTTTTCGGCCTACGTCGGATCTGTACATCCTCTGAATCGACTGTCGCCCGTCGATTGGAAATGATGCTACAACGGGTTCAAGAGAAGAACAGAGAGTTCACGCTCTCAGTCGATTCGAAGAGACTCTTTAGTGACTTTGAAGGGGCGGGGTTTGACGGTTGGCAGCCAACCGGGCATGCCTTCGGCTCGGGCCCCATTTCGCGAGAAGAAGGACCATTCATCGGCAGCGTCGGTCGTCGCTATGTTTCCAGCGCTCGCGGCGGAACCAAACAGACGGGGCGACTGGTCAGCCCTGTTTTTCGCTCGAACGATCACGACCGGTATCTTTGCTTTTTCCTAGCCGGCGGAAACTATCCTCGCCAAACGTGTGTGAATCTTATTCTGCATAGTCAGGCTTGCCCGCAAAACATGCCCTTTTGGAGCGTGGTCGGCGACGGTTCTCGCCAGTTTGTCTTTCGGTACGTCGATCTGGGCTTTTACGAAGACATGGACCTGTTCCTCGAGATCGTGGACGATCATTCGGGCGAGATGGGGTACATCGCCGCCGACCACTTCTTTTTCTCGAGCCGACTTCCGTCCGAAAATCAAATCCTACTCAACCAAGTTGTCGTGGAGTCGTTGCGAGGTTCAACCTCGATCGAGGACATTGCCACCCGCTACGGGCGACTGATTGAACAAGTCCTCGATCGGATCGAAAAGGGTCAAACGTACGATCCCAACCCACATTGGAACGCATTGATCGATTGGATCCGCGGGCCCGAATCCCCACTTCTGACACACGAGCAATGGGTCGCGATGCTCCCTCCTGCCACACGCGATCGACTGAATCAATTGCAAGAGGAGAGAGGACGACTTGAAGAGGAGTTGCCCCGTTCGACATTGGCCATGGTCAGCGTCGATCGACCCCGCGTCGCCAATGCCAAGCGACAAATCTCGGCCGATCCCACCGAGCTCGGTGATGAAGTTCGCCGGGGGCAACCACCCCGACTTCTACCCCCCGCTTCGACCTCCACGCCCCTCGGGAGCGGGCGAATCGAGTTGGCCGACTGGACCACGCGAGCAGACAACCCCATCTTGGCCCGTGTCTATGTGAATCGACTCTGGAAACATCATTTCGGTCGAGGTCTCGTAGGGACACCCGACAACTTCGGAAAGATGGGCGACCCTTGCAGCCATCCTGCCTTGCTCGACTTTCTCGCCAACCGATTGATCGAGTCGCCGTGGTCCACCAAGACGATTCATCGATTGATCATGACATCCTCGGCGTACGCTCAATCATCTGCCGAGACTTCGGCGGGTGCAGAGAAAGATCCAGAGAACCGGTTAGTTCATCGGATGGCGATTCGACGGCTCGAAGGGGAGGCGATTCGCGATGCAACCTTGCTCGCGGCCAACACCCTCGATGAGCGAAAACGGGAGGGGTCCTGCTCGTTGATCGTTCCCGACCCATTTATGATTCAGCCCGTTCAAACCCCGGGCGTCCTCCCCAGCGACCGCTGCCGAAGCATTTATCTGCAGGTCATGCGCAATCATGTCCCCACATTGATGACCGCATTCGACTTTCCGCAACTTTCGCAGACCGCGGGGCAGCGCACCAGTTTCTCGGTTCCTCGGCAATCTCTCGAACTTCTCAACGGCGACTTTTCAAACGCGATTTCCAAAGAATGGGGGGAAGAACTCTCTAGGCAGACACGGACAGAGGAGAGCCGAATCGACGATCTCTATTGGTCCGCGCTGAGCCGACCTCCTCGGACCGACGAGATCGCCTCGGCAAAAGCCTTGCTGGCCGATCAACGAGGGCTCTACTCTCAAATGGGAAAACCGTCCCAGGCCGAGGCAGCCGCATGGTCGGATCTTTGCCATATCATCTTCAACGTGAGCGAATTCATCTTCGTCCGCTAGAATAGAAAAGGGGAGACGTTGAGTTCCCTCCAATCGATGCGAACCATGGACATAACTGTCGGCGGAGAGCTGACGAAACACGGGGCCGATTGAACCCAAACGCAACGGCGAGATCTTGTGACGATCCTTTGGGTTTCGCGGAGCCCAAGGCAGGGGAACGGGTGTGAACCGTCGAGACATTCTTTGGAGCGCCGCCAACGGCTTCGGGGGCTTGGCCCTCGCCAGCTTGATGGCGAGCTGCGCCAAAGATACCGCACCGGCCAGTACCGGGCCGGCCGTTCTGCGCCTCCCCCGGAAAGCGAAGAGTGTGATCTTTCTTCATATGGAGGGTGGCCCCTCACAGGTCGATACCTTCGATCCCAAACCGCGCCTCGCGGCCGAGAACGGCCAACCCCTCAAGATCGATGCGCCCCTTCGCATGAAGAAGGAAAGAGTATTTCAGTCGCCATTCAAGTTCACTCAGCATGGCCAGAGTGGCATACCTATCAGTGAGTTGTTTCCACATCTTTCGCGAGTCGTCGACCATCTATGCGTGATTCGATCGATGGTTTCTGAACATGCGGACCATGGGACGGCAAGCTATTTTCTCTGTACCGGCCACGCACTTCGCGGGCGGCCAAGCATGGGGTCTTGGTTCTCCTATGGCTTAGGGTCAGCCAACGAAAACCTACCCGCTTACATCGTCATGCATGACGGCGAACAATTGGCCGGCGGGCCAGAAATGCTAGGCAACGGCTTTCTTCCCGCAAAACATGCCCATACCCAGTTGGGCGAGGGGCCCGAACCGCTTCAAAATCTCCGTCGCCGAGAACCGACCGCCGCCCTCCAGCAACGAAAGCTCGCCGCCATTCGCGAACTCAACCGAGGCGACATCGATTTGAAAGGAGGCAATAGCCAACTCGAATCGATGATTGAAAACTACGAACTCGCTTTTCGAATGCAGTCATCGGTTCTCGAATCGGTCGATCTTGCGGGCGAATCCGAAGCAACCAAAAAGCTCTATGGCATTGATGATCCTCACACACAAATCTACGGCACTCGTTGTTTGCGGGCTCGTCGACTTGTCGAGCGAGGTGTTCGCTTCATTCAATTGGTATCGCCCGACCTGACGAATTTTGCGGCAGACATGATCCGGTGGGATCAACACACCGAACTTGTCGCGGGCCACCGACTCAACGCCAGCTTGATCGATAAACCCGTGGCCGGCCTGTTGACCGACTTGCACAACCGTGGCCTGCTCGACGAAACCCTGGTCTTGTGGGGAGGAGAGTTTGGCAGAACGCCCACCGCACAGAGCAACTTCACACAATTCAAGATCGGCCGGGATCACAATCCATGGGGCTTCTCTATGTGGATGGCTGGCGGCGGAATAAAAGGGGGAACCATCCACGGCGCCACCGATGAGTACGGATTTCGATCCGTCGAGAATATCGTCACCATGCACGACTTACACGCAACAATTTTGCATTTGTGCGGCATCGACCATACTGCCCTAACGTACCGGTTTGGCGGCAGAGATGTTCGGCTAACAGACGTCTACGGAGACGTTATCAAAGACATTCTCGCATAACTTCCATTCAGACCTGAATTCGAATTTCTACCAACAACATTTTCATTCTTCATGGCCGTAAAGAAAGCTGGTAACAGCAAGCTTGCTCCGCGTTTCGGGCCAGAAGATAAGAGCCCTTCATCGCCAACGGGTTCCATGTTCTTCCCTCCAGAACCTTGACGCGACCCAGCTCCTGAAGGTCGCCTGGGTCTGGCTCTACCAGGACAAGCTCCCCTTCTTCCGTCAGGATGAGCAGCATTTTGTCTACCGCTAAAAGTTGACCATGTTTGTAACGCCCTTTCTTCCATTTCGATTCACCACTTACTGAATCGACACATTGAAGAATCCCATTGTCGAGACCATAGATAAATCCATCAATCACAATGGGTGTCGAAAACTTCGACTTCAAATAGGGCTTTGACCATTTGTCAACTATCTGAATCTCGTTAGCGACTTGGCCGACTTGCCAGAGAGAGGCCCCTTTCAAATCGTACGAAGCTGTCAGAATTTGCAGCGGAGAACTCTGCACCACGACCGGCTGAGGAATCAAACCGGTCATGTCCTGCAACTTGCTCCAGACTTCCGCTCCATCCGACGCCCGACGCGCGAAAACTCCCTTCGCATCGACATGAACCACCAGCAACTCATTATTCCATTTCAGCGTAAACGGAGAACAATACATCTCGCCAGCGGTGCCTACTTCCCAAACAATGACTCCATCATTCAATCGACAAGCAACAAGAGAAGGTCCTGATTCTGCCGAGGGAGAAACAATCACCAGGTTCCCTAACACCAAAGGTGAAGAACTGTTTCCATGCAGTTGAAGTGATCTTCTGGGCTCATCCAGAAGATCGCGAGACCAGATGACCTTACCAGTCGTTCGATCGAGCGCGTGGAGTATTCCTGTCCCACCTACCGCGATAACCGACGACCCCGCAACCGTCGGCGTAGCCCGCGGTCCGCTTCCCATCGGCTCGTCACGAAAGATCGCAGGATAGGAATAAATCCACGCTCGAGTCCCGTCTGCAATTCGGTAAGCAGTGATTGCTTCCGTGGAACCCTGCTGCTCTTGAGTGATCGTCAAATCATCGACAAGACAGAATCCGCTCCAAGACGGACCCACCGGGATCTGCCAAAGCAAGGTCGGCGGATGCAAGTCCCAGTCGGTATCAAGAGCTGGACCGACCAAGCGGCCGTCTCGGTCAGGGCCAAGGTATTGCGGAAAGTCGACTCCGTCGATGGAACCTTTCTCGAACTTCAAAGAGCCATCGGATTTACTGACTATGGACCTTGAATTCGGCGACGACTTCGAAGCCCACCGCCAGGCAAAGAGAAGCTGTTCATCACCCGTCATTTGCCGGGGATACATCGTCGCCGCCACCGCCACCGGAAGAATCATGAGATACCCAAGTCGACGAAAACGCTGTGTGATGGATTGAGGCCAAAGATGCATCCAGCCCAGCCAAAGGTTCCAAAGCGACGCGCCGAATAATGCCAATCCAGAAATCGCGATCGGCACCTCGCCAGCCAAATAGTCGCCGGCAGCGGTCCAAAACCCGATCCCCCAACCAACAAAAACGACAATCCCAAGAGCCCATCGGCCGAGTCGGCCCAGTCGCCGGGATCCGACCCAGACCATAAAACTCACCGAAGCGGTGAGTATCACCAATGCAATGGACCAGGGAGTGAGCACGCGGCGAACAAGGACAAAGTACATCGAAGATGTAACAAGTACCATCGGCCAAACACTACAGGTCAATAGAACTGCCAGCAGCAGCACAACTCCCCGACCAACGTCAGAGAGAATCGAAGTTACCGCCCGCTTTCTGCCGAGCGCCTCAGCCTCATAGCTTATTTCGCGCACACGCTGCTACCTCTGCCCGAAATCGCGATTCCCTCAACCCAACCCGGGCCCAGCGAACCATCGCGAATGGAGACTCCTTATCATAGCGACCGATGTGCATACCGACTCGGCCCTTAATGTCTGATCGGCTTGCTACCGAAATCAACTATCGCTGCCGAGCACCGATCTCGGTCGGTCAATGGAAGAAGATCCGCTCCCGATGATTCGAGTTTGGCCGATCATTCATTAAGGTCCGCCGATCCCTGGATCCGTCCTTCCATCTCGTTAGGCGTCAGCTGTCTACGGGTAAACTCAGGATCCTATCCAGATTCCTAAGCGATCCGATTCCTCCCGCAGGGGGTATTCTTTTACGATATCGGAAGTCGCCAGAAGCTTCGTCGGGGCATCCACCTTTGCAAGAAACGGTAACCCACGACTCTCACAATATCGCCATTCTGCCGTGAACGGGTACTCACGAAGAACTCAGTTAAGTTATGCGATCTGTTGGCTTGGCCAGCGGTGAGCACAAAATGCTGAAGATGGTCATGATGATCGGGCCGCAGATGCAGTCTGCCAGAAACTCCCCAATGAGAACGCCAAAACGCAGAGTCGCCCTGCCCCGTAGTTTCCCTTGTTGTTCGGCACCGCCCGCTCGAATCGAGCGTGCCATCGGCATTGAACGCATGGGAGAGATGCCCAACTGATTGACACCGCCCGAACTCCCTCGGCAATTCCCGCTACGCTGCACCCGGTCATACTGGCTAGTTGAACACTTCGGCAATACGTTGCCATTGATCGTCCGATAGCCGATGTATCGCCGTTGCCTGCCTTCTTTCTGAATCAACTCAGAAATCATTCCCAACATAAATCTGAGACAAGAGATTGGCCGTTTTCAGAGAAAGCCTGTCATCAGCAACATCGGTTTTCGGATCATCTGTAGAATCAGAAGATTGGCAGAGATGAAACCGAGGGAATCGATGAAAGAAACATTCCGGGTCGAAGTATCGAAGGACGTGCTCGTCTTCTCGGCAGGTCACTTCATCACGTTTGCCGGCGGGATTTGTGAACGGGTTCATGGCCACAACTGGCGAGTCAAACTCGTCGTCGAGGGGCCGCTCGACGCGAATCAATACGTCTTTGATTTCTTGGCGCTGCGCGATGACGCCAAGCGGATCGTGGATCGACTCGACCATCGGATGCTCTTACCGACGGAGAGCCAACTGATTCATGTCGCGTCGATCGGCAAACAGGCCGAGGTCCGCTTTGAGGATCGCTTCTGGTCCTTTCCCCTAGAAGAGACGATTTTGCTGCCGATTTCCAACACGACCGCGGAACTCATTGCCAAGTGGTTTGCACACGAACTCGAACGCGAATGGACTGAGCGGGGGATGGCCCTTCCACCCGTTCTCGTTGTCTCGATCGAAGAGAACTTTGGTCAGTGGGCAAGCTACGAGCGTCGGCGCTGAGCGAGATCGTAGTGAAATCGCTGGGATTCCTAGGCTCTGTCTGAAAAGTCCGATCTGGCGTCGGTCGGCTGCATCGTCCCATCTCATCGTCTGCCTCCATCGACGATTCACTTTCGAAATCGCCTGCTTCGGCCTCCTTGATCTGGGACGACTCGCTCGACCTTGGGCCGACGAGCGACTTTTCAGACAGAGCCTAATGTCAGCGACCCTGACCGCGGCGGTCGGCTTTCTCGGACCCGTCCTCTATAATGGCCGAATCCATGATCGTGATGAAGATGCGTGGAAGGGCCTGCCGGTAGGGCCCCCGAATATCGAGGAGGTCGCTACGTGATTTCAGCATCAGCTCGGCATCGATGGTTCGCTGCTCTTTCTTTTTTCGTGGGGACTGTTGTGACGATGGGAGAAGAGACTCTTCCTATTACCGTTTATGTCGGCACTTATACGGGCAAAGGAAGTGAAGGAATCTATCGGTGTCAGCTTGATCCCGCCCAAGGGAAGTTGCAAGTGGTCGGCGTCACTAAGGGTATCGAGAGCCCGTCCTTCCTGGCTTTTCATCCGAGCAAAAAGTATCTCTATGCCGTCTCGGAGGTCGAAATCCAAGCGGGCAAGAAGACGGGCGGCGTTTCCGCCCTGTCGATCGACCCCACCACGCATGAGTTGACGCTGATCAATCAACAAGCCTCGGGGGGCTCGGGCCCTTGTCATCTTTCTGTCGATGCCACGGGTCAGGTCGTCCTTGTTGCCAATTACGGAGCGGGGAGCGTGGCGTCACTCCCCATCGAGAAGAACGGCCAACTGAAGCCTGCCGTCAGTCTGATTCAACACCAAGGAAAGAGCGTCAATCAGCAGCGACAATCGGGTCCACACGCTCATTCGATCAATGTCGATCCCACGAATCGTTTCGCCGTCGCAGCCGATCTGGGGACCGACAAGATCTTTGTCTATCGCCTGGATACCGAGGCTGCGACCATCACTCCCAACGAGCCGCCAGCCGTCACCACGCCGCTGGGGGGCGGGCCGCGGCATCTCGCCTTTCATCCCAAGGGTAAGTTTGCCTACGCCAACAACGAATTGACCTCGTCGGTTAATGTCCTTGCATGGAATGCCCAGGCTGGTGTCTTTGAAGTGATCCAAACGATCAGCACGCTTCCGACCAATGAGCTCGACCTGGGCAACACCACGGCCGAGGTCCTTGTTCATCCGAATGGCCAGTTCGTCTACGTCTCGAATCGAGGCAACGACAGTGTGGCGGGCTTTAGGGTTGATCAAGAGAGTGGCAAGCTGACGGTGATCGGCCACACGAAGACCGGTGGGAAGACGCCTCGCAACATCGGCATCGATCCTACTGGAACTTTTCTCTTAGCCGCCAATCAAGACAGCGATTCCGTCGTCGTCTTCAGAATCAATAAGGCCGAGGGCACCCTTCAATCGACCGGTTCCAGCGTCGCGATCTCGATGCCGGTCTGCGTGAAGTTCCTCGACTGATCGGTAGGGTCGATCGCAAAAAAGAAAACTCCGGAGGAGGAACCGATGGCGAAAAAGGGGGTCAAAAAGGCCACGCAAACGTCTCCTCGATCGAAGCGGGTCGCGCCTCCCTTGAAGAAACCGCGACGTCGTGTGGAGCGAAATACGACCCCTCCTCCGAGTGATGTCATCAAGCACCTGGGGTCTTTCCTCTGGGAAGGGATTGGCCGACAGTCTTACAAGGATTTGGCATCCCATTGGGTGGGAGTAAGCCGAACAGAATTGTTGGCGCAGGCCCCCACCCCTGAACTTCCTTTTCACGTACGCTATTTTGAGATTGCTCGCGGGGGCTTTTCGACTCGCGAGTTCCATCAACACGAGCATGTGGTTCTGGTGGTTCGAGGCGAAGGAACCGTCGACCTGGCAGGCGAGTCTTATCCCTTAACGGTGGGAGATGTCGTCCGGGTTCGCTCGAATCAGATCCATCAGTTTCTCCATCGGGGCAAAAGCGAACCGTTCGGTTTCTATTGCATCGTGGCGGGCAAGCGGGATCGACCGAACGTCGTCGGCGGGTCAGCGAGTGCCTGCGAATGGCCGGGACCGGGAAAAGGAAAATCGGCCGCTCATTGAGCGATGACAAAGACCTTATCCCAGACGAAAGGTCGCGACGGCGATTTATCCTGTTAGACTTTGAATTAAGGCATTCACGAGAGTCACGCGGGGGGGCAAACGCGATGATCCAAACATCGAGCATCCGACAATTCCTGGTCGGCTTGGGATTGATCCTTTTCCTCTCGGCAACACATGCGGCCGACAAACCCGACAAAGGGAAACCGAACAAAGAAGCCCCGACCAAAGAGCCCAAGGCAGGAGTCTTTGATGATCTGCCTGAGTCCGACGATCAAGAGATGAAGAAAGCCGACTCGAAGAGCGCCGACCCCAAGGAAGGAACTAAGGAGGATGCCGACGGCTTTGGTTCTGGACGAGCCTCGAAGAAGAAGCCGCCCAAAGCGGAACCGAAGGACGCCGGCACGGAAGATAAAGAGAGAACCAAATTTCAGCGAGCGGTGCAGAAGAAATTCACGGAGAAAAAGGCGGTCTATCTCCTTCGTACTCTCGAAGAGGGTTACGAAAAGGCGGAGGATCCTGCCCAAGCGCAGGCGGCCGGCCTGAATGGTTACGTCCCTTATCGGCACGTTGAGTTTGAGATTTGCGAGGGACAGGAGGAGGGGGTTACGTTTGTGATGGATTTCGTCAGCAAGTTTGGAGCCCCCTGGGAAAAGAAGCCCAAGCCAACGGGCCGAAAGAAGAAGGAAGACGCGAACTCCAACACTCCTCCCAAGCCGGTTCGCGATTGGGAGATCCTCGGAGCGTTCGAAGATAAAATCACAGCCGAGGCGGCTCGCGATCAAGCGATCAACGAGTACGAAAATGCCCGCCAGCAACAGCCGGGCCCCGATTGGAACCGATAGCAAGCGGTGACCAGAAACAGGCAAATGTCGACGACTGATGCTTGCCGACACGATCTACGGGCGGAGTCTCTTCGGGAGTTTAGCTCGACGGCTGGCATTGCCTGAGAGAACGAGAGTAAGCTGGCGAGTCAAACAGCACGGGCCGAGCAAAAGTGCCCGGCCCGCGGTTTTGGGTTGATGTCGATCGGCTCAACGTGTTACTCGTTCGAGCCACCCTTGAAGAGCGGCCCGCTCGAATCACCGATGCCGCCCTTGAGCTCCTTGCTGGCTCGGCCGGCTCGGTTCTTATCAGAGCCATCGTCCTCCATTTCCTCGACGTCGCCGGAAAGTTGACGTCGGCTAAGCTTGATCTTGCGTTCGTCGATATCGAGCCCGATTACCTTGCACTCGATCTCGTCGCCCACTTTGACAACTTCTTCCGGGCCGGCGACCTTATGGTCGGCCAATTCCGAAACGTGCAGTAAGCCTTCCAGGCCAGGTTCGAGTTCGACAAAGACGCCGAAGTTAGTCAACTTCGTCACCTTGCCGCGAACGATTTGGCCCGTCTTGTACTTCTCGGGAATGTCCGTTTCCCAGGGATCGCTCTTCAGCTGCTTGATGCCCAAGGCGATTCGCTTTCGCTCTTGATCGACTGTCAACACCTGACATTCGACCTCTTGTCCTTTTTCGAGGACTTCGCTGGGATGGCTGATCTTGCGGACCCAAGAGATATCGCTGACGTGCAGAAGCCCGTCGATCCCCTCTTCAATCTCGATGAACGCCCCGTAGTTCGTGAGGTTGCGAACCTTCCCCTTCACGACGGTGTTGGGGGGATACTTGCGAGCCACCTCGTCCCACGGGTTGGCCTGCGTCTGCTTCATCCCCAACGAAATCTCTTGATCATCCTTGTTGATGGCAAGCACGACCACTTCGATCTCGTCGGCAACAGATACCAATTCGCTGGGATGATTGATGCGCTTGGTCCAAGACATCTCAGAGATGTGGACCAGCCCCTCGATCCCTTCCTCGATCTTGACAAAGGCGCCGTAGCTCATGACGTTGACGACTTCGCCCTTGATCTTCGAGCCGACCGGGTACTTGGCCTCGACGTTCTCCCAAGGGCTAGCTTCCTTCTGCTTCAGCCCCAAGGCAATCTTTTCTCGATCGCGATCAACGTTGAGGATGACCACTTCGATCTCTTGATCGATGCGAACCATCTCGCTTGGATGGCCGATTCGGCCCCAGCTCATGTCGGTGATGTGCAAGAGACCGTCGATGCCGCCCAAGTCGACAAACGCACCGAAGTCGGCAATGTTCTTGACGATGCCCCGACGGCGTTGGCCCTTCTCGAGATCGGAGAGAAGCTTGCGCTTCATCTCTTCGCGTTCCTTCTCGATGAGCTGACGACGGCTGACGACGATGTTTCGGCGAGGCTCGTCGATCTTCAGAATCACGCACTTGATCTTCTGGCCAATGTATTCGCCGATATCGTTGGGTCGGCGGATATCGACCTGGCTGGCAGGCAGAAAGACGTTCACGCCGATATCCACCAACAAGCCACCCTTGATTTTGCGAGTGACCAGACCTTCGACGACATCGTCCTCTTTGTGTTCGTTGATGACCCTTTCCCAGCCGCGGATTCTTGCCGCCTTCCGCTTCGAAAGGGTGAGCACGCCCCCTTCCTCTTCGACCCCCTCAAGAAGAACTTCGATCTTCTCGCCGATCTGGGGAGGCTCGTCGGCATCCCACTCTTTCGCGTTGATCGAGCCTTCGCACTTGTAGCCGATATCGATAAAGACATCGTCCCCGGTGATCTTGGTGATCTTTCCTTCAACGATGTGCCCGACTTCATAGACTTGGCCTGGCTTGCTGTAGAGGGAAGTGAGATCTTCGACCGAATGATCGCCGAAGGCCTCGGCGATTTCCGCGTCAATGTCTTCGTGAACCAGATCCTTGAGGAAGTTTTTGTTATTGGCCATGAGTGAATTGTTTCTCTTTGACGCCGGCCAGGGTCACCCCGCGGTCGACATCTCAACCGAACCCCCGTCGGGCCGCCCGGCCCGCTCCATCGAGAATCTCGTCTCTTTGCTATAAGAAGTCGGCGGTTTCAAGCTACACCACCTTCGACGGCGGGGGGCAAGAACGAGCCCGACTTACGCTGCCCAGGTTTCCATTTACCCGTGAAAAATGTCTTATTTCCTCTCGCGAAGCTGCGGATCCGGGAGTAGCAAACGACGTCCGATCGGCCGGCAAAATCGGGATTTTCCGAACGATCGGCACCCTGGTTCCCGAGCCGAGCAGCCCGCCGGGCTCAGAAAGTTGATTGTTCAACTAGGAAGGGGGGGCTTATACTTACGAAGGTACAACCTCAGCATTCGGGCCCGCATGATCGTTTCCTGGGTTGTATCATTCGTTCAGGGGGAGTAGGAGACGCCCTCGCTGATGGGTGAGTTTCCACGGGGGAACCATGCTCGACGAGAGCGTCTACAACGATGGCATTGCCGAGGCACTTAGACATAAGTGGCTCGAAAGTGAGAAGGCGGGTCGAGATCTCGGTCTCGAGCCGGTCCATCAATGGTGTCGCCAATATTGGCAAACCTTCCTTCGCCACCGCTGGCTCGAACACATCAAGGGAATTCGCCGCTGGAAAGAGATCGATCGCGGCGACTTTGGCCTACTCAATTACGAATTGCTCGACGAAAACCTCCTCGTCGATCGCATCCTTGACCGCTTGATCGTGGGAATGGAAAACCTCGAAATCATTCTCTGGGCTCGAGAATGGAATCTCCCCATGGACCGGGTGATTCGCATCCTCGAAGCCCTCGACATCAATAGCCGGCGACTCGACAGCATCATCGATCAAGGGGACCGCCTCCGCGCCTTTCTGGCCCCGCTCGGTAACTAACCTTTTTACCTCTGAGTGATGTCGAACTTAACGAGTCTGCCGACCGGTGGAACCTCGCTTCCAAGATCCATCGTCCAGCAACCACTTTCCAAATGAATACGCCCACCCCTCGTGCCGATGTCAAGAGGTAGTGAAATATCGCGATTGCATCCAGACGCAGCACCTCTCAAGGACGGCATCGGAAATGGTACCTCGCTTGGCCGCCACCCTGGCGGAAATCCTGCTCCACTGGCGACAAGATCCATCGCCTTCGGATCAGCAAGGCACTCGTCGCACCATTTCTCTTGCCCTCGATCTGCTCGAAGAGCGTTCCTTATTGGCGTTCGGAGCAACCTCTTTCGAACCGACACCCGAACCGAACGGCCCCGATGATCCGTCGGCCATCCATCCCGATCTGAATCCGCCGACAAGTATAGCGCCGACAAGCATCGACATCACCGACCCAACCGTCGCTCCCGACGTCATGCCGGCCAATCCCACTTCGCCCCCCGCAGGCGAGCCTGATCCGTCAACGATTCCCGTTGAAGTCGGTCCCGGCGAGAATGTCCTCGTGTCGGAAACACCCACCGCACCGAACGCGATTGACGTGATCTCGGGGATGATCGCGATGATCGTCCCCCCGTCGCCTTTGATCTCCACAGGCGACGTTCCCCCTCCAACCGAGCCGACCGTTCTCATCAATCCACCCGCCCTAGCGACTCCTGGGCCGGAAATTCCCATGAGAAGCAGGCCCAGCAACGGAACCGCCGGGCCCGAGGGAAGTTCCTTCACCTCGAACCTTCTGTCTAGCAATGCGAACATGGTGGATGCTGCTCTCTCTCTCCCTTACCCACAACGCAATCAGCGTATTGCGGACATAATGGAGTCTCTTTCAAACCTGCCCGCGGATACTCCTCCCATAGACCCGGCCGTCACCGATTGGCTGCGCGCGGAGGAAGTGGAACGACTCGACGAATGGGTGATTCTTCCGATGGACATGGATGAGCATCCTGATCCAGATGCCCACGCCGACGAGACGCCTCCACTTTCGATGATTCCGCTGGCAGCCCTGGGATTGGCCGGCGCGGTCTGGAGTGGGCCGAGATCGACCCCGCGATCGACCAAAGCAACGCGTGGAAACCGGGACCGCACCCCCGTCGAATACTATGGCAGCATCGCCGCCGACGGCTTCGAAGGGGAGTCCATGGCCATTCTCGTCCGGGATCTATCGTCGGACGGCGTCGGCATTTTGCACCACGGCCCGCTCCCCGCTCGCCGAGTCACCATCATCTTCGGCGATTCCTCCTGGAGCCTAACCCGTCGCGGCATCGTCCGTTGGACCAGACGCCTAGGCGAAAACGTCTTCGCCTCCGGCATCAGTTTCCAAGAGATCCGCTAAGGTTAGAAAAAGGGGACATTCCACGCCTCTTTGTTCCCCCGGCTCCTTCGAATCCGGTCTTCTGAAAGAATGGGGTCCAGCGCGCTGCTTTATCGTTGACGCTGATGAACGATACGACTATCCTTCAATTGTCGTCGGACAAACGGGTCGGCTTGATACCACGGGTCGCGTGAGAAAGCCATCGCTCGACGTCAACCCTCTTTGGATCGTCCTCGATTCCTGCCGAGAGTGAAGCGGGCTCTGGGCGATTACCATGTTGACTGATTCCTCGGTTCGCTATCCCCGGTTCTGCTGCAATAGGAGACTTCCATGATAGTTCGCCCAGCACTCTTCCTTTCCCTCAGTTTGATCGCGTCGATGACGGCTGCTCCGGCATGGGGAACTCCCTACGTTCGGCAATATAGCTCTACCAACCATGTGCTGCCGAGCATGCTCAACTTGACCATCGGCATCGGGCCGGAAAGAGCGGCTCCCTTCCAAGTCACGCCGCTCGCATCCTTGGGCGACCTCGCGATCGATGTTGATCTGAGCTTCGCGCGCGATCCGGTCTTCCGGACACTGCTGACCGGTCGCATCAATGCGGAGAACATCGTGAATCGCCCTATCGACCTCGGCTCGCTCGGTGGCGTTGATGTCAGTGTACTGGGCGTATCGGTCGGGTTGTATGTGGAACGATTCCGGATTTTCTCCGGCAACCAATTCAACTTGGCCGATGGGTTGCCTTTCTTTGTGCCTCCTTTCCTCTCTGTTGACGCGGGCCTGATCAATTTAAACAATCCAACGGGCCTCATCGGAACCCTCTTTTCAGGCCAGTTCCCCCTCGCGCAGAATTTCGACCTCACGCCGATCGACGTGCCAGCCACCCAACTCTTTCAGCTTGATCTTCCTGGAGCTTTCGACGACGACGGACCTTCGCTCTTTGACCCCAAACCCGAGTTCAACTTCACCATCGATCCAATCGCGATCGTGATCGACGAGATCGCTCGTGGAACCAACCTCTACGTCGTTCTCAGCGGCAAAATCTACACCGCAGTCCCCGAGGTATCGAGCACGGTGATGCTGCTTGTGCCGCTCGCCGCGCTGACCTTCGTTGTTGTCCGCCGTCGCGTCACCGCTTGTTGAATCCGAGAATTGCCACTTCACTCATTGACATGACCAACCCCAACGCGCGGAGCATGGCCACATAAGCCCGGATTTCCCAGATGAATCTCTACCTCGGCCTGTTTTTGGCCGCTGATTCCGCGTAAAAAGCTGGGGTTGAGACCGTTTTCGATGCTCATGGAGGGGCCGAGCGATGGGTGAAGGACAAAAGGCCCCGCTTCGGGTCGGTTTTGATCGCGGCGTCAAGCTGGAGTTTCACGGGGTGAAGATCACCAGCGACGCGGGTCTGCTCGTGTATCGCGAACTGGATGACGCTTTCGATCTCACCGCATCCACGGCCAATCAGCTTGCCGACGTTCGGACGGGGAGCAACACGCAGCACTCGTTGACGGCACTGTTGCGGCAGTCGATCTACAGCCGACTGGGCGGCTACGAAGATCTCAATGATGCCGAGCGGCTGCGCGTGGACCCGGCGATGCGTCAAGTCGTTGGTGGGCGCGCCCGTGAGAAGACAGCGGCTTCGACCAGCGAAGTGGGACGCTTCGAGACAGAGATCCTTTCGCAGCCCGCGAACCTGGAGAAGATCCAGAAGATGGCAGGGCTCTGGATCGATCGTGTTCGTCAGACCAAGCCGATCGACAAGATCGTCCTCGACATGGATAGCTCCGTCAGTGAGACGTACGGTCAACAGGAGGGGACGGCGTACAACGGCCACTTCGAATGCACCTGTTACCATCCGCTATTCTGCTTCAATCAGTTCGGCGACTTGGAGCAGGCGCTGCTGCGAAATGGAAACGTCCACAGCGCCGAGGATTGGCGGGCCGTGCTGGAGCCGGTGGTGGCTCGCTATCGCGACCAGGATCTGGCCCGTTACTTCCGAGGCGATGCGGCTTTCGCCAAGCCGGACCTCTACGAGTTCCTGGAGGAGGAAGGCTACGAATATGCCATTCGGTTACCGGCCAACGACGTGTTGGAAGAGAAGATTCGGCATCTGTTGACACGACCCGTGGGCAGGCCGCCGAAGAAGCCAATCGTTCTCTACGCCTGCTTTCTATATCGGGCGGCGAGTTGGAACAAGTGGCGTCGCGTGGTGGCCAAGGTGGAATGGCACGAAGGAGAACTCTTTCCTCGTGTCGGCTTCATCGTGACGAGCCTTTGGATCGCCGAGGAACGAGTCGTGCGGTTCTACAACGGGCGAGGGACGGCCGAGCAGTGGATCAAGGAAGGCAAGCAGGCCATCAAGTGGACGCGGCTTTCCTGTCAGCGCTTCGATGCGAACCAAGTTCGCCTGCAGTTGTTCGTCCTGGCGTACAACCTCGCGAACTTCGTTCGTCGGCTTGCCTTGCCGCAAAGCATTCGGCGGTGGTCCCTGACGACGCTGCGGGAGAAGCTGGTCAAGATCGGCGCCAAGGTCGTCCGCCACGCCGGCTACATCACCTTCCAGTTGGCCGAGGTGGCCGTGCCGAGGCGGCTGTTCGGGGAAATCTTGTGCAGGATCGAACGACTGCGGGCGCTCGTCGCTCCCGCTCCGTCCTGAGCGTTGAAAAATGGGCCAAAACACAGTCCATTCGGTCCGTCACTGCGATCGCGGTACGTCCGCAGGGGCAAAAATGACCCGATTCGAGCCGTCAAGGCGGGCATTCTGATCGAAAACGGCAGCGAACCGAGCCCGACGATGGTTGGAAAACAGTGGAACGACCGAAAACCAGTCGGTATCGTGTTGTCAATCGTGGCTCAAGGGAGCCATCTGGGAAATGTCGGTTCATAGGATACAATTTCAACGATGGAATGTGATCCGATAACACTGGCTGTCTTCAAGGAACTAGCAAGCTCCATAGCAAAACTGGTTGTAAGCAAATGCGCTCAATTCAACTTTTTTGGGAGCACGTCAACCGACATATCCGACGGATGCAACCGTAAGTTACAAAGTCATTTAACTGAAGTTGTAAGTTGGTCTCAAACTATACACTTTTTTGGCATGCCTAATCCTCGCGATACTCCAAACACCACCGTGCCTTTAATTATGAGCACTTTGCCGCGAAAATTTAGTTCCTCTCAATCAGAATTAGCCACCCTCTCAGAAGGAGATCTGCTTCAAACTAGTGGGCATGCTGTGCTACTAGGTGACCCTGGTGCCGGCAAGACTACAACAATGAAGCGACTCGCATTACGCCTATTAACTTCCGACTCAGATCACGATAGCGACACATGGGAATGCCCAATATGCCTACGACTTCGGCGCATCAATACTAGCATCCCCCTGCACTGTGCACTTGCTGATATATTCGGAATATCTTTCGGCATTGACCCTAGCAAATCACAAGACGCCTTAGAACGCCAGTCAAATGAGATCCGAGTTGCGATTACAGACATCTTGAATAATGGCCGATTCGTAGTTTTGCTTGATGGTCTTGATGAGGTTCATCCACAAGCATTCAATGATATTTGTGCACAAATCGTCGAGCTCGGATACTGCTTAACGCAATGCAAGATAATCGTATCGTGCCGTTCCGGTGCTTATCAGAAACACCTTGACGGCTATTCAACCGCAGAATTAAAGCCGCTCTCATCCGATCAAATACGCGCAGTCACGTTACACTGGCTTGGAACAGAGGATCTGGCTGATGAATTCTCCCAGCAGGCAGAGCTATCACGTGCAAGTGATTTACTCGACCGCCCCCTCTACTTGGCACAATTGCTGGTGGTTTTTCAAAATAGCGGATACCTTCCACAACAACCAACATACTTAGCTCGACGAATTATTCTGTTGATGCTTGAAGGATGGGATGCAAAACGATCCTTGCACCGACCGTCCATGTATGCCAATTTCGACGCGGAAGGCAAGTTAGAGTTCTTGTCGTGCTTAGCGTTCGAGTTATTGCTGGATGCAAAAACAGAATTCGACACGTTTACACTTCAAGAAGCATATAAACGCATTCATGGCAAGTTTGGGCTACCTGAACGAGAGACAGAGCAAGTTGTGAGAGAACTTGAGGCACATACTGGGCTTATCGTCGAGTCAGTCTATGATCTATGGTCATTCTCTCACTTATCCATTCAAGAATATTTGAGTGCCAATTATATCGTACGTGCGCCGTTTGATACTACAACTCGCGCCATGTCCAACACTTATCCGGAGGTGCTTGCAGTTGCAATCGCCTTGTCATCTGATCCTACAGAGTGGTTTATAAAATTGGTCTCTGAACCACTTAACTATGCGAAATCTCGAATCATTGGCGATGGACCTCGCTTTTCGAAGAGATTGTCGCAAGAGCAACCGCGCTTTTCGCGATCATCAAGCCTCGGCGCGTGTTACATGCGATTTGCGCTAAGTTTTGATATCGATGCGACTGTCCCCCTACTAAGCATTCCTAACGTCTGCGAATCAGTTCTGCTAGTGTTGCCATATTATTGTTCAGTTCGTGTACGCAAGAATAATGAATCGATTGATAGTGAACGGGTATGCGTTAGTAAGGATAAGTCATATCAATTACCGCAAGAATTTCGCGATGATGCAGGAATCGTAAAACCAGGATTTCTTTCGAAACTTGCTGCAGAAATTAGTAAACATCTTCATATCTGAGAGTATATTGTCTTAAGGTATTCAAGCTATTTTGTTCTTTCGTAAAGCCCTAATTTTTCGTGTTTCTTGTCACTTCTCCTGCCGTTGACTTAAGAGATACGCCGTTATGCCCTGTCGCGACAACTCAAGCTGATTATCTCACGCTCCGCAACGCCGACTTCGAAGACCCGATACTAGAAGACGGAGAATCTATGGTAACGTCCGCAAGCTTGCGCAGATTTTGAAAGTTGGCACTCCGTGATCGGGTAGGTTTCGGTGCTTTGAACTGAGACTTACTTTCACAGAGGGAGTGCCATGGAGAGTGTAACGAACTTTTCGGATGAGGGAAGCTTCTCTGGTGACGTCGTTCGCATCGACGAGGGGAAGCTTCGGGGTCATGTGGACCAGGTGGTGCGGGCGAGCGTCGAGGAGACGCTCAACGGGCTTTTGGAAGCCGAGGCGGATCAGTTGTGTAACGCGAAGCGTTACGAACGAACTCCGGACCGTGTCGATACCCGTGCCGGCAGCTATGAACGCCAGCTCCACACGAAGGCGGGCGAAGTGACGCTTAAGGTGCCGAGGCTTCGCACCCTCGCCTTTGAGACGCAGATCATCGAACGATATCAGCGTCGAGAGAGCAGCGTGGAAGAGGCCCTGGTGGAGATGTACTTGGCGGGCGTGAGTGTTCGCCGGGTGGAGGATATCACATAAGTCACCTTGGCCATGCCTCGATCTCTTTGAGCGACAGAGCCCGACGATTCTTGGTAGGTCGATCATGCTTCAAGTGCCGAATCTTTCCAATCGGGTTGGAGCCGATGAGCCCCCACTCCACCGCACGATTCAAGACGTTGACCATGATGCCGACTTCTCGGTTCGCCGTTCGGCCGGGTGGCACCGGCTTTTCCCAGTACTATTCATTTTTGTCCAAATTACAGCCCATGAACTCCGGGCAATCTTGCAAGATGGTTGCGCAAATCTCGTGCCGAACAACCGTGGAATTTCCCCTTTTCTGGGTTCTCTGGTCCCGTTATGACTGGTTGTCATCGTAGCTGGGGTCGCATCTAGCCAGCTCCTGATCGAGCGGAGAAAGCAATTCAACCACTGCGTCGCATTGTGATTTTACTTCAAGTAGGATGTGTTTAGCCTCGGCATGCAATCCGTGGTCAATAAGGTGCCTTCCTACTTGGATTCCAATTGCGACACGTCGCCAGCTGTCTTCAAGCCAGTAGGATTTCAGCAAATTAAACTTTTCTACACATCGACTGTAATTACAATTATAATTTATCGTTCCAATTAGAAGTCGCTCTGCAACCGCTTGATGTCCTTTTACTGTGTACCTTGGGTCTGATTCAATCGTGAGAATGTACCGTGAGAGCGCTGAGTTTATTTGTTCTTCAAAATGACGATGCTCAATCTCTCTATGCAAGGAAAAGATAGAGTCCAATGTAGTTATAAGCAAATGAAAAGCTTCGTCAAGAGTGTTCATTGTTGCTCCCGGTATGAAAATGCGACCGGAAATATGGAAGTTTTGGGATATCGTCGAACATTCAGTTGTTTAAGAAAAAAGTAGAATGTCCCCTTTTCTGGTAAACGCGCATCGGAATGGGACACTGCACTAGGGCGAGGCTACTGGTTCGACGATATCGGGAATGCCGTCCAAAATCGTTATCTGATACTTCACCGCTCCCCGAGATTTGGAGGCTAAGTTCGAGCGATCGGAGTAAAGCTGCGTCAACTGCGTCCTGAGGATCTGCTCATCCGAATCGAGCCGTTGTTGACGTTCAGGAAGAGCTTCGTACTCGGGAGTGTTTAACTTGTTCAGCAATTCGCGATACTGCGTTACCTCTTTTTCCTTGAACTCCAGCCGGCTCTTGATTTTTCTATATTCATTGACTCCAAAAGGAAACTGTCCAGGTACATCACTTCGCTTGAGAATCGCGGCGCTGGCCATCGCTTCCTTGAGAGCTAATTCTGCCTCCTTCACGTCATTTTCCGGCGCCTTCTCGCTCTTAAGCGTGGCGAGTCTCTCCATGCGTGATTGAACAACCTGCTGCCAGTCCTGAGCAAGCGGGTCCAATTCCGGAGGGGGCCCCATATTGATCAATTGCTCGCGGAGCTGCTGGACTTGACCCTCGGCGCTCCCCAGGAATTGCTCGACCATTCGAAGTCCGTCATGGCGAAAGTTCAGCGGAATAGCTTGCCAAAGCTCTCGGACTTGCTTTTGCTCGACGCGTACTTTCTCCAGACTGTCTTTTGTAGAGGCAACCGAAGCCAACCACTCTTTGCGGGCTTTCTCGCCGGCGGAATTAATCGCATTCGCCGATTCATCGAACGCACGCTGGAGCTCTTCTTTCACGGCCACCAAGAGCCGTTGACCATCTCCATCCTTCCAATCAACTCCATCCACACGATAGAGTAGCATGTCAATACGCGTGACTCGATTGGTGTCAAACGAAATCAACTGGACTGCCGCGCGAGCCTTCTCACTCTTATCACTCAACGTCTTTTTTAGGACCCCCTCCATAAATGCCGACGAAGTCATGATGGCAGTCGCTTGCGGAGGGTAACTCGACCGATCGGAGTCGGCATCGACCTGGATCACCATGGAGGCATGTTGAACCGGGGTCCCTTCCGGTTTGGTTGACGGCCAAGTAACCCCCGTGCCGAACATGGGCGAGAGCAGGCCAGACCGAGGCGGCGGGGACGTCCCGAACAACCTGAGAATGTTTGGTGCATCCCCTCTTTTCGTCTTAAGTGCCGAGTCGTCTCCGATGACCTCACTCGCTGCCAAGACGAGAAGCACCGCCAGCCAGCTACCAAAACTTGACTTCATGATCCGTGACTCCGTGAAGTGGACCCCAAAAACTGGACCGGCGGATAGGTTAACCGACATTTCCCAGATGGCTCCCATGAGCCACCATTGAGCCGAAGGTACCGACCCGCTCTCCGAGAATCAACGGTTTTCCGACCGGCGTCCGGCTCAGTTCGCTTCCGTTTTCGATTGGGTTCCGCGCCATGGCAGCTAAGTATCGACTGGCTTTCGCGCCCGGCCGGGTGGCACTGGCGTGTCGCCAGTGTGCAGCTAGCGTCTCCGTCCGGTGAACCACACTCTTTAATCTTTCGCTTGATCTGGTCAGACTTCTTTATTCGTCATGGTGAATCGAGGCTCAACCAATATTTGCTTGATCGATACGGACTTGTTACCACGAACCAGTACCGCAACGTCGTGGAGGTGAGCGACGATGGCCGCACGTTCGTTGTGGACAACGGGCGGACTCCGTACGGGGGGTCGAACAGGAATTCGATCTACGTCGTCACGGTCGTCGTCCCGGAAGCAAGTGCAACGACGTTGGTCCTTGTTTCTATCGCGATTGCCATTCTACCGATCGGCGGTTTCGTGCGTAGCTCGCCGCGAACGCATTGATGTTCGCACAGGGAACAATACACCGCACTCGCTGACGGCGCTGTTGCGGCAGTCGATCTACAGCCGGCTGGGCGGCTACGAAGATCTCCATGATGCCGAATAACAGAAGATAGATGATCAAAGAAACTTCGTTTTTCCCGTGACTGGTGCCTGTTCAGTAATGAAGGACGGTCTCAGGGATCGATTTCGATTTACTCTTCGCGATCGGAGATCGATTTTACAGTGGAGCGGGCAAATCCCGCTTACAAAAAATGATTGTTGCCAGGATGAAGCAGGCTGTCCCGATGGCCAGCAGGGTGCCGTTCAGATTTAGAAAGAGAGTCCAGTAGGCCTCGGGCTTGGCGTCGATGAGCCACCAGGGTTCATAGGCGCCATACACCGTGCAATAGCGAAGCGGTTCGAATTGCTCCTTGAGCCGACTGAGAACTTTAACGATGAGCTGAGTCACCATGAACCCGCCCCCCAACGCAAGCGTTCGCCAGCGATAACGATCGACCGAGCTAAGTAGGGTGGTGACGGCGGCGATCACATAATTCAGGCAGAACAGATTGAAGACCCCCCGGGAATAGCGTTCGAAATCGACGCCCGTCTTATACTGAGCAAGCCAAACGCCGAGATAGCAGCCGAGCAGGACAATCAGACACAATAGAGCCGCACAAATCGTGGTGACGACCGCCTGGACAAGGACGATTTGGTAGCGGGGTACAGGCTGGGCGAGGAGTAATTCCATCGTGCCGCGATTGAGTTCGCCGCTGACGGCGTCGGAACCTCGCGCGACTGCCCAGAGACCGCACGTGAGAAAAAGGGTCGGGTCTACCAGCAAGCCAGCGATTCGGCCGAGCGGCGTGATGAGTTGACTCAGGGGGATCGGGGTTACTTTCGAAAAGACGTCTGGCAGATTCTCGAGGATAACGTTTAACTTTTCGTCTTCGAATTGGGAACCCATGTAGACATACAGCCCGCTGAAAACGAACAGCAGGGCTCCGGCCGCGGCCGTGAGGATCCAAGCATCGTTAAAGGTCTTCGCCCAGAGAGCCCATCTCATGTTGGATCGATCTCCTGGGTTCCGTGGTATCGGTCATAAACCGCTTGCAGGCTGATCGGGTCGATCCGCACCTGATCGATGGGCAACGTTCCGAGCCAACCAAAAAGCGTGGCAACATCCGATGCCGTCTGCATCACCACTTCCTTCTCTGACGATTCGAGCAGTTCGACGTCCTGACGAAGGTTGTCGGGAATGGTCGGAAACGGGCCGGTGATTCGGGCGCGAATTCGGTGTTCTCTTTTGATCGAGGCAAGGGCTTCGGTATGGACCAGCTTTCCTCGGCGAAGGATGCAAACCCGGTCGCAGGTCGCCTCTGTCTCCGAGAGCACGTGCGAGGAAAAGATGATCGTGCGACCCTCCCGCTTGGCTTCGTTGATCAGCGCCATCACTTCTCGTCGCACCGTCGGATCGAGGGCAGAGGTCGGCTCATCCAAGATTACCAGAGGCGTCCGAGTCGCCAGGGTCGACACCAAGGCGATTTTCTGCTTCATGCCTGTCGAGCAGAAAGCGACAAGCCGGGAAAGGTCGAGTTCCAATCGCTCGGCCAGTTGAATTGCTCGCTCGAAATCGCCGGCGGGGTGCATTCTCGCGAAGAATTTAAGAACATCTCGGCCACGCATGTTGAAGAAGAGGCGAACTTCGGCAGGGAGATAACTGAGCCGGGCATGGACGGCGACTGAGTCGTGATAGCAATCGAGATTATCGATTTTCGCCCAGCCGGCCGTTGGCTTCAGGTAACCCATTAAGAGACGAATGAGGGTCGTTTTGCCCGAGCCGTTGGGCCCTAACAAGCCGAACACTTCGCCTTCATTGACGCCCAGTTTGCAATGGTCGAGCGCAAGCAGCGAGCCATATTGCTTGGTTAGCCCGTCTGTTTGAATAAGTGCGCGAGTCATCTGGTTCCGCCTGCCGATTGCCGACCACTCTTACCATAGGAACCTGACCGCTGCGCGTCGGCAACTACGCCTTTACGCCGACGCTAGCCTTCATTTTTTCTAAACCGGTCTTCGCGACCACGAGAGGATCTTCTTTCCAATACTCGGGGTTAAATAGTTCCAGCGTGAGGCAGCCTTCCCATCCCTTCTTGCGAAGTTGGTCGGCAATTTGCGCCAGCGGCATGATGCCGTCCCCAGGATAGACGCGATGTGAGTCGTTCTGTTCCAGACGGGCCGGCTCGCGCGGCGCATCGTTCCAATGAAAACAGCTAATATGGTCGGCAGGGATCTGATCGAGCGTTGCGAGATTGCTGCCCCCGCGAAACAAATGCCAGATGTCGGGCGTCACCGTCGCTGCAGAATTACCGGGCCCGGAACAGATCGCCCATGCCTCTTCAAGCGTGTTGATTCCCTCGACGAAGCCGAGGAACTCGACCGAGGCAGGGACGCCGAACGTCAGGCTCACATCAAGCAGCATGCCGTATCGTTCGATCGCGAGGGCACGGTTGACCTTCTCTCTGGGCGGGCTGGCGACGATTCTCTTGATTCCGAGTTGGGCCGCGATATCGAGGCGTCTTTTGCATTCGTCCATCGCCAACGCAAGCGACGACTCGTCGACCGTGTAAAAACCCCCGAGCATGATCATGCTTGGCCGAGCCAGGCTCAGATCGTCGAGAAGTTTTCTCAAATCGGCGATCGTCCCGCCATCCTTGACGTACTGGTCCACATCGGAGATCCACATTTCGATTGCTTCGTAGCCGGCCTTGGCGGTGATCTCGATTTTCTCGCGGGGACCCGCTGGCCGAATGGTGCTGGTGTTGAGCCCAAAAGTGAGCTTGCTCATGCGTCGCCTTCCTATTCACAAGATTTCCGATCCTCTCAGGTTAGAAGTTCTTTGCTCCCGTTCGATCGGACCGGCTGGCGACTTTTCCTTGTCGGTTTGGGAACAACGGAATCTGCGAAGAGGAAGCTTTTCTTAAGAAACTGTTTTGGCTACGATTCCATTGGGAATCGCGGGGTCTTCGCCAGTCTTGACCCCGCTGTGTTCGATCGAGCGACTCGCTGATCATATCTGAGCCCACCACTTGAGAGATCGCGAGCGAATCGTAGGGGCCTATCGTTGGCCTTGCATGTCGGTGCTTTCGTGTTTTTAGGGGGGAACGAATTCATGTCTCTGCGTCGAGAATATGTGCGCGCCTGTGCGGTCTGGTTGGGTACGACCGCGAGTTTGTTTGGCACGGTCCGTGCCGAAACCTTCACGTACACGATCAATCAGAGCCAAAGCCAAGTCAACCTTACCGCTGGCGGAACAATCTTCGGCGGGGCGTTGACGGTAACCGAGCAACAGGCCAATGCCATCACTCGTTACAATGGCACGATCGGTGTCGATGTCACGGTCGGCGGCCCGGACTTTGTCGGCGCAGGCTCGGCCAATGCCGTCAACCCGACAGGGGGTTTTTTCAATTCTCCGCTGCAGTACTCTCCAAACGTGAACGGGGCTGCTGGCACGGCGCCGGCCAACTACGGCCTTAACCTGACCGCGCCCGTGAACGTCGTGATCCCGACGATCAATATTCCCCCTGAGGTGATCGCCGCGCTTCCCGCCCCACTCAACACCCTGATTCCGACCACGTTGAATCTGGGAACGCTCTCGAGCATCGTTTCGAAGGTCGCGGTTCGGGATGTAACCCTCCAGGTGAGCAGCAATGATCGAATTCCCCGAACGGGAAACAATTTCGATCCGACGCAAACTCTCATCGATATCACGGGTGGGTTTGCAGACATGAACATTTCGGCCCGATTGACACAGCCGAACTTTTTGCAGAAGACCACACTGCAGCTCCTCTTAGGAGCAGTCGCGAGCTCGGCACCTCAACTCGGATTGACAGTGACGAGCCCGAGTTTCTTCTCGAACGATCTGGATATCGGCTTCGGGTTCCGCATCGATCTGTCGGCATTGGCTGCCGTACCGAACACCAGCGCGCTCCCGGCGACGATCACGGGCTTGGGGGGCCCTCCGGGCCCGTCGACGTTGACGCTGCCAGTCGAGTTTACCGCGATCGCAAGTATTCAAGACGTTCTCGGTCCGGATCTGGCGCCGATCCTGGGAGATCTGGTCAATCTCCAATTCGATTTCGCGGGTCGATTGGTTGCCACCTCGGTGGTGCCGGAAGCCTCCACCTTCGTCATGATCGGGCTCGCTTTGTCGGGTGCAGCGGTCACGATGGCACGCCGTCGCTCGCGTTAATTCCGAGTGATCGAAAGACTTGAGATCGGCGGGCCTGAGGGAGCATCCCTCGGGCCTGTTTCTTTGATGGGGACGCATCAGCGCCCGATGAGCTTGAGGAACGTAGGGTAATGATCGTCCCACGCCCGCGAGGACGATGGCGTCGGCGTGAAGATCTCCGTCGGAAAGGACTGCATGATCACCTGCCGACCCTCGGCCAAAGAGGCGATGTCGCCGGACGCCATCGCTTGCACGACGACGTTGCCCAGGGCGGTTGCTTCGACGGGGCCCGCGACGATCTCGCAATGGCACGCGTCAGCGGCCAATTGATTCAAAAGTCGATTTTGCGACCCCCCCCCGACGATGTGGATTCGGCGGATAGGTTTGCCTCGATGGGCTTCGAGTTGTTCCTTGACCCAGCGATAGCGAAAAGCCAATCCTTCGAGACAAGTTCGAACGAGCGAGCCGATCTCGTCGGGAGGATTCTGCCCCGTTTGTCGGCAGAAATCGCGAACAGCGGTCGGCATGTCGGCGGGATTCATGAACCGAGCGTCGTCGGGATTCAAGATGGCCACGAACGCAGGCGCGCTGGCCGCCTGGGCCGTGAGATCGGCGTAGCTGACGGACTGGCCCGCGCGGTCCAACGATCGACGACACTCTTGAACGAGCCAGAGTCCCATGATGTTCTTCAGAAATCGAATCGTGCCGCCGACGCCTCCCTCATTGGTGAAATTGTTGGCCAGCGTCTGAGGGGAGATAACCGGGCTAGGGAGTTCGGCGCCCATCAGCGACCAGGTTCCGCTGGAGATGTAGCACCAATCATCCCCGCCGATGGCCGGAACCGCGGCAACGGCCGAACCAGTGTCGTGACCGGCGGTCGCCACCACATCGACACTGCCGCCAACCTCGCGGGCGACATCGGGCAGAACCGGACCAAGTTTCGTCCCCGTCGCCACCAATTCCGGCAACAGGTGCGTGGGGATTCCAAACCGTTCGAGCAGATTTGTGTCCCAGATTTGTCGATGGGCATCCAGCATCTGCGTCGTAGAAGCAATGGTGTACTCCGCCACTTTTTGGCCCGTGAGAAATGAGTTCAACAGATCGGGGACCAGCAGCATTTTGTCGGCCCCGACAAACGCTGCCGATCCGCGTTGACGTTTCTCGGCCAACAGTTGAAAGAGGGTGTTGAATGGAAGGAATTGCAGCCCCGTTTGGCGATAGATTTCTTCCTGGGGAACGATCGAGAAAGCGTATTCGAGAATCCCCTCGGTGCGACGATCGCGATAATGAACTGGGTTTCCGACCAGCGAACCATCGCCGGCCACGAGGCCGTAATCGACCCCCCACGTATCAACGCCGACGCTACGAGCCTGACCTGCTTCGCGAATCGATTTGCCGATACCGGTCTTGATCTCGCCCCAAAGGCGAAGCGTATCCCAATACATTGTTCCCAAGATTCGAACGTATCCATTGGGAAAGCGATGCGTTTCGGATAACCCGATGGTCTGACCATCGAAACGAGCGACCATGGTTCGGCCACTCTCGGCTCCCAGGTCGACGGCAATGAAATGTCGATTCGTCAAGGCTTGGCTCCCCCCGATCCAAGAATGCCAACGGGATCGTTCTATCGATCAGACGACTTTACCCACACGATCGGTGGGGCATCTCGGGCGACCGCAATCAGATTGAACTCGACCAGTTCCTGCCCCGCGACGGCGGGTTGACCCCGCAGATCAAAGAGATCGTATCCCATGCTCGTCAATTGGTCGAAGAGTTCCCGTTCACTCGCGCCCCCTTTTGTCTGATGGTCGGACTTACTTTCGACGATCATGATTTTCGGGCGAGTCGACGGAGTAATCCCACGCAAAACGGGCAACTCAAAACCTTCCACGTCGAGCAGCATCAGGTCCGGGCGACGAAGCTTCAGTCGATAAAGCAACTCGGGCAATGTTTCGACCACGATGGAAAAGGGGAGCGGCTCATCCCTTTGGTCGACGAGCGAGGCCATCCCCGAGTTGTGTTCCGGCGCGGGGACCATCCCCGCCAAACCCGCTTCCGCGCCGAGAGCGGCCGAGACCAGAAAGACATGCGCCGCCAATCCGTCGTTGAGAAGAATGTTCTGCCTTGCCCGGAGCAAGCTGCTGGGCTGTGGCTCGACGCCGACGACTTTGCCGGTCGGTTTCACCATCGATGCCGAGATCAAGACATGCAGTCCGATGTTGACGCCCGCCAGGACGGCCTGATGTCCCTCTTTGAGATTGGCCCGCAAAAACGCGAGCGTGACCGGTTCATACGTTTCTCGTTGCAAGAGACGGTACTCGATCCAGTCGCGCGGGTGGAGGAGAAGTCGGGTCCCGTCCGCGAGGGTATAAACGCCCCCCTCGGCCGGGAGAAACCGCTTTGCAAGCCAGCGGGCAACCCGAATCTTGCCGCGGTAATGGGCACCTCGGCAATACGCCCGGACGAGCCATTCTCCCCACGTCATGCCCGATTCTCCCCCAATCAATCCCGTTATCATTAGGCGGAGAACCAGGGGGTTCGTTCCCCTCCTCCATCGTCGGAGGATGTCCCTGCCTCGCTTTTTTTCCAGATAACGCCCCAGGCGTGTATCGTAGAAGAACCAGAGTCCAACTTGTGGGGTTCCATCTCGTGGATAGCGTCATCAAAGAGTCGATTTTCTCGGCAAGCGACGATCGATTACAGTCGTGGCTGGAAGAGCGGGGGCAACCCCGCTTTCGCGTGCCACAAATTCGTCAATGGATCGTTCAGCGTCGCGTCGTCGATTTTGAAAAGATGACCGATCTCCCCGCAGGGCTGCGCACAGAATTGGCCGAGCATTGGGTACCCCTCGCCAGCAGCATTGCGAAGGAAAATGTCGATGCCGACGGCACGACCAAGCTCCTCGTTCGGCTCGCCGACGGTGAGCATGTCGAGTGCGTCCTCATTCCCGAGGGAGAGCGGCGAACCGTTTGTCTTTCGACGCAGGTCGGTTGCGGCATGGGCTGTGTCTTCTGTGCGAGCGGATTGAAGGGGGTTGTTCGGAACCTGACTTCGCTTGAGATGATGGAACAACTGGTATGGCTGAACCTTCGGCAATCGGCGACCGATCGGCTCAACCATGTGGTCGTGATGGGGATGGGAGAGCCGCTGGCCAATCTCGACAATCTGATGGTCGCGCTCGAATTCGCCACCAACGACAAAGGGCTCGGGATCAGCGCTCGAAACATCACGATCTCGACGGTCGGCCTTCCGGGTCGAATTCGGCAACTCGCGATGCTTGGCAAGCCTTACCATCTGGCCGTGTCGTTGCATGCTCCGAACAACGAACTTCGGCAACAGATCGTGCCGACGGCCGAGAAGATCGAACTGAAAGACATTCTTTCTGCCGCCGATCATTTTCGGGACAAAACCGGACGGCAAGTCACCTTCGAGTATGTGCTGTTAGGGGGGATCAACGATCAAGCCGAGCATGCCTCGCAGTTGGTTCGGCTTCTAGCGCAGCGAGATGCGATGATCAACCTTATCCCTTACAATCCAGTCTCGGGGCTCTCGTATCGAACGCCGATGCCTGGGCAAAGCCGGGATTTCGCGATGACGCTTCGAAGGGCCGGCTACACCGTCAAGATTCGCAAACGCAAGGGCTCGAAAATCAATGCGGCGTGCGGTCAGTTGCGCCGGGTTCATCAGGATGTTGTTTCGCTAACGAGTCCTCCATCGACAGGAGAGAATCGCTGACGACGAACGGCTCTTCGAAAGGTTCGGGGCCGGCCCGAACACCGACAAACGGAGAGGCCCACGGGCCGCTGGATCCTGCCACGCGCCGAATGCTTCGAGTGAAGCAGGGGGATGACGAGGCATTTGCCGAGCTGGTCGAAGAATTTCAGGATCGCGTCATCGGCATTCTCTACCACATGCTGGGAGATGCCGACGAGGCCGAGGATCTCGCCCAAGAGGTTTTTTTGAGGGTGTATCGCTCGCGAGCCAATTACGAACCGACCGCGAAGTTTTCGACCTGGCTCTTCACCATCGTCAACAATCTCGCCCGAAACGCAATTCGCGATCGCAAGCGCCGACGCGATCGGCACGGGGCCGGCAAACCCGCCAGTTCTTCCCAAGAGGCAACGATTGATCGCTTAGCCATTGCCCCCAGTGGTGCGATGCCGAGCCGAATCTTCGCGAAGGGAGAGATTGCCGAGATCGTTCGCGAAGCGGTGAAACAGCTTTCGCCTGATCAGCGATTGGCGATGATGCTGCACCGCTTCGAGCACATGAACTACAAGCAGATCGCTGACGTGATGGACAAGACCGAGGCGGCCGTTAAGTCGCTTCTCGCCCGTGCTCGAATCGTTCTCCGCGATATCCTCGACCCATTTATCAACCCTGCTTCTCCTTCGACACCGCGGGAGGAAGCATGACCGATTCGGGGACATCCCAACCTCCTCCCGAGAACGAACCCGTTTCGCTCGCGGCCGACTCCGAACGACTGGTGTCGTATCTCGACGGCGAAGCGGATGATGTTGCATCGAAAGAGATTGAAAAGGCCATGGTTCGCAACCCCGAGGTCCGCGGGGAAATCAATTCCTTGCAAAGAGCGTGGGACCTGCTCGACTATCTGGATCGGCCCACCGCGAATAAAGAGTTCGCCTCTCGCACGCTCGAATTGGCAACGCGTTCCATGCCCGAAACTCCTTCGGCTCGGCCGGTGACAGCGCCGTGGCCTGGAAAATGGACTTGGCGTGCGGGAGCGGTCGCCTTCGCTTTAGCCGGAGCGGCGGCTGTATGGTACCGGCCCGCGATGGATCGGAGGATGGAACGGAACCTTCCGATCTTGGAGAAGCTCGACGTCTATCGCGCGACGCGCGATGTTGAGTTCCTGAAGCAGATCGAGAAGGAGAATCTTCTCGACCAGATGGACCATCTCTTGGAGCCGGAATCGTGAACACGTCGACACGAAGGTGGTGTTGGATCCCATTGGTAACGCTATTGTGCGTGCCTGATCCATTGTTCGGGCAGGCAAGTTCATCGGCTCTTTCTTCTGACCGCCGAGAACTTCTGACAACACGACACCGTGAGTGGATCAAGATGAGCGATGCCGACCGGGCCTCGATCACAAACCTCCACACCCAAAGCCAGTCGCCGGGGCCTGAAGGGGATGAACTCCGATCGTCCCTGGATCGATACGACCGTTGGCTTGCGACGTTGGAACCAAGCGAAAGACAACGAATCGTTGAAGCTGCCAGCAACAAGGAACGGATCGAGCGGGTGAAAGAGATTCTTCAGCAGCAATCGATGGCACTGGAAGAAAGCTTGCTTCCCATTCGGTCGACCAGCGCGGTGACAACGGTCCCGGGCGCGGTCCCCCCCGCTGAATTGGCGGTTGCCGATCCACCGGCGTCAAACCCCTCGACGCCCGAGCCAGCCCAACGACCCAACGCCAAGCGACCTAGCTTTATCAAGCAACGATTCGACATGATCGAATCGGAAATCGAACGACTCGATGAACTCGAAGGGAAGTTCACCGAAGAAGAGCGACGAAGACTCGATCAGGCTCGGGGTGGCCAAAAGGTTCCTCTCATGATGGCGCTGGCGACGAAATACGCGATCCCGCTTCCACCGTTTGTGGAAGAAGGCCAGGCCCCCATTTTGCAGTTCTTTATGGGGCTGCTCCCCGAGCCCGGAAAAATCCTGGGCACGACGTCAGCGGCAGATCTCTCCGACGATAATCGAAAGAAGTTAGGTGCCATCATGGTCGATCTGATCATGCTCCCCGACCTATCTCAAGAAAAACAGTTCACGATGTTGCAGTCAGAATCCGCGAAGGTCCGGGCAGGGATGGAGAAGATTTCCAAAGTGACGATGAACAAAACGACGTCTCGATTCTTGACGAACGTTCTCTACTACGTGCAGCATCCCGAGGATGCCCCAGAATCGACCCACGACTCGGTCGCTATGATCCCGCCCGAACATTTGCGAGAGCTGATCGTGGCTGGCAATGCTCGTTTGTTTGGCAGCCGTCCTCCGCGCGTTGGGGACTTGTCGCGGCCCAACCGCCCGGACCGCCGACCTAATCCCTAGTCTCTGTCTGAAAAGACCCATCTGGTGCCGGTCGGCTGCATCGTCCGGATCGGGGCGTCGGCCTGCTTCGACGGTTATTCTTCGATACCGGCGGCATGGGCGCCTGCTTCGGCCTCCCTGCCTCCGGACGATTCGCTCGGACCTAGGGCCAACGAGCCTCTTTTCAGAAAGAACCGAGTGTTTCGACCAGCATGTCGATGCCCAAGTCGCGTTTTGGCGAACGCGACGCGCCCCGACGTCGCGACCTCTCTTGCACTTGATCCTCCATCCTGTCTCGCGGTTGCATAAACTCCTGTTAGGAGATGTGCTACATGGAGTCGGCAGACAAAAACTTCATGCGAAGGGCCCTCGAATTGGCCGCTCGCGGTCGCGGTTCGGTCGAACCCAACCCTATGGTCGGCGCGGTCGTCGTTAGAGATGACCAAATAGTCGGGGAAGGCTCGCATCAACGGTTCGGCGGGCCGCACGCGGAGATATTCGCACTCGATGAGGCTGGTGAAAACGCCAACGGCGCGACTCTCTATGTCACACTCGAGCCTTGTTGTCATCACGGCAAAACGCCTCCTTGCACCGATCGAATTCTCGCGGCAGGCATTCGCCGAGTCGTGATGGCGATGCGCGATCCCTTCCCCGCTGTGGCAGGGAAAGGTGTCGAGTTCCTTCAACGGCACGGCAAAGAGATCGTTGTCGGATGCCTAGAACAGGAATCGCGCCAACTGAATGCCCCTTACTTGACGCTTCTCGACAAAGGTCGGCCTTTCATCCATCTCAAATGGGCGATGTCTTTGGATGGTCGAACCGCAACCACCACGGGTGATTCAAAGTGGATCACCGGTCCCTTGGCCCGGGAGCATGGCCATCAATTCCGCGGCTTGGTGGATGGGATCCTTGTTGGCATCGGAACTGCCATGGCCGATGATCCCCTTCTAACGCCTCGGCTGCCGGGCGATGAATCTCCTCGACGGGTCCCTGTTCGAATCGTGCTCGATTCCCGTGGGCGACTCCGAAGCGACTCTCAACTGGTACAAACCGCCAAAGTCTTCCCGACACTCGTGGCACTCACGAATATAGCTCGGCCAGCGGACGTGGCTCGGTTATCGTCTCTGGGATGCGAGTGCATCGTCTTTCGTCCCGATGCCGACGGACGGGTGCCACTGGTCGACTTGGCAGGCGTACTTGGAAGTCGAAAGATGACGCATCTGTTGGTCGAAGGGGGCAGTAGCACGATTGGCTCGTTCGTCGATGAGGGGCTGGTCGATTCGCTCCGGATCTATGTCGCGCCGATGGTCATGGGGGGGGCTGGTGCAACGCCCGCGGTCGCTGGAATCGGTTGGCCGACGCTGGCCGACTCACTCCGTTTTCAATTTGAACCACCTGTCAGCGTGGGGCCGGACCTCTTCTTGGCTGGCTCGGTTGTCAATCGTGTGCAGGAATCACTGCCGACGTCAGAGGACCCGACGAATCCTTTCTCGGCACGACGATCGAGGCTCCATTAGACCTCTGCTTAACTCTTTATTGGGGCAGTGTCTCGACCTCATCCAGCAGAGTTGGTAGGATTTACTGACTGAGTCGTCCACACCGAAGTGCTGCGGTGAAAGGGAGGGGGAATGGAGAACGGTTCGGAGGCTGATCCCTCCTATCTCCGCACCCCGAAGGTCCAATCGACACCCGTTACGGAAGAGATTCTTTCGGACGAGGATTGGCTTCGTCGACTTGTAGCCGAGCGTGCCTATCAGTACCTTGAATCCGATTTCTCTTCGCCGTTGCCACCGCACATTCACAAATACGTTTGGGGAACGGTTTTTCGAGAGATCAAACGCTACGCTCCGACGGGCCGAATCCTTGATGCGGGCTGCGGGAACGGGGCCTTTTGCGGCGAATTGGCCAGGCAAAGCAAGCATCAAGTTTGTGGCATGGACCTCTCCAAAACGGGCATCGAGATTGCCCGACGATTCTTCCCCGACGTCTCCTTCAAGCTCGCCAGCGTTAACGAAGACATCATCAGTGTCTTTGATGAGCCATTCGACGCCATCGTGAGCCTAGAAGTAATCGAGCATCTCTACGACCCGCGAGGGTTTGTGGAATCGCTGTACCAGGGGCTCCGTCCGGGGGGAGTCCTCATCTTGTCGACCCCATATCACGGCTACTGGAAGAATCTGGCCTTGGCCCTGACCAATCGGCTCGATCCACATTTCACCGCTCTTTGGGATGGGGGACGGATCAAGTTTTGGTCTCGGCCGACGCTGACGAAGCTTCTTACCAGCAAGGGATTCCGCATCCTCAATTTCGCGGGCTGCGGCAGAGTCCCTTACCTATGGAAATCGATGGTTATCACCGCGCAGCGGCCATCGGCAACAACATAACGGCCCTTGGTTAATCAATCCCGAAGCGGACACCTAGCCGGTCGACTCATTTCACTCACTAGGCCATTCTGATGACGTTGTTCCCTATTCTCTTCTCGCTTCAATGTGGATAATGTGCGAAGGATAACCGCACGGGTTGGCAGGCCCTTCGAAGAGGATCACCCCGCGGAGAAAATGGCCGATGCTTGTCGATAAGGGGCACGGCGTAAGGCTGGGAAACGGACGCACGATGCGAAGGCTCATCCGATCGAGATCTTTAATTTCGATTTCTTTCCTAGCTTGGGCGGCCTGGCCGACCGGCGCTTTGGGAATGACGCCGGTTCGGACCAAAGTGGGCGACCAGTATCGGGTGGTCAACTCGAGCCGATTCAAAGGGTGGGCCGAGACAGCTCTGCCTGACGAAAAACCTTCCCCCGCCGGAAGCAAGACGCCCCCTCCGCCGAAGGAACTGAACCGAACCGAGTTTTCGGGCTCTTCTAAAGTTGTTTTTCGCGAGAGGCAACTCCCGTCGGCTCCCCCCGCCGACGGAACGCGACTCTTCCGCGCGTACGACATCGTCGAGTACGCTCGCAACCTAGGCGAACAAGAGGAGAAAGCTCGCCTCCGTCAACAGGTTCGCCGAGTTCTGCTCGATCCGATGGAGAAAGGTTTTGTGATCTACTCGCCTGACGGGCCGATGCGCCTAGCCGAGCTGAGTATGCTGGCGGACCATTCTCATTTGCCCTTACTCGAAACATTCTTGCCGGAGAAAGAACTCAAGGTCGGAGATACCTGGCCGGCGGATTCGAAGGCTCTCGTCGAGTTAACAGGCCTCGACTCGGTGGAGTCGGGTTCGGTCGAATGCAAGTACGAAGGGGAAGTGACGATCCAGGACATTCCCTATGCACAGATCTCCGCCACCGGTAGCTTTATCGGCATCACCGGCGGGCAGCGTTCCCGTTGCAACCTTCGCGCGGGTCTTTACCTCGATGCGAAGACCAACCGATTTGTCTCGATGCGCGCGGTCGGCAAGCAAGAGACTCTAGGACCCGAGGATAAAGTTCTCGGCGAAGTGCAGGTCGATTTTCAAGTGCTGATCGAGCCAGCCGACAACGACAAGGAACTGAACGACCAGGTTGTCACCAAACTTCCGACACAAGCGACTCCCGATTTGCTTCGTCTTGTCTTCGAGTTGCCGGAAAAAGGATTTCGTTTGGTGCACGGTCGGCAATGGATCTTGCAACGTGTCGATGGAGACCGGTTTTTCTTTGCGGGTCCCAACGTCTCTTTTGTGGTGACGCTCGAACCCGAGGACAAAGTCCCGACGGTGGAAAGTTACCGGGATCAAGTCGCCCATTACATGAAGGACCAAAAGATCGAGACCAAGCCGTCGCAACCTCCGGAAACGAAGGAGATCGACGGTCTCTCGCTCAGTCATTTCCAGTATCAGGCAAAGATCAAAGACCGTCCCAGCCTGCTCGACTATTGGGTACTTTCCATGGGAAATCGCGGCTTGACGATCGCATCGAATGCGGCGGACCCTGCTCCCGAGGGCGTGCTCGCCGATCTGTCGGCCATGATCGCCCGTATCGAACTGTTTGATCCAATCACGCCAGAAGAACCCCCGGCCGACCGGCTTGCTAACCCGTCGGCCAAAGGCGAACCCGAAAGCAAATGAACTATTCGGTGCTCTTGCCGGTCGAGGACCCTTCGTTCTTGGCGGCCCCCTTACCGGTCATCATGAAACGGGTGACCGCGAGCATCACACGCGGGTTCTTCATTTGCTGCTGCATGTTTTCGCGCAGTGCCAAGCCAAGTGATTGGCGATCATTTTTGCTCGGATCCTCGAGCAGACGGAAAGCACAGATGCACATTTCATCGGTGGTCTGCTCGCCAAAACCAACGAATGCTGGCGGCGAGTTGGGATTGAACGGGTTCTTGTCGGAGTTGTCGAAATACGCTTCCAGATCCAGCCGAGTTCCTTTAGGTAGATGAATCACATCACGGAAGCGATAGACGTCCTGCCAATTGAAATCCCAGTTGGAATGGATGAGAGGAATCACGCTTCCATCCGGAAGAGTCGCGGTCGCTTTCATCTCGGTGCCGATCACATGCATATGCGGGGTAACGTCGATGATTTCGAGATCGACCGGCGTGGTGAAGCTATGCGTCATCTTGTGTCGGGATTCGCCCGCGGGGATGTTGACATCGAAGTTGATCAAGGCCAACCCGCCGACGGTCTTCTCGACTGGTTTGTCGGCAAAGTGAATACCGACCTGCGATTGGTCGATCTCCTCCTTGCCGGACGGATGGTAGTGAATCTGCAGCGCTAGATCGGTCTTAGTGAAGAGCTTTTGACCGACCCCCTGCGGATAAAATCGCGGGGTATACCCCGGCGCCCAGAAGCCCAGCACGCCGCCGCCGCGAACCTCGGTCGCCACGAAACCTTCGAAGCCCGGACCGGGCTCGGCTTCGTCACGTTTGCGGGCGTTCCCACTGCGGTCGAGGTACAAGATCGCGTGATGAACGACTCGCGGGTTTCCGGGCCGAAACTCAACC
The DNA here is from genome assembly GCA_019753235.1 of bacterium. GTDB lineage: Bacteria > Planctomycetota > Planctomycetia > Kolteriales > Kolteriaceae > JAIELF01. The sequence goes on from JAIELF010000017.1 coordinate 133,636, forward strand.
CCCACAACGTACTTGTCCTCGGGAATATCGATCGGAATCACAAAGAAACGGTTGATGTCGTTACCACTCGCGTACACCGGATAAGGTTCAGGCATTTTGATGACAAGGTCCGGTTCGCCCAGTTGCCAACCCGTCGAAAACGATGGCGCAGGGGGAAGATCCTCCGATGAACCTTCCTTCGCTCCATTCTTCGCCCAGTCGACCAGAACCTGACGATCGAGTTCGTTGAGGATTCTCTCCCCCATGAAGTGACCGAAATCGGGCCGAGCCTTCCATGGCGGCATCTTCTGAGAAGAGGTCATCTCGGCAATGAACTCTGCTCTCTTTGCTGCATCGTCGTAGCTCAATAGTTCGAAAGGGGCAACCTCACCGGCTCGATGACACTCAGCACAATTGGCGAAAAGAATCGGAGCGACGTCGCGATCGTACGTGATCGAGCTCGGCGAGACCTCATGAACTCTCGCGCTCAGCTTGCAGCCGATCGGATTTGTCTGAGTGGCGGAAATCTTCTCGCCTTTCACCGCCGCGTCAATGGCGTCCGCCCAGTCGTGCGTCGTTACCTCCGTTCGTCGTCGGAGCTTCTCATCAAACTGGTTATCGATGCGACCTCGATAAAGAACTTTCCCCAGTGGGTCGAGAACGAACGCCTCCGGAACATGGGTCGGCAACAAAAGCCGAGCCAACGTCGCGCTGGCATCGAAGAGAACGGGCATCGCCACTTGAAAAGATTTCACGAAATCCTTCGCTTGGGCCCGTGTCCGCGTTCGGTCCGACATCACGCCATAAATCTCGACAGGCTGATCGGCAAGCTTGCCGGCAATTCGATTGAGTTCGGGGATGTATTGATTGGAGATCGGGCACTCATCGGAAAGAAAAACAATCGCGATCGCTTTCACCCCTTCTTTCTGACCCAGGGAGACGACCTTCCCAGCAAGGTCGATCGACCGGATTGTTCCCAATGGAATTTGATTCTCCCCGCCCGCGCCGAGACCGGCCATGCCGCCGAGGATCAGAACCCAACTCAGCGCAAGCAACTTCATGTTGAACTCCTTCTCGAATCCCAAAGGAGACGCAACGCGAAACGCGTCCCTTGTCCGTGAAATGATGCCGGCGACAAACGACGCGATCCCGGCCGAGCACTATTCTAGGGCGACTGGGCATGCCCGCGAAGGTTCTCGGCAATCGCGAGATGAACCGTTCGCCGAAGCCACCCCTGCGTGAAGTACCCCCCCCAAGGGCCGGTGGTTTCGGCCCCGACGCCCGGCATTGCGAAAGCGGGCCGTAAATCCTACGATGCGAAGCATGTCGGTCCACAAAGGGTGAGTTCGTTCTCACCCGTAAAAGGATGATGGAAGTAGGTTTATCGGTCCGACGCCAAAGGAGCTTCGTATGCCGCGTGGCAAAACGTTCCCCGATGCGACCAGCACGATCGGCGATACCCCCATGATTCAGATTCAGCGATTGATTCCCAAAGATCATGCCACGGTCTTCATGAAATGTGAGTTTTTCAATCCGCTGAACAGCGTCAAAGACCGGATTGGTCTGGCGATGATCGAGGCGGGCTTCAAAGAGGGGAAGATTCAGCCCTCGACGCACATCATCGAACCGACCAGCGGCAATACCGGCATCGCCTTGGCATTCGTCTGTGCGGTCAAGGGGCTCAGGTTGACACTGACCATGCCCGAATCGATGTCGGTCGAAAGGCGGGCGTTGCTTCGATCGTTGGGGGCGAATCTTGTTCTCACCCCCGCGGCCGAGGGAATGCGCGGCGCCATTGCCAAGGCCATGGACATGGTCGAGCAGGATAAAGATGGTTGGATCCCGCAACAATTCGAGAATCCCGCTAACCCTGCCGTCCACGAACGAACCACCGGCCCGGAGATTTGGGAAGATACCGGGGGGAAAATCGATGCCATCGTTGCTGGCGTCGGCACGGGGGGGACGATCACGGGCGTCGCACGGTACATCCGCACGAAGAATCCGCAATTCAAGGTCATCGCCGTCGAGCCCCAAGACTCTCCCGTCATCAGCGGCGGCAAGCCCGGCACGCACAAGATTCAGGGAATCGGCGCAGGTTTTGTTCCAAAGAATCTCGACACGTCGTTGGTCGATGAAGTGGTCACGGTCTCGAACGATGACGCCTTCGAGTGGGGCCGAAAACTTTCGCAAGTCGAAGGGATCTCCGCCGGCATCTCCAGCGGAGCCAATCTATTTGCTGCCTCGCGAGTGGCCGCTCGACCTGAATTCAAAGGAAAGCAAATCGTCACCGTCGCCTGCAGCCTAGGAGAGCGATACCTCTCCACCCTGTTGTTCGAAGGCTACCGCGACTGACCGCGACTTGAGCGAGTCTGACCGAGACTCAGGTTCTAGGCCTTACCAAGCCAACCTCCACGGCAATCCATCGGCAGGCCGCGCCTCGCGGAATCAACGCGAGCGCGTCCCAGCAAAGATCGATCCTGCGGATGTTCCGCTTTAAAGGATCCTCGATCAACCCCTGCTCGACCCCGCGCACGATGATGGCGAGCAGATCATTCTAGATTTTCATGATGCCGCCGCGAATCGGAGTCTTCTCTGGCGATTCGTTCTCCTACGAACCGGGATGATACGCGCGTGCGGTCTTCTTAATCTCGTCCCAATCAAAGAGCGATTTCTTCATCTTGCTCTGGGACATCAGCTTGGTTTGATCATCGTAGTTGGGAGATTTCGGGTGACTGCTTGACCCGAACTGAATCAAGCTCCGCGAGTCAACACCATCCTTCTTGAACTCGACAACGCCGGAATAGGACGTTCCAACAACCGCGTAGTGCTTGCGAGTCTCTCGCACAAATGGGACGTAAACACTCGGCGAATAGTAGACCGTGAAAACGATCCCCAGCGGCCCCGGAGCGCCGACACATGGATAGCTCGGCTTCTTGTCACTCAGAGGGACCGCGAGCAGGTCGGCGACATTATGATGCCTTTGCAAGCGATAGACGTCACCCCACTTCACCTTCCAACTCCCGTAGTTCTCGGTCAGTTTCTTCGCGGCATTGATGAGTGCCTCGAATTTTCGATCGGGGTTTTCCTTATACTCGTTGCGAAGTGTCTCCGCCGGGTAGCCGAACCCGTAGAGCTCTTCATACCACTGGACGCAGAGCGGCGAGCGAGTGCACTCGTTGATGATGCGATAATCCCAGCCATCAAAGTGGCGGAGATACTCTTCCGATCGACTAGCAAGCGCGGGCTGACGACTTTTGAGTTCTTCATGCTCGCGACGAAGAATTGGTAGCTCGGTCATGGGCCAGTAAAGAAGCGTATCAAAGGCCAATTTCTCCAGTTCATCCATCGTAAGATCTTGCTGCTGACGAAGAAGGTGACGACTCACTTTCGATCGTCTCTTGTCATAGTCCTTGTCGACGACCATGTATTTGGGGAAGTCCTCTTTAAAGGGATTCCCATCGTCGGTCGTAGTAAAGGGGCTCGCGTTGCAACTCTGGATGTACCCGGACAAAGGGTTCAGAATCTGAGGCAGATCGTCGATCGAATGGAGCCCCTTCCAATCGGTCCGGGGATCACTTCCATCGACATGCTTGCTGAAATCGATCGAGTCATCTCGTTTGGGGACAGGGCCGTTGTAGAGATAAAAAATGTTGCCTTCACGATCGGCGGCAACCGCATTGAAGATGGGATAATTGAGTCCCGACATCGCCTCACGAAACTCGCCGACATTCTTCGAGCGAATCATTTTCTCTGTCTGAATGCCAAAATCGTTGTCGTAAAGCTTCGAGATCGCAACGGCGTGATGAATGTGAGGGTTCTCTTTTTCGTTGCGAAGAATCGGGCCGTGATGCGTTTTGCGGAAGGTGTATTTGCGATCCCGCTCCCCTTTGATCTTGATCGTTTCCGACCAAACCGTCGCTTCGCGATAACCCTCTCCGTGCCGATAGTGGTTCGGCCGACTGGGGTCATCAAAGCTGACGTGGTAGACGTCGGCGACATCGGGAGTGTTGACGGTAAATGTCCAGCCGCAGGAATGATTGTGTCCGATGGACGGCAAAGGACTGCAGAAAAAGGAGGCGCCGTAGAAGTCGATACCGTCGGCGGTGTGGACATGCGACTCGTACCACTGGCCGTAGCCGTAAAACGGTTGGTGCGGGTTGATGAAGAGCATCGCATTCTTATCTTTTGTTCGCGAGGGGGCGATCGCCCAGGCGTTGGATCCGATCTGTTCGTAGACCTCGTTCTCTCGTCCGGGGAAGAATGATCGAGAGATGCCGTTGGAAGTGCAGATGATTTCGAGCCAAGCTCGTCGGCTAAAGGCGAGCATATTCCAGGGTTCTAACTCGGTGAGAAGCCGAGGCTTGTCGTCTGGATGAGACTTGACGTACCAGTTGTAGCCGGCAGCGTAGGCCTCGGCGAGCTGCTGACTCGCGACTGGGGCGCTTTTGAAATCTGCCTTGGATCGGCGGGGAATTTCGAAGGCGTGCGTCGTAACGTCGTTATCGATCCCCTTCTTGCCATACACTTCCGCGTAGCGACCGACCGACCAGAGCAGGCTGTCTTCAACCTGCCAGAGATAATCTTCGCACTGAGCGTACGCCTCGCCGAAAGCGGCACCGACGACATCCTTGGCGTCGATATGGGCAACCCCATACGAATCGCGATAGATCGTGACACTCTTGGCGAGTTCCTCCGGCGAGGGAATCTCTGCCCAGAGGCGAGCCCCGTTCCACAGTGATGCTCCCAAAACAAAACAGCAAACCGCGCGATTCATGAGGTCAGCCTCGATTTCAAGGATAGACAACAGACAACACAGAGTGAACGGGTCACGGGGTCTTCGGATCCGCTTGTTCTTTCGGTATGGAAGACCAGCTTTCCGTCGTCCATGTTTTCCAGCCTTTTTCCGTCCATTCGTCTCCGCGAACAATCAGCCCCGCCCAGCGAATGAGATCCCTACCCGCAGGGGTATCTCCCAATACGGAGAGGGCCGACGAACAGGCATCGGCCGTCATTCCATTGTCGGCAAGTACAGTGACCTGCCGGCGATGAGTGAGGGCTTGCCCGGTCCGTGGATCTACCAAATGCGAGTAACGAACTCCATCCACCTCGACAAACTGCGACGCGTCGCCCGAAGTGGAAACATTGGCGTGGGACAGGATCAGATACTCCGGCTGCACGCGGTTTGTTTCACCGGGCATATTGAGAGCAATCTTCCAGCCCGCCTTCCCGGGCGGGGGGGCTCCGACGGCAATCTCGCCGCCGCCAACGACCATGCAACGCGCCATCCCTTTCTCTTTAAGTGACCGGCGAGCCTCATCGACGGCGTAACCCTTCGCGATGCCCCCCAAGTCGAGAATCATCTCCGGCGTATCCAGGCGAACATGCTTGCGCGCCTGGTCAAGATGAACCTTCTCGTGGCCAATACGACCGAGCACTTGCTCCACGCGGGCGGGCGTCGGGATTTGTCTGGTTCGCCGGGCTCGTCGCCAAAGCCGAACCGCGGGGCCGACGGTGACATCGAACGCCCCCTGACTATGTCGGGCGATTTCATCGGAACGAGAGAGAACTTTCCAAAGGTCCTCGCCGACCTCTTTACCAACCGAACCGCTCGATTTCGACAAAAGTGTCAGTTCGCTGTCATCGCGATAATCGGAAAGCGTCTGATCCAAGGCCGCCACCCTTGCGAACGCAGCGTCGGCAGAGGTCGTTGCGATGCTTTCGTTGTCGGCGTACAATACCAGCCGAAACTCGGTCCCCATATGGATCTGGGCAAACTCGAAACGCTCGAGCGGTGGGTTTTTGGAACTCTCCGTGCCGAGAGTGGGTATCGACATCATCAACCAGCAAACGATGGCAACGCTTTTCTGCCCATCGAGCTTGATCATTCGCGGAAAGGGTCTTCGTTGAGCCGGCACGGTAATCACTTTCATGGGATGGCAGTACTTCTTCTGACGATTCTTCTGATGACAAGCGCGGGAGTCGCCTTCTCGCAGACCGCTCCCCCTGCTGGTGTACCCGAGGGGATGAAGGAATACATCGAAAAGATTCCAGAATCGAAGCTTCAGTTCAAGATGATGCCCATTCCCGGGGGGCAATTCTTAATGGGTAGCCCCGAGTCCGAAGAGGGTCGCTCGGACGACGAAGGACCTCAAACGGAAGTGAAGGTGAGTCCGTTCTGGATGGGGGCACACGAGATCACTTGGCAAGAATTCGATTTCTACGCCTTCAGCACGGACAAGAAGTTTGCCAAGGCGGCCAAGGAGGCGGGCAAAACGCTCGAACGAACGGAGTTGGACTTGAAGGCGGACGCCGTCGCTCGCCCCACCCCTCCGTACGTCGACATGACGTTCGGCTACGGGCATGACGGCTATCCTGCCATCTGCATGACCCAGCGAGCGGCTGCGGGCTATTGCCAATGGTTGGCCGCCAAGACCGGCAAGAAATTCCGCTTGCCCACCGAGGCAGAATGGGAATGGGCCTGTCGGGCCGGTACTACCGGGCCCCGATTCTTCGAGGACGACGCCATCGGCGAAAATGCGTGGTACTTCGAGAATTCAGACGAAAAACCTCAGCCCGTCGGCAAGAAGAAACCGAATCCTTGGGGACTCTACGACATGCTCGGGAACGTGTCGGAATGGTGTGCCGACAAATATGTAGCTAACTACTTCACAAGGCTCGCCGAATCGAAGAAACTAGAGAATCCCTTGATGCTCACGGACGAAACGCCGTGGCATTCAGCGAGGGGTGGCTCTTGGCAGGATGATCCCGAGTTTATCCGGTCGGCCGCGCGGCGAGGCGCTGATGCCGACTGGAGCATCCAGGATCCTCAAGAACCTAAGAGTATTTGGTGGCACACGGACGCTCATTTCGTTGGTTTCCGGGTTGTGCGGGAGTACGAACCGGGCAAGGAGTAACTCATGTCTGAACAGAACCCATCGTCGGCCAATGGCACGACGAACTCAGCGGGCCCATCGCGGCGAATTTTTCTGAAGACCTCCGCGTTGGCGGCGGCGGCCATGCAGCTCTCGTCAACTGGTTCGCTTCACGCGGCCGGCAAAGACGAAATCAAAGTCGGCGTAGTCGGCTGTGGCGGGCGCGGCAGCGGGGCCACGCGTGATTCGCTCGAAGCCGATCCCGGCGTCAAGATCCTCGCGATGGCCGATGTCTTTGCCGACCGACTGAAAAGCAATCTCGATTCGCAGAAGACTCGCTTTCCCGATCGCGTCGACGTCCCCGCCGAGCGTCAATTCATCGGGTTCGACGGTTACAAAAAACTGCTCGAGTGCGACCTGGATTACGTCATTTTTGCGACCCCGCCCTACTTTCGGGCCGAACAAGTCGAAGCGGCCGTCCAAGCCGGCAAGCACGTCTTCATGGAAAAGCCGATCGGCGTGGATCCGGTGGCGTGCAAGCGAATCATGGCAGCAGGCGATTTGGCGGCAGAGAAGAAACTGACCGTCGTCACCGGCACCCAGCGCCGCCACGAAGACTGTTACATCGAGATGATCAAACGCGTTCGCGACGGAGCGCTCGGCGAAATCCTGGGCGGGCAGGTTTACTGGAACCAAGGCCAGCTCTGGTACAAGACCAAGCAAGAGGGTTGGAACGACCTCGAATGGATGCTCAAGGATTGGGTAAGCTGGCGCTGGCTGTCGGGCGACCACTACGTGGAACAGCACGTCCACAATATCGACGTCATGAACTGGTTCAAGGATGGCCACCCCGTCCGAGCGGTCGGTAGCGGCGGCCGGGCACACCGGGTCACGGGCGATCAATACGACTATTTCGCCGTCGATTATGAATTCGCGGACGGGTCGCACTTTGCCAGCTACGCTCGGCAAGTCAATGGTTGTGCCAATGCAGTCGAAGAACGAGTTTTCGGCACCAAGGGTCAATCGTACTCGACCTCTAATCGAGCTGAGATCAAGGGGGCCAACGAGTGGAAGTTCCGCCGAGCGAAGAAGGACTTCGTCAGCCCTTATGTCCAAGAACATATCGACCTGATCGCTTCGATTCGCGAAGGTAAAGGGCTTAACGAGGCTCGCCGAATCGCGGAATCGACGTTGACAGCGATCATGGGTCGCGAAGCCTGCTACACCGGCCGGGCCATTACCTGGGACGAGATGATGAAGTCCGACATGAAGCTTGGCCCGTCAGAAACCATCACTTGGGACATTGCTGCTCCCGAAGTGAAGGTTCCCGTCGCAGGGACTGCGTAAGTAAGGTCCCTCTTCGAAGATTCTCTCTCGACAGGCGGACCGAGTTGGTCCGCCTGTTTTTGTTCCAAGCAAACCCGCGAGGGGGTCCGGAACACCGAAGCCGTCCACTCGCAGCAAAACGCGAGGAACCGAGGTAGATCGCTTGTCCAACGGTATCGATGCTTGCATCTTGTTGATGATCGATAGACTTTGATTCCAAAGCATCGGGCGATCGGGTTTAGGCGGAAGAAACGACTTGATCGTCGTCGATGAGATTTCAGCGTGTGGATGGGCCGGCCCGACGGGATAAAACAACAACGTCAATGGTGGACTAAATCAGCGAGGATCCTGTTAGCAAAACCATGGCAAAAGACTTCTACTCGACGCTCGGTGTCTCCAAAACCGCCAGCGAAGCCGAAATCAAAAAGGCGTACCGTAAGCTCGCGCGCGAGAATCATCCCGACCTGCACCCCAACGACAAGAACGCGGAGACGCGCTTTAAAGAGGTGCAAGAAGCGTACGACATTCTCTGCGATAAAGAGAAGCGAGAGAAATACGACCGATTCGGCAGCGCGGCGTTCGAGCAGGGTTTTCCCGGCGGCGCGGGTGGGCGAACAGCCTCGTGGGGGCCGGGACAACCGGGAGCGGGCGGCCAATTCGAGTTCGGCGGTATGGAGGATATCCTGCAGAACATTTTCGGCGCCAAGGGTCGCCACAAAAGCCCCTTTGGTTCCCCGGGCGGCGGTGGATTTTCCTCCCCCAAAGGACGCGATGTCGAGACCGAGTTGAGCGTCCCATTTCGCATCGCGCTCCTGGGCGGATCGATCGACATTGAACTGAGCGGCCGACAAACGGAAAAACTCAGCGTCACCATCCCGCCCGGCGTGACCGACGGGTCGAGGCTTCGCTTGGCTGGAAAGGGAGAGCCCGGCGCCGGGGGCATCGGTGATTTAATCGTGATCGTGCACGTCGATGCCGATCCTCATTTCACGCGAGAGGGGAACGATGTTCAGATCGAAGTTCCTGTCACCATCGGCGAAGCCGTCTTAGGGGCGACAATCGATGTGCCGACACTCGAAGGAACGATCTCGCTGGCCATCCCGCCCGGCAGTTCGAGCGGGCAGCGACTTCGCCTTCGCAGCAAAGGAGGCAAAACCCGATCCGGGGAACGAGGCGACCTTTACATTCGAATCAAGATCTTGGTTCCCCCCAATCTGGATGATGAAAGCCGACGCCTTATTGCCGAATTCGAGAAAAGAAATCCTTTTTCTCCTCGGTCATTTCACTGATCGTCGCGACACAAAAGCTATGGTCGATCCGACCGAAGGGACCGATCCGACCGCGAATCCGCATACATCGGCTCCGTGGCAATCGGCTAGGAGCATTTGAACATCTATGGGATGATCGGAACGGCGCTTTCGCCCGAAAGGAATCGTGCCGTATGGTCCTTCCCTACAAGTCGAAGCATTCCTGTGCCGGCTTCACCCTGCTCGAGGTATTGGTTGTTCTGGTTATGGCCGGCTTGTTGGTGACGCTCTTACTTCCGTCGCTAAGCTTCATGCGCGGGCTCAGCCATCGCACGGCCTGCAGCAACAATCTTCGGCAACTCGGGATCGCACTCTTCTCTTATCAACAGCGGCATCGCCACATTCCGCATGCTTCGCTCGTTCGAATCCTGTCGAATCCGTCGCAGGAGAAGAGATCAATCGAAACGACCTGGATGGCGATCCTTTTGGCTGATGTCGATGATCGAGGGATCGTCAACAACTACAACTTCGATTGGTCATTTGACGACCCTGCCAACGGGACGGTCGTGGGGGAACGCGTGGGCATTTATCTTTGTCCCGCCGCCGACGATGAACCGATCGATGGTTTTGGCCGATCGAATCTTGTGCTAGCGGGACTAGCGACCGCGTTTGTCGATCAACAACAAGATCATCGGATCATTGTCGGCGAGATCGTTCGAAACAATCTCGGATGGGCTCGGCCCCGCGCGACACCCGTCGCAGACGCGCCGAACCTCCCCTACAGCGTCTTTCGTCCTGGGATCACGCCGAGCAACACCGCGACGCAGGGCATCAACGTCACGCCGACATCGCCCGATCGCATGGAGGACTTCTATCAGTTTTCGTCGGCCCACTTGGCCGGTGCAAACTTTCTCTTCGCCGACGGGCACGTCATGCACATTGCCAACAGCGTCGATCAGGGCGTCCTCGAAGCGATGCTGATTCCCAGCAAGCAGAATTGAAACTCACTGAAAAGTGTGTTTGACCTAGAACTGCGTCCGCTCGTGCGTGTATCGGCGATCCGTCGCCAGAGCAGCAATCGCCGCGACCGCGTCCCCCTTCGTCTTAAAGGTGCCGGGAATGTGCAGTTCCTTGGCCACGAGAAGAACGATCGCCTTTGTCGGCTTCTTCAACACGCTTGCCATTTGATCCGTGAGAGACTCGTAGCTTTGGGTACTATCGGTCGCTGATTCAAGAATCTTGCCGATCTGTTGGGCGAGATCTTTCACTAACTCATCCCCTTTTAATGCGGGGCTTCGCTTGGAACCACCCGTGATCGCCTTGGTCGGGACGATTCCCTCGCGGTGATACAAGTCCGCTTTTTCCAGAAACTCGGCAAAGTCGCGCATGGACAGCGACGCAAAAGGCGACAGCGCCTCGGCGGTCTGCTCCAATTCGTTGGCGACCTTTGCTCCACCCGATGCACGTACTGGCAACGCGAGGTTAAGAATGAATTGTTTCAGATGAGACACGTCCATGGATCGGCACCTTTGCTGTGATTTCTGCTACCAGTTTTTCAAAGATCTTCGCGACGTCAGGGTCTCGTGCGGCCATACGAGGATAGGCTTCTTTCGAAGCGACATCCGCGAACACCACTTTTTTCGGTACAAACGCCCTGAACAAATTCGGGGCATCATGCCAAGCTCCGTCAGAGACGCGACGACGGAGACGATCCCATATCTGCTTCTCTTTATTCGTGAACGATTTCGCGTTCTGTGTCATCGACGCGACGATCCCTAAAAGCGACAGGTGCGGGCACAATTTCACCTTGTCGCTCTTCAGACGAGAGACCCATTTCAGCATTCTGGGAACCGCGTCGAGCGAAACACTGTCGACGACCGCAGGAACCAGAAAATAGTCACTGCAAGCGAGTGCATTGATCGAAGAGGTCGTCAACCGAGGTGGACAATCGATCAAGATCCAGTCAAAGGCGTCGGCGATCGCGCGTGCGTGGAGCGTTTGCCTCAGGATGAGCCGACCATCGACCGAAAGGGATTTCATCTGCCAGGCCGCGAGCACCTTCATCTCGTTATGGGTCAGGTCTTCATCGGTGGCGGCAATACTCATCGTGGAATCCGGGATCGGCTGCACGAGTTCGTGCAGGATCACATCATGCCCAAGCTTGGCAAACGCCTTCTGGATGAACCGCCCCGAATCACGCGACTCTTGCACGGTGCCCGGCGGCAGACAAAGAGAGGTGAGCGAGGCTTGATGATCGAGATCCACAAAGAGAACCCGGCCCCCCTGCTGGGCGAGCGTGTAACCGATATTGGCGGTGAGCGTCGTTTTGCCCACGCCCCCTTTTAGATTGACGATCGAAACAATTCGACAACGACGCTGCGCGATCGGAACAAACGGAAACGCATCGGGAGGCACCACTTTTTCCCAAACGCGTCCATCGCTCTCGACAACATCACTTATCTGCTTGAGCAGTTCACCCCGCTCTTTGTGAAGTGCTTCCCGTTCCTTCCAAAGTTTTCTCGCGCCGGCGAGAAGCTTGTTGTACTTCTCGAGCAGCCGTTGCCCCCCTTCCTTCTGATGATCCAGTTCTGCCGTCAACTTTTCTTCAATCTCTTGACGATGTTTGATTTGATTCTCGAGATTGGAATTCTGACTTTGAAGAGTATCGACATGTTGCTGGGCAGCAAGCACCCCCTGCACATCCGTCGTTTTTCGAAGCCGGGACAAGCCGAAGAAAAGCCCCGCTCCAAACACGAAGGCGACGAAGATCTCGCCGAGCACCCGCGGATCCTCCCGCTGGATGACGTTCAGAAAGCTGAAACCAAACTCAAGAATGGCGTTCATGCGATACCCGGGCTGACGTTTTGTCGAGGACGAAAATATTTTAGATGGCAGAACAAGCGTTCACCAGAAAAAAGCCGGCCTGTGCCGATCGATGGCTCCTGCGTCGTGATAAAGCGTATCGATTGTCAAAACTCTGCCATCAAACTCTTCCGCAGACGATTGGCCTATTCCACGCTGCGGAGAATGAATTCGCGGTCGATCGAAGAGTGTGTGCGGATTGGACACACATCTCGACCATCGCCGGCGGATTAATTCGGTGAGGTCGAGGAACCTTTCTCTCTTCTCGAACTAGGTGGATAGACTAACACAACACGAGCGCCCCATTCGTGGAGTTGAAGAACTGTCCGATCCGGTCGGGCATTCCAGGGGGGAGAGTAGAAGGGAACTCACCATGAAGCATGGGAAGTGGATCGTCGGCTTAGTAGCGATTGTAAGCGGCGCGGTCGTTTGGCAACAGAGCCAAGCGGAGCCAGCAGGCGGCGTGCGAAAGTTCATGCGACCGAAACTCGAACATGCCCAACGAGTGCTCGAAGGACTCACTCTCGAAGATCACGCTTTGGTGGCGAAGAATGCGGAGGCTCTGCTGCGGCTCAGCGAGGCGGCGGAATGGCAAGTATTGCCGAGCCCCGAGTATGTTCGCTACAGCGAAGACTTCCAGCGATTGGCCCAGGAACTCGTCCGGTCGGCGAATCAGAAGAACGTGGATGCGGCGACTCTTGCTTATGTCCAATTGACGATGAACTGCGTCAATTGCCATAAGCATGTTCGCGAAGCCCGCCGAACGGCAACTCCCTAAAGCAGCATTTTGCCTTGCGACATGTCGACGATTATCTTGGCTACGACCTGGGCACCGTTGGTTTCATACAGCGGATTGCCCGTCGTGGCGAGGACGCTCTCTAGATGCGGAAGAACGTTGCCGCTCAAGCAGGTGGTTCGATCGATTTCGACGGCGCGTCCCCAGCGATGGAGATATCCCGCCAACGAGTCCGCCTCGGGAAATCGCGTCGAGCGAGAAAAAACCATCGGCACATCATTCATCATGCAGTCCGCGACGGTGCCGTAACCAGGCTTACCCAGCACGACTTGGCACGATGCCAATACATCGGGGACATCAAACCGCCGGGGGTCAACCGAAGCGATTCCCTTTGCGGGAGGAGCTTCTTTACTCAACAGTAAAAACTGCCAGCCGGCATAGCGGGTCAACCGCTCCCAATCAAAAGAAAGAGGATATTGCCCGAGATAGACAAGACACCACTTGGCATCAGGGTCAATGTCCAGCCAGCCCGCCAGCGCCGGTCGAAGGGATGTCCCCTGGCGGGCTACCAGAGGAGCGTCAACCGTGGTGGGAAGTTCGCTCATCTCCATGCAAAGAGGCAATCGAATGCCGATGGTGGCCAGGGCATACTCCTCGGCCATCTCTCGCAGCATCGTTTCATAGTCGGGATTCTCGTCGACAAGAGGCTTGTAGATATCGCCCCAAGTGAAGTTACCCACTGCCAGCCCTGGAACATTCGCTTCGCGAGCCACCATCAGCGGAAAGCTGGCCGAGTCGCTGATGATCACGCGGGCGTCGTGTTTCTTTAAGAAGGCGACTTCATTGCTCAATCGATCACGGTTTTGTTGGTGCAACGACTGGTACTTGGCCAGCGTCGCAGGCCCATCGACGGTGAAACTATCCTTCTGCACGCAGCCTACATCGAACGACGCGGGCTCCTGTTGAAACGGGCGATGAATTTCCTCTTCAAGGATAGCGGGATTGACTTCGGTACGAAGGATAACCGGCTCGCTGATGGGGATCTCGTTGACGATCGCCGCCGTCCGGATGGCGTGACCCAACCCGTGCGAAGAAACGTAGTAAACGATCGACATGGCCACCCTCTCCTCGAACTTCACTTCTCCGGAAATGAATCAACAGGGGAACAAAAAACGTTCGGCTGTCGACGGCAGGACCGTCGCAATCTTGACCCGCCTGTCGATCAAATCCGGATTGACCGCTGGGACAATGGATTCCTTCGATCGGACGATTTAGGTCAGCAACCTGTCCCCGCCGACCCGTTGGCCTGTATCATAAGAGTGCCATGGATTTTGCGAGTCGAATCTCTCTTCTTTGTTTCGGCGCCAGCTATGCGATCAGCATGGTCGCGGAGTTGTTTCGTTTTCTTTGGCCGCACCGCTGGGTCCGCTGGATCGCAACCGGCTCTGCATTGGCAGGGATGTTGGCCCAGACTCTCTTTCTGGTTCATAAAGGCTGGCTGAGCCAACGGATTCCAATCTCAAATCAATTCGAGTCGCTGGTCTTTGTCAGTTGGCTGATGGCGATGGTCTACCTGTATTTGATCCTGCGCGACCGACGATTGAGCGCCGGGATCTTCGTCCTGCCGATCACGATAGGGCTCGTCGGGATGGCCGCATCACTTTCTCCCGAAGAAGCGGGCGCCAGCGACGCGGGAAACACCGTTCTCTCGGCCACGCATGGTTTGACGCTGCTGGTCGGAACGGTCGTGATGGTGATTGCGACCGTGGTGGCGGTGATGTACCTAGTCAAGCTTCGTCAACTTCGCCGAGGATCGGTTTTCTCGCGGGTTCGGCTGCCGGCCCTCGAACGATTGGATCGACTTAATCTGGCGGCGGTCTACTTGGCTTGGCCTCTCCTCACGATCGGACTTGGCTTAGGATTCATGCTTCACCATCTGAAGATCAGCGACCCCAAGGTCATCAGCACCCTTATTGCATGGTTCATCTTGACGGTGCTCGCGCATTACCGCTACCAACCCGAGCATCGTGGTCCGCGCGTCGCGGTTCTGACCATTGTGGCCGGTCTTGCGGTCCTGGTCAGTTTTCTCGGCGATCCCATCTTCGGAACCGCTCATCTGCGAGACCGTTCAACCCACTTGCCCGCGCGCGAGGCAGGGGAGGGAGGGTCTTGAAGTTTCTCTGCGTAGGGCTTCACTGGAAGACCCCGATCAGTCTTCGCGAGCGTCTCGCCTTTGACCGCGACCAAGTGGAGCTTGCCTTGCAGCAGCTTCGACAGCGTCACGAAGAGGCCGAATTCGCGATCTTGAGCACGTGCAACCGGACCGAGGTTTACTCGGCCGGCGGCGAGGGTTCTCAAGAGATTCGAAGCGACGAGATCATCCGTTTTCTCTCCGACTTCCATGATGTGTCGATGGATGAGTTTGTTCCTCACCTCTACACGCATGAAAATGCCAAAGCATCGTATCATCTCTTCGAAGTTGCTTCGGGACTCGACAGCCTGGTCTTAGGCGAAGTTCAGATTCTGGGGCAAGTAAAGCAAGCATATGAGCAAGCCGCCCGCGTTAGTTCCGCAGGGCCGGTGATGCACACGATCTTTCAAAAGGCCTTCAACGTCGCCAAGAGGATTCAAACCGAGACCGGTCTGACGCGCGGAAGGCTTTCTATCGCGAGTGCGGCCGTCGACTACATCAAAGGGGTTTTTGAGGTCTTCCGCGACAAAACCGTCCTTGTCATCGGTGCCGGCAAGATGGCCGAGCTCACCGTTCAGCATCTCCGAGAGTTACACCCCGGCCGGCTTCTCGTGCTCAACCGAAACATCGAACGTGCCGAGGCGATTGCGGCGCGATTTGGCGGCGAAGCTTGGGCATTCGGTCGGCTGGAGGAAGCTCTCACGCAGGCGGATATCGTGATTTCGAGCACTGCCGCCGACGAACCGATCATCCATGCAAGCGATTTCGCCCGCGTGATGAAAGCACGTCGGCAGCGACTCATTGCCATCGTCGATATTGCTGTCCCTCGCGATTTCGATGACGCCATTCGCGAGATGGCGAACGTTCTCTTATGGAACATTGATGATCTCGAACGGGTTCGGCATCAGACGATTCGGTCCCGCCGATCCGAGCTGGTAGCCGCCAATAAAATCGTCGAAGATGAGCTAGGTCAACTCGATGTACAGCTTGCTCTTCTTCAAAGCGGACCGATTATCGGTCAGCTCGATCAGCGATTTCAACGAATCATTGAGGATGAATTGGCGTGGCTGTTACCTCAACTGAACGGTCTCAGCGATGCCCAGAGAGAGAAGATCAAGCACTTCACGCATCGAATGAAGAATAAGATGCTGCATGCACCGAAGGCGACCATCCGCGAAGAGCTCAAGCAAGGACGGGTCGGGGTGCTGGAATTGATTCAAAAGCTGTTCGGGCTCGACAGACGATGAACTCCCCTGAAGCCTTTGCTTCTTAGGAACGACCTGTCGCGGAGCCGGTCGCCAGCGGCGCGGGCAGATGCCGAGCATTCCCAAAAATGAGATTTGGCCGAAATATCCGCCGGCCGAGCATGCCGCCGATCCAGCCTGGAACAACGGTCAACAGCCCCTGAATCACGGTTCCATCCATGGTGGCGGCAGGTTCAAAGAACTGAACCATCAGGAATATGACGGTTCCGACGATAAGCCCTGGGACCGCGCCTGCCCGATTGGATGAGCCGGCAATCATGCCTGCCGCTAAACAGCCGACCGCATGGAGCGGCATCTCCACGCGCAAAAGGGCCACTTCGAGGAGCGACTGGTTCTTAATCAGCGAGTGGAAGATCATGTACAACAGGCCGCTGATCCCATGCCAACTTGCCCACCCGACAAAGATCCCGATGAGAACACGCAACCAGTTCTTATTGACGTCGCCGGGCAACTCGCGTTCGCTTGGCTTGGCGTTTCGGTCCCAGGAATCGATAGGTTTGAAATGAAACTCTTCGATCACGGGAAGTTTGCCACCAATGAATAAGCCAGCAATGAACGAGAGAGCGGCCGACAGAGGAACCGCGCCCCATTCGATCGGCGACATGGGCAAGTCGAGTCCCACCCGTGCAACGCAAAGCAGGCTCGCCGCGGCCAAGCCGATCAACAAACCCATCAACTGCGCGAGATAGACCCCGTAGAGTTGACACAAGGTTGACAGCACAGGCGCGAGGACGATCACCAGAGAAGCGGTCAACTGGAATAGCTCTGGGTTGTCTGTCGCAAAGGTGTCCGGATCGTTGGACGTCACCACCAATCCACAGAGGACGAGAAACGCCAGGCCAATCGCGATCATCTGCGAAAAGAGAACGCCGATCACGAACTGCTTGATTCGTGAGTAAACGGTCGGCCCGTTACCGAGCCGGATCTTGACGAAACCGCTCCCCGAGTCTGGCGCGACAAAGCCGGCCAAGAGCGAAAAACGCATTCGGCCACCACACTTGGGGCAGTCCGAAGCGAGGGAATCCTCGCAATGTTCGCAGACGGGGCAGTACATCGGCATGATCGCGACCCTCGCCGATCGAATGTTTGCTTCCAAGAAATGACTCACAAAAAACATAGCACGCAGGTCGTGCTCGCTTTCGACGGATCGCCATCAAATCAAGAAATGAGGAGCGCGATGGGGGAAACTCAACCGATATAAGCGTCCATCGACATCAAGAGCACGCCTCTCGGCAAGAGGGCGTCTCTTAATGTCGACGACGCGATTGGATGGAGGATATTCCTAAATGCGATGAGATCTCAATTCGACGGAGGTTTATTCCTCGAACGGTTTGTTGAGCCGCTTCATCGCGCGGTCCATGTCGCCGTAGATCTCTTTCAGATTGGGAGTCGAATCCCCGTCGACTTTCTTCGCGGCCCAGAGGATCCCCTGCGCCACCATCTTCTGATAGAGAGGGTTCGTCCAAACATCGTCGCGATGACCCAGTCCCGTGTAGAAGACCCGGCCGTCGCCGAAGTTGCTGCACCAAGTAATGGGGTAGTCATCTCGCTTGTACATGGGGCCGGACATTCCCTCGGTTTCGAGCATCATCAGAACGCGAATGTTCGGCATGAAGCCCTTGTAGGCATACCACTCATCGTTGAGTTCAAACTGCGCGGGCCATCCCTTCACGGCGGGAAAACTTGAATCGACGACACGAACCGTCGACTTTTGCTGGGCACCATGCGTGCGGAACTCGGCACCGACCATGTCGAGGAAAGGTCTCGTCTCCCCCTCTCGCCATTTGTGCCAAGTGTCGGCTCCGCCACAATGCGTCCCAACGAAACCACCCCCCTTTTTCACGAAATCAAGCACGCATGATCGCTTCGCCACATCGACCGACGGTGCTTTATCGCGCGTCCGCTCGGCGGGGTCGTCCAACTCTCCCTGACTGAAGAAATAGACGACCTGATACTTCGCGAGTTCCTCGGGATTGATCAGAGTGCCATCCTTCGAGCAAGTCACCACGAAGCCGTTCTCTTTCCCCAGATCGGTGACGATCTTCTCCGCCAGACTCAATTGGTCCGGCTTCTTGCGGGCGACAACGTCGTGCTGAAAGCCTTGGCTCTTCGTAAACATGAGCACTTTCGGCAGATCGTCGCCCCAGGCGACCGCGCTGCAGAATATCCCTAGCCAAGCGTAACGACCGATCGACATGAATGATTCCCCTTCGATGATAGACCGTTTCAATCAGTACCGAGCCAGTACCGAGGGTACCTATCGCCGTCGTCGGCATCAAGAAGTCGCTCGAAAACTCGCGTCCCCCCCCACCCCACCGGCGTGGTTTCGCCTACCCATAGAATGGACCCGTGAGAATAAATGACCTCGGCGGAGGATAAGGGTGCCCAAGCCAAGTGATGTGCGCGTCCGCGACGCCCGGATCGAGATAGAGCATCTCTCCTTTCGTACGCCCTTGAAGTTCGGCGGGCGAATCGTCGAGAACTATCAAGTCGTCAACATCCGTCTCAACGTCGAAACGCGCGACGGTCGCCGAGGAACCGGCATGGGCTCGATGCCGATCGGCCACATCTGGGCATGGCCCACCACGATCGATCCGGAATTCACCCAGCAGGCGATGCGGCAACTGACCGAGGATCTGACCTCGCGGGTCATGAGCAACAACGATTATCTCCATCCTCTTGATCATGGCGTTCGCTTGGTCGAGAGTCTTTCTGATCGAGCCGACCACGTGACGCAGCAGCTTGAATTGAAGGAATCGATGCCTCGATTGGCGGCGCTCGTTGCAAGCAGCGCCGTCGATGCGGCGATCTACGATGCTTTTGGCCATGCATTGGGACTGAATGTCTATCACACTCTCGGACCCGACTTTGTCGATCGCGATCTCTCGACATATCTCTCGAAAGATTTTGAGGGGGAGTTTCTCGACCGCTATACCCTGCGCGAGCCGAAAGCGACGATGCCTCTCTATCATCTGGTGGGCGCCCTCGATCCTCTTACACCTGCCGACGTCGCGAAGCCGATTGGGGATGGTTTGCCCGAGACGCTCGGGGAATGGATCACGTTCAATGGCTTGACGCATTTGAAGATCAAGCTCGCGGGGGATCAACTCGATTGGGACGTTGATCGCGTGATATCGGTGGAGAAAGTTGCCTTCCAATCGCAGCAGGCTCGCGGCTGTCGCCAATGGTACTACAGTCTCGACTTCAATGAGAAGTGCCAGAGTATGGAGTACGTGCAGGCGTTTCTGGACCGCGTGCAAGAACAATCCCCCTTTGCGCTGCAGCGGGTTCAATACATCGAGCAACCGACCCATCGCGATTTGAAGCGACATGGTATTCCCGTGCATGCGGTGGCGGCGATCAAGCCGGTGGTTATCGATGAATCGCTCGTGGATTTCGAGAGCCTGTTGCGAGCACGTGAACTTGGTTATTCGGGCGTGGCGCTGAAGGCATGCAAGGGGGAGACCGAATCGCTTCTCATGGCCGCCGCCGCCCAGAAGTTCGGCATGTTCCTGTGCGTGCAAGACCTGACGTGTCCGGGGGCGTCGTTTCTTCATTCGGGTGGGATCGCTGCCCGAATCCCTGGAATTGCCGCCCTGGAAGGCAATGGCCGACAATACTGTCCGACGGGCAACAAAGCTTGGGTCGATCGTTTTCCCACAATGTTCCAGATCAAAGATGGAAACGTTGGAACGGGCTGTTTAACCCTTCCCGGGCTGGGGCACACCACCGTCTCATGATGTTCACGCGGAAACATTCTTTGGCGATCCGATCACCCAGGGCCGATTCATCCGCGAGGCAAAAGGCGTTCTCTGAACATTGATAGGACACCTTGGATGGCCAACCGCTATTACGCTCCCGAGCTGACTTCTGCGGAAGGGGAGTTTCTTCTCGTCGGTTCGGAAGCCCATCATTTGGCGACCGTCTGTCGAGCGAAAGTGCAAGAGCCCGTGATTCTCTTCAACGGTCAAGGACTTTCCGCGACTGGTCGGATCCTGGAGATCTCGAAAAAGCAGGTCCTCATTTCTCTGGACAAGGCGGTGCTGTCTCCCTCGCCCGTCGATCGAACACTGGGGGTTGCGTTTCCAAAGGGAGATCGGGCCCTGATTCTGGTCGAGAAATGCGTCGAGCTTGGTGTCGCTCGGCTTGTTCCGTTGATAACCGAAAGAACCGTGACGCAGCCCGGCGAAGGGAAACGCGATCGGCTCGAGCGAGCGGTGATCGAGGCGTGTAAACAATCGGGCCGAGACTATCTGATGAGAATCGATCCGCCGACAAAACTGGCGGACGTGTTGCAAGAGGGAGAGGGTTGGATGCTCGATCTCTCTGGGGATTGGATTTCCGCCCAGAGCTCGCCCATGGCCTCGCGAATCATTGTCGGGCCCGAAGGAGGTTGGAGCGATGCCGAGCGAGCAGCGGCCGACAACCTTGGATGGAAGCGAGTAAGGGTCGCCCGCGGGATCCTTCGGGTCGAGACAGCCGCCATCGCCCTGGCCGCCCAAGCCGCCTGGATGGACACCATGAACAAGTCGTGACATGACCCTGTCACTCGGCCGAAAGAGGTCGCTGCATCAAGTCGGTGATCGCCTGCGTGACATCTTCTCCCTCGAAGAGAATCTGGTAGACCTCGGTGGTCACGGGCATGTCAATACCCCGGTCTTTTGCCAACGCATAGACGCTTTGCGATGTCCAAACGCCTTCGCTGACTTGCACCATGCTCGCCAGGATATCATGAATCTTTTCGCCGGTACCGATGCGGTGCCCGACTCGGCGATTTCGTCCGTGGGGACTCACACACGTCGTGATTAAATCTCCCAGACCGGCAAGGCCGTAAAACGTTCGCGGATCGGCCCCGAGAACAGTCCCCAGGCGAATCATCTCGACCAGACCTCGCGTCATGAGGGCACTCTTTGCATTATCCCCCAGATTGGCTCCATCGCAGATTCCCGCGGCAATCGCGATCACGTTTTTGAGTGCCCCACCAAGTTCGGTTCCGATCAGATCTCGCGACGTGTAAACCCGCAAACGATCACTGGAGAACCATCGCTGAACCATCTCCGCCACCGGCGCGTCTTCACTGGCAGCAACGACACTGGCGAGCATTTCCTGCGCGAGTTCCTCGGCATGCATCGGCCCAGAGAGGGCCGCCAATCGAGATTGAGGAAAGAACTCTTTAACGATTTCACTTGGCCGAGCCGACGTCTCTCGCTCGATGCCTTTGATCACACTCACGATCGGCAAGCCGACCCGCGGCGATAATCCTGACGCGACAAGACGCGTCAGCGTCGCGCGAAGATAAAGCATGGGGACGGCCAGGATGATCGCATCCGCGTCTCGACAGCAGGCAACGTCCGACTCGATCGAGACCGACGGAGGGAGAGAGATGCCTGGAAGAAATCGGCGATTCTCACGATCTCGCCGCATCGCCTCGGCATTCTCGGCAAACTGACACCAGAGTGACACTTCAAGATCGCTTTTTTTTGCCAGCAGAAGGGCGCACGCTGTCCCCATCGCCCCGTCACCGACAACCGTGATCCGCATCTCTCCAATCTCCCGGCTTCATTGAATTCTGAAAAGTCCGCGATTCGCGAACGCTTTCTGAAGAATTCCTCTTGCAGCAATCGTGAAGGTATTCTATGGGCCCCCGCTGCATCACCTGCTTTTGCCGATGAATCACCGTACACGGTTCGTGACTGAACGGATCGTCGTTCGCTGTCAAGGGGACGTTTTCGCAGAGCTCGACCTTTTGAGCCCGAAAACGGACTCCTTCTTCCGCGAATGATCGACTCGTGTCCCTTCGTGAACGGTCCATCGGGAATGGGTGATTGCCCACTGCGAGAAACACCTTCGGTTTTGCACCTCGAGAGCAGCGGCCAGAATCAGGGAATCATTGCGTTTACTGGGGATGATGTTGGAGGGGCTCCGGGGGGAGCCTCTTCAGCATTCTCCGGCATTCGCCAGAAGCTTGCCCCACAACGGAAAAGGCAGGCGTCGAAAGCTTGCGTCGTCAGAGCCTCTCGCGCGAAGCGAAGGATCGTCGGCCGAGATCTCTTTGAATGGGGAGACGGTGAGCATGAATTGGTGCATGCTGCTCGTCGCGGCAAGCGTCGCGAGTCCATGGGAAAAGAACAACTGTCGCAGTTACTATTGGACGGAACCGACACCCGTCTACGTGACCTGTCAACCGACACCTTCGTGCACGTATCCATCGACGATGGTCTGCGGACCGGTTGTCGCGGAGATTTGCGAAGAAGTTAAGACCGAACCGGTGAAGGCGGAAGAACCGATCAAAGAAGCCTCGGCCGAAGAGGAGGGAGAAGAGACGACCGAGTTTACGAGTTTCGGCGTCCCGGCCCCGTTTTCAGGGGGAGATCTCGCTCTCGACTGGGGGACGGCGTCCATCGGGGCCGGCACACTCTATCCGCAGCAGCCGTACGCGGCTCAAAGTGGCGGCTTTTTCCCATGGGGAAGAGGAAACGTCGGATCAAACGGTAGTGGCGACGTCATCTATCCCAACAGCCCTACGACGATCATCAACAACATCATCAATAACTACGGCCGCACGCCCGATCCGATTCCCGAGCCTGCGTCGATCTTGGCTTGGGGAATGGGTCTTTTGGTGATCGGATTGTTGGGGATGCGTCGACAACGCCTCAAGCAGGCGGCGGCACGGGCCAAGTACGAGTAATCGCTGAATCGATCTCGAACAAACCGCGCGCGGGCTGATCTCGACAGCCCGCAATTTTCGTCACTTCTTCGACTCCCCGCACGCTGTTGGTGACCGCGACAATCTCCGCGTTTGTTAAATCATCAAGCGTCATGGCCGCTTCCCTGACATTGATCAATCGATCTGCAAGCAACGCCTGTCGCACTGTTCCCGCGAGCAGCCCCGCGCCAGCAGTCGGCGTTTGCCAAACGCCATCGATCCTCGCGAAGATGTTGCCATGAGCCGTCTCAAGAACGTTGCCCGCCTCCGAAAGGATCAATGCATCATCCCAGCCCTCCTTCGTCGCTTCTTCGAAGGAAAGATGCCGAGCCAGATAATTCATCGACTTGATCGTCGCCCATGCGTCCGCGTGAAAGGCCCGGTAACGAGCAATCCCCAGCCCAACACTCCGTCGTGGGGTCGGCACCGGCCGAGCACGCATCCAGACCATCGGACACGCGTTTCGCGTTGTGTATCCCACGTTCAGACGAACGGCCTGATCCCCCTGCCCGAGGATTCTGATGAACGAGGCAACATCGTCCGCACTCGGAAGCTCTGTTGCCGCGATCCTGATGCCGAGCACCTCGGCAGCTTGACGCATCCGATCGATATGTTCTCGCCAAAGCCAGGGAATGCCGCCAAACGTTCGCGTCGTTTCAAATAGACCTCGGCCGTATAAGACGAGTTCATCGTCGGGCGAAATCGCCAATGCCGACGGCTCCACGGCCGCCCCTTGAAGCCAAATCTTGTCAGAAGTCGAACTCAAGCTTTCGTCCCCAAAAGAATCGATCGTAGTCGCTCTCCTTTGACCAACGTCTCGCGGTACTCCGAAAGAGGATCGCTTTCGATGACAATCCCGCCACCGACGCGATAGCGAGCGATCGTCCCTTCGACGACGATGGTCCGAATAGCAATGTTCAGGTCGGCGCGACCATGGTCACTCAGGTAGCCGATCGCCCCCGTGTAGATCCCGCGTCGGCTCGCTTCCAGTTCTTCGATAATCTGCATCGCACGAATCTTCGGTGCTCCTGTAATCGATCCGCCTGGAAACGTCGCGAGCAGCAAATCCACAACATCCTTACCGTCTCGAAGTTCTCCTTTTACGGTCGAGACCGCGTGATGCACATTTCGGTACGATTCGATCTGTCGATGATCGCAAACGTCGATCGAACCAAATCGACAAACCCGCCCGAGATCGTTCCGTTCAAGATCGACAATCATCGTCAGCTCGGCCCCGTCCTTGCCTGATCGAGCCAATTCATCCCGAAGGAGAAGATCATGTTGCGGATCTCTTCCACGAGGCCGAGTTCCCTTGATAGGACGCGTCTCTACTCGACCGTCGGGCAACAAAAGCAGAAACCGTTCAGGACTCGTCGAAACAACATCCCAACCTGGCCCGCGAACGAGGGCGGCAAACGGAGCAGGGCTCTCTCGAAGCGCCCGGGCAAAGAGTTGGTCGGCACGGCCAAGGAAGCTTCCAGTGAATTCATGCGAAATGTTCGCCTGAAAAATGTCGCCGGCACGAAGGTACTCGATGACTCGCTCGACTCGCTGGCGATAATCTCCTTCATGAGAATCGCTGATCAAATCACCGTCCACGAATGACTCACCCGAATCGGTCGACGGCGGAGCATTCAGCAACTCAAAAAGCCGATCTCGCCTTGCTGACCGAGATTGTTCGGAGCCGCCTAACGAATCGGTCGAGTAGATCGCTGTCTGTTGCGTCAGCGAATCGTGGATGGCGAACGTGTCGTAGTAGCGAAGAAAGAGGTCGGGCAGAAGGCTCTTTTGATCGTGGATTCTCGGCAACTGTTCGATTGTCCAAGCGAGGTCGTAACCAAAATAGCCGATCCAGCCCCCTTGAAAGATCGGGGGATCAGGCCGAGTTGATGATGCCCTCGCGGTCTGTTTCAACAGCGCTCTCAGCGATTCCCAAACCGTTGCGCCGGGCGCGGGTCGATCGAGAGGCCAATCGTCCGAAAGAGTCCAGTCTCCACCGACAGATTCAAATGTCGCTCGGGGTTCGATCGCAAAGATGCTGTACCGCGAAGAAGGACCGTAGCCATCCGCGCTGGCCAGAATCGACGAGCCCGCCGACCGTGCCACGCCGCCGACGGGAGGATACCCCAGCCCTCGCTCTGGCATCGATTTTTTCTCGATCAACCTCATGAGAATCCAGCGCTGTTACCGAAACGTGGCTTTTTCTTCGACACGGTAGATGCTCAAAAACCAATCGCCGATGGCCGAGCGGAGAAGCGGGAACGAGGGGAAAGCATTCGCGGGCGAACTGGCCCCGTCGGTCGGATCCGCTCTCGGCATCTCCTCCACGAACATCCCTAGAAGCGTTCTACGGATGTTCTCGCGGAACAAGAGGCCAATCAGCATCGAAGAGAACCCCAAAAGCCTCGGGTGGAAGCCAGAATCTCGTCTGATCTGCGTTCTAACATCGTCCGGCATACCACCGCGACCGCGACAATCGCTCTCACGTTGAGTGCCTCTTTTCCTAAACGCGATCGGGGTACCGACCGGAAAAGTTGTCCGGCAAGCGTGGCAAACGTATATTTGTCCCAAGCGTTCGCTTCGACGGAAGCCTTGCCAATCGAAAGTTGGTAGTGGGTGAGGTCGGGCCGATCACCACTCCCGGGATTCGTTCTGGCTGTTTTCATGGAAGTGGTTCATTCGCTAAAGCGGGGTAGCTCAGCTGGCTAGAGCGGCGGATTCATAACCCGCAGGTCCGGGGTTCAAGTCCCCGCCCCGCTAATCTTGTCGATTCTTGCCTCTAGCTGCCAGTCACTCTCTTTTCCGCGGGCTCTTGATGATTTTCTCGTCTCCTTGCTGTGGGCCGCGATCAGACCCCGATCGCCACTTGCTGCCACGAACTGCCCCGAAAAGTCGGGAGTAATGGGCAGTGGAGTGGGCAGTGAATTCGCGCAAAGATCCGCTGCTGGGGCCGTTCCAGGGCTCGGCCATTCCTCATCCCATGCACCTTTCCTTTGATGTCGGATCGATCCCTCGTCTTGACAGAGGGGATCTCCTTGACGGAGGATGCTGCTGGAAGGTTTGGAGCAATGGCACGCGAGCGGTCAACGAGGATGTTTTAGGGAGTGTTCTCGATGATGGTATCCGCCAAAAGACATCGAGCATCGTGATCTCAACGGAGAAGTAACGAGTGACATACCTATGTCAATACCAGAATGTCCCCTTTTCTCCGTCTTCGCCGGTGAGAGTTTTCTGCGCCATCCAAGAGCGTAGGCGGCTTTCCGCAGTGGCGAAGGCCGGAGCATCCGCGAACGTGGCCCATTGAGCGTAACGAGTTGAATTCCTCATGAACGACGGGGACAATGCCACCCTCGTAACCAGTTCCAACACATCCATGCGAAGCGGAGCCGCTTCGGCAAGCTCCGTTTGGCCACGGACGGCGGTTATTTCTGAATTTGAGGAGTAGCCCTTTTCATAAACTGTCGGGGCACCAGCAGGAGGCGAAGCAACCTCTAGCCAAGACGCGGTAATCTAGCGGGCGACGATCTCACAATTCAGCCTGCTTCGGGACAGGGGCGTCGTTTCGCATCAGGGAATCGCATTGCTCTTTGCAGTGGAGGAGACATGTTCTTCTGGATCTACGATATTCCCACCTGGAAACTGGTTGTGCTTGTTACTGGTGTATTCGTCGGGGCAACTTGGGCGAGCACGATCTTCATTCGGCCGATTCTGCGAGCCTTCATCCGCTCGCAATCAGGAGTGAATGACATCGTTTCCTATATGCTTGGCAGTCATGGCGTGTACTTTGGTATTCTCATCGGTTTACTCGCCTTGTCGGCGTATGACAATCTCAATAGTGCCCAGGTTCAAGTCACCATCGAATCCGCCCGGTTGGCGGCAATCTATCGCGATGTATCGACCTACCCCGAGCCCTTTCGCGACAACCTTCAGAGTCGGCTCAAAGAGTATACGCGTTACGTCATTGATGAAGCCTGGCCGCTGCAACGCAAGGGGCTCATACCTCGCAAGGGATCGCAATTGGTGACACAGTTCCACTTGGAACTCACGAAGTTTGAACCCAAGACCCCAGCCCAAGAGATCCTTCACGCGGAGGCGCTCAGCGCCTTCAATTCATTCATCGAAGCCAGACGTCTCAGGCTCTATGCGGTCGGAAATGGAATACCGATGATTATGTGGTACGTGGTATTTATCGGCGCCGTGACGAACATTGTGCTCGTCTTGCTCTTGGATATGAAGTTGTTGCCCCACCTCTTCTTTGGCGCCATCAGCACCTTTTTCCTTGCGACGCTGATCGCCTTTGTTGCAGCCATGGACAATCCATTCAGGGGCGAAGTGAGTATTTCGCCAAGAGCCTTTGAACTGGTTTACGAAGACCTGATGAGCGGGGAGTTGCAATCAGAATCGCCTCCATCGTCGCCGGACAGCAAGTAGAAACAAGAGTCAACCTGGGAATTCGGTGAGGTCGAATCAAGAACATGGCAGAGTTTGACATTCAACAATCAGAAGGTACGCGTTGGGTGAAAGTCACGTTGCGCAATGACGCCATTCGCGCCGAGAATGGCGCGATGAACCACTACGTCGGTGACATCACCATGGACACCCCCTGGCCTGGTCTGCGAAGTCTCTGGGTGTCATTATTCTCCCAGGAATCTTTGTTTCGCCCCTGTTTTCGCGGATCGGGACAGGTCTATTTGGATTCGTCCCTGGGTGGATTTCACACCATGGACCTTCATGAAGGAGATACTTGGATCGTTGAGAATGGTGCTTATTGGACCTCCGACGACGAGATCAACATCTCTATTCGGCGAGAGCGATTCATGACAGCATTTTGGGCAGGAGAAGGGTTCTTCTGGTACCAGACGCAACTTCGCGGGACAGGTAAGGTCGTTTTGGTGACGAAGGGTCCCGTCGAGGAAATGACGCTGAACAATGAACGTCTCGTCGTCGATGGTCGAATGGTACTGGCGAGAACCGACGGTATTAGATTCTCCGTGACTCGCCCAACTCGGTCGCTTTTAGGCTACTGGTTATCTGGGCAAACGCTTTCGAATGTCTACCAAGGAACCGGGCGGCTACTGATTTCGACCACACCTTACTGGCGCTACGCGATGAAAACCAAAGATTCGCCTTAAATGAATAAAATGACGACCTGAAGAACTTAAGAAACTGGGTGAATCATGCAGTATGTACAACTATCATTGATCATTCTTATTGTTTCCATTCTGACAATCTTTTCCATCCAGAACTTCGACTCGGTGAACCTCTCCTTCCTCTTCTGGTCCATATCCATGCCAAAGATCGTGTTCATTCTTTCACTTTATGCGCTTGGCATGTTCTCGGGATGGGGCTTCGTGCAACTCTTTAGGCGGATGTTCTAAGCCGGAACCGCCCGGTGCTGATAAGGACAACATCAAGTGACCGGCAATAGCCACAAATCGAAAACAGATACGACCCGTCATCGGTGATCGAAAAAAATGGCATTTTGGGGTCGAAAACAATGCGGAAGTTCTCGTTTGTGGTTCTCGTGTCGACGCTGTCTTGCATGTCCCTGTCGCCGTTAATGGCGCAGACCACGAAACCCAACATTGTCGTGATCATGGCCGACGATGTCGGCTGGATGAACCTGTCGTCCTATGGCGGCGATATCATGGGAGTCAGGACGCCGAACATCGACCGAATTGGGAAGGAAGGCATCAGGCTCACGTCGTTCTACGCGCAGCCAAGTTGCACGGCGGGTCGCGCCGCGTTCCTCACCGGTCAGCTTCCGGTCCGCACGGGATTGACGACCGTCGGCACGCCCGGCTCGCCTGCGGGTCTCCAGAAGGAGGACATCACGCTTGCCGAAATCCTCAAGGCCAAGGGCTACTCGACCGCTCAGTTCGGAAAGAACCACCTCGGCGATCTGGAGGAGCATCTTCCGCATCGACATGGCTTCGACGAGTATTTCGGCAACCTCTACCACCTCAACGGCAACGAGGATCTCGAAGACCCGGACCGTCCGACCGACCCAGAGTTCCGCAAAAAGTTCGACCCGCGCGGGGTCATTTCCGGCACGGCGGACGGTCCAACCAAGGATGAAGGTCCGCTGACCACCAAGCGGATGGAAACCTTCGACGATGAGGTTGTCGCCAAGTCACTCGATTTCCTCGAGCGCAAAGCGCAAGACAGGAAGCCATTCTTCCTTTGGCATTGCTCTGCTCGCCTGCATGTGTTCTTCCACTTCAAGGAGGGCGTTCGAGGGAAGTCCCGCGCCGGACGCGAGGATGTTTACGGCGATGCCCTCGCTGAACACGACGGACATGTTGGTCAACTCCTTGCGAAACTGGAGGCTACCGGCCTCGATAAGAACACCATCGTCGTCTATGTAACCGACAACGGTGCCTATCAGTACATGTGGCCCGAAGGCGGCACCAGCCCCTTCCGCGGCGACAAGGGGACGACTTGGGAAGGCGGAGTTCGCGCCCCGTGCATGGTCCGTTGGCCCGGCGCTCCCGTTGGCCGCGTCTCCAGCGAGATCGTGGACATGACGGACTTGTTGCCTACGCTGGCCTCCGCTGCTGGCGAGACTGATGCTGTAGAGAAACTGAAGAAGGGGGCCGACTACGGCGGCAAGAACTACAAAGTGCATCTCGACGGCTACGATCAGACGGCCCTCTTAACCGGCAAGAGCGACAAGTCTGCTCGCAAGTTCGTCTTCTATTACGACGAGACCGTGCTCACGGCCATCCGTTATGATTCGTTCAAAGTGAGCTTCTCCATCAAGGAAGACGGCCATTGGGATGATCCGCTGATCGGCCTGGGTCGCCCGATGATCACCAACCTGCGTATGGACCCCTTCGAGCGACAAACCGGCGACGTGAATCGTCAGTATGCGGAACACAAGACATGGGTGCTCACCCCAATCGTGGGCATTGCTGAGAAGCACTTGATGACGTTCCGCGAGTTTCCGATCCGCCAACTCGGACTCAGTGCGCAGATGGGCAAGACCATCGAGGGCATCCAGTCTCAGATTCTGAAAATCAAGGCGCAACAATAACTCCGAGAGGTTTAAGCCGATGAAATCGAATTCCTGGTTCACTCTGCTCAGCCTCATGCTGTTCGCGCCAACAGCTGGGGCACAGGAAGTCTTGCCGTTTCGACCCACACCTTCTGCTTCGACCCCGGGGCTGACGATGCAGGACTCCATCTACAAGAAGCGCGTCGAGCCAAAGCGCCTGGCTGCCGACGCGCCCAACATCCTCATTATCTTGATGGACGACGTCGGGCCGGGCACGCCTTCTACCTATGGTGGCGAAATCAACACCCCCACGCTCGACCGCGTGGCGAAGATGGGTGTCTCCTTCAATCGATTCCACTCGACGGCGATGTGTTCTCCCACGCGAGCCGCGTTGCTCACCGGGCGCAATCACACGCGCGTCGGCAATGGCCAGATCGCGGCCATCGCCAATGACTTCGACGGTTTCAGTGGCACCATCCCGAAGTCCGCAGCCACGGTCGCTGAAGTGCTCAAGAGCTACGGCTACAACACCGGTGCCTGGGGGAAGTGGCACAACACTCCGGAAGAGCAGATCACCTCCAAAGGACCGTTCGATTATTGGCCCACGGGCTATGGCTTCGAGTATTTCTATGGCTTCCTTGCGGGCGAAGCCTCGCAGTATGAGCCGACACTGACACGGAACACCTCGCCGGTCACCGAGCATCTCCCCAAGGGCTACCACCTCACAGATGACATCGCGACCGACGCTATCAAATGGCTCCGCGAACAGAAGGCCTTCGCGCCGGACAAGCCGTTCCTGATGTACTGGGCGCCAGGCGCATCGCACGGTCCGCACCAGGTGATGAAGGAATGGGCCGACAAGTACAAGGGGAAGTTCGATGACGGTTGGGATAAGTATCGCGAGCGGGTCTTCGCGAGAGCCAAAGCGAAAGGCTGGATTCCGCAGAACGCTCAACTGACGCCACGTCCTGCCTCAATGGCTTCCTGGGACTCGATTCCTGAGGACGAGAAACCGTTTCAGCGCCGACTCATGGAAGTCTTCGCCGGTTTCACCGAGCACGCCGACTACAACGCGGGCCGCGTGATTGATGAAGTCGAGCGTCAAGGAAAACTCGATAACACGCTTATTTTTTACATTTGGGGCGACAACGGCTCTTCCGCTGAAGGGCTGTATGGGACCATCAGTGAGCAGCTCGCTCAAAACGGCATTCCAACGAAGATTTCGCAGCATCTAGAAGCTCTGGATACACTCGGCGGCCTCGATGCACTTGGCGGTCCGAAAACCGACAACATGTATCATGCTGGCTGGGCGTGGGCGGGTAGCACACCTTACAAGTCCACCAAGCTCGTCGGTGCCCACTTCGGCGGCACTCGCCAGCCGATGGCCGTCTCCTGGCCGAAGCGCATCAAGGCGGACGCGACGGCGCGACCGCAGTTCCATCACGTCATCGACATCGTGCCGACGATTTACGAATTGACGAAGATCACGCCACCGAAAGTCGTGAACGGATTCGAGCAGGATTCGATCGACGGCGTCAGCATGGTCTACGCGTTAGGCGATGCAAAGGCACCAGGTACTCGCAAGACACAGTTCTTCGACATCATGGCCAGCCGTGGGATTTACCACGACGGTTGGTTTGCGAGCGCATTGGGCCCACGTGAACCCTGGGTGGGCGGGATACCGAAAGGCGCCAAGGAGTGGTCGCCGCTGACGGACAAGTGGGAACTCTACAATATTGACGAGGATTGGAGCCAGGCGAATGACCTTTCCGGTACGAATCCACAGAAACTCGAAGAGATGAAGCTGCTCTTCTTGCTCGAATCCACGAAGAACAAAAACCTCCCCATCGGGGGCGGCCTGTGGTCCACAGCCATGTTCCATCCCGAGGACGCGCCTGCTTCGACTCTCACGGAATGGACCTTCGATGGCCCCATGACCCGTATGCCGGAATCGGCAGCGCCCAAACTGGGTAAAGTGGATAGTCTCGTGACCATGGACGTGGACGTGCCCACGAATGCCAACGGCGTGCTTTACGCGCTGGCTGGCTTCTCCGGCGGCATCACCTGCTACGTGAAGGACGGCTTCCTTTGTTACGAGTTCAACCTTTTCGAGGTCCAGCGCACCAAGCTCAAATCCAAGGCCAAGCTGCCCACCGGCAAGGTGATAATCGACGTCGAATCGAAGCTCGCCGCCAAGATCGGAGGT
The DNA here is from genome assembly GCA_019753235.1 of bacterium. Classification (GTDB taxonomy): domain Bacteria; phylum Planctomycetota; class Planctomycetia; order Kolteriales; family Kolteriaceae; genus JAIELF01. The sequence continues at coordinate 166,023 of JAIELF010000017.1, forward strand.
CCAATGGACGTCACGCTCAAAGTAAATGGCGCGGTGGTGGCGCAGGGGCAAGTGCCCGCAGCCATGTCGCTTCACTTTACCTCCAATGCTACCTTCGATATCGGGACCGACCTGGACTCGCCTGTTTCCCTCGATTACTTCGACCAGGCGCCGTTCGCCTTCAACGGCACGATTGGTACGACGAAGATCAAGTATTCGAAAAAGTAGGAGACCGGTTGCCTCGCGAACCCAGCCGAGGATTTTAGTAATCGAAACAACCAAACCGAACCAAACAATACAACGAACACGACGTACTCGCGCTCGCCCTCGGGTTGGCTCTCATCGGGTCTGCTGCCAAAGCGGCGGACGAAAAAACCAACATCCACGTCAATGGTGACCAAACACACCATGACCAAATTGACAGGGACAATCATGACCAAACACACCATAGGCAGGGCGGTGCTTGCCGCTCTTCTCGGCATCCCTCTCAACTTGCTTGCCCAGGATCGCTATTCGATCCCGGCCGATCCGAACCTCAAATATTCCACGGCAATCGCTCCGGGTGTGGCCGTGCCCGACAAGATCGAGAGCTCCATTGGCATGCTCAACCTCAGCTACGGTTATCCTTCGGCCGATACCGTCGAGAAAATCTACGACAACCTCGACCGCTCCCGCGCGCTGCAGGCCTACCTCATGGCCATCCCAATCGTGAACCAAGCTGGAATGCGCGACTCGCTCCGCCAGTTTGGCCCAGACAACCAGACCGACGTCATCTGGGAAAAGCTCGTCGATCCTCGCACCGTTGAGCTCACCGCCAACGACAACACGATCTACAACTTCATCTGGATCGACACGAAAAAGGGCCCGTTGGTCCTCGAAGTTCCGCCTGAAGTGCTCGGGCTTGTGAACGACTTCTGGTATCGCTGGGTCGGCGATGTCGGCATCACCGGTGAAGACCGCGGCAAGGGCGGCAAGTATCTCGTCCTCCCCCCTGGCTACAAAGGCGAGGTGCCGCCGGGGTATTTCGTTCTGCGGCCCACCACCTACGCGAACTGGTTCGTTTTCCGAGCCTTCGTCGTCGATGGCTCGACAAAGCCCGGCGTCGAGTCGGTCAAGAAACACCTCAAGATCTATCAGCTCTCCGAAGCCTCAAACCCGCCTGCGATGAAATTCGTGGACGGCTCGGGTATTCCCGCGAACTTCGTCGCCCCCGGCGACTACACCTTCTGGGAGATGCTCAACAAGGTCATCCAGGAAGAACCTCCGGGCGGCAGCGACCCGACCACGCTCGGCCTCTTTGCGTCCATCGGCATCGTGAAGGGCAAGCCTTTTGCGCCCGATGAGCGTATGAAGAAAATCCTGACCGACGCCGCATCCATCGGTGCGGTGACCGCCCGGACGATCGCTTTCAAGATCCGCGACAAGGATGCCTACTACTTCCCCAACAGCACGTGGCGCCTGCCCTTCTTCGGCGGCTATAAGTTCGAGAGTTCGCCCGGCGTGACCAACATGGATGGATACATCTTTTACTATTACTTCGCGACCGGCGTCACCCCGGCCATGGAGATGAAGATGGTCGGCAAAGGCTCGCAATATCCGTGGTCCGTGCAGGACTCGAATGGCAACCCCTTCGACGGCGGCAAGAACTACAAAATGCACCTACCGCCTGATGTACCGGTGAAGGACTTCTGGTCGGTGATCGTTTATGACAACCAAACACGTTCGATGATCCAGACCGACCAGAAAGCGCCGAGCGTGAGCAGCGAGGACAAAGACTTGAAGAAAAATTCCGACGGTTCGGTGGACGTCTTCTTCGGCCCCAAGGCCCCGACCGGTTATGAGAACAACTGGGTGCAGACCATCCCCGGCAAAGGCTGGTTCATGATTCTGCGGCTCTACGGCCCGCTCGAACCATGGTTCGACAAGACCTGGAGGCCCGGCGAGATCGAACTCGTGAAGTAACGGCCTGCTTCGATTGACAATTGCGCAGGCCGCTTCCCAAGGAGCGGCCCACGCATTCAACAGCAAAACGAGACCAATGACATGAAACTCATCGGCAGCACTCTTGCCTCGCTGGCAATTGCCCTCTCCAACGCCGCCCTGGCCACCACTCCCAACGACGGCTCCGTGCTGCCGTTCCCGCCGACTCCCAGTGCAAGCAAGGCGGGACCGACGTTGCAGGAGTCGGTTCATAAACGCCGGGTCGAACCCGACCGCCTGCCAAAGGGCGCGCCCAATGTCCTCATCGTCCTCATTGATGACGCCGGTTTTGGCGTGCCGGATACGTTTGGCGGATTTGCGCATACGCCGACGCTTTCGAAGCTTCGTGATGAAGGCATCAGCTACAACCGCTTCCACACCACGTCGATCTGTTCGCCCACCCGCGCGGCTCTGCTCACCGGCCGCAATCACCAACGCGTCGGTAACGGAACCATCGCCGAGCGCGCGGTGGATTGGGATGGTTACACCGGCGTCATGCCAAAAACCTCGGCGACGTTAGCCGAAGTTCTGAAAAACTACGGCTACAAGACTTCCGCCTTTGGGAAATGGCACAACACGCCCGCCGACCAGACCACAGCGATGGGACCTTTCACCTATTGGCCCACAGGCTACGGCTTTGAGCACTTCTATGGTTTCCTCGCCGGCGAGACTTCCCAATGGGAGCCGCGCCTCGTCGAGAACACAACCGCCGTTGAGCCACCAGACGATGAGGCTTATCACCTTACAGAGGACATGGCCGAAAAGGGAATCGCCTGGCTAAAGAAGCATCGTGCGTTCTCGCCGGACAAACCCTTCTTCATGTATTGGGCGCCCGGTGGTGTCCATGGGCCGCATCACGTCAGCGCGCCGTGGGCCGACAAATACAAAGGCAAGTTCGATCAGGGATGGGACAAGCTTCGCGAGGAGATCTTCGCCCGCCAAAAGCAACTCGGCTGGATCCCAGCCGACGCCGAACTCACGCCACGCGACAAGACGATGGCCGGTTGGGTGGACATTCCCGAATCGGAGCGAGCATTCCAGACTCGGCTCATGGAGCTCTACGCGGGCTTCTGCGAACACACGGACGCCCAGGTCGGCAAGCTGGTGGATTTCCTTGATCGGACCGGGCAGCGCGACAACACGCTCATTCTCTACCTATGGGGGGACAATGGCTGTTCCGCCGAGGGGCAGAACGGATCGATCAGCGAACTCCTCGCGCAGAACCAGATTCCCAATACGATCGCTCAGCAGATCAAGGCGCTCGATGAACTCGGCGGTCTCAAAGCACTCGGTGGCCCGTTAACCGACAACATCAAGCATTCCGGCTGGGCCTGGGCTGGCAACACGCCGTTCCGCCATACCAAACTGGTCGCCAGTCACTTTGGCGGCACCCGCAATCCGCTGGTTGTTTCGTGGCCCAAGAAGATAAAGGCCGACAAGACGCCTCGCTCCCAGTTCTATCACGTCAACGACATTGCCCCGACGCTCTATGACATCCTTGGAATTAAACCGCCCAAGGTCGTCAATGGATTCGAGCAGGATCCCATCGATGGTGTCAGCATGGCGGCTTCGTTCACGGACGCACGATCGCCGGAGAACAAACACGTCCAGTATTTCGACAACAATGGCAGCGACGGCATTTACAAGGATGGCTGGTATGCCTGCACCTTTGGGCCGCTCAGCCCTTGGCTCAACGCCCAGCCGGGACTCGACAAATGGGATTCTTCGAAGGCCGTCTGGGAACTTTACGACCTCACCAAGGACTTCACTCAGATGCACGACCTCGCCAAGTCGCATCCGGAGAAGGTCGAGGAAATGAAGAAGCTCTTCCTAGAGCAGGCCAAAGAAAACAAAGTCTTCCCCATCGGAGCAGGAATCTGGCTCCGCATTCATCCTGAAGACCGGATTAAGACGCCCTACACGAGTTGGACCTTCGACGACACGACCACCCGCATGCCGGAGTTCACGGCGCCCGCCGTAGGCAACCACAACAATATCGTGACCATCGATCTTGAATGCGGCGTGGATGCCACCGGCGTGCTCTATGCCATGGGCGGCGCTGGCGGTGGCCTCACCTGCTACATGGATAAGGGCCAACTCGTCTTTGAGTACAACCTGATGATCATTGATCGGACCATCGCGAAGTCAGCGGATAAGATCGCGGCAGGAAAGCACAAGGTCGTCGTCGAGACCACCTTAAAGGCTCCGAAACCCGGCGCGCCCGCCGACATTGTGCTGACCGTGGATGGCCAGGAAGTTGCCCGCACCACGGTGAAGATGACGGTGCCCGCCGCGTTCACCGCGAGCGAAAGCTTCGACGTTGGCACCGATCTGGGCTCGACAGTCTCCCGCGATTACTTCCAGCGGCGACCGTTCAAGTTCGACGGAAAGATCGACAAGTTGACCGTCGAGATCAAGTAGCTACTCGAACTGATCGAATTCATTTCCCGGCAGGCCGAATGGACACTTTTGTGTTTGTTACTTCGCGTTCGTCGGGGCGAATCATCGCTGCGGCGTCCGTAAGAGCGAGGACCGCTAGCTTGATGTGCTCAGGAAGCGACGGCCAACATTCCACGACATGAAGGAGGTTTGCGTCGTCCGGCGACAGGCTGTGAAGATCTGGGCCGCAAAAATGCAGCACATTTGCAGCAAGGTCTGAAGGGTGAAATCCTAAGTCGTTGTCCGCTAAGCCGCTTGGTCGAATTCGAAGATCGCTTCGATTCCCTCCGCCTCCAATTCTTAAGTCATTGAATTGCAATGGAAGGAGAATAAGGGGACATTCTGGTAATGACATAGGTATGTCACCGCACCTGTGGCGGCAATGATCGCTTCGGGCGGATCAAGGGTCAGCGGTGGGATGACACGGACGCCACTCTAGACACCGACTGCTATCGGTACGGCTACGATTAAGCGGGGAATCGGCATTCGCAGGAAGTGACGGCCGGGCCGACGACCACCACCACTCTCTACAGGGTCGATACCAACAATACGACCGGTTACGCGCAGGTGATCGACGAGATGACCACCACCAGCGGCTCGGGTGGAGCCGAAGTTCGCACGAGTTACACCGTTGGCCTGGATGTCATCGCACAGCAGAAGCGGACGCGGAGCGGTTCGACCTGGAAGCCAAGCGATTCACATACGTTCCTCCACGACGGCCACGGCTCGACGCGCGGGCTGATCTTTCAGCGATCGTTCGCGAACAAATTCGCATTGAAGACATCACCAGATCAATCGTTGTAGGCAATACCCGGTCGACTACGTATCGGTTGTGCCGGAGACCGTTGGACAAAGTCGAGTAGGTCGGTGAGTCTGCCGGTGGCAAGGGCGATACATGAATCCGCGCCGCCATAGTACATTCGAATATCGCCGGTCGCTTCATCCAATATCCATCCGCACGGGAATACAACGCCGTTGACGTCTCCTTGTCGCTCGTACGTCTCCTCCGGCGAGAAGATCCATTCATCAGCTCGACGCAGTACTTGCCAAGGTTTTTCTAGGTCTAGTAATGCTAGTCCGAGACGATAGAGACACCCGCCGGGGGTATGTCTTACGCCGTGATACATAATGAGCCAGCCCTCGGGAGTTTCCATGGGAGGTGGGCTGAGCCCGATCTTATTGGCGTCCCACCATGCTCCTCGACGTGCAAATAGAAGAACGTGGTGGTCTCCCCAATGCGTCATGTCAGGTGAGAATGAGAGCCAAATGTGCGCGCCAGAGCTTCCGCTAGAAACAGGTCGATGGATCATCGCGTACCGACCGTCAAAACGTCGAGGAAAGATGGCCGCATCTTTATCCTCCGGAGGCATTACTGGCCCCATGCGATCAAAACTCTTAAAGTCCTTCGTCTTCGCAAGTGAGACCATTGGCCCGCTCGGCGAGTAAGCGGTATACGTGATGAGCCATTCCTCTCGCTCGGCGATCCACGTGATCCGGGGATCCTCGACTCCCCATGCTTCTTCGGAGAAGTTGGCGGGATCGGGCGCAAAGCTGGGCTGCGCATCAATCTTCCAGTTCGTTACCCCATCGTTACTTCGTGCGACTGTTAGATGGGAATGTCCTCGGCGGTCTTCCACGCGCACAAGCAATAGGGTTTGACCTTCAAACTGGCACGCGCCGGCGTTGAAAACGGTATTGGCGGGATAAGGCCAGTGCTGGGCCGTGAGAATCGGATTATCCTGATGACGCTTAAAAAGCTCGCGGTAGAGACTCGTCCGATGCGATTCACGATTCATAAAAGCAATTCCCCTTGAGTGTAAGTTGATCGGTCTTGGCGGAAATCGCCATCAGGTATTTGCACGCTGTAATTCGTGCATGCTCTTGGCGGAAACTCTGAGCCACTCGGTCCACAAGTAAGCGATCGTCGACTCTGCGCCCTGATTCTGGTTGACTCCATTCTCTTGCAATCCGTCGAAACAGCCTCCGTACTTCTCGTCTGCCAAAGGCAAGCCAAGAACGTTTCTTCCGTGGAACCATTGGTGGGCTCGGAGGAAAGCCGGTCGACATTCCTCAATTCCGTGGAGTTCCAGGCCAGCAAGGGCGGCAGAGGCCATGGTGGAAGCCTCGACCGGCTGCTGATCGAACGGGGACTTTTCCTCACCCCTCGAATACCAGTCGCGATTGCCGACAGGGCAAAAGGTGTCGTTCGTTGTCGTCACGTGGTCGAGAAAGCGAAACGAAGATTCAGCCACGGAGCGGTATTCCGATTGAGGCCAAATCTGGGCGGCGTCAAAAAGGGCATGAGGGAGGACCGCATTGGCGTAGGTCATACGAGACTCGAACCAAAGCCAGTCACTTCGATGGGAGCGATGGTAACAATCCACCAATCGGTCCGCCGCCAACCGGGAGACCTCCTCGAACGATCCGAAGTCTGTGACGCCCGCTCTCCACAATTGCGCCCATGCCTGAATCACGTAAGCTTGCGCTCGGAGACTGCGAAGTTCAGCGAGGGTCGGGAGAACAGATTTGATGAGTTCGCGAGCCAATGCTCGGTAGCCATCGGGGAGATCGCTTGCCATGACTTCTGCCAGCGCCAACACGGCTTGGCCTTGACAGTCTCCTGTCCCGGCAGCGTCAAGCCAATCCCGTTGATAACTCAGAAAGTTGTGAAATCCGCGGACCGGACAACGGGCGTGCTCAAGGAAACTCAAATAGCAGGATATCCGTCGTAGCATGCGTTCATCGGATTGCACGCTCCAGAGCCAAACACAGAGTCGCAGGGCACGAGCGTTATCGTCTGTCGTGTAGCCGCTCTCGCGCCGGGGCAAGTTATAAATGCCATGCTGGATGATACCCGTGGAGTCCGTCATTCGATCGAAGTGATCGAGCGTGGGAATGTCATGAAACATAAAACAATTCTCCTATACGTCGAAAATGATTCGGGGTGATTGGCTGACAGGGACGCGTTGTCGATTGATGGGAACCAGACTCTTCCGTTGCTGAAAAGCACACTCATTGAATAGGCGAAGGTATCGTCGACCGACATTAGGCCAGAACATCGGCTGAGCATACTGGTACGCTCGCGAACGAGTTTCGTAGAGCATCCTCGCGTCGGTGAAGTATCGCAGCGTCGCTTCGGCCATGGCATGGCTGTCAGAGAAGGGAACAATCTGACCGCGACCTTCGGCCAGGACTTCCAGTGCGTACAAATAAGGTGTGCTCACCACAGCGCCCACCGCCGCCATTGCGTAAGCCATCGTTCCGCTTGCAATCTGGTCCTTGCCTGGGTATGGAGTCACAAAGACATCACAGGCCTTGAGGTGAGCGAGTAACTCGTCCAGTCCAAGATAGCGGTTGACGAACATGACATTCTCGGAGATTCCAAGCGACGCCGACAGTTCCTTGAGGCTTTCACGATACTCCTCGCCCTCCCTCCGTTTCACTTGCGGATGAGTAACGCCGACGATTAAGTAGACGGCGTTAGGGCAGCGCGCGACGATTTCGGGCATGGCCCGGATCATGAACTCCAATCCCTTTCCCCGATTAATGAGCCCGAAAGTACAAATAACTCGTCGTCCCGCGAGACCGATCGGCACCTTGTGATCCTCATCGCGCCCGAAAGACACGACAGGAACTCCGTGCGGTATCACACGGACATCCTTTCCCTCCACGCCGTACACTTCTTTAAGCAAGCGAGCCGCGACGTGCGTCATCACCACAATTCCTTGGCTTTGAGCGGCCAGTTCGCGAACCAGTCGCCTTGGCAACGCCTCCGGCTTGGTCAGCAGTGTGTGAAACGTGGTCACGATGGGCTTTTCACATCGACGCGTGAAATCAAGGATGTCCGAGCCCCATTCGCCAGAGTAAAGCCCGAACTCATGCTGAAGACTGACGACGTCGTACGGCGAATCATTCGCGAACTCCGCCGCGACCGCGTATGCTCTTTGCCGGCCATGATCAATAACGTGCGAGACACGTGGATTGTTGGGAGCGGGAACGATTTGCTTCTGGATGGCGGCAATGCTTGAAACGTCCGTCTCAGCCGCCAAGTCAACAGCGTCGGCCAAATCCTTTGTGAATGTCGCCAACCCACATTCTTCCGGCGGATAAGTCGAAATGAAGAGCGGTCGTGTGAGTTTCATGGTTGCCCTTTCAGGCTTGGCTTTCCTCCGCAAGTCGGGCGAAATACGAGATTAGATTCCCGCCCACCTTGCAAACGCGGTCGGTTTACCTTTGCATTGGCAATGAATATTCACGGAACGCTCGTGAGCGATCTAAGCGAAGTCGCTTTAAAGACTGGATCATTGAGCCAATGGTGTCGAGACTCGTGAACTACCCTTCAGAAAGGAAGGTGGACTGGCAGGATTGACACCATCGCAAAGAGGCGATGGCTCCGATCGGTAGTTGTTGAGTCAACAATGAAGTATACCCCATCAGAGTCGACAAGGTTAGAAAAATCGCACCCATTCACGAGCTGACGGAATTCGTCAGGCGGCTTGGATGTTGGCGGGTGTCTTCGAGAGGATGGACGGGAGTTGTTGGCCGGTGATGGCCGCTTGATGACATGCCGTCTAGAAGCAGTTTCAAAACCATGCTGAAGTAACCTGTTCTTGAATCTCGACTTGTGTTTTGCTGTCTTCCGAAAGGAGTCGGGAGATGGCCAAGCGAGAACGGTTTGTCACGG
>JAIELF010000020.1 GCA_019753235.1 bacterium
CGGTCGTCCTACACGAGCTCGGCCACATCGTCGGACTGGATGATGATGATGGTGCCGACGAACATTTGATGTCGAGCACCCTGCCGCTCGGCTTGCGTCGCCTTCCCACACCATCTAGCCAAGCCAGGTAAAACTCCACCTCCTACTGATCTTCACTAAACAAAAGCCGCCCGCTGAGGACGCCCATGGTGAGGTTTGTTCGGACCCAGAAGAATGGGTGCTCGGGGTTTCGCGGACAGTCTGAAACCTTATCTTGAGGGTGTCAGGAGACTGTCCGATGGGCACGAAGAAGATGGATACGGCGGCTGAAGTTCGTGGATGTCGGTTACACGGTATGTTAGTCTCGGATCGGAATCAAGTTCTGGCTAATTTGACAGTTGCATTTTGGTCCTGAGCCCACGTTTTGTCGATGGAAGGGATACGTTCGAGCGATAGTTTGAGTAGCCTACAGCGTTTTGAGGTACTCGATGACCGCGGCCTTCTCTTCTTCGGAGAGGGCATCGGGGAACGTGTGTCCTCCTGACGTTTTACCGAAGAGGCGGGTATCGAAGTACTCGCGTCGCTGGGAAGCACGCTTGGCTGACGATGGGACTTCTGTGAGCTCTTCCACTTCGATGCCGACACGCTTCTGGTCGTAGCCATCTTCGGTTCGCTTCCAAACGATCGGGCGCTTGTCGGAATGAAAGAGATGCCAAAGCGTCGGCACCGAGCCATTGTGTAAGTACGGAGCGGTCGCCCAGATACCGTCGAGCGGCTGTGCCACATAGCCAACCGGGTCGGCCACAACGGGCTTCTTGCCGTACTCGCCGAACCAACTCTGCTGATGCCAGGTTCGCATGGGCGGAGTCAGTGAATCAAGCCGGGCGCGATCGGTGGCAATGTCGTCAATTGGAATAACCTTTGCGGGCCAAGTCCCTTCTTTGCCGTAGGTTCCATGGCATTCGGAACAATTCTGTCGAAAGAGGGTTTCTCCCCGTGCGGCTAAGGAATGGTCGATGGGGAAGGGATATTTGGGAGGCTCGACGGACTCGATGAATGCTTCCACTTGACGGAAGTCTTTCTCGGTGTCGTAGAAGAACTGTGCGCTATTCTCGGGCGTCATCATGAACTGCATCAGCGCTCGATGCCCCTTCCCGGCGAAGCCGTCGGCATAGAGAAAATTCTTCCGCTTATAGTGCCACCAGGGAGGGGCGTCATGGTCGTTATGCACCATCTTTGGAACGGGTTTGTTTGTGACATAGTTCAGGTCGAGATCGCGAAACGCTGCCAACAGCACACCGAAGATGATGGCGTTGGTCGTGCCGCGCGAGCCTCCCAGCGGAACAACAACCGTCCCCGCTTCGGTTCGGCTCATGCTTCGGCCAAGGAGTTGCTTGGTGCGATGCGTGTCATGGGCCATCGTCATCAAGGCAATGTGCGTGTTGGGTAATCCAGGGATTACATTGCCAGCAACTTTTCCGCCGTGACAGAGAAAGCAATTGTCCGACCACTGTCCATCCTTGACACCAAACTGGAGTGGCGGACCTCCCTCGCGACCAGGAGCCTCTTGCAACCCGTACCGCGACAACGTCATCACTCGCCGAGTGCTGGCGTCGGCCTTTTCCGCCGTCGTCCGGTCAGGCTCTTCCCAGACGCGCCAGAGGTTGTCAAAAATCTCCTGGTCCATGGTCGGCGTCGTGTAATGACGCGACATCAGCAACTCATAACCCTTCTCAGGCGAACGGGCGACATCGTCGTCGGCCGGCGTTGCCCCCCGCAGACAGGGATTCAAACAGAGGAGGATCGCCACGCCAGCGAAGCGGAAAACGGTCTGCATCCTGATCGGCTCCAAGGAGATAGACACGCGCCAGCAGGGGCTCTGCCCTTTCGCTGGCCGAGAAATGATCCTCCTATTATGGTCGATCCGCCCCCAAATAGGGACAGAAATGTCCACCCGGCCGGCCTCTTTTCTGACAACCTTCCAATGGGGGCTTTCCTTGTATCGGCTCTTAAGGATTGGATCCACTCCCCTCGCAAAGCGGATTCTAACCCATCCATCAGCCCTGTTTCAGGGGTACAGGTCAAATTCTTTAATACGCTTGGCTTCCTCGGACTTCATTCCGCCGAACTGCTTTCGCCAGCGATCCAGCGTCGACTCGCTCACTTCGAGTGCCTGCAACACCGCCGCCAGATCCTTGCCGGCGTTCAACATCGCATCCGCATCCCGAAGCTTCTTCACGATCTGCTTAGGGTTGTGACGGATCCATCGCCTCTGTCCCATCGAAAGTCTCCTCGCCCGAAATGGGCTCAAGACCTTCATAACATCTGGTTCAGCTTTTCAAGGGCAGACCAGAAGCACTGTTGGTTCGCAGCCTACCGACAATACGATTCGAGAGTGTAAATCAAAACGACAGCGGGGGACGAGATCAGTAAGCCTGCGATGCGTTCCATTTTGGGGTATCTTGATCGCAAGAATGTGGGTGCCCTGAATTCTTTCGAACACCCACGGCGTCAGCGGTACGTTCGCAATCAAAAATGGACGCGACTCAGTCGGTCACAAGTCACGCAATCCGGTCGACAACGGCCTTAGACCGAGCCCGGCGGTAGGCGGAAAACAATTGAATGCGCGACGACGGGCCGGTACGCTCGTGCCAACGGCGGTTCAATGGAGCCATCTGGGAAATCTCGGCTTGAACCTGTAGGCAGTAACTCTTCGTGGCGATGATGGAGAATCCGATTCATGGATCGTCTGAAGGTCCGGTCCCTGCTCATTAACGTGACAATGACGCTTGCCATCTCGGCTTGCTTTCAGATGCAGACCGCCGACGCCGCGGATCTCGTCAACAGCTCAGGGGCCGCCAACGGCACCACGAGTATAGATGGAAAGCAGCTCCCTCCGCCCATCTCGAAATTCGGTGGTGTCATCAAAGAAAACGCGATGCAATCGAAAGCATGGTGGCCGCCACGCGTCGTTCCTCCCAAGGGGGCTCCCAATGTCCTGCTCATTATGACCGACGATTCAGGATACGGTGTGCCCAACACTTTTGGCGGCGTTATCCCAACACCCGCGCTCGATCGTATCGCTAAGAATGGACTGCGATACACGCAGTTTCATTCAACGGCCCTTTGCTCGCCGACCCGTGCTGCTCTGCTCACCGGTCGCAATCATCACTCGGCCGGCTTCGGTGTCATCTCCGAACAGTCCACTGGTTTTCCTGGCTACAACAGCATCATCGGAAAAGACAAAGCAACCATTGGCCGGATCCTCCGAGATCATGGATACGCCACTTCATGGTTCGGCAAAAACCACAATACCCCCGCCTTCGCGGCTAGCCAGGTGGGACCGTTTGATCAATGGCCCATTGGCATGGGTTTTGATTACTTCTTCGGCTTCGTCGGCGGTGACGCAAACCAATGGCAGCCCAACCTCTTTCGCAATACCACGCAAATCTTCCCCTTTGAGGGGAAATCTGGTTGGAATCTCACCACGGCCATGGCTGATGAAGCCATCGACTATGTTAACCAAATCAATCAGATCGACCCGGAGAAGCCTTTCTTCATCCACTACACCCCCGGTGGAACTCACGCCCCGCACCATCCCACCAAGGAATGGATCGACAAGATTCATGACATGCACCTGTTCGACGGAGGATGGAATAAACTGCGCGAGACGATCTTCGAGAACCAAAAACGCCTAGGCGTTGTACCGGCCGATGCAACGCTCACTCCTTGGCCCAAAGACATCCTGAAAGACTGGGACCAATGCACCCAGGCCGAGAAGAAGCTTTTCATTCGACAAGTGGAGGTCTTCGCCGCCTACGCTGCTTACACCGACCACGAAATCGGCCGGGTCATTCAAGCGGTTGAGGACATGGGCAAACTAGACAACACGCTCATTGTCTACATCAACGGCGACAACGGCACAAGTGCCGAGGGAACACTTAATGGAACGCCCAACGAAGTCGCTTACTTTAATGGATTCATGGTTCCGGTCGAATTGCAATTGCTTAAGTACTACGAAAACTGGGGATCAGAAAAAACGTACAACCACATGGTGGTGAACTGGGCATGGGCATTCGATACCCCCTTCTCTTGGACCAAACAAATCGCTTCGCACCTGGGGGGTGTCCGGCAAGGTATGTGCGTTTCGTGGCCGAACAGAATTAAGGATGTCGGTGGCATCCGACACCAATTTCATCACGTCATTGATGTCGCTCCCACCATTCTAGAGGTTGTCGGCATCCGCGAACCGCAGCAGGTAGACGGCATCGCGCAGTCACCCATGGAAGGAGTCAGTTTCGCCTACACCTTCGATCAAAAGAACGCCCGTGCTCCATCCACCCATCGAACTCAATACTTCGAAATGATGGGCGACCACGCTCTCTATGACGACGGCTGGCTCTTAAGCACGAAAGTCAAACGCTCTCCGTGGGAAGCCTTCGGACCAGCGAATCCTGACCCGATCAACAACGTCACTTGGGAACTGTACGACTTGAACAATGATTTCACTCAGTCCAACGATATCGCGGCGAAACATCCCGATAAAGTCCAGGAGATGAAAGATCGTTTTCTTGAAGAGGCCAAAAGGTATCAAGTTCTACCGCTCGATGCCTCTGTCGCTGCCCGCATTGCCGCCCCACGTCCAAACATCACCGCGGGCCGAAGCGAATTCAATTACACTCACCCCATGACCGGACTCCCACAAGGAGATTCGCCCCGCTTGCTGAACGCCTCCTACACGATCACCGCCGACATTGAGGTCCCCTCCGAAGGTGCTGAAGGAATGATCCTCACGTCGGGCGGCAGATTCGCTGGTTATGGTTTCTATCTGCTGAAGGGAAAACCGGTTTTTCTTTGGAACTTGCTTGATCTCAACCGCATTCGCTGGGAGGGAAAAGAAGCGTTGTCACCCGGCAAGCATCTCATCGAGTTCGATTTCAAGTACGACGGCCTGGGACCTGAAACGCTCGCCTTCAACAACTTCAGCGGACTCGGTCAAGGCGGCACCGGCACCTTGAAAGTGGATGGCCAGGTCGTTGCCCATCACAAAATGACACACACCCTCCCGATGATTCTGCAATGGGACGAAAGCTTCGATATCGGCTCTGACACACTCACAGGTGTCGATGATGCCGACTATCAGCCTCCTTTCCGGTTGACCGCCAAGCTCCGGAAACTCACCATTAAAATCGATCGGCCGCATCTGTCCGCCGACGACATCAAAAAACTTGAAGCGGCCCAGCGAAACAATCGCGTTTCCGAGTAGTCCCCCTCCATGAAGGCTGAAGCAGAGGACAGGCTCCGTTACCAGACCACAACTCTTAATCAAGGAAAAAGGAACGCGCAATCGCCCGTTTGACCTCGTCCGCATGCGACCAACCATCGAGGAAAAAGATGGATTGATCGTTGTTTATCCGACACGCAATAGGTAGATTTAGGACCGACCCTCTCGCATCGTCAGCAGCAACGCCATCGACCCTGTTGCTCGGTCGACGACCCCACATCGAGAGGTTGGTCACGTTCATAAGAACTCCATGATGCTCGGATGGGAGTCGCCGATCATCATGACTCCGACAAACCTGCTTTTATTCTCCATCGAACCGATGGAAAGGCATGGCAGGCCGTCTCGGTGTGAAAACAGCGTGCTCATGGGGAGAACCCTTCGGCAAGGGTTCGTTGAGGTTATTCGTGCATCGAACTATCTTTTCACTTGCTCGGCATCTCGGAGGTTTCTTCTTCATGTCGATCGTCAATAGATCTTCCTTAGGCTTTCTCATCGCCATGCTCGTCACGGCATTTGCTCCGAATGCCCCGTTGGTCGCCGAGCCTGCCCAAGGAAACCCCTCTTCCTCCACGGCCCGTTCCGCGCCCGTCGAGAATCCCCGCGCGAAGGATCTCGCCGCCATTAGGCAGTCGATGGAGTCTTTTCGAAAAGCCTTTGAGAGTCGAGACGCCAAGACGCTCGTTAATCATTGGACGGCCGAGGGCGAATATCACAAAGAGCAAGGCGTCACCGTGCGGGGAAAAGACGAGTTGACCAAAGGCTTCGCGGCTTTCTTTGCGAAAACCCCTGAGATCCGTGCGGAGATCAAACCAAGCTTCACCCGGTTTCTATCCCGCGACACAGCGATCGAAGAGGGAATCGTTACCATTCGCTCCGTTTCAGCAGCGTCAGTGACGACGGCCAAGTACAACGTTCTTCTCGCGAGGGAAGATGGCAAGTGGCTCATCGCCGAGATGGAAGAGTCACCTGCCGATCATCTGCCGTCGATCGACGACCTTCGTTGGCTTGTGGGCGAATGGAAAACGGCGGATGGCAGTGACGCCGAGGTCCATAGCATTTACTCCATCGCCAGAAATAACAACTTCATCCATGCTCAATTCAGCATCAAGGAGAAGGCCCTCACGCTCCGCGGAGACCAGATCATCGGTGTAGACCCAGCATCAGGCGACCTGCACAGCTGGACCTTCGAAGCTGACGGCGGCATCGGCGAGGCTGACTGGCTTCGCGACGGCGATCATTGGGTCCTTGATGTCGTTGGAACCCTCGCTGACGGCCGAACTCTCACCGAAACAAACATCCTTCGTCGAATTGACGACCACAACTTCACTTGGCAATCGATCAATCGCTTGATGGACGATCAGGAGTTGCCCGACCTGCCACCGGTCAAGGTCACTCGAATCAAGCCCGCCAAGTCGAGCCCATAAAACAATCAGTCGGAAAAGAATCATCACGGAGTTCGGCAACATGCAACGGAAAATTCTCACCGCCTTGACGATCGCCTTCATGTTCATCATCGGGGTGGCCCCCGTTCTCGCGCAGCGCGGTGGACGTGGCGGCGGTGCTTCGCGCGGAGGTAGTTTCGGTGGCGCCTCGCGAGGAGGAGGAGGAGGAGCCTACGGAGGAGCGTCCCGAGGAGGAAGTGGAGGTTTCGGCGGCGGAATCTCTTCGGGTTCACGCCCGTCCCCAGGGGCCGGTTCGGAGCGAGGCATGGGTTCCTCGTCACCTTTCGGGCAAGGTGGTGGCGGAAATCGAGCCGGCGGCGGCGCCGGCGGTCCGGATAGCGGCGTTGGCTATCGACCGGGCGCAGGTGCGGGTCGTCCAGGCGCCGGTGGTCCTGATAGCGGCGTTGGCTATCGACCGGGCGCAGGTGCGGGTCGTCCAGGCGCCGGTGGTCCTGATAGCGGCGTCGGCTATCGACCAGGCGCGGGTGCTGGTCGTGCAGGAGTCGGCGGTCCGGACAGCGGCATCGGCTATCGACCCGGCGCGGGTGCCGGTGCACCCGGAGTTCCAAGAGCCTACGGCTCTGAATTCTTGCCAGGAACTCACTACTATTCCGGGGGAGAGTTAGCCGATCAGGGCGCCGCTTTCCGAGCTGCCGCTACGACCTATCCACGCTATGATGCCGCTCGATGGGCTGCCTATCCGGGAGCGTGGCCCGCACGAAACATCACGGCGAGTTCGCTCTACGTGAATCCAGGCTATGCCGCCACCGCAGCGATGCTTGGAATCGCGGCGACACCAGTCGCCTACGATTACGGTGGCAACATCGTTACGCAACCGACGAACGTCTACATCAACGGTGACTCGGTGGGAACGCCTCAAGAGTACACCCAACAGGTAAGCCAAGTAGCCAGCGCCGGCTCGTCCGAGCCCGATCCGAACGCCCAGTGGTTACCTCTCGGTGTCTTCGCCGCCGTGACCAGTGGCCAGACGACTTCGGATGATGTCTTCCAACTCTCCGCCAATCCGGATGGCGTCATTCGTGGTAACTACGACAACAAGCAGACTAACGAAGTCCTCCCGATTACGGGCTCCATCGACAAGAAGACGCAACGTGCCGCTTGGACCATCGGCAGCGACAAGATGCCCGTCTATGAAGCAGGCATCGCAAACCTCACCAAAGACGAAGCTCCCATGCTCGTTCACACAGGCGATGGAAACTCGAACCAGATGTTTCTAATCCGCCTCCACGAACCCGACAACGGAGCCCAACCCAACCCCTAGCCATAGATAAAGAGCGGGGAGATCTGCTTTTGCCTGACGAAGAGCAAAAGCGATCTGCTTCTTTGTGTACCCTTTCTTCTTCATGATCTCGGTCCTCCCTTGGGTCTCGTCGGCCCATTGAAAATTACCAAAATCACTCACCCTCGAAACTGATCAGATTTCACGGTCGCGGTAGGGACCGATCTTGCGGCCGGCCCCCCGCACAGATCCGTACGTTCGGCATTCCCGCATACGGCTCCTACCTTGGGTGATGGGCGAAGAATCGCACGTTGGGGTGCGGCCGGGTGGCACTGGCGTGTCGCCAGTGTGCAACTAGCGATCATCAGGCCTGACGAAGATGCGGCGCCGGCGTCCACACTCTCCTACGGCGATTGGAACCGGTTAGTCAAGGTAACCGCCTCGACAACGGTGGCCGAGTACGAGTATGATGCCGGAAACATCCCGACGGGGACGCCGCCAGGGTCGTTCGCCACGCCAGCTACATCTCGTTCCAATTGGCCGAAGTGGTCATGCCTAGACGGCTGTTCGGGGAAATCTTGAGCAGGATCGAACGACTGCGGGCGCTCGTCGCTCCCGCTCTGTCCTGAGAGTTGACGCATGGGGTGCCCATGAGTTCGTTCGAACACCCGTTGCGGTCGCGTTACGTGCTGAGTGGAAAAAATGAACCGATTCGAGCTGCCGAGGCGAGGAATCCAGTCGAAAACGGCGAAAGAACCGATCCCGACGGTGGTTGGAAAACAGTGGAACGACCGAAAACCAGTTAGTATCGTGTTGCCAGTGGTGGCTTGAGGAAGTCTTCTGGGAAATGTCGGTCAATACCTCGTTCTGTAGAGTAGGAGCGGGGAGAGAGAATGGACGTTACGCTACTCGACTATGTTCCACTCTGGGGTGTATTCTTCGGCACGGTGCTTGTGGTTGTGTTATCAGTCGAAGTTGGCTTCCAGATTGGAGGTTTTCGACGCCGACGGTCCGATGCCGAGAAGGAAGCACCCGTCGGGTCGATCGTCGGCGCGACGCTTGGCCTATTGGCATTCATGCTTGCGTTTACGTTTGGATTGGCGGCATCTCGGTTTGATGCTCGCCGAATGGTCGTTCTTGAAGAATCAAATGCGATTGGAACATCGTATTTACGCGCGGGGCTACTTCCGGAGCTCCATAGGGAGGAAATTCGCCGACTTTTTCGGGAATACGTGGACATTCGCCTTGTTGCCGTCCGATCGGGTTCGATCGAGCGAGTGAATCAGATGATGTCCGAATCGTCAGAATTGCACGATGCCCTCTGGTCACAAACGACGGAATTAGCCGAGAAGGATCCTCATTCGATTGTCACGGGGTTATTCATCCAATCGCTCAATGAGGTGATTGATTTGCACGCCAAAAGGGCGCTGCTAGGTTTACATAACCGAGTTCCCGAAATCGTCTGGTGGACGCTTCACTTCATCATGATTTTCTCGATGGTCGCTTTGGGCTATCAAGAGGGTCTGGCCGGATCGCGGAGGTCGCTCGCCGTGCTGACGCTGGCGATTACCTTCTCATGGGTCATCTTGCTGATTGCCGATCTCGATCGTCCTCACGAGGGGTCGATCCGTGTGAGCCAACAGTCTATGGTTGACCTTCAAAGGTCTTTCGCAAAACCAAATCCCGAGCAGAGTAAGCCCTGATGACAAGTCTCGGCTATGGCTGGCGGAATAGTGCCCATGAAGCTAGCGGGGGGTTGTGACATCGCAATGATCTGGTTACGCAATCACCATCGATTCGGATATCCAAGTGCAATGTTTTTCCGTCGCTGACATGAAGTGCTCGATTCCGCGGACAAATGAAAGAAGAAATGTCGATGAGCGACCAGCAGTCATCATCTATCCATTCCCTTGCTTCATCACTGTTTCAATCCAGAGAGGCTCGCATCGAAGCAGGTAAGAGTTTTCGCGGCGAATGCCCTCGCGAGAGCCATGCATCTTGGAAGCCTCATCGCGATCGCCGAGACCCCGTCGATGTCCTGATGGAATCGAATCAGGGCCGGATGCCCCAACTCGTTCCGATCCGATATGGGCGTATGTTGCCGAGTCCGTTCACGTTTCTGCGAGGGTCCGCGGGGTTAATGGCCTCGGATCTCGCCGGTACGCCCAATACCGGTATGCGTGTTCAGGCTTGCGGAGACTGTCATCTACTGAACTTTGGACTGTTTGCGACGCCGGAACGGAATCTCATCTTCGACATTAACGATTTCGATGAAACTCTCCCTGCGCCATGGGAGTGGGATGTCAAACGGCTGGCGGTTAGTTTCGCCGTGGCTATGCGCGATAGCCAACTCACGGACAAGCAAGCCCAGGATTCCGCCATCGAATGCGTTCGCGCTTACAGAGTGCGTTTGCGGGAACTCTCAAAAATGAGTCCGCTAGAAGTCTGGTATGACCGTCTTGATGCCGAGACCATCATTGAAATGGCACCGAACGACAAGATTAGAGAGATTCGAGAAGGTATCGTGGCTAAAGCTCGGCAGCGAATCACGGACTATCTCTATCCAAAGATTAGCGAAGAGGTTGCTGGCCGTCGGCGTCTGATCGACCAGCCACCCGCTCTCTTTCATATCACCAAGGAAATCGACCCAGAAATCGAGGAGATTGTCGAGGAAGCATTACAGAAGTACCGATTATCGCTGCCTAATGATCGCCGAGTTCTCTTCGATCGCTACAGCTTCGAAGACATTGTCGTGAAAGCGGTTGGGATCGGCAGCGTCGGTACGCGATGTCTCGTAGGCCTGTTCTTTTCCGCCGAGAATCATCCGTTACTCCTCCAGTTCAAGGAAGCAGGTCCCTCCGTGCTTGAACCTTATGCGGGCAAGAGTCTTTATCAGAATAACGGAGAACGGGTTGTCGAGGGACAGCGATTGATGCAATCGGCCAGCGACATTTTTTTGGGTTGGACCCGGGGGCGCCGGGGCCGTGACTTTTACGTGCGTCAGCTTCGCGACATGAAAATGTCGGTGAATATCGAGGAAGGTGTTTCAACGGAACAATCACTCCTCTATGCGGAGCTATGCGGTCGAACCCTTGCTCACGCGCATGCCAAATCAGGCGATGCCGCCATGATCAGTGGTTACCTCGGGAAATCGGATGACTTCGACCAAGCTATCGGGGAGTTTGCTCTAGCATACGTGGATCAGAACGAACAGGATCACGGGGCGTTGGTGGACGCGGCCAAATCTGGGCGCATCGAAGCGATCATTGAGGAAGACCAATCGTGACAATTTAGAACGGGAAGCTGGACCTTCAAAAGGTCAACTGATCGAAAAACGCGATGACCGCGCTGCTACGATAAACGGAGAGCATGATGATGGAGCCTTCCCTATGGTGAATACAGCACACCTGTTCACGGATTGATCTGCTTTTTGGTTTTGTGAGTCGCTTCGTTTTCGTGGCATGGTTTTCGGGAGATTAGACCACGTCCGCTAGGATCTGATCGACCTTCGGGCCGTGCACGTAGCGGTGTTTAACGCAAGGAGTAAACGCCGTCATCAATAGGTACGGATCCAGCGTAAGTCTGAGGGTTGAACAGGCGAACGTCGGAATACCGCTTGGCCAATTGGACGCTGTGACGATTCATTGCTCGTCAGCGACGTGTTTCGCTCGATTCGGTCCCATATTGACGTATTTTTCGGTAGTTGTTGGTCTCGCGTCGGTGTTACTCTTCTTGGCTTCGAATTTGTTGATGAGTCAGCGAACTTAACCTCCGAATCAGCCCTGTCACTCGAAATGTCCCTGGCTCTTTCTGCGCGAACATCTGTATCCCATTCGATCGGTGTAATCGATTCAAACGGGACAGCCGACGGCATCGGGACGATCGAGCCATGGACGCAGGTTTGGCAGGGGGCGAGGGGATGTTCGATTGATGGGTGAATGAACTTCTCGTCGATGGTAACCCGGGGTGCTCCTGCGGAGGAGGAATATTCCCGTCGACTCCGGATGTTTTAGGGGCGGATCAGGCGGCAAGGGCCGATCCCCCGGCTCTTACGAGTTACGTTCATCGTCGAAGTTGAAGAACCAGATGCGACTTACTGAAGGATGGGGCATCAGGAATGAATTGTTTGCGCTGCTGGTATCGCGCCATGGTTGTTTCATGTCTCTTTCTGATTCCGTTCACGATTCGCGGTCAAGAGTCGACTCCGGTGCAAGATTCGACGCCGGTGCAAGGGCGGACGCCGGTACAAGAGCCGACGCCGGTGCTGGAGTCGGCTCCGGATGATTCGTCGATCGAGACTGGTTTGCTCGCGGACTCGCCGTTGGCGGATCCGTTTGCGGGAAAGATGACCGGAAAATGGTTCGGCGCGCGTTCGGCGCTTGCGGAGAGTGGGGTTACTTTCGACTGGGATGTAACGCAATTCTACTTCGGAACAACCACAGGTGGGCTGGAGCGCGAGTTTCGTTATGGAGGTTTGGGAGACTACGTCACACTCTTAGACTTCGGAAAGATGGGTCTTGCGAAAGGTTTGTTCTTAAAACTTCGCGCGCAGAATCGGTTCGGCGAGACGTTGGCGGGTGCGACGGGAGCGTTACTCTCGCCGACAATTGCTCCTGATCTCCCCGATCCGGAAAGCAACAATGTTTTTCTCACGAACGTTCTCTTCACGCAGTTCTTATCGCCTCGGTTCGGCGTCTTCGCTGGCAAGCTGGATACTCTTGACGGCGATTTAAATGCTTTCGCGCATATGCGCGGCAAAGATCAGTTCTCGAATATTGCATTTGTCTCGTCGCCGGTGGCACTTCGAACCATTCCCTATGTAACGGTCGGGACAGGATTCTTTATCTTAGGCAAAGAACAAACCCCTGTTTTCACCTTCAACGTGCTCAATCCCGTCTACACGCCCGGGACGAGCGGTCTGGAGAATCTCTTCGGCGAAGGGGTAACGCTGGCGTCGGATCTTCGGCTTCCGACCCGGGTATTTGGATTGCCCGGACATCAACTCATCGGAGGCACCTGGAGCAGCCGTCGCTACGTGGGGCTTGATCAAGATCCTCGTGTGATACTCCCGAGCATTCCGCTCGCGCGACAGAACGGATCCTGGTCTGTCTATTACAACTTCGATCAGTTCTTGCATGTCGACCCGACGGACCCGAGCAAAGGCTGGGGTCTTTTCGGCCGAGCCGGCTTGGCGGACGACGCCACGAATCCCATCGAATGGTTTCTATCCGCGGGAGTCGGCGGCAACAGTCCTCTACGTGGAAGAGGGAATGATCGCTTTGGTGTTGGATGGCATCTCACCGGCACCAGCGACAAGATTGATCCTCTATTAGCTCGGCTTGTGGGTGGTTTGGGGAACGGGCAGGGGGTCGAACTCTTTTACAACTTCGAAGTCAATCCTTGGTTCCACATCACTCCTGATCTGCAAGTGATCATCCCAGCAAGGGAGCAGGTCGATACTTCGCTGGTGATCGGCATTCGCGCAAAGATTGACTTCTAATCACCATCTGCCGAGCATCTGATCGAGAGGTTTTAATTCCACGGCAATTCTACGTGAAGGCAAGGTACGTGACGACAAGGCGATCGGAATGATTCGTCGTGTCGGTTGTTCGGTCTTGTTGGTAGGGGACTTTTAGGCAAGCGGCTGTCCCATGAATGTCATGAATGCTCGCGATTCTCTCTTTCTTTGACTTACCTTGAACGGACCGGCGGCCTGGAGGGGAATTCTGCCTGGGCGACGCTTTTTTGGCGGAAGGTTTGATTTCTTGCACACGGTCCGCTAGTCTCCCATTTCCAAGTTGTTCGAGGGAATGGGAAGGGGAAGTACATCATGGCGAATCGAGCGAGCCGACGAGAGTTCTTACAGACCGTTGGCGCGGCAGGCATCGGCTATTGGGTTGCGGGGGGGGTACAGGCCGCACCGAGCCAATCGCCCAATGAGAAACTCCGGTGGGCATGTATCGGCATCGGTGGCAAGGGGGACAGCGACTCTAACCATGCGGCCGAGAACGGCGATATCGTTGCAATTTGCGATGTGCGCGAAGGCGAATTGGCTCGTAAAGCGAAGAACCCAGCCTTCGAGAAGGCTCAGCAGTTCACCGACTTCCGCAAGATGCTCGAAGAAGTGGGGAAATCGATTGACGGCGTTTCAGTGAGCACGCCCGATCACACGCACGCCCCCGCTGCTGCGATGGCGATCAAGATGAACAAGCACGTTTACTGCCAGAAGCCTCTCACGCATAGCATCTACGAAGCCCGTGAGCTAGGCGTGCTCGCCCGCAAGCATAACGTCATGACGCAGATGGGCAATCAGGGGACCGCTTTGGAAGGTCTCCGCGTGGCAGCGCAGCTTGTCAAGGAAGGGCACCTAGGGACGGTGAAGGAGGTTCATGTTTGGACCAATCGCCCCATTTGGCGACAAGGGAACGACATTCAGCGTCCGACTTCGACCCCCGAAGCGAAGGGAGTGAACTGGGATTGCTTCATTGGCCCGGCCAAGATGCGACCTTATCACCCGAGCTACTTTGGCCTGGGATGGCGAGGCTACTGGGATTTCGGCACCGGCGCGCTCGGCGACATGGCATGTCACACGATGAACATGGCATTCATGGCGTTGGATCTTCGTGGGCCGATCTCGGTCGAAGCGAGTGGCGAGCCACACAATAAAGATACCTATCCGAAGGGGGCGAAGATCAAGTTTGAGTTTCCCAAACTCGGCGATCGGCCCGCACTGACAGTGTTCTGGTACGAAGGAAAGGATGAGAAGGGGAAACCATATCGGCCTCCCGAAGAGGTTATGATGGGTCAGAAGGCGGAGGGTTCGGGGAGCATTCTGATCGGCGAGAAGGGTTCTCTCTATTCGCCTAACGACTACGGGGCCGCGTTCAGTTTGTTGCCGGAGAAGAACTACGAAGGGTTCGACCGAGCGAAGTTCAACAAGGATGGCGGCGACAACGACTCTCGGCACTTCCGCGAGTTGGCCGACTCGATTCGAAGCGGCAAGCAGCCGACGTCGAACATTCCTGACTATGCTGGCCCGCTGACCGAGACGGTTCTCCTCGGTAATCTGGCCATCTGGTCGGGCAAGAAGATCGAGTGGGATGCTAAGAATCTCAAGGCGACCAATGCCCCCGATCTCGACTGGATGATCAAGCACGAGTACCGCGAGGGCTGGTCTCTGTAAGCCGGCGGCGACGATCAGCAGCGATTTCAAAGCCCCCGGTGAAACCGGTCCGCGATTCTCCCCGCGGGCCATCTTGCCTTGTTCCCATTCGAAGATTGACCGCGCGGGCGATGAATCGCCGAAAGCGATCCGCGGTCGTATTCACAGATCACGAGCGCTCGACCCGAATCATCGACCGTGTCAGTACCCTGTCATCGACGTGATGGAGAGAAAGATGATGTGCCGATATCATAATGGCCACGTGATGAATCGAATCTCTTGGATCGCCGGATGTCTGCTGCTTTTGGGAACCTCCCTTCAAGCAGATGAGACGGCACTCGACCGGTACGTTGCCAAGCCCGACCCGAGCTATTCCTGGAAACTCGCTCATCAGGCAGAGGAAGATGGGACGTCGCAGTATGTCATCGATCTGACGTCGCAGACCTGGCGAACGGAGAAGGATGTCAATCGGCCTCTCTGGAAGCATGCGTTGGTGATTGTCAAGCCGGCCGGCGTGACCTCGAAGACGGCGTTTCTCTTCATCGTCGGTGGAGGCAACGGCGGCGAACTCCCCAGTGGGGCGGATGGCAAGGCGATCGCCATTGCCAAGGCAACCCAAAGCGTTGTTGCCGAGCTTCGCATGGTCCCCAATCAGCCGCTCATCTTTCATCAAGATAAGGTGCCTCGTAACGAAGATGACATCATCGGTTACACCTGGGATCAGTTTTTGAAGACCGGGGACGATACCTGGCCCGCAAGGTTGCCGATGGTCAAAAGTGCGGTCCGCGCAATGGATTGCGTACAGGAGTTTCTGGGGAGTGAGCAAGGAGGCAAGCACACGATCGACGGCTTCGTCGTCGCCGGTGGTTCGAAGAGAGGATGGACGACGTGGTGCACCGCAGCCGTCGATAAACGTGTGGTAGCGGCGATTCCGATTGTGATTGATGTCTTAAACGTGCGTCGTTCGATGGCCCATCATACCGAGGCTTACGGCTTTTATGCGATGGCGGTCGGAGACTACATGAAGCACAACATCATGCAGCGGATCGGACATCCTCGCTTGGATGATCTTTACGCGATCGAGGATCCGTACTCGTATCGGAATCGCTTCACCATGCCGAAATTCGTCCTGAATGCGTCAGGCGATCAATTCTTTTGCCCCGATTCGTCGCAGTTCTATTACGGCGATCTCCCGGGAGAGAAGTATCTCCGTTATGTTCCCAATGCGGATCATTCGCTGAAGGATACCGACGCGGTGGAAAGCATCATCGCGTTCTATTCGACCGTGCTACGCGGGGCAGAACGGCCTCGTTACTCCTGGAAATTTGAAGAGGATGGGTCGATTCGCGTGGAGAGCCCCACGCCACCGAAAGAGGTTGTTGTTTGGCAGGCACATAATCCCAAGGCTCGTGATTTTCGAGCGGATACGATCGGTAAGACTTACACAAGTTCGCCTGTGTCGGCTGTTGAACCGGGTCTTTATGTCGCCAAAGTTGATAAGCCGGCCGAGGGCTGGAAGGCGTTCTTCGTTGAGCTAACCTACGATGTCGGCGCGCCGGTCCCTTTGAAGTTGACGTCGGCGGTTCGAATATTGCCTGATACGCTTCCATTTGAAGGGATCGATCCGGCGAAGGCTCCCTACGAGCCATTCAAAGCGATCAAGCCGAAGGCGAATTAACAAATTCATGAGACCGTTGTTCGCTGGTTCTGTGTCAGGAGTGAGACGATCCAAAGGACGGCAAATCCGAGCGGGATCGTCACGATGCCGGGCTGACTGAAGGGGACCGGCGAATACTCAGGCGGAAGGCCGTAGACACTTTTCATGGTGTCGGCACTCACGAGGATCCAACCCAAAGAGGTGAGTAACCCGACGCTGACGCCGGCGATGATGCCCTCGCGCGTCGTTCTCTTCCAGAAAAGCAGCATCACCAGAGCGGGAAGATTGGCCGACGCCGCGACACTGAAAGCCCATCCCACGAGATAACTGACATTGAGCTTTTCGAAAGCGATCCCTAGACCCATCGCGATCACACCGACCACGACGGAGATGATTCTCGCAACTCGGACCTTTGATCCATCGGGAATCGTTTGGCCCGTCATTCCAGGCCAGAGATCATGAACGACGCTCCCTGCCGAGGCGATGATCAACCCACTGACGGTTCCCAAGACGGTGGTGAAGGCGATGGCCGAGATGATCGCAAACAGTCCGTCGCTAAAGCTCTTCGCGAGAAGCGGGGCGGCCATATTATTGTTCGTCACATCGAGCGCTCCGCTGGTCATGGCGCCCAGGCCGATGTACAGCGTCAAGACATAGAAGAATCCGATACTGGCAATGCCGACAATCGTGCTTCGCCGGGCAGCCTCTTCATCCTTCACGGTGTAGTAACGGATGAGAATGTGAGGGAGAGACGCCGTGCCGGCAAAAAGCGCCAGCATGAGCGAAATGAAGTTCAGTTTGTCAAAGAGCTTTTCCGAACGAATCCCCGCAAAGGCAGGGAAGTTCCCTGGTCGAAGAAGTTCGGCACCGGGGACGACGCGCGGCGAGAAGGTCGTCTCGCTCACCACGTCGCCGGTCCCTTTACTCGTTTTGGAATCCCAAACAATGATGTCGCTTCGCTGAAGCGTGGACAGAAAAGTGATGGGATCAACGGGACCTGTTTCTTTGATTCCATCTGGGAGCCGTTTAATATGTCCCACCGGCCTGAAGTCGGCTTGGCCTTCGCCGTGCCCCTGGGGAACGCCATCGATCCAGCGTGAGCCGTCGGTCTTAATCGTCAACACTTGCGACGTCTCGGAATACTCGTCGGTGGGGGCGACTTTGAATCCTCGCTGGAGAATCAGCACGGTGAGCAGCGTCGAGAAGATCACCAACAACCCACCCTTAAGGAATTGAACATAGGTGGTGCTCACCATGCCGGCCGTCACGACGATGAACGTCACCACCGCTCCGACGAGCATCACTCCTTGGGCATGTTCCAATCCGAGAAGAGGTTTGATCAATACTCCTGCGCCGACCATCTGTGGGATGAGATAGAACATGCTCACGACCAGCGTGCTAATCGAGATGGTGAACTTGATCGCGCGCGATTGAAACTTGCTGTCGATGGCGTCGGCAAAGGTGTATTTCCCCATTCTCTTAAGAGGCTCGGCCACGACGAGAAGGGCGACGATCCAGCCGCCGAGGTAGCCAATCGAGTAGAGGAAACCGTCGTATCCGTAGAAGGCGATCATGCCGCAAATCCCGAGAAACGATGCTGCCGAGAGATAGTCTCCTGCGAAGGCGATTCCGTTGACAAACCAATGCACGCCTCCGCCGGCCGCGAAATAGCCTTGCGCGGTTCGTGCCCTTTTACCCAGGAAGAGACTTAGCCAGATCGTGAAGCCGACAATCGCCAGAAAGGTCAATAAGGCCGCGGTGGACCGCTCGTAGATCACCGGGTTTCCTCCTGTGGCCGGTCGGTCACCGGTCGGCGACAAAGCCAACCATAGACAAGCGAAACGATCCACGCGCCGATCACCAGTCCCATGCCATAGAGAATCGCGAGATTGATGCCGGCAAAGGGGGTCTGCTCCATCGCGCTGGGATAGAAGGCGTTGATGAAGATGAATCCGCCGTACGCGGCCGCGTAGAGAAGGAATAGCTTTTGACCGATTCTCGCGTTACGCCGTTCGGTTGCCGGGTCGGAGGGAAGTGTCGGCAACGTCGGCCCCCCCATCAATTCTGCCATCAGTTACTTTTCTCCGGTTTGGATGTGGCTTGTTTCTTAGGTGGCCAGGCCGATCGCTCGGAAGCGTAGACGGCCATGTCGCTTTCAAACATCGCGGGGGATTCCGGCTGACGCCCTAAGTCGGCGGTCTGCTCTTCCCACTCAAGCAACGTTTGCCGCATTCTTTCAAGGGTCGACTGATACGCCGACTCTCCCGCCAAATTGTGAATCTCCTGTGGGTCATGGACGAGATCGTAAATCTCCTCGGCCGGTCTTCGGGCCGAAAACAAAAGCTCCTCTTGCAACGGAGTCAATTGATGCGAGGCATGCAGTTGACGAAGCCTCTGAACGATCGCTTTGCCATCCTTGTATCCATTGGATTGAAGCATCGGTCGTTCCGGCAAATGGTTGCGAATGTACTTAAAGTCACGAGAGCGGACGGCACGGATATGATCAACCGTTTCATCGCATCGATCACGAGCGGCAAAGATGAACTCTCGCGGCTGATAGTTTTTAGCAAAGAGGTCGCGACCTTGCATGGAAGGTGGAATGGGCAGGCCGGCGAGAGCCAATGAAGTTGGGGCTAGATCGATTTGCTGCACCAAGTCGTCCCGAATAGCGGCCGTCGGTATGCCAGGGCCCGAAATGATCAGCGGAACGTGCAAGCCGTCGTCGTAACAGAACTGTTTACCACGAGCATGGCTTTTAC
This sequence comes from bacterium, assembly GCA_019753235.1. Classification (GTDB taxonomy): domain Bacteria; phylum Planctomycetota; class Planctomycetia; order Kolteriales; family Kolteriaceae; genus JAIELF01. The sequence continues at coordinate 19,524 of JAIELF010000020.1, forward strand.
CATGGTCGGTCATGAAGAAGATGACGGTGTTGTCGAGAAGACCCTCTTGCTTCAGTCGATCGAGAACGGTCAAAACCTGTTGATCGGTGAGCCGTACGGTGTCGAGATAGTTGGCTTCATCCTCCAGCAGAACCGGGTCTCGCGGATAATAGATCGGTAGCGATACCTTCTTTGGATTGGTTCGACTGCTGAAAAGCCTTGAAGCCAAGTCATTCCATGTCTTGTTCGGTCCCTGGCCACGATACTTTCCGCCGTGCAATTGGATTTGGGCAAAAAAGGGTTGGCCCGGCTGGCGCTTCGACCAGTCATTGCCGGCATAGATGCTTGGATTCCACTCGAAATTGTAGTCGGTCTTACCCAGGTTCTGGGTTTTCTCGACGAGGGGGCCTCCCACGCAAGTGAAGTAGCCCGCCCGCTGGAAGATCGCGGGAATCGGCTCGACGTTGGCCGGAAGATGAATCTTTTCCGTACCTCGTCCGCTTCGGTGATGATGCGAACCGATCGTTGTCTGATAGCATCCCGTGATCAATGCCGATCGGCAAGGAGAACAAACCGGCGCGGTGACAAACGCATGAGTGAAACGAACGCCGCGAGCGGCCAACCCGTCCACCGCCGGCGTCCTAATCAGCGTCTCTCCGTAACAGGAGAAGTCGGGTGACATATCGTCGACAATGAACCAAAGAATGTTGGGGGGTGCCGCGGATAGTTGAAATGGCACGAGCATCAACCAGGCGACCGCGATCCACCGAACTGAGTATTGTCCCGTAAGGGAATGATGGTGGGCGAGAGACGGTCTTTGGACGTAGTCTCGAAGTAAAATGCGTAATGGCTTCATGCAAAGAGTTCCAAAAGGGGATTTCCTTCTGGGAGAAGGTCGTACGGTCGGCCTTGGGCATCGATCGCACTAAGATCGTCGATTCCCATTGCGCGATAAACGGTTTTGGTGATGTGCGCGGGCGTAACGGGCTTGTCAGTAGGGTACTCGGCCCGAGCATCACTACTTCCGTAAACCTGCCCACCTCGAATGCCGCCGCCCGTGAGAAGCACGCTTTGACAATGAGTCCAATGATCCCGTCCGGCGCCGGTCACGCCGCCACTGCGGACGTCGCCGATCTTAGGAGTTCGTCCCATCTCGCTATTGACCAGCACCAGCGTCTGGTCCAGCAAGCCCCGCTCCGAAAGGTCATCGAGAAATGCCGAGAAGCATCGATCGAACTCGGGGAGGAGATGATCCTTTAGGCAGACGAAGTTATTGGCGTGCGTGTCCCAGCCACCGGCACTAGCGCACTTTTTGTCGATCGCTTCATCTTCCATCCAGAAGACGGTCACGAAGGGGACACCCGCTTCCACCAGGCGACGAGCTGCCAGCAGACTCATGCCGTTGATCGTGTTGCCGTAACGCTCTCGCAGGGCAATCGGCTCGCGCGAAACATCGACAGCCCGCAGCGTTTGATCATTCGTCAGAAGCGAGAAAGCCCGCTGTTGTTGGGTCGACCAAGCCTTGGGCAGATGGACTGTGTCACGCAAGAGGCTCACTCGGTCGACGACCTCCAGCAGGTCGCGCCGCGACTGCATTCGGCCCGCCGTGATACCGTTTTGAAGGGCTAAAGCCGGAGCCTGAAAATCGAGAGGCTTCTCTCGACTTCCCAAAATGTAAAGAGGATCATGAGCCACCCCCAGTTTCCCCGCAAACTGCCCCGGGCGAGTGTAAGGGAGCTTGCTCGGCTTCTGCGGAAGCGTCACAGCGCCGGGCAGATCGGGGTGGTCACTCCACCGGCGCGAAGCAATGACGGAGCCCATGAACGGCCAATCATCAGGCATCGGCGTCCGGTTATTTCCAAGCGACAGAAACGTCGGGTCCGGCACATGGCCGGTCAGGTTGTAGTAGTACCCCGCATGATGATCGTTGGTGTTGACTTTGCCGTCAACGGAACGAACCACCGCAAGTTGGTGTGCTCGCTGGGCCATCAACGGGAGATGCTCACAGCATTTGATGGCGGGGGCGCTGGTGGCGATGGTTTGAAATGGACCGCGATACTCTGCCGGGGCTGCTGGCTTCATGTCCCAAGTATCGATGTGCGACGCGCCGCCGGATAGGAAGAAGAGAACGGTCGATTTCGCTTTCGCTCGGCCAGCCAGACTCCCCGCGTGCGTTGACATCAGACCAGGCATACCGATCAAACCGGTAGCTGACGCAAAGAGAAAATGTCGACGAGACCGGGTGTTCGTCGACGCCCTGGTCGGCCGTATCACGCTGGTATTCCTCCCCCCGCCGGATCGTCTCCCGCGATCATAACGTTTGCTCTGCCTCGCACGCTACTCTTTCTGCCCCGAAGAGGGTTTCCATCACTTGGAACTGGCCGGAGTCTTCGGTTATACTCGTCGGAGTAAGGATGGGGGTCGGCAGGGTCGTTCGAGTGGATTGGGACGGGGAGTATACTCCGTTGTGCGAGGATGAAGGGTGGGGATTCATCCATCATCGTTTGGAGCGAAAGCGTGCCTAATCGATCGCTTGCTTGCCTCGCCGGTGTCGCGCATTTCCTCTGGATCACTGTCTCCGTCACGCTCAGCCCAAGGTTTCTTTGTGCGGACGAGGCTCTTTACGTTCAGCAAATCAAACCGCTCCTGCAGAAAAGATGCTTTGCCTGCCATGGCGCCTTAAAGTCTGAATCGATGCTTCGGCTCGACTCCGCGGTGTTTATCGGCAAGGGTGGATCAAGCGGACCGGCCATGGTCCCCGGTCGGCCTGCCGAGAGTGAGATGATTCGTCGGGTTCGAGTGGAAGATTTGGCCGAGCGGATGCCGCCCGAGGGAGATCCGCTCTCGCCGGACGAGATTGCTCTGCTGGATCAGTGGATCGAGTCGGGCGCGCAAGCACCGGCAGATGACAAACCGGAACCGGATCCGCAAGAGCACTGGGCCTTCCGCGTGCCGACGCGTCCGAGTCTGCCGGCAATCGCGGACGGAAGTCGAAATCCGATTGATCCATTCATCGAAGAGGGATACCGATCGCATGGTCTAAAGCCGATAGCGGTTGCTGATCGCAACGTGTTGCTTCGGCGGGCGACAGTCGATTTGGTGGGCTTGCTCCCCATTCCGGACGAGCTCGATCATTTTCTAAACGATGATCAACCAGACGCATACGAGCGACAAATCGATCGCTTGCTCGCGAGCCCGGCCCACGGGGAACGATGGGCTAGGCATTGGATGGATGTGTGGCGCTACAGCGATTGGTACGGTCGGCGCTCGGTGCCCGATGTGATGAACAGCTATCCGCACGTGTGGCGTTGGCGCGATTGGATTGTTCGTTCGCTCAACGAAGATCGTCGTTATGCCGACATGGTGGTCGAGATGCTCGCTGCCGACGAAGCATTGCCGGGCGATGATGAGAAGGTTGTCGCGACTGGCTTCCTCGTTCGCAATTGGTTCAAGTGGAACTACGAAACATGGATGAAGGATAACGTCGAGCACACGGCGAAAGCGTTTCTCGGCTTAACGATGAACTGTTGTCACTGTCATGACCACAAGTACGATCCCGTGACGCAAGAGGAGTATTTTCGCTTCCGGGCTTTCTTTGAGCCGCTCGAACTTCGCCAAGATCGCGTCCCAGGGCTCCCTGATCCGGGTCCCTTCAAGAAGTACGTCTATGCCGAGTCGTACGGCCCGATCGAGGCGGGTTTGGTCCGTGTTTTCGATGAGAAGCCCGACGCTCCCACGTACATGTTCATCAAGGGTGACTCGCGCAACCGATTTCCCGATAAGCCTCCCGTTCTGCCGGGAACGCCGGCGATTCTGGGTAACCCTGTTTCAACAACCGAGGCTGTGTCGTTGCCTGCCGAGGCGTACTACCCAGGCCTGAAAAGTTTCGTTCGGGATGAAGAGCGGAGTAAAGGACGCGCCGCCATCGACGCCGCTCGCGTGGCGTGGGAGTCATCCCATCAAGTAGAAGGGGGAGCTCGGCAAAAGCGAGCCGCCCTCGCGGAAGCGATGCCGATCGATGCAACGGCCATAAAGCAAGCAGAGCATCAGTTGCTCGAAGCAGAATACGATACTCAATGGAAGAAGGCGCTGCTTGCCGAGGCGGAATCGTCTTTACTGTGGATCGAAGCCCGTATCCGAGCCGACGATGCGCGCTATCGCGGCATGGGGGATCTCGCGCCGCTCGCCGCGCGGGCGTTTGCGGCGGGGAAACAAGTCAACTATCGCCGTGCCGCCAGCCGAGTCGCGAAAGCGGAGAAAGAGGCGATGGGCATCGAGGAGAATCGGGCAGCAGGGACCATGACGCCGGCCGCCGTCGATGCGGCGAACAAGGAATTGGCCGACGCTCGCTCGGCCCTCGATCAAGCGAGATTGGCGCTTTCTGTCGAGGGGGACAGTTATTCTCCCCTGTCACCGATCTATCCCGCGACCACGACAGGACGAAGGTTGGCATTGGCTCGGTGGATCACGTCGTCTCAGAATCCACTCACCGCCCGGGTGGCCGTCAATCATCTCTGGATGAGGCACTACGGGAAGGGGCTCGTGGATACGCCGAGCAATTTCGGGCGCAGTGGCCACGCGCCGACGCACCCGGCACTCATGGATTGGTTAGCGGTCGAACTGGTCGAACACGACTGGCAGATGAAACATCTCCATCGCCTTCTGGTCACCAGTGAGACTTACCGCCTGGGCTCGAATCCACCCGCGAACGAGCATCCCAATAGGGCCGCCGATCAGGACAATCGTTGGTATTGGCGAAGCAATCCACGCCGCATGGAAGCCGAGGTCGTTCGCGATGCGATCCTTGCCTGTGCGGAGGAGCTCGACTTGGTCATGGGAGGGCAAGAGATCGACGCGAATCTCGGGCTAACATCGAGACGGCGGAGTCTCTACTTCTCCTCTCACGGCGAGGGAAAGATGGTTCTTCTGGAGACGTTCGATGCGCCCGACGTTTGCGACGGGTATCAGCGATCGACCTCGATTCGTCCGCAACAAGCGTTGGCGCTCGTCAATAGTGAATTGACCCTATCCGCGAGCCGTGCCTTGACGGCCGCACTCAATCGTGAAGGGAGCGACGGATCCAACGAAGAGAACCTCCGTTCCTTTGTCGCGAAATCGTTCCAGAAGATTCTCTCGCGGACACCGACCAAGGACGAGACCGATGCTGCCATGCGGTTTCTCTCTGCAGGATCGTCGGCGGGCGAATCGCTGACTCCCGAGAGGAAGTTCGCCCTCCGCGCGTCATTCGTTCACGCGCTCTTCAATCACCATGAGTTTGTCACCGTTCGATAGGAGTGCTGTCGCATGCCGTTAGGCGAAAGGAAATCCTCACGACGAGCGTTTCTGGCCGACATAGGCTGGGGTGCGACCGGTTTGGCCCTCGGGTCGCTTCTGCATCGGGACGGGATGGCGCGGGCGTCGTCGGATGGTTCGCTTTCTCCGATTCCAAAGGCGAAGAACGTCATCTGGATCTTTCTCTCCGGCGGCGTCAGTCATTTAGAAACATTCGATCCGAAGCCTCTTTTGAATCAGTACGCTGGCAAAACGTACGATGAAACCAACCTTCCGCATCCACAGAAGAGCCCCCTCTTTCGCGAGCGATCTCGGTCCGTGGTGGGGATGGATCGAGAAATCATCTCGAAGATCATGCCATTGCAAGTCGGTTATCAAAAGCGTGGAAATCTCGGCTGCGAAGTAAGCGATTGGCTTCCGCATCTGGGAGGAGTGGTCGATGATCTGTGCATCATCCGTTCGATGTACACGACAGATAACGATCACGGCGCCGAATTTCAGTTTCACACCGGTCGGCATTTTCTCGATGAACAACAGCCGACGATCGGCTCATGGATCAGCTATGGCTTGGGATCACTGAACGAGAACTTGCCGCAATTTGTCTTTCTGGGGCAGTACAAAGATCCGCGTGTGAAGAAAGATTTTGAAGCTCATTACTTGGGCCCGCAGCATGCCGCCGTCGAGTTGTCTCTCGATCCAGCCAACCCGCTTGCGTTCGGCATACGCCCCAATGGTATCTCGCAGGATGATCAGAATGCGGAGTTCGCTTTCCTCGACGAACTTCACCGTTTGGCCGCCGTCGAGTATCCTCACGATGAGCAACTTCGAGCGCGGATTAAGTCGTACGAGTTGGCCCATCGGATGCAGATGTCTGCGCCCGAGGCGCTCGACTTGACGCAAGAGTCGGCCGAGACTCTTTCCCTGTTCGGCATCGATCAAGAGACGACGGCGATTTACGGCAAGCGATTATTGGCGGCTCGGCGATTGGCCGAGAGAGGGGTTCGCTTCACGCTCGTCTACTTAAGCGATTACGGCGAGTGGGATTCGCACAGCAACATCAAGGACTTGCATGCGAAGTCTTGCTCGCGTGTCGATAAGCCGCTGGCGGGTCTCATCACCGATTTGAAACGGCGTGGAATGCTCGATGAAACGCTCGTGGTGTGCGGCACCGAATTTGGTCGAACACCCGCGCTCGAGGTCACCAGTCTCAATAAGTCTGGGACCGGGCGAGATCATCACCCGCACGGCTTCACCGTCTGGATGGCTGGCGGAGGGGTGAAGAGGGGACACATCCACGGGGCCACCGATGAGTTCGGCTTTCACGCCGTCGAGAGTCCTCACTATGTCACCGACATTCACGCCACGGTGTTGCATTTGATGGGAATGGACCCCGAACGCGTCGAAATCCCCGGTCGGCAACGGCTCGAGATGGATCGTGGCAAAGTGATCCGCGAGATTCTCGCCTGAATTGTCCGCAAAAACAGCCCGAACATCCATTCACCCAGGCTCTTTCGGGAGACCGACATCCTTTGAGGTAGGCGCTTCGCCCTTGGTCAAGGATAATCAGAATCAGGGCAATTTAGGAATGGAATGATCGATGAACCTGGCTCTGTGGGCATTGATGATGATCGCCGCCGACACTCCAGCGGTCGAGCATTACACATCCCACGTCAAGCCGTTGTTGGCGGCAAAGTGCCTCGCGTGCCATGGCGCGGTCAAACAAGAAGGCGGTCTGCGCCTCGACACCGCGCGCCTCGCGGGACAGGGGGGTGACAACGGTCCGGTGTTGTTGCCTCACGATGAGGCAGGCAGCACGCTATTGTCTCGTGTGACAGAGAAGGACGAGACTCTCCGGATGCCGCCGGCCGATGCCGGGACCAGAGTCACACCCGACGAGGTCGGTATCCTTGCAAAGTGGATCGAGCAGGGGGGAGCTGGCCCCGATGACGAGGTGGCCGACAGCGACCCCAAGGATCATTGGGCATTTCATCCCCCCTTGATCCATTCAACACCGACCGATACGGGCGATGTCTTTGCCGATGGGATGATCGATGCGTTTCTGCGTCGCGATCAACGAAGTCAAGGGGTCGATCCCTTGCCCGATGCTCCGCCGGCCGTTTGGCTTCGCCGAGTCTATCTCGATCTGCTCGGCTTGCTCCCGAGCTTGGATCAGATTATCGCCTTCGAGCAGGAATCTCGCGCCGATGCGCGCGACCGCGTTGTCGATCAACTGTTGGCCAGCCCCGCGCATGGCGAACGCTGGGCCAGGCATTGGATGGACATTTGGCGGTACAGCGATTGGTGGGGCCTGGGGCCCGATGTACGCAATAGTCAAAAGCACATCTGGCATTGGCGCGACTGGATGGTCGAGTCTTTGAACGCCGGGGTCGGTTACGGCGAAATGGTTCGGCAAATGCTCGCCGGCGATGAGCTCTATCCTAGCGATCCCGATAAGCTTCGCGCGACCGGTTTTCTCGTTCGACATTATTTCAAGTTCAACCGAAATACCTGGATGGAAGAGACGGTCGAGCACACCAGCAAGGCGTTTCTAGGTTTGACGATGAACTGCGCTCGGTGTCACGATCATAAATACGATCCCATTTCGCAGGTCGACTACTACCGATTTCGTGCGCACTTCGAACCGTATCAGGTCCGCACCGACCAGGTGCCCGGCCAGATCGATTACGAGAAAGACGGCATGCCGAGAGCCTATGACTGTCACCTCGAAACACCGACGTTTCTTTTCGCTCAAGGGGACGAAGCCAGGCCTGTTAAAGAGCAGAGTCTGTCGCCAGGATTGCCGACGCACCTAACGATGTATGCCGTCCAACAGACGATTCACAACGTTGCTTTGCCGCGCGATGCCTATCGACTTAGCCTTCGGCCATGGGTTGCCGAGAATCATCGTCGGCACGCCGATGCGCAGTCCGCACAAGCCGAGACAGAGTGGACAGAGTCGAGGGATCGTGTTCGCGCGTGGATCAAAGCAACCGACCCAGCCAAAAGAACCCTCCTGGCCGAGGATCATTTCGATTCGCTGCAGGAGAGTCTTTGGCGGATCGACAAAGGGAATTGGGAAATCGTCGATCATCAGCTTCGCCAGTCCGCCACCAATCCCAGTCTTCTCAGCGCCGCACTTGTTCCCGCTCTTCCTGCGGATGTGGAACTAAGCGTTCGGCTGACCATTCACGGCGGGGAACGTTGGCGGTCGGCCGGGATTGCATTCGATGTGGCCGAGGGGAATCGGTTGGCCGTTTACTTGAGCGCGTGCCAAGGTGAATCGAAACTGCAGGTGTATTATCAGGAAGCGGGCGTCGATCATTATCATGCTGAGGGCGCCCAATCGCGCGTGGTCCCAATCAATAAGCCGATCGAGGTTAGGATCCGCCTTCGTGGTCCTCTTGTCAACGTCGTTGTGGATGGGCAACTCGCGGTGGCCTATGTTGTGCCCGTCCCGCTAAATCCCGGCCGAATGGAACTCTTCACTTACGATGCACAGGCGTCGTTCGACGATTTAATAGTGATGGCATTGCCGACCGAGATGGAGTTGGCCGAGCCAGGCAAGTCGGCCGTGCCGATCTCCATCGACGAGGCGCTCGATCGCGAAGAGGTTGCTCGTGCTCATCGCGACTGGGCTCAGAAGGAGAGATCCGCTCTGGAGGCTCGCATCGCTGCCGACCTGTCAATGGATGACCCGGCATTGATGCTGTTGGCTTCGCAAAGGCAAGCCGAGGCCAAGATCTCGCTGGCCGAGAAAGCGTGGAAGGCCGCGCGGCATCATTCAAAGGGTCTGAAGGATACGGATCGCCACGCCAGAATCTCGGCCGCGCTGGCCGAGCTTGATCGCGTCCGCGACGAGGCGAAGAATCCATCTCCTTACAAGCCACTGTTAGGAGCCGTCAAAGCTCCCGAGTCTTCATCGGAACCGGCCGAGTCACTTGAACGTTCTTTCCCGGCCGATTCGAGTGGTCGACGGTCGGCACTGGTCCACTGGATGGTCGATGGAAAAAATCCCCTCTTTGCGAGGGTTGCGATCAATCATCTTTGGAACCGGCACTGGGGCCAACCGCTGGTGCGGACCGTTTTCGATTGGGGCAGAAAGGGAGCTAAACCAACTCACCGCGAATTGCTTGATACACTCTCGCGTGATTTTGTTGCTGATGGATTCGAGATGAAGAGTCTGCATCGCGCGGTGGTGACATCGCATGCTTATCGCCTCACCAGCAGGGGGACCGTGCCCGAGCAGGCGTCTCGATCCGTGGATGCATCCAATAAGCTTTATTGGCATGCCCCCAGCAAACGGATGGAAGCGGAAGTCATTCGCGATACGCTGGTCGATCTCGCGGGTGAGTTGAATCGTGAAATGCTCGGGCCGACCGTGGATCCTGCCAAGGAGCCGTTCTCTTCCAGGCGAAGTCTCTACTTCACGCACTCGCACAATGAGCGGCATCGGTTTCTGGAAGTGTTCGATAGTGCCAGTGAGCGTGAGTGCTATGTTCGCTCGGCCAGCATCATTCCGCAGCAGGCGTTGGCGCTCTCCAATAGCAAGCTTGTGATCGAAGCAACGGAGAAGATCGCTCGGCGACTTAACGAACGATCGCTTTCGGACGATCACTTTGTCGAGAATGCTTGGCTACTTCTCCTGGGCATTCGCCCCAGCGATGAGGAACGACAAGCCTGTTTAGAGGCAATGAAGGATTGGAAGGTGATGACGCCGACCGCCACGGAGCTCGGTGTCGGGATGCCGATCGAGGAGGCGCGGGCTCGTCTGGTGCATTCGCTGATCAATCATGACGAGTTCATCATGATTCACTAGAGGTGTGATGATGAAGGAGCCAACCATTCGCGGGACCAGTCGACGCCGATTTCTATCGCGCGGTCTTGAATCGCTCGCGATTCTTTCATTGCTTGATCGCGACGCCCAGGCCAGCGGAGATGCCGGTTCGCTCGGAGAGCCTCACTTTGTTCCCAAAGCGAAAAGTGTCATTTGGCTTTTTATGAATGGCGGGGTCAGCCATCTGGAGACCTTCGACCCCAAGCCGATGCTCGATAAACATGCCGGCAAGACCATCAACGAGACCCCTTTCAAGGATACTCAAAGTCCCGAGAAGCTCGCGCTCGCGCGAGTGGTGGTGAAGGGAGACGCGAATGGACAGCAGCGAAACAAACTATTCGCGACACAAATCGGATTCACCGAGCGGGGCCAAAGTGGCATCCCGGTGAGCGATTGGCTCCCGTGCGTGGGTAACTGTGTCGATGATCTGGCAATCGTTCGTTCGATGTACACTACCGACGATAATCATGGCGCCCAGACGCAGTTCCATTCGGGCAGACATATGCTCGATGGCGAGTTTCCCAACTTAGGGGCTTGGGTCCACTACGGGCTTGGCTCGTTGAACGACAATCTGCCGCAATTCATTTCCATGGGAAATCGCGAATACTGGAACGTTCGCGACGGTCACTATCTCGGCCCCGCGCACGACGCGGTTCCGATTCGCGTTGATCCAGCTCATCCTCTCGACTACGCGGCCCCCGAGGTACCGCTCTCAGCCGATGCGCAGAGGCGAATGTTTCGTCTCACGGATCAGCTCGACCGCCGGCGTCGCGTGGAGTATCCCGGTGACGGGACTCTTGAAGCGAGGATTCGTTCTTACGAACTTGCTTTTCGGATGCAGCGATCGATCCCGGAGATCTTGTCTTTCGAGTCGGAGTCGGCCGAGACCCGCGCTCTTTATGGGCTCGACGAAGAGGTGACCCGGCCGTTTGGTTCGCAACTGATGGCGGCGCGTCGCTTGGTCGAGCGCGGTGTCCGCTTTGTGCAGATACAGCATGGGGCCGGGGGCGCTGGCGCGTGGGATGCGCATGGCGCTCTGAAAGGGAATCATGAATCCAATTGTCGACAGATAGATCGTCCTGTTGCTGGTTTGATCAGGGATCTGAAACGCCGGGGTCTATTGGACGAGACGCTTGTTGTCTTCGGGACCGAGTTTGGCAGGACGCCCGGCTCGCAGAATGGGGATGGACGCGATCATCACATCTTCGGTTTCTCCATCTTCATGGCGGGGGGTGGAATAAAAGGGGGAGTCGTGCACGGGGCCACTGATGAGATCGGCTTTCATGCGGTCGAAGATCGTCACTACGTCACCGATGTGCATGCCACGATCATGCAATTGATGGGTCTGGACGCACGTCGACTGGAGGTTCCCGGACACAAGAGACTCGAGATCGATTACGGAAAGCCGATCGATTCGATCATCGCTTGAGGATGATCTTGGTATCCCATAACCGACAAACCTGCACTTGCTACGGTGTTCCTCTCACCTCCGAACCAGAGGAAGTATTTCATCCCAGGAGAGCAAACGAGCATCCCACGTGAGATTGATCTAGTGGACGATGGCGAGGCTGAGTCAGACGGATTACGTGGTGATATCGCATAGAGGGACGATACTGCTGGAGGATTGAACGAGCTGTTCGAGTGTGACGCTACCAAGCGAGTTCTGTGTCGCCTCGTAGACTTTGTCGAGCTCGGCATGCAACGGGCAAAGGCGGATGTGCGACGGGAGCCCCAAAGGGCAGTGGGTGATCCTCTCAAGAGGCGCAACAGCGTTGACGACATCGAGAACCGACATCTTGGACGCTGGGCGAGCCAGATAATAGCCTCCCCCGGGGCCCGGTTGCGAACCAACGAGTCCGGCTTTGGCGAGATCTTGAAGAACCTTGTGGAGATACCGGCGCGGAACCTTGGTTACTTCCGCCAGACGGTCCGCGCGTTCGTTACGGACATCATCTCGAGCCAACCAGACCGCCGCCCGAAGAGCGTACTCGGCCGTCTTTGATAACATCGGTCTGTCTCCTCGTGATGCTGCCTGATCGGCGTTACGTGTAACATAGGCAGATGTCGATTGTCATGGTGGAATGTCTTTGACGCAGCGTATGCCGATATGTGACATACCTGTGTCAACGGCTTCGCCCCGTCGTGCCGCGGGCCGATAGCTTTCGCAGTACGTGACATGACATAGAAACGAGCCGCCGCGAATCACTCGCTGTGGTTCGTAGGGTTGTCGTGGATCCCAGAAGTCCTTTGGCCCTTTGGGGTTCACTTGCAAACCGCTCTCAGAGCCGACGTACGCATCGGCGCGGTACCAATCGCTGCACCACTCCCAGACATTACCTGCCATATCGAATAAGCCGAAGGCATTGGGGGGATAGGACTTCACGGGGCTAGTTCGAAGGTAGCCATCGAGCTTGGTATTGTCATGCGGGAAGGTTCCCTGCCAGATGTTTGCTCGGCCTCCCTTGATCTCTTTGGGCGGCTCATCCCCCCACGAGTATCGCTTGCTGACCATTCCGCCACGAGCGGCGTATTCCCACTCTGCTTCGGTAGGAAGCCGTTTCCCAGCCCACTGGGCGAACGCCGTCGCATCGCTCCAGCAAACATGGACGACCGGATGATCCTCGCGACCTTCGATCGAACTGCCGGGACCTTCGGGTTGTTTCCAATGGGCGCCCGGAATCCATTGCCACCAGGCGGAGACATCATCAAGCCCAACTGCTTGGGTCGGCGGAGAAAAGACCAACGCGCCTGGGACGAGAAGTTCGTCGGCCGGTTTTGGAGTACCGGGTGGAAGATGGGTTTTCATCTCCTCCCAGTTGGGCGCTTTCTCTGCCTCGGTCACAAAACCGGTTGCCTGCACGAATCGACGGAAGTCGGCATTGGTGACTTCGGACTGATCCATGAAAAAGGGTCGAACCCGAACGCGATGGGCCGGCGATTCGTTGGCTTGGGGCGGCGTTCCGGGGCTCCCCATCACGAACTCTCCTCCGGGAATATAAACCATGCCGGGAGGAGATGCCGGGACCGACAGCTTCCACGCGATCGCGATCGCAAAGAGCACCAGTAACGCGACGGCGCTGATGATCCATAACCGCGGGCCTTTAGTCGCGGTACTTGGCGTCACAGACTCAGGTGAGATCGATACCATTCTTCCGATTACTCCAGAGTTATTGAGGCGACATCGCCACCAGTCGAAGGTCGGCATCCAGAAAGCCGTCTCTGGGCCAACGGAAACAGAGTCAAAGGGTGCGATCTCTCCCGTCTCTTATGTTACTGCAGTTCGGTCTTGGCGAGGAACGTTGTTTCATCCGCAATAGCCGTGATCTCCGCTTTATCCGGAGAGGAACGAGCGGCTTCTTGGCGAGCGTCCGACTGCGACCACGGATGTTCGATTCCCCATTGATCGAGCGAAGCGAGCATTTGCCGGGTGCTCGCGGGCCTTTGAGCGGGATCCTTGGCGAGACACCGCAGTACCATTTCGTCGAGTTCGCGTGGAATCGGACCACGTGCTAACGCCGACGGTGGCGATGGAGTCGCCCGAATGTGCATTTGGAGGATATCCATCACCGAGCGTCCCTCAAACACGGGCCTGCCCGTGAGCATGTAGTAAGCGACGGCGCCGACGGCGTAGATGTCGGCCCGAGCATCGACATTAACCGGATTTTCGATCGCTTCTGGGGAAAGATAAAGAGGCGTGCCGGCAATAGCCCCCGCCGCGGTCAGCCTGGACTGCTTCTCGGAATCGACAGCGCGGGCTAATCCAAAATCGAGCACTTTGATGAAATCGTAAACACCGCCGCGTGTGCAGACCATCAGGTTCGCCGGTTTGACATCGCGATGGATCAGGCCCGCTTCATGGGCCTCGGCCAGTGAGCCGCAGATCTGTCGCAAAAACCAAATCGCGCGCCGATACTGGACGGGTCCATCCCTGCGGACAAGATCCTCAAGCGTGCGACCTTCGAGAAGTTCCATGGCATAATAGAAGACCCCTTCAGGAGTTCTTCCGTAGTCGTAGATCGTGATCGTGTTGGGATGGGTCAGTTGACTGGTGAGCTGAACCTCTCGTTCAAATCGAGTGATGCTTTGATCATTTGTTTTGTCGAGATCGAGGAATTTGACAGCCGTGGGGCGATGGAGCATGGCATGGTGCGCGCGGTAAACAACTCCCATCGCTCCTTCGCCAATCTTCTCATCGAGGGCATATTGTCCCAACCTCTTCACTTCGAGCGACGCCAACCGGGCCTTCCGATCCAGCCGGGCGGCGAACAGGGTGACGGAAAAAATCCCCAGCGATGCGAGCCCCAGTAGGCCGATCAATCCCCAGAAAAACCATTTCATCCATTGCACCGGGGCGAGCGCCTCGGCTAGTTCTTGTTCGGTGGTGATTCCGATGTCATAGTCGTCAAGCCAGGTCCACGCCCCGATGACCGGCACACCGCGATAACTTCGATATCCGTAGGCGTTGACGCCTGGCTCCTTCTTTGTCGCCAGGGCGACGTTTTGTGTCATCGGCATGTCACGCACCAGCGTTGTGGGTCGCTCGCCCCGCGTGAGATCAACCCCCGGATCTCGCAGCGCCACCGTCAAGGTCGACTCTTCGCCGGGTCGAAGGATGCCGATCTGCTGAAGATCGTCTTCGAATCGACTCATCGACACCATCGTACCGACATGGTTAAAGGCGTACGTGTCGCCCGTCTTGCCGCTCCGTCCGATCGAGAGAATCTTTGAGAATTCATCCTGTGGGCGAATCCGAATGCCGACTGCCGCGACAATCTTTCCATGGGCATCGCTCAGGGGAGCCCAGGCGAACATGGTGGCAACCCCCGCGCGAACGGTGCCGTTGGTGTCGGGGAGCAATACCAGACTCGGTCGTGGTGCCGAGACACTTCGCTTTCCATGAAAGACTCGCTCGGTGAGGATTGATTGGTCGGCGTCGGGAACCGATTGCAAGATCAACTCGTTTTTCATGCCGGCCACGAAGCGCAGTTTTGTGTCGGCGATAAGGAGATCCATGTAGCCGTAATGTTCGAGCAAGGGACCGACCTCGGCGCGGAACGCTTCGAGATCTTTCGACGAAACGATACTCGCTTGCGTCGCCGAGGGATCTTGGGCAGCTTCCACCAGACGAATCGCCAATGGTGAGGCGGTCGGGTCGTTCGCAATCGAGGCAGCGATTGACTCTTGACTCTTCATCCAAAGACGAAGTGCCGCGACTTCCGCTTCGAGGAGCGTCGATAGCTCCGATGACAAATCTTCACGGATCGAACGTTCGATCGTCTGCTTGGTGAAGTACCCTACAACCGTGAGAAGCAGGCCGGCCACGATCGGCCAGATCCAGATGGCTTGTCTAAGCCAGCGTCGAGCGCCGACGGCGGAGCGAACAAAGCTCGCCGCACTCGCCCGAAGCAGTTTTCGTGAACGTGTACCCTCTAAGTCGTTCTGTTGTGTCAAGCTAGGCGTGTCCCTCATTCCAGTAAACGGGTTGCTGCGTCCCCTTTGCCAGCGATGGCAGAAGCGATGAATCCACTCGCGACGGGGCTCGGCTCTATTCCAATGGATCGCTCGACAAGAAGGCCAATCTGATCGATTCGTTGCCTCTATTATCTCCGCGAAAGTCCCCCTGTTTTGATACGTCGCGAAGAGGATCTGAATGAGCCAAATTCGTCATGATCCGTCCGGGGAAGCGAGAGATCGGATCGAGAATTCTCGGAATTATGCCAAAATATCCCTGGCGACGCTGCCGGCAACATCGGTGAGACGAAAATCTCGCCCCGCGTATCGGTACGTCAGCCGTTCGTGATCAAGGCCCAACAGGTGCAAGATGGTCGCGTGCAAATCGTTGACGTGCATTTTGTTCTCGACGGCGTAATATCCGAACTCGTCGGTGGCGCCATACGCCATGCCCCCCCGAACGCCGCCCCCCGCCATCCACATGGTGAAGCCGTAAGGATTGTGATCGCGCCCATCGGTTCCCTCGGCCGTCGGTGTTCGGCCAAACTCGCCTCCCCAGATCACGAGCGTATCCTTGAGCAGCCCGCGACTTTTGAGATCGCGCAACAGTCCGGCGATTGGTCTATCGACCTCGGAAGCATTCTTCGTGTGTCCGTGGTAGAGGTTGCTGTGCTGATCCCACTGCACTTCGCTATCGCTATGCGTCACTTGCACAAAGCGAACACCGTTCTCCAGGAATCGGCGTGCCATCAAACACTGTCGGCCAAAATTCTCCGTGATGGGATCATCCAGCCCATAGAGCTGCTGGGTCGCGGGAGATTCACCAGAAAGACTCTGTACCAGAGGAATCTCCGCTTGCATGCGAAAGGCCAACTCAAAGGAGTGGAGTCTTCCCTCAAGGATGCTCTCTGTCGGCATGGTGTCCTTGTGCTGGGAATTCATCAAGGCGAGCAGATCCATCTGGGCTCGCTGATCGGTCGGGCTGATTCGCTCGTTGCGAATGAAGCGAACCTTTGCCTGAGAAGCGGCAGTGCTCGCGCTGCCGATCGGTGTCCCTTGACAGTACGCCGGGAGAAATGCCGATCCCCAGTTATTGACGCCACCATGCGCGAGCGTCGGGCAGATCGTGACAAAGGCCGGCAGATTTGCGTTCTCTGTCCCTAGACCATACGTCACCCAGGAACCCAGGCTGGGGCGAACAAACTGATCGCTTCCCGTGTGAAGCTTGAGCGCCGCTCCGCCGTGGGCAGGATTGGTGCCATGCACCGAACGAAGAATACAGAGATCATCCACCATCTTGGCGACGTGCGGAAAAAGCTCGCTGACGGGCAGGCCGCTTTGGCCGTGCTGATGAAACTTCCACGGACTCTTCAAGAGGTTTCCCTGTTTGGCGAACGTGACCCTTGGCAGCGCGAACGGGGGCGGGTTCCCATTCTCTTTGTCCAGGCGAGGTTTGGGGTCGAAAGTGTCCAAGTGGGATGGACCACCTTTCATGAAGAGGAAGATCGCTCGCTTGGCCCGGGGCGCGAAGTGCGGGCTCTTCGGGCTTAAAGGATCAGGCGAGCCGGCGGCACTCTCGTCGGCGAGCAGATTCAACAGAGCTAATTGGCCAAAGCCGACGGCCGACTGGCAAAGCATCTGTCGCCGAGAGGAAATCCTTGGAAACATGCCGTCATCACCTCACGTAGATGAATTCATTGCTGGCCAGGATCGCCTGGCAGAATCGTGACCACCGAGAGACCACCGAT
Organism: bacterium; assembly: GCA_019753235.1. Taxonomy (GTDB): domain Bacteria; phylum Planctomycetota; class Planctomycetia; order Kolteriales; family Kolteriaceae; genus JAIELF01. The sequence goes on from JAIELF010000020.1 coordinate 36,828, forward strand.
CCCGAGCCATCACGAACAAATCGAATCGCTCGCTCAACCTCATCCGCCGTCGGCCCCCGACCGAGCATTCGGTAGTAAAGTGCCCGTAGCCGAGCAGAGTCATCGCCGGGCAACGCGAGAATCTCTTGCGCGAGTTCGCTAGCCGAGTCCATCACCCAGTCGGCATTCATGAGGAGAAGGGCTTGCGGGGCGACCACCGTCGGTGATCGACTGCCCGTTGGGGTGGTGGGGTCGGGGAAATCGAATTGCTCAAAGAATGGGTAAAGATTGTTACGGATGATCGGCAAATAAATCGATCGGCGAAGGCTGTCATAGCGAGTGTGATCGATCGATGTATGATCGAAAACAAACTGACGATTCCTCAAGGGGACGGTCTTTCCGCCCAAAGTGTGATCGAGTCGGCCGCCGACAAAAAGAACAGCATCGCGGATCTGCTCGGCATCGAGTCGCCGCAAACGCATTTTCGCATAGAAGCGGTTGTCGGGATCGATGGCATGAATCGTCTCTTCCTGCGGATGAACAACATCGAGACCATACGCGTCAGAGGTGACGATCATCCGATGCAACTGCTTCAGTGAATAACCAGACTCGATGAATCGACACGCCAACCAATCAAGCAGTTCGGGATGTGTCGGGGGCTCGCCAAGCTTTCCAAAATTGTCGACAGAAGCGACGATACCCAACCCCATATGCCAACGCCAAACGCGATTGACGAGTACCCTGGTGGTCAAGGGATGATCGGGCTGCACCATCCAGCGAGCCAACTCAAGCCGACCGCTGTGATCGGCGGGAAGGCTCGGCATCGTCCCTTCGGTTCGCATCACCGCGGGGAAAGTTCGAGGGACCTCGGCGCCCAGTTGGAGATGGCTTCCCCGAACATGAATGGGAAGCGAGGACAGGATTGTTTGATCTTGCACGCCCATGGCCGCGGGCTCGTCGATGGCACTACTTTCGACCAAGCGAGCCTCTTCGGAAAGACGATGAAATTCCGCGAGGGTCGTCTCATCAAACGCAAACTCGACCTTGGGGGGAACGGCAAGAAATCCCGAAGGATCCATGATCGCCAAGCGTGCCGCTTCAAGAGTAGGATCCGCGAGCGTTGTCGCAGGCGGTGTCTGTTGCGCGGCTGCGTCCCGGGCTGCCTGCACCTGAGCCAACAAGGTTCGGTAATGATGTTCGAGGACGACGGTATCCCCGGAACGGGTCATCGAATGCCAAGGTTCGAACAGTGGATCGTCGCGATGGAATTCGAGATGACGACGGGTATGCGCGAGAATGCGCGGGTGCAACCCTCTCGGACGAGCGACCGCTTCGACCTCGACGAGTGTGGCATCAATAGCTAATTGGCTAGCGGCGATCAGATAGTCTGCCGCATGCGCTTGGGCATCACGGCGGAGCCTATCCATCGCGTTATTTTTGAACGCGTTGGCCCGTTCCTTCTGGCGGGCGATTTCTTCCTCGACTTTCTGAAGAGCTTGCTTCTCCTCGGCAGACGCAAGCGAAAACTCATTCCAATGCTTGATCGCGCCGGTGTTGGTATCGCCGAAGGTTTTGGTGCTCTTCATGATCGCGGCCAAGCCGTAGTAGTCCTCTTGCTTGAGAGGATCGAACTTGTGATCGTGACAGCGGACGCAACCGATGGTGACACCCCAGAATGCCTTTCCAAGTGTGTCAAGCTGTTCGTCGATCGTATCCATGGTAAGCTTTTCGCGGTCAGGCTCGGCCAACACCTTTGCCCCCAAAACCAGAAAGCCCGTCGCGGTGCGCGTCTGTGAGTCGGCGTCAGGCAAGAGATCGCCGGCAATCTGCTCGATGGCGAAACGATCGAAAGGCTTATCCGCATTGAAGGCATCAACAACATAATCGCGGTAGCGCCAGGCGTTGCCGAGGGCGAGGTTTTCATCAAGGCCATTCGAGTCAGCGTACCGAGCCACATCGAGCCAGTGTCTACCCCAACGAATGCCGTACGCCGGTGATGCCAGCATTCGATCCGTCAACTTTTCCCAAGCATCAGCCGAGTCATCTTGAAGGAAATCGTCGATCTGCTCGGGTGTCGGTGGCAGACCGGTAACATCGAAGCAAAGCCGGCGGATCAATTGGCCACGGTCCGCGCGCGGTCCGACAGGGAGTTTCTTCTCGCGTCGAGCCGATTCAAGGAACAAGTCGATGGCGTTGTCGAAGTGGTGGTCGCTTTCGGCCAGCGACAAAGATGGGTCAACAAGAGGGCGAAACGACCAGAATCGGCGACCCTCTTCGATGCTCATCCCTGTCGGTTTCGCATCGGAGTGGGCCGGCGCTGGCGAGCGGGGATCGGGAAGATTTCTTTGAATCCATTTTTCAAGCGTGGCGATCTCCGCGTCGCGCAGCCGAGTTTTGGGGGGCATTTGGAGCTCGGGCCGGGTGTAGCGAACCGCTTCGATGAGGAGACTTGCGTCGGGTTTTCCTGGTAGGGCGGCTGGTCCGCTGTCGCCCCCCTTGAGGATGAGATCGCGCGAATCGATCGCCAATCCGCCGTTGGTTTCCCCTTGGGCGTGGCATTCGTAACAGTGAGTCACGAGAACCGGTCGAACTTCTTTCTCGAAGAACGCTGTTCCATCATCTGTATCGGAGATGGAAGTTTGAAGTTGTGCGCGAGAGAGAGTAACGAAGCTGCTCACCATCACAAGAGGGACGAGTCGTCGGAGAAGTGAGTCGGTCATGATGCCGGGATCTCGCTGGGCCCCGTTCGCTTTGGCTCGCCATACTATTCTACACCGCCAACGATCGGTTCGAAACCGTGGTTCTGGGCCAGAAGAGAATCATTGCCGCCAAACCGATCATGGGAGCCAAACCGACGATCGAAAGGCCCAGGGCGTAGCTTTGGGTCGCTTGAATATGCTGACCTAGGAAAATCTGAGAAAGACTCGAAACGATCCAACCGCCAGCCGCGAGGAGGCCCGTAAAGAAGCCCAATCGCTCGGGGGGAAGTTCCTGGGTCATGGCATAATAGAACGGGTGCAAGCCCAAGATCCCGGCCCCTGCCAGAAAGAGAAGTCCCACCATCAGGCGATCATCCGATACTCGCGGGACCAAAGCGCCGCAGGCGGTGAGCATCGCAAAAAGGAAGAATCCCACCGTTCGTGCCCGGGGCAGAGGCCAGCCCCGATGCACCATCATGGCCACCAATCCCCCGGAGGCCAAACAGCCGATGTCGGCAGCGATGAAATAGCCCGACATCAATCCGCGGGTCGCCTCTTTGCTGTAGCCATGATGATCTTGAAGAAAGAGGGCGAGCCAGGCGCGAAGAAACTGCCAACTGATCGTCAGTGTCGCCACAATGACAAATAAGACAAGCAGTCGGCGAACCAAGTGCGTGGAAGTGTCAGCCATCATCGTGGTGGAAGCGCTTTCGTGATGCTCCACGCGCGGCGAGAGTCGATGGACCCCGACGACGGCAAACCACAACGGAATCCAAAGGAGACCCACCAGGCCAATCGACCAAAAGGGAAACTCCCATGAGTTCCCCGCGCGATCGGACGCCTCGACGTAGATGGGGACAATGATCGCTCCGAGCGAGGCTCCGCTTTGCAGGATGCCGTTACCCAGCGTCCGATCACGGGGAGAGAGTATGGATCGAATGGTGATGAGGGCGCAAGGCCAATGCCCCGCCTCGCAAAAGCCGAGCATCAGTCGGCAAATCAAGAGCCAACGAAAGACACCGGTGCCAGGCGACTCGGACGCGGATTCAAACGCTTGTGTGAGGGACTCTCGCCCCGCCATGGAGGTCGCGATGCCTGCTAGAGACCAACCGGCGAGCACGGCGGGGTAGAGAAATCGAGGGCCCATGCGATCGGCCAGCAAACCGAAGAAGAGAGAGCCGGCGGCAAATGCCATTCCGAACGTCCCTTCGAGCCGACCGATGCGAGCCTCGGCCAACTGATACTTTGCCTTAAGTGTCGGCAAAGTGACGGCAAGAACTTGTCGATCCATGTAATTGAGAAGCGTCGCCAGCAGCAGAACGATGCAAATCGACCAGGCACCTACCGAAGAGATTGACTTGACGGATTCATCGAGCATGGATCGTCCTTCTATCGCTCGGTTGTTATGCAGCGAAAAAGACTCGCTTGGCGGTATCGCGAAGGAGATGACGTCGTTCGCTCGCCGAGAGAAAAGAAAGCCGATCCCGCACCAGCGACAAAGAATCGATGTACCGATGGGGAGGCTGTACCTGATAAGGATTGTCCGAAGCCCACATCAATCGCTCGGGGCCGAACGCATCATAGAGTCGGCGAATCATCGGAATCAAATCGTCGTACGGCGGAGACTTCTTACCCAGCGCGTAGAAGGCGGACACTTTCACGTAAGTCTGTCGGAAGCGCGCCAGCGAACAAAGCTGAGCAATCTGCTCGTCATCGATTCTCCCACTCACGCCGATCCGCGCGAAGTGGTCGACGACGACGCGCGTGTCTGGAAATCGCTCGCACATTTTCGCCGTCAACGACAGATCCGTGGGATTGATGAGAAGGCAAACGGCCAAATCCTGTTCGCCCGCAGCAGTCCAGAGCCGGGCCATCCCCGCATCCTCTAGCCAACTCCTTCTCCCCATCTCGGGCGGATAGAGCCGAAAGCCCCGAACACCTTTGGTCGCGAGATCCTTCATGGTCTCTGCCACACGAGGATCGTCATGATTCACAATCGCCACGCCGCCGAAAGTCCCGGGATACTTGGCCATCATGTCCAACATGTAAGCATTATCGAATCCGTAGTAGCTCATCTGAATCAGGACGATTCGCTGGACACCAGCCGGTTTGGTGTGAAGAAAAAGCTCTTCCGGCGTAAAGCTGGCCGGCTGCATCGAGGCGGCCGAGAAACTCTTCGCGAGTGGATACTGCTTGATGTCGGACGTCCAGACATGCGTATGAGCATCGATCCAACCTTCGTCGCCAGACTCCTCTGAGGCGATGGTCGTTACTTGCATCGCGCCGAGTTCGCCCGTTCCGACGCCAGACAAAGTACCAGTCACGGCGCCCGCTATCCCGATGGCGAACGCTCGGCGAGACACACGGGGAGAATCTCCGCAGGATAACATCGTGGAGGCACCTTACATCAGGAAAGAACGTCGGTGCGCCAGTGTAATGGTTCCAGAATGCTTGCTCAAGCAGTAGACTTTATCGGAGTAGCTTTCCGGAGAAATGATTTGGCCGACGATCCAGTGGTGACGATCGAGGATGTAAGGCAAGCGAGGCCGATCGTTTGGCAACATGCCTCGCCGGCCCCGCTCGTGCGTTGCGTCGCGATGGAGCAGGTGTTGAATCTCCCGGAATATCGGCGGGTATGGATCAAAGATTATGGATGGACACCCGTTGGTTCCTTCAAACTGATGGGAGCACTGGCATGGATGCATCGCCATCAAGAGAAGATCGGCAACCGGCCAGTGGTGGCTCATTCGTCGGGCAACTTTGCCTCGGGTCTGGCTTTTGCTGGTAAGAGGTATCGTAAGCGGGTCATCATCGTGATGCCTCAGAGCGCTCCGCGCATCAAGTTCGAGCGGACGCGATTCTTCGGCGCGGAGATTCGAACGTACGATATCGAGACCGACCATCAAACAGGCGCTCGCGATCGAATGGTGCGAGATCTGGTGGACGAACTCGGGGCGGTGCAGGCGTCTCCCTACGACGATATCGACGTCATTGCCGGCAACGGTGTCGGCGGTATCGAGATCGCTCAGCAATTGAAACAAGATCAACGCGAGCTATCCCATTTTGTTTGCCCTATCAGTGGCGGGGGATTAATGGCGGGGCATGCGCTGGCCGTGGCCGATGTCTTTCCGAGTGCCGCGATCATCGGCATCGAACCGACTGGCGCTGACGACTATCGACGATCGCTTCTTCAGCATAAGCGCGTTCGATTGGAAAAGCCGATGAGTATTTGTGATGGCCTTCTCTCGTACGATGTGGGCAAACACAACTGGCCGATTCTTGCTCGACTCGTTCGGACTTCTGTTGCGGTCGATGATGGCGTCACTTGTTCGGCGATGCGTTGGCTTTATGAACAGGTTGGTTTACGCACGGAGCCATCGGGCGCCATCGGCGTAGCGGCGTTGCTCTCGGGGCAAGTCGATACGGCCGGGCAGGGGGATATCGTTGTCGTGATCAGTGGTCGCAACATCGATGAGGATCGATTTCGTGTTTGGATCGATCAGGCCTCTTAACTTGCCAGGAGCGCGCGGGCGATGCGCGCGTAGGCAATCGCGCCGGCTTGCAGATCTTCCAGAGTAATCGATTCGTCGATGGTGTGGGCCGACCGGATATCGCCTGGCCCCATGATGACGCAGGGAATCCCCGATCGAGCAATCTTGCTGGCATCGCAAGAGAAAGCAACCACTCCCGAGAGATCGCGACCGAGCGTTTCGACCATTGTTCGGACGAACGGGCTGTCCGCGGGAATTGCGTAACCCGGATCATTGAGGACGGGTTGGCTTACCGAGCAGGATGTCCCCTGCGGCAGGGGAACATGCTTCACGATGTCGATAATCTCGCGGTGAACTTGATCCCCCTGTTGAGACGGTAACAGCCTGACGTCGACTTGGATCTCGCATTGGTCAGGTACAATGTTGACGCCGATCCCGCCGTGAATCAGGCCGATCGAACCGGTGCTAGGACCGAAATCGGGTTCGGTGATTTGGCTGAGAGTTTCCTCGAAGTATGTCTCGAGTGCTGGGATCACGCGGGCCATGGCCGAGATCGCACTGGCGCCGTCCTTGGGTCGGCTGCTATGAGCCGCCCGTCCGCGGGTGGTGACTTGAAACCGCAAACACCCTTTGCACCCGCGAATCACTTCTAAGCGTGTCGGCTCGCCGACAATGGCAAAGTCGATGGCAGGCTGATCCTTGAGTAAACGCTGTACCCCGATGAAGCAGAATTCTTCGTCGACGACGGCGGCCACCGTGACTTTACCGGTCCATTGGGCAGGCTGATCGCGCAGGTCCAGAAGTGCCGTCAACATGCAGGCGAGGGGACCTTTCATGTCGCTGGCCCCGCGGCCGTAGAGTCGTCCACCCGCAACAGTAGCGGCAAACGGATCGATCGTCATGCCTCCCACGCCGACGGTGTCCATGTGCCCGTTGAGAAGCAAGTGGGGCCGATCGCTCCCGTTCGTGAGCGAAATCAAGACGTTCGATCGTTTGTCGGTCACGGGCTGAGTCGTAGTTTCAAAACCATGGGCTTCGCCCCACTTTGTCAACCAGAACGCAACGTCGCTTTCTCCCTTGCTGGTTGGATCGAACGACGGATTCACGCTCGGAATCTGAATGAGCGATTGAGCGATGGAAAGTGCGCGCGATGGTTGCATAGCGACCTATTCTTCTGGTGGCCTGACAAATCCGCTCGTTGTTTTATGACTCCGCCGGGCCGAACTCTTGTCCGCTCCATAAGCGGGCCAAAACAGTGGTGTAATGTTCCGGCGTGAATCGGCTCTCAACGATCTCTCGACCCCGACGAGCAAGTTCGGCTCTTCGCTCGGGATGCGCGGCAAGTTCTCGAATGGCATCGCTCCACTCGTCCTCGGTGGTGGCGCTTAACGAGCCACCGAAGGCGATGATTTCTCGCTGGACTCCCACAGGCGACGCGATTGACGGGACGCCTGCGGCCAGATACTGCAGCAATCGAAGTCCACATTTCCCACGGGTCCAAGCATCATCGGGGAGCGGGGCCAAACCGATCTGCAATGATTGCAGATCGCGAACCTCGGTTGCCGGCGACCAGGGGATCTCTTCCGTATCGATCTCCTTCATCATTCCACTTCGGGACGCGCCGATCACTCGCATGACGACGGGCTTTTGTTCCTCGTACACGAGTCGAAAGATCGGCCGGAGGTCTTTCAGGTAAGGAAGCGTCGAGGGCTGACCGATCCAGCCGATTGTAAGTCGAACGTCTTCGATCGGGGGGGGCGGGAATGGATAGCGGGCCAGATCAATGGCAGTCGGAACGATTTCGATTTGTTGCCGTGCACCGTAGTATCGGGCAAGTTCGGCAAGAGTAGTATTGCCCGGCGTTAGGGCGTCGGCCAAGGCAGCCATGGCCCGGAATTGCACGACCTTGTCGAGCAGCAACCAGGGATAGCCCTTGGTGGAATCCCGACGGGTCGGGTTGTCATCGAAATCGAAGGCGAGCCAGCGAGCATTCCTTCGCAAGCGAATCAATTGCCCGATGGGCATCAGGCACCGAAAGACAACGACAGCGTCATAATCGCGAGCGCTGTCCAAGATGGCATATCGTTCTCGGCGCGATGCAGGCCAAGGCATCGGCCATACGTCGATACCGAGTCGGGCAAGGCCCGGCCGATGTAAGCCCAGACGGTAACGCGTGGCGGGGTCGTCTGCTTCTCGGGTGATCGCCAGTATTCGCACAAGACACTCCTCGATGAAGCGATCGTCCCTGCCCAGATCTTTTGCCAATTGCCCGTTGCCAGACCGAGGGGATGATCGCCACAATCGGGAGGGATCTGTTCCTAGGATCGAGTCTTTCACGCAAGAGAATGATGTCTCGTCCTTTGAACTACTGCCCTTTATCTAAACCAACGGGAAGGTTATCTCCGTGTTATATCTTTTAGCAGCAACTCTTTTCTTGTTGGATTCGCCGGCGCCAGGCAAACCTAACATTGTCATCTTCTTTGCCGATGATCTGGGCTACGGCGATATCGGCGTCAACGGGGCCAAGGGTTTTAAGACGCCCGCGATCGATCGCCTTGCCCAAGAGGGGAGGCAATTCAAAAGCTTCTACGTGGCCCAGGCGGTCTGCTCCGCATCAAGAGCTGCTCTCTTAACCGGTTGTTATCCCCATCGGATCGGCATTCATCAAGCATTGAATCCCAGAGACAAGGTCGGCATATCGGCCAGCGAAATCACCCTGGGGGAACTCTGCAAGAGCCAAGGTTACGCGACCGGCGTGTTCGGCAAATGGCACCTCGGTTGGCAGCGTCCCTTTCTTCCGTTGCAACATGGATTCGATGAGTATGTCGGTTTGCCGTACTCGAACGACATGTGGGGCTTCTCGCCTGGATTCGAGAATTTCCCTCGCGGCGACAAACGCCGACTCCGCGAATTTCCACCGCTCCCTCTTTTCGAAGGGAACGAAGTCATCAAAAAAAGTGTTGAGCCGGAGGACCAAAAAGGCCTCACCCAACTCTATGCCGACAAAGCGATCAGCTTCGTCGTGCGACATCGCGATCAGCCTTTCTTGCTGTATGTTCCATTCACGATGCCGCACGTTCCTCTCTATGCGACCAAAGCATTCGAAGGATCCAGCGAGCAGGGGATCTTCGGCGATGTGGTGCAAGAGCTAGACGCCAACGTCGGGCGGGTTGTTCAGAAGATCGATGAGCTAGGGCTCAAGGAAAAGACGCTGATTGTCTTCAGTTCGGATAACGGCCCATGGACATCGTTCGGTAATCATGCTGGTTCGTCGGGAGGTCTGCGAGAAGCGAAGGGGACTTGCTGGGAAGGAGGCGTTCGCGTGCCGTGCGTGATGCGCTGGCCTGGCAAGATACCGGCCGGGACGATTTGCGAGGAACCACTCATGACGATCGATCTTTTTCCCACGATCGCAAAGTTGATCGGGGCCGAACTGCCGAGCCATTCGATTGATGGGATGGATGTTTGGCCTCTGCTGGCAGGCGTGCCTGACGCGAAGAGTCCGCAAGAGGCTTACTACTTTTATTTCCAGCGAGGCGAAATGCAGGCGATGCGATCGGGCAAGTGGAAGCTGATCTTTCCGCACAAGTATCGCACGCTGTCGGGTCGGCCTGGGGGAGAGAACGGACTGCCGGCCAAGTTTGATTTTGTTGAGGCAGGTCTGGAACTCTACGATTTGCAAACAGATCCTGGCGAGACGACGGATGTGGCTAAGGATCATCCCGGCAAAGTGAATCAACTTACTCAATGGGCAGACGCCGCTCGCGCGCGAATGGGCGATGCTCTCACGCAGACGAACGGCACCGACGTTCGAAAGCCCGGCATTTTCAAAGACAAGGTCCGGGAATAGTCAGGGACCTTGTCTTCGGCATGAAATAGCTAAGCGAACTTCAGTAATCGCGCCACCGATCCATCAAGGAAATCGAGATAAATCGCTCCATCCTCCCACCGCGAATTGAAGGTCGGTTGAAAGAGCCCGAAGGGTGAGCTCGAGGCGACATGAGCGAGTCTCGTGGTGCCGCTAGAGTTACTACTAGGCGATGGCAGGTTTTCGAAACTCATCTCCATCCATGAACCCTTCGAGCTAGTGAGGAAAATCGTTCCCTGAAAACGGTTCGGATCGCTCGCGGACATCGGGCGAACGTTCATCGTGATGTTGAAAAGACCGCTCCAAGGGTACCAAGGGGACGAATTACCATCGGGCCACGCGAAGGTTCCCTGCCAAGTTCCTTCGATGCTGTTGTTGCCGGCCGCTTGCAACCGGGGGAGGTTCTTCCCCATCCCAGCGATCGGCGTGGTATTCCCGACGTTGTAATTGATGCTTCGATCATTCGATTGCCAGCCTAGAGTGCCGTTGCTGTCGAGATACCACATGCCGTTGCGATAGACCCCTAGGTCATCGCGCCCATCCTGGTTCCAGTCGCCAACGACGGGCGTGTCGCTGATCGCGCCAAATCGGACGGCGGTATCGTTCCCTTGCCAACCGCGAATTTTGTTGGTGTCCAGATACCAGACGTCGCCGCGAACGACGCCGATATCGTCCTTGCCGTCGCCGTCCCAGTCTCCGACGACCAGCTTGTCGGTGGCGACGCCAAAGCTGACGGTCGAGTCATTTCCCTGCCAACCGGCCGAGCCATTACTGTCCAGGAACCACGTCCCCGCCCGAAAGACACCGACATCGTCCCGCTTATCGCCGTTCCAGTCGCCGGCGACGGGGCGATCACCTCCGCCACCAAAGGTTAGGCTGGTGTCGTTTCCCTGCCAGCCGAGCGTGTTGTTGCTGTCGAGGTACCACGCTCCGCCGCGCACGACACCCATGTCGTCGGTGCCGTCGCCGTTCCAATCACCAATGACTGGCAAATCGCCGGCAACGCCGAAAGTGAATACTTCGTCGGCAACGTCCGCTTTGAAATTATTGCTGGAATCCCACGTCCAGCCTCCACCGGCGTAGGAGCCGAGTCGATAAGGAAGGGGCAACGGCCGCACATCGTAGTCACTTGGCTTACCAACATGGAGCGTCATCACGCCGTACCAGACATCTCCCGCCTTTCTGTTCAGATAAGGCGCCTGATAGATCGAGTAAAAGAGGGACTGATAGACCCCTCCGGAGAGTTTGTCCGGGACTGGGCTGTAGGTGAAGCTTCCTTTGGTGATCCCATTGGCGGTGGTGATGTTCAATCCTTTGGGCAAGGTGCGAGAATCCTGCGAGTAAAGCGGTCCTTGGAACAGCCTTGAGAACTCTCCTCCGGTAAGGCCGTAAGCAGCATCGATCGTCAGCGTTCCTCCTGCCGCGACAGAGTACTCGGATTTGGCGGGGTTTGTTGGAAACTTCCGGGGAGTATTGCTGACGAGGCTTTCCTCGAGCGGCGGCCCAGCAAATGACCGGATGCCGATGCTGAAATTGTCATCTTCTTCGTATTCGCGAACCTGGTTTGAAGGATCTAAAAACATTCGGATCCCTTCAGCGTCGACGTTGCTCGAAACGAGGGGGGGGCCGTAAGCTAAGGCGATCTGTGTTGTTCGAAACGGTTCGATGCTCTCGACCAATACCGTCCCGAGTGAGATACCTCTCGAATTCTGAAAACCGACCTGAAAACGTCCGGTCGGCGCGGTACCCAGGTTTCGTATGTTCGCAAACGCGGCGATCTGGAAGATGCTGCCATCACCATCGAACGTGATCTGTTGGTAGTCATAGTTCAAAGCAATAGAGTTCGAAAAACTGCCGATATCAGGCAAGTCCGTGACTTGACCATCATTGGCCAGCCAACCTTGAATCTTTTGGAAAGCGTCGGCGTCGAGCCGAACGCCGCCGTTGACCTTCTCGCCGGCCGCCACCACCATTCCCACCACCGCGGGACGTAATCGACCCTGCGTGAAGAACATCGGGCTGCCGCTCTGGCCGGCGGCGACATCCATGGTCGTGCTTCCCAGTTCATTGCCAGAGAACTGCGTGACTCGGAATGACTGTTCGTAGGGATTGGTCGAATCAGGATTGAGGTCGAAAGGATAGCCGACCGTGTGAAGGTTGTTATTGAGAAAGAAGCTGTTGCCAGGATCGGGAATCACTTCCATCGTCCCAATGTAATCGCCGTAGTTGCGATCGAGGCGAATCACGGCGTAATCTTCCCCGAAGCTTTGCGCGGCCGTGTATTCGGGGTTGACCAGGATCTCGATCCCTCGGGCCGATCCGAACGGCATCCTTTCCGACTTGAAGTAAGGCCCATCATTGGTCTGTTCAATGTCCTTTCCACTGATCGCGGGGATAAAGTAAACTTCGCTAGCCATACCCACAAATGGACTGTCCGCATCGGGCCAGTTGTAGACCGCGTGGGCAACCGTCAAGACCGTGTTGCGGCCGATCATCGTTCCTGTGGCCGCGGACAATTGATTGCCGAATCGGCTGATGACCGTACCGATCGACGCATACGGCTGATCCATCATGTCCTTAACGAGTCGGCGATCGTCATTCCCCAAGATCGATAGCGCTTGGCCCGAACTCGAATCAACAGGGAGGGGAGAACTGGAGGAGAGCGAGTGAATCAGTTCGACGGCCTTCTTTTGCAGTTCTTCCGGCCAGGAGCCGATCACCAAGTTACTGGCCGAGAGAACTTCCCTCGATTCCAACGACTCGACGCCGAGCAAGCGACGTGGAGGGTTCGATCGAGAAGAAGACCCGCGGGATGGGTGCATTCGATGGGCTCCGGACGGACTTGATCGGCGACAGGCGGCAAACCAACCTCCATAGGTTGGGCGGCTGTCCGAGGATGGTTAAACCTAACCATTTTGTCAATCGGTCCTGTCGTGAACGAAGTTCAAGTTTTCCGGTTTTTCGGGACTTTCGGCCAGCCCGCGACAAAGCTTTGGAGAGATGAACCCCCAGGTACGAAGAACGGAGCAGTCTTTGGAATTCAATCGCCTTCGGATGGAGTTCATCAAGGATAGAGGGTAGCGACAAGCCGGCCGCCGACAGAAAGTTCCGCGTCTCCATCATTTCAAAGTGAAGCAGTCGGCGCGATGTCTGTTTGGAAAAAACTCTCCGCGAATCCTTCTCCATACTTCGACCTTTTGCTGGATCGCTCTCCGAACAATGGGCAGGGCCGTGAAAGCCACGGGTGGCTCTATAAATCCATCTTTCCATTCCGTCCATGCCGACCGGCTGGAGCTCAATGGGGCTATTTCGATGGCGAAATGAGACACGATTGTCTCGTTCTGTCATGGGCTTCGCCGTCGTGTCGTTCTCGGGTCATGCGAGGACGTCAGATAGGCGCTCCCGCAGGGCCGGCAGAAGTTCGGACTCGAACCACGGATTTCGCCGGAGCCAAATGTTGTTTCGTGGGCTCGGGTGCGGCAGTGGGACAACCAATGGCCAATACTTCTTCCACGCCTGAACCCGACTGGTGACGGTACCTTTCGCGTCTGGAAGATGATACTCCTGAGCGTAGTCACCGATCACCAGCGTGAGCTTCAGGTTATTCAGGCGATCGAGCAACTTTTCTCGCCATGCGGGTGCACATTCCGGGCGCGGGGGCAAGTCGCCACTTCGACCGGTGCCAGGGTAGCAAAAGCCCATCGGCAGAATAGCCACGCACTTCGGATCGTAGAAGGTATCACGAGAAATCCCGAGCCAATCCCGCAACCGGTCGCCACTGGCATCGTCGAACGGCACACCCGACGCGTGAGTCTTTCGGCCAGGAGCCTGCCCGGCAATGAGAACCCGGGCCGCGGGATGAAACTGAAGGATCGGACGCGCGCCGAGCGGGAGGTGGTTCGCACAAAGAGCACAATCGCGGACTTCTCGAAGCAGTTGTGGAAGAGACACCATGACGAGACTCACTAAGGCAGGCGAGCGGCTTTCTCGATGGCCGCTCGGAACCAGACATGCCTCGACGGAGGCATGCCTCAACGGTTGGGGTTAATTCTCCTTCGTCTGAGCGAAGTGTTTGTTGGCTTTGATCAAACAGACTGCGTCCCCTTCTTTTTCCCACAGTCCCTTGGCGTCAACCTCGGCATTCTTCAGGAACAGCAGGAGCTTGCCGTCCACAATCTTGAAGCTGGTCGGATCGACTGGGAACTCCTTTTCGATCGAGTGGCCGAAGGCGCAACTGCCGCCGAAGGCTGGAGAATACTTATCTGGATTCGTCTGGAACGTCGCCACCTGGGCTGCCGACGTGAACAGATACTGCTTGCCGTGGTGCTCCGCGTGGAATTCGGGTCGGCCCATCTCAGCCTTATTGACCTCGAAGTAGGACACCGGGCTGTACCCGCCGATGGTGGTCTCAGGACTCGTTTTCATGACAAACTCCTTGCAGGTTGGGTTAGCAAACCGGTCTTTGTCGGACACCATGTAGACGCCGTCGGCAGCAGGCTCCTTACCCCCATCGTTTCTTTTATTTCGCCCGTCGGCGACCAAGAGCCCAAGAAACGCGCCGGGAGTCTGTAGAACAATGGTTTGGATGAAAGTCCCCTTTCGGAACGAACATTCCACCGAAACCTTGGACCGGGTGCGGGGTATAACATAGAGCACTTCGGTTGTCCGAGTTTGGAGAAGGATCGATGAAAAGCCAGCTTTGGTTCGGATTTCTAGGGATGGCGCTGTCGGGATCGGTACTGGCGGGCACGGTCGTTTCGCCGATCGAGCTTCGGGACTATCATGGCCAACCACAAATGGTCCCCGACTCAAAATCGACGCTGACCGTCATTGCCTTTTTGGGAGTCGAATGTCCGCTGGCCAAGCAGTATGCCGGTCGGCTTTCGGAACTGGCGAGCCAGTATGCCGACAAGGGGGTCGCTTTCTTCGCGGTCGATGCCAACGTGCAGGATTCGCTTTCGGAAATGGGTGCGTTCGTCAAGACGCATGGTCTTCACATACCCTTCATCAAAGATGCCGAGGCGAAGCTGGCCGACTCGCTCGGCGCGGTCCGGACGCCGCAGATGTTCATCGTTGATAAAGAGGGGCAGATTCGTTACCAGGGACGGGTTGATGACCAGTTCGGTTTCGGCACGACCGCGGGTTATGCTAAGACCAAGGTGACACGCCGAGATCTGGTCGAGGCGATCGACGAACTTCTCGCGGGCAAGCCCGTCAGCATTGCGGAGACCAAAGCGGAGGGTTGCCTGATCGGCCGAGCGCCGAAGGGGACGCAGAAGAATGATGTCACGTATTCCAACCAAATAGCTCGGCTGATTCAGAGTAAGTGCCTGGAATGTCATCGCGAGGGAGAAGCCGCCCCCTTTCCTATGAACAGCTACGAAGAGGTCGTTGGCTGGGCCCCCATGATGCGTGAGGTCGTTGATCTGGGGCGAATGCCCCCTTGGTTCGCGGACCCGAAGCACGGCCACTTTAAGAATGACCCCCGCTTGAACGATCAGGAAAAGAAGGATCTCGCCCTATGGATCGAGGCCGGCTGCCCCGAGGGAAATCCAAAAGATCTCCCCGCCCCGAAGAACTTCGTGAAGGGTTGGAGCATCGGCCAGCCCGACGTCGTGTTCGAAATCCCGACGTCGTACCAGGTGCCGGCCGAGGGTGTGGTCGACTATCAGTACTTCACCGTCGAAACCAACTTCACCGAGGATAAATGGATCCAGGCCAGCGAAGCCCTGCCCGGCAATCGCGAGGTCGTCCATCACATCATTGTCTTCTCTTCCAGCCCAAACGGCGGTGCGCGCCAACGCGGGGCTCTGGGTCGGCAAAGCGTCGGCGGCTATGCTCCCGGCGAACAACCTCGAATCTATCCCGAGGGAATTGCACAGCGAATCCCGGCCGGGTCAAGACTCGTCTTTCAGATGCACTACACGCCCAACGGCAAGGCCCAAGTTGATAAGAGCCGAATCGGTTTCAAGTTTGCCGACCCCGCAACCGTCAAGAAGGCGGCCAGCGGCGGTGTGGCGATCAATACCTTCTTCAAGATTCCCGCCGGGGCATCCAATCACCGCGTCAGTTCCAGCTTTCAGTTTGACAACGATGCCATGCTGACGATGCTTTTTCCGCACATGCATCTGCGAGGAAAATCGTTCCGCTACGAAGCGGTCTATCCCGGCGGCGAGAGAGAGATTCTGCTCGACGTCCCCCGCTACGACTTCAATTGGCAGCTTCGTTACGAATTGGCCGAGCCCAAGCTGATGCCGAAGGGGACCCGGATCGAATGCGTTGCCCACTTCGACAACTCGACCGAGAACCCGGCTAATCCCGATCCCACCAAGCCCGTGCTCTGGGGAGATCAAACCTTTGAAGAGATGATGATCGGCTTTTTTGGAACGATCCCGACCGACTCGGATCCCAATCCGCTTCGGATGCAAAGGCCAGGCAAGCCTGGCAAACGGGACCGAGCCGGGAAGTAGGGGTTCGAAGATTCATCTTTTGTTCTCTCTCGGTATCAGGAAATCACGTTGATTACAGGGACGACGGGATCGTCGACTCCGAGGGATCAGCGCAGATCGTTGTGAGAGCGGAGGATTGGGGAATCTTCCGCCCGTTCATACTTGCGATTCCATGTTAACTCGTTACAATTGTGAATGCTGCCAGAACAGGTGTTGTCGGTCGGTCTTCGACGTGCGTGATCGAAGGGATCGAGACTGTAGTTTTGCAAGCCTGCGGAAGTACCTTTCGAGAGCCGTTAGGGTGTTCTCGAAAGTTCGTCACCTACCTCTTACGTCATGAACTCGTTCGTCGGAACAAGTGCTGTTTGGTTTCGAGTTTTAATCAATCGTGCTTCTTGCCGTGAAAGTCCCTCGCGTGTTTTCTTCCCTTGGCCATCGGCTAAGAGAAGCCTGCCTTTGACCTGCCAGAGTGGGAGAAGTTCTTCGATGGAAAATCGCCCAAATCCCTCGCGATCGTTCGCCACGCGGACGCTTGTTTCTGAACTCTTCTTACTCGCTACGTTGGTGATGATTCCATCAGTCGCTCATTCGCAAACGACTTGGACCGGGGCGACCTCGAGCGACTGGTTCAATCCCAGCAACTGGACCGCCGGGGTGCCGACGGCAACGCTTCCGAGCATCATCAATGGTGGGCCTGAAGCGACCATCGTGACCAGCGCCGCCGACGCTCTTTCGTTAACGGTCGGCTCCAACCTTCCTTCGACTCTACTTGTCTTCGGGGGTGGCGATCTCCGAACGACAGAGGATTCTGTCATCGGTGATGTGTCGGAATCCTCGAAGCTCTCGATAGCAGGCTTTGAATCCAACTTCGTGGGCCAAGGAAAACTCACCGTCGGTCGAAGTGGAAATGGGGAATTAAACATATCAGCTAATGCGATGGTTCTTTCCGGGGCCTTCACATCATTGGCTGGGGCGTTGGTAGCGCAGGAATCGACGTCGACTTCGACAGTGAACATCACGGGGGCAGGTTCCAGCTGGCAGGTATATGGGCCGCTAGATCTTGGTGTCCGCGGGTCCGCATACCTGAATATCGCCGTCGGTGGTAAACTGGATAATCTTGGATTTCAGAGCTCGACGGCGATCGAGCCCGGCTCCCACGCGGCGGTAAGTGTTTCGGGCTGGTTGTCGACTTGGCAGGCATCATCGATCGATCTCGGTGTTGCGGGTGAATCGACTCTCGATCTGGACGCCGGTGGCGGGGTGAATACCGCCGATATGAACGTAGGCATCGAGACGGGATCCGTTGGTGTCATCACGCTGGGAAGTTCAGGTGGTCAGCTCGGTATCAGGACCAGCCTGACATTAGGTGATCAAGGAGTCGGTGAGTTGATCGTCTTGGGCGGAACGGCGGGGACACAACAGACAACGAGCATTCTTCTGGCGAAGGAGATCGGATCGGTTGGAAAAGTCGAGATCGCTGGCCCGTTCAGTGAACTCACGGGCAAAACACTGGCAATGGGTTTGGGTGACGCTTCCCTTGATGTTCGCCAAGGGGGTGTTGTCGCCATCAGTGATCGAGTAGCGATCGCTCCGCATAGATCCGCAACCGTTGTTGACGACAGATCCAAGATCTCGACAAGAACTCTCTACTCCGAGGGATCGCTCAATGTCTCCAACGGTGGCAAGGTCGTTTCCCATTCGGTGGAACTAAAGAGTTTGGAGGGGGAGACGTCATCGGCAACCTTCGATGGAGGAAACACGATTCTGTCGAACCAAGACTTGGTCGAAATGGGTGGTGCAGGAGTATCTCGGATCGAGTTGACTAACAACGCGCGTGTCGTGTCGCCCAACACAACGCTTCAGTCAAGTAGTTCAGGCCATTCGATCATCAGGCTTAACAGGGGTTTCTGGCAAGGACTGGTGGGTAAATTCAAATTTGAATCAGGAGCGAATGTCGTCGACATCCTTGACGGCTCGACAATGTTCGTTTCGAACCTGTCGTCAACGGGTGGCGATAATCAAGTGCTAGTCACTGGGACTGACTCACTTCTGAACGTGGGCGCGATCATCGCCGAAGACTCGGTGGACCATTTCCGAGTCGAAGCAGGAGGAAGAATTCTCACCAACGAAACTCGATGGAATGGGAAAGAGCTGACGCTCGACATTGATGGGGATGGATCACTGTACCGATCGGGAGACTTCAATGTGAACTCGACAGAATCGACACGTATCACCGTTCGTAATGGGGGGCAGTTTCTAACGGGCCGCAGTTCCTTCGCGACGGATCTTGCCGCCGGGCCGGTCGATGTCCTCATTGATGGAGAAGGCTCTTCCTGGATCGCGAATGACTTACGCGTCGGTTTACTCAATAGAGGCTCCATTCTAGTGAGCAATGGAGCAGAGATTGTATCGAGCGGTGCAGTGATCCGCTCTCAAGATCCAGCCGGAGTAGTGGTGAAGATCTCCGGCCCAGGATCCTCTTGGAACGCCGGAGGAGAACTGGGTGTCGGCGTCAGTGGCCGAGGGAGGCTTTCCATTGAGGACGGCGCGACGGTCACCAGTGCCGGCGCGGCCTTGGGCGGAGAGAACTCGGATGGTCGCGTCTCCATCAGTGGCGAAGGTTCGTCCTGGATCAGCAGCGAACGAGTCCGATTGGGCCTGCAAGGTCATGCGGAACTAGATATCGCCGACGGTGCCTACATGAGTGCGCCGTTCTTCGCTCTTTTGGCAGGCAACACGAGGCTCGATGCTGGAACGATTGAATCCCCAAACATCATCCTTTCTCAAGCTACCTTGCAGAACAACGGCCTATTGGTCGGCCGAGTTAATGTCTCTGCAGACGGCTTGTTGACGGGATCAGGGGTTTTCGACGGGCTGGTGTCGGTCACGAATCACGGAACCTTTTCTCCCGGCAACAGCCCGGGAACGGCGACGACGCCAACCACGACATGGGGAGCAGGCGGCAGCTATCAGTGGGAGATCAATGCGCTCGAAGGAATGGATGGGCAAGAGGGAAGCCCCCTTGGGTGGGATCTTTGGAACACGGGTGAATTGGCTATCACCGGCCCGTTCACCATCGAGATCACCAGCCTGACGTTGGATGACATCGCTGGCCCATTGACCGGATGGAACCCGGCTCGATCCCATCTTTGGCGAATCGCCACCGCCACCCATGGGGGATTCGAAGACATTAGTAATCTGCAAATGAGCACCAGCAGTTTCGCCAACCCGCTGGCCGGCGGCACGTTCTCTTTCCGAACTTCCGCCGATGGCAACGAGCTCTTCGTCCGCTTCTCTGCTGTCCCTGAAGCATCCAGCATGATCCTTGTCGGCGTGGCCGGCCTCTTGGGGATCGGGATGGCGGCTCGCCGACAGCGCCAAAACGCTTCGGACAGTTAAACCAAACTTCATCTCTCTGTGAGAACCAAGATCGGGCCGTGTGCGTCGAAATCTCCGTTCGTACGGGCGAACTCATCGGTTCGCTTCGCGTAGAACGTTGATGCCGCGCTGGAGGCTCCATCATCCGGCCGGCCGGGATAAGCATGGAGCACGGTCTCGGAACAAAGCAATGCTGCTAGAAGATCCTCCGGCGGAGGTTCTCTCGTCCCTCGAAGAACAGGACGGTATCGAGGGGCCCATCCTTCTAAAAACGCCGACCGATATCAACCTTGTCGGCCAGCCTGCGCGCGAGTGGCTTCTTGTCACGCCAGGGCATGTGGCCGTGATTGCCGAGGGATCGGCGCAGGTTCTTCGGTCGGTGGCGATCGTGGAAGTCACATCGTTTCGGGCGCTGGCGGGGATCGGCTCGGGGATGCTGCAAGCCCGCGTCGGTCAAGCCTGGATCGATCTGCTTCGCTATTCGAACCGCTTGGCCGATCCTTTTTTTATGGTCGCAAGCAAACTCGAAAGCCTCCGGCAAGAAGGAAACTTCGAGGTCGAAAAGGGGGACGAGCACGATCCAAGGCGCTGCTCGGCGTGTGGCCTTCGATTGTCGAGCCCCGGTGAGAGCTGCCCGCGGTGTCTCCCGAAGGGAGCGATTCTCTCTCGAGTCCTTGATCTGCTTCGGCCCGAAACAAAGGGAGTTTTACTGCTGACGTTGCTGACATTTTTCGGCGTCGTGGCCGAGCTTGTTCCCCCCAAGCTTCAGCAGTACATGGTCGATCACATCTTGACCGACGGAAGCCGATCATCGCAGGTTGGCGGATTCCTCTCGGCGCTCGTGGCGGTTGTGCTGGCCCTGGCGGTGTCGCGACTTATCCTCGCGATCGTCGGAGCGATCAAAGGACGCGTCGGAACACGAATTGGCGCGGCACTGACGGCTCGGCTTCGGTCTCAGCTTGTCGAGAGATTGCAAAAGCTCTCGATCTCCTACTTCGATCGCCATCATGCCGGCTCGCTCATGAGCCGAGTCGTCTACGATACCGAAGTCCTACACGGGCTGGTTCTGCAATGGACGGGAGGCTTTCTTCTCCAGATTCTTCAGCTTGTCGGCGTTGGGATCATGCTCGTCT
The DNA here is from genome assembly GCA_019753235.1 of bacterium. Lineage (GTDB taxonomy): Bacteria > Planctomycetota > Planctomycetia > Kolteriales > Kolteriaceae > JAIELF01. The sequence continues at coordinate 57,825 of JAIELF010000020.1, forward strand.
ACATGAATCCAAAACTGGCGATGTACACACTGATTCCGGTGCCGATGGTGATCGGCGGAACTTGGTATTTTTGGCAGCGGGTTTATCCTCGGTACTACCGATACTGGGACGCGAACTCCAAGCAGGTGCAAGCCGTCTCCAGCATGCTGGGCGGGATTCGTGTGGTCAAATCCTTCGCGCAAGAGACCCGCGAACAAGGTCGATTCGAGAAGGCGAGCTCGTACCTTCGGCACATGCGTCTCTGGGTCGAAGAATCGACCGCTAACTATTCTGCCGTGATGCAGCTTGTCTTTAGCTTGGGTGGGTTGATCGTTTGGTATGTCGGGGGACGCGATGTCATTTCCTCGCACATGACGCTCGGCGAACTGATCGCTTTCCTTGCCTACCTCGCCATGTTCTACGCTCCGCTGGGCGCTCTCTCTCAGTTCACCACTTGGCTGACGAGTTTTCTCACCGGTGCCAAGCGGGTGATGGAACTCCTCGATACGCCGATTGCCGTGGACGATCCCGAGAGCCCGGCTCGCCCGGGACCCGCGCAAGGAGAGATCCGCTTCGAAAACGTCACTTTTGGCTACGACCGACATTCTCCGGTGATCAAGGGTATCTCTTTCGAGATCAAGCCGGGCGAGATGATCGGCGTCGTCGGAAGGAGCGGATCGGGCAAAACAACCCTCGTGAATCTGCTGTGTCGCTTCTATGACACCGACGAAGGACGCGTCCTCATTGATGGGATCGACGTTCGCGATTACACCCTCTTCGACTTGCGTCAGCGAGTCGGCATCGTGCTGCAAGAGTCGTATCTGTTTCGCGGGACGATTTGGGACAATCTCTGTTATGGTCGGCCCGAAACCGACATCAAGCTCGGCCTGTCCGCCGCCAAGGCCGCTTGCTCGCATGACTTTATCCTGCGCTCGCCCCTGGGTTATGAAACGATGCTCGGCGAGCACGGCGCGGGGCTCTCGGGCGGAGAAAAGCAGCGATTGTCGCTGGCGCGGGCCATCCTCTATAACCCGCCCATCCTCATCCTGGATGAAGCCACCAGCAGCGTCGATACAGAGGCCGAGCGAGCCATCCAAGAGGCGCTCGAGCGACTGACGCGAGGGCGAACCGTGATCGCGATTGCGCATCGGCTCTCGACGCTACGGAATTCCGATCGGATCCTGGTCTTCGAAAGAGGCAAACTAATCGAGCAGGGGCCTCACCGCGAACTTCTTCAGAAGAATGGGACCTACGCCAAACTCGTCAAGATTCAGACCCAGCTCACCAAAGATGCCAACGTCGATCAGTTGACGCATCAAGTTGCCGATACGCCGCCCGCTCTCGAGTCGGCTCCGCAGACGGTGCCGACCGAGAACGTACCCGCCCCGGGCTCGGTCCCTTTCGAGATTGCTTGGCTCACGCCGACGGATGCCTCGCTAACGACTCTTCCGTCGGGGGCGATCGAGCTGCGACACCAAGATGGTTCGGTGGTGACAGGCTTGATGGTTTCTGCCGCGTTCCCGGCCACCTGGCCGGATCGATACCTCAGCCTTCGGACCTGGGACGAAGGAGGGGATGAGAAAGAGATCGGCATGATTGAGAACCTTGCCGATTGGCCCGTCGCAGACCAGGCAATTATTCGCGAAGCCAAACAAAGGCGTTACCTTCTTCGGTCAATCCGATCGATCGAATCGCTGACGCTCGAACATGGGCATCTCTGGTTCGATGTCACCACCGATCGAGGAACAGAGTCCTTCGCCATGCGCTGGAGTCCCGGGCATGCCGTCGATTTCGGAAAGAACGGCAAACTTATCCTCGATGTCGAAGATAATCGCTTTGTGATCGAAGACCTCGATCTCTTGCCGCGCGAACAACTTGACCTGCTCCGTCGGCACATCTACTGGTAATCCCGCTTTCCTTCGAACGAGTGAGAACTCGCACCGAATTAGAGCTACTTAAAACATACATAAGTGCTTTTGTTTCAATTGTTTGCTGCGACAAATCGTCGTGAAACCTTTCCCACGGAGTGGGGTAAAAAAGGGCGAGCAGTTCTGCTCTTTCGTGGTCTGAGTCGAAGGACGGATTCGAACTGTGGGCCAAACACCGCCACGGGTGAAAGGATAAGCGATGAATCTTCTTTGGATCTCGATGATGTCGATCGTGATGACAGCGGAGCCAACGACGGCCGAGTCGGTCGTGGGTCAGAAGGTCGAGGATTTTCGGCTCCAGGATTATCGAGGTGCCTGGCATTCGCTGGCGGACGAGAAGAGCCCGGTGGTGGTGATTGCATTCCTGGGGATCGAGTGTCCGCTCGTGAAGGTTTACGCTCCGCGCTTGCTTGAACTGGAGAAAGAGCTTGGTCCGCGAGGGGTCCGGGTTATCGCGATCAATCCGAATCGACAGGACTCGGTGACGGAGATGGCCAGCTTTGCACGTCGACACGAGATCGATTTTCCGCTGCTCAAGGATCTTGGCAACAAGGTGGCCGACACTTTACATGTCGAGCGCACGCCCGAGTTCTTCGTCTTGGATGAGAATCGTGTTGTTCGTTATCACGGTCGATTCGACGATCAGTACGGTGTCGGGTACATTCGGCCTCAGCCGAGCAAGAAGTGCTTATGGGATGCCACGGTGGAAGTTCTCGAAGGGAAGCCCGTGACGGTCGCGGAAACGGCCACGCCTGGTTGTTTGATTGGCCGAGTCCTGGCGAGGGAATCGAGTTCTTCTGTGATCACCTACTGTCGTGATATTTCTCGCATCTTTCAGAAGCGTTGCCTCGAATGCCATCGCGATGGGCAGATCGGCCCCTTTGCTCTGTCGGATTTTGAAGAGGTCTCGGGCTGGTCGGACATGATTGCCGAGGTCGTCGACAATCGCCGAATGCCACCTTGGCACGCCAATCCAGCTCACGGCGATTTCGCCAACACTGCCCAGATGACCGAACAAGAACGAGAAACGGTCCTCGCGTGGGTCAAGGCGGGCGCTCCGCAGGGAGATCCGAAGGACCTTCCCGCGCCTGTCACCTTTGCGAAGGGTTGGCGAATTCCTGAGCCCGATTTGGTTTTAGAGATGACCTCCGACCATCCGCTTCCTGCCGAGGGCGAGATCCCTTACGAGTACTATGTTCTCGATCCGAAATTGACCGAGGATAAATGGGTCTGTGCGGCCGAGTGTGTGGCCGGTAATGCCGCGGTGGTTCATCACATCATTGCTTTCGTGGTGGAGCCAGAACTGGCGAAGGATCTCGATGTCGGCCATTTCTCCGCCCCCGCGAAAAAGAATGTGGGAACGCTCCCCTCGGGTAGAAAAGCCGTCGGACTCCCCGCCGATGTCAACAAGCAGATCGCGGTGATGCGAAGCTGGTTGACCAACTACCTGGTGGCGACTGCTCCCGGCTCACCGCCGATGCAGTTGACAAACGGAATGGGAAAGATGTTGCGGGCTGGCTCCAAGATCGTCTTTCAGATGCACTACACTGCCAATGGTACGCCGCAAACCGATCGCAGCAAGATCGGCCTCAAGTTCGTCGACGCATCGCAGATCAAGCACGAAGTCGTGACCCGGAGTGTGCTCGAACAGCGATTCGAGATTCCCCCTTACTCACCCGATCACGAAGTCACGGGGAGCCTTCGCTTCCGCGAGGATTCGCTCTTGCTAGAACTATTTCCGCACATGCACCTTCGGGGCAAGGCGTATCGATACACCGCCCTCTATCCCGATGGTCGTGAGGAGATCTTGCTCGATATTCCCCGTTACGATTTCGGCTGGCAGAACATCTACTCTTTTCGCGAGCCGAAGTTGATGCCCAAGGGAACCGTGCTTCGGTGCACCGCCCATTTCGATAACTCGGCCGAGAATCTGTCCAATCCCGATCCATCGCAATCCGTCCGTTTCGGCGATCAGACATGGGAAGAGATGATGATCGGGTTCTTCAACATGACCCGTGTTCGCGAGGGAATGTACAAGGATCCTTCACATTCCCGATCGATGGAATTCCAGGCGATGGCTTCGCAGGGAAAGACCGAGATCACAGACTCGCACCGAGTGGCCGCGGCCAGAGGACTTGAATCGGACGAGCACTTCGACAGATGGTGGGATAAAGTCACCGATCTATTGCCACAGGTCGATCGCATTGATGTCAGCTTGGCCGACGGTCCAAACTTCCGATACCTCTTCGTCGCGCAAGGAGAAGAACTCCCGAGCACCATGAAGAGCATGAAAGAGCTACCCAAGCAGATGGCGGCCATGGGGCCACTTCTGGGGCTCTATCAGTACGCTAAGAAGGGCAACCTCGTGGTGAACAACGATCCGACAAAGGCTCAGGGGATGGAGATGAAGTTCCTCACGAAGCTTCTTCCTTCTTCGGTACATGTGCCGATCAAGATCAACGGCAAGCCTGGGACAGTGAATTTCTGGAGCCTAGAATCGGCTGCGTTTTCCCCAGAGGCTGTCGAGCTGATCCAGAAGCTGGTGGCGACGCTGCCAAGCGATTCCGCCGCCGTCGCCTCGGCCCGGTAGTCCTAGAGATCGATCGCCACTTCGCCGGGAGCGACATCGGGAGCGATGTCGCTAGCCACGTCGAAGTAGAAGAGGTCCAGGTCTGCTTCGCCGTAGAGCTGATCGACGGCTTGATCATCAAGGACGTTGTCATTGACCGTGAGAGGATAAGCATTTTGCCCGCCCCCTTGCGTGCCACGAAGGCGTCCGACGCGATTGGTATAAGTGTCGCCGGACCACCACTCCAGAACGATGCCATCGACAGACTCTTCGGGGTCGTCAAGCAATACGCCGGCAATCAACAAGTCGCTTCCGGTCCCACCAAAGATCGTGTCAGCGCCAGCCATACCGACGATGAAATCGTCTCCGGAACCGCCAGTGATCAGGTCGTTCCCTTCGGAACCAATGAGGACATCATTCCCTTCGCCCCCGTTGATGGTGTCGTTTCCGTCGCTCCCTATCACGATGTCGCTTCCACCATCGGCGTTCAATAGATCGCCGGCGGTGGAAGGATCGATCGAACCAATGATGATATCATCACCATCCCCACCGTTTATCGTGTCGGAGAGGCTCGACCCAAAGATTGTGTCGGCTCCATCGCCGCCGAACACAAGCTCTGGTCGGTTCAGATTGGCAGTATTGAAAACGTCGTTGCCCGACTGCAAGTAGACCACGAGTCGACCGGTGATGTTGGGGAAGAACTCAATGGGGTCGGTCGAATTGAAGTTCACATAGAACACCGAATTCGGGCCGGCCAGCGGATCATAGAGCGAGCCCGCGCCTGCAATGATGAAATCGTCACCTGATGATCCACCGATGAAAAGATCCGTCAGGCTTGGGTTGTTGGGATTAGAAGTTGTTCTTGAACGGGTGATGTTCACCGACTGTGAAACAGATGCCGATACACCGCCATCTTTGTCGGTGACGCGAACGCTTGGCGTAAACGAGCCGACTTGTGTGTACGCGTACGAGACATTGAAGTTGTTACCGCCTGTTTGCGTCAGGTCGATCACACCATCGTTGTTCCAGTCGACCTGATAGGTGAAGTTGGCCGCCCGATCGATGGGGGAGGGGTCCGTCGCGGTGAAGGTGAAGTTCAAAGACTCTCCTCGAACCGCGGCACTGGCGACAGAGATCCCGGCCGTCGGGAGGGCATTGGCCACCGAAAGCGTCACCGGCGGCGAGTCGACATCGACCGGGTCGATCTGCGAGTTGACCTGATTGATGAGATTGACAAAAAAGCCCGCACTATCGGTGAGGCTATTCGCATCGCGAAGAAGGGCGACATACCAAAGTCCGCGCGTTCGGTCCCAGGCACCTTTGAAACCATTGGAGCCAAAATGACTGAGTACAGTTGCTCGGCCATTGGGATCGACGCCCTGAATCCACTGACCGAAACCGTAACCCAGGGCGGTTGACTGATAGAACGAGCCGGGATGTACATTGGTGGATCCGGGTTGGATCGTGGTGATTTCTTCCACCAGCCCGTTCGATAGAAACTGCTGGCCGTTGTAGACCCCTTGATTCATCAACATTTGCAACATGTTGCTGTAGCTTTTCGCGGTGAGCCGACTTTGGCCGGCAGGGTTGGTATTCGCGCCGCCGTTCCAGCTAATGCTCATACCAAGCGGAACAGCCGTGTACTGATTGACGATCGAAGCCCAACTCAATCCGGTAACGCGCTCAGCGGCGGCCGCCGCCAATCGGTACCCGTTGCTACCGTAGTCAAACTCCGTTCCCGGCGGCGCTTGAAGAGCAATTAAGGAAGAGGCAATCAGCGGAGCCCCTGCTTGCAACGATGCGGCATTCTCCACCGCGTTCACGTCGTTGCCTGTAAGGCCCGACGTGTGGGAAAGAAGTTGCCGAAGCGTCATCGTGCTCTTTGCGGAGGGATTCCAAGTCAGATCCGGTAGGTAGGTCGAGATGGGTGCGTCGAGGCTCATCAGGCCCTGATTTACCAATCGCATCATCGTGACCGAAGTCACAAGTTTCGATCCCGAAGCAATGTTCTCTTGGGTGTTGGCGTTGTAGTTGCCGTAGTAGTTTTCAAAGAGGATTCGGTCCCCTTGACCGACAATGACGCCTAGACCCCGAAGAACGATTCGATTCTGCTGGTAGTAACTGTTGGAAAGTGTATTGACGGCCGTTGGGCTGAACGTTGTGTCGTTGACCCTCACGCGAACATTAAAACTGCTTGGTCCGTCATTCACGCCGAGCCGATTCAGCAACGGCCAATCCACCGTCGGGCTCACGCCGATCGCGTCGCCGTATATTCCGTCGCCGTCAACATCCCACGTATATGCCAGTGGACCGCCACCCACGTTGCTCGAACCCGAAGCGTTGAGAACGAGGTTCTGACCTTCGGCGATCGTGTAGGGCCCGCCCGCGATCGCAACGGCCGGCACCTCGCGCTGTTCGAGAGCCTCGACCCAAAGAGTGGTTCGAGTCGGCACCGACTTTCTGGACTTCTTGGTCATGTTTAAGTTCCTCGCCTGTCCATCGACATGAGGAGAATAAACACGGTTAGGCAAAGGTTGGTGTCGCCGGCTTTCTCAAAAATGGTCGAATTGTTCTCTCCCATGATGGGAGAGCTTGGATCGGCGCGACGGATGTCCCGCCGCCGACATCCACTTCACGGGAATCGGCGCGAGTCCTTCATTGGACCGGCCAACGGCCAGGCTGGGCGAAGGGAGTGGTTGTCCTAGCGCGGAGCGACTACCGCTGCGACAGTTCCCCGGGGCGAGCCAATCAGGCATCGGCGAATTCGATCCGGTCCCGTTGTTCTGACGGAACGATCTTCGTCTGATTCTTCGTTCTCGCATCGCCATCACCACCCCAGTGGAAAGAACTCGGATCGACCAGCAACCACGCTCTTCCAACAGAAAAAGTGACTGTACGACAGATGTAGTCGACATACCAGAGAGATTCGGGCAGTCTTACAAAAGTCTCACCTTTTACTCGGCGATCGACTAGAATGGTGAAGGACAGAGACCAGGAGGATTCATCCTTCAGATCAATCGCTCTGGAACTCTTCGGTGCGGTTGATTTCTCAGGATGATCGGCTTGGTGGATGGGAAGGTCTGGGAAGTTTTCATTCAGAGTCTGGAACTTCCGATAGAAATAGGTTATCTTCGGTGCGGTTATCATTTCCGCACGGAATACGGTGTCGATGGAACACCGTGGGTCCGACGAGGAGGAGAGCCCGGTTCTCGGCACATTTCTGAACCGGGAGATCAATTTTCGGGAAGCAACTGGAAATATCGTCCATTAGGGATGGTGTTTTCGGAGACTTCGTTCGCTGCGCTCGGATCTTGGCGTTTGTCAGGCTAGGCGAACATTCAGAAAGTCTCCGCAGGGATGCTGATCAAGTGTTGACGTTTGGATATCGCTCGACAGTTCTCCCCCCGGAGCACGCCAATTCTGGGTCATGAGGAGGTTTGCTGAATGTACACGGACGCCCGATTGGTCATTGCCGATCAGCCCTCTACGTCGAAGCTTGACGTCGTTACAGTCGTCCCTTCGAACTTGTCTGCCGAACCTTCTCTCATCGACAAGTCCTCTCAGCACATCGTCCTTGTTCGGCCAGCGGGGGTCTCTTCGAAAGGGACCTGGAACATTCCCTTCACACCCCCTATCGGGTTGGCTTATCTGGCGGGGATGATACGCGAGGATGGTTTCCGTGTTTCCATCGTCGATTCGATGGGCGAAGCTCCGAAACAGTTCCTGACCGAGGGGAACTACATCTATCAAGGTCTCACGATCGACGAGTGCGTCGACCTCATTGCTCCCGATGCCACGGTGATCGGCGTTACATGCATGTTCACGCAAGAATGGCTCTACGCGAGGGCTCTCATTCGCGCTATCCGACGCCGATTCCCCCACGTGCTGTTGATCGCTGGTGGCGAGCACATCACCGGATGCACCGATTATTCGCTTCGCGATTGCCCGGAGCTTGACCTGTGCGTGCGGGGCGAAGGAGAAGAGACGCTTCGCGAAATCGCTCGTTGCTTGGGAGACATCGAACGAGCACGAAAGCTGCCTGGAGTTGCCTGGATCGATCGTGACTTACCGGACCAACCTTATCGTCAGGCCCCCCCCAGGGCACGAATCCGAGCGATCGACGATCTTCCCTGGCCTGCGTGGGATCTCGTTCCCGTTGAAACGTTCGTGACATCCGACAACGCTTACGGAGTCAATCGGGGCCGAACACTCGCGGCACTGGCGACGCGTGGTTGTCCTTACAAGTGCACTTTTTGCTCGAACCCGTTGATGTACGGCAACCTCTGGCAAGCCCGCAATCCAGAGAAACTGATCGAGGAAATCGAAGAATTCATCCGACGCTATCAGATTCAAAACTTCGATTTCTATGACCTGACGATGGTGCTCAAGAAGGAATGGATTCTGGATTTCTGTCGTTTGGTCCGCGAGCGGAATCTCAAGATCACTTGGCAATTGCCGGCAGGAACTCGTTCGGAAGTGATCGACGACGAAATCGCTGCCGCCCTTTACGAATCGGGTGCCCGCAATATCACCTACGCTCCCGAGAGTGGCTCGGTGGAGACCCTCGCGAAGATCAAAAAGAGGGTCAACCTCACCCGTCTTCTGGTCTCCATCAAGTCAGCCGTTCGGAACAAGCTGCGGGTTAAGTGTAGCCTGATCATCGGCTTTCCCCACGAAAACCGTACCAGCGTCTTTCAGACAATGCTGTTCGCCTGGAAGAGTGCATGGGTTGGCGTCGATGCCGTCGAGTGCATGGTCTTCACGCCCTACCCAGGTTCCGAGTTGTTCGACGAACTCCGTGCCGAAGGCCGAGTTCCCGAACTCAACGACGACTACATCCGGTCGATGGCGGCCTTCCTCGACCCGTTTGTCCCCAGCCACTATTGCAAGCACATCAGCGGCTACGAGTTGATGGCATGGCGATGGGCGATCATGCTTTCCTTCTTTGCTGTTTCGTTCACGATTCGGCCTTGGCGATTTGCTCGACTGGTGATGAGCCTCTTTAATCGCAACCCAGAGACTGTCGTCGAAAATAGGCTCTCCGCGATGCTTCGTCGGCCGAAAGCCAAGCAAGCCCAAGTCGTTGAAGTGGCAGAGCCTGTCTCCTGACAGCAATCATCGACCCTAATCTCACTTACGCCAAGCGAACGGCGAAAGTCAATCGCTTGGTGTGACGAAAGCCAATCCCATCCGTCTCGATATCGAGTCCCTCATTTTTCGAGGTCGCGAATCAAAATCTCGTCCGTGCATCTTTCGTCCTAAAGGTCGATCGGGATCTCTGCCAGTCGTCTCAGGATCAAGAACACAGCTCAATGGCAGCAGGACTTCTTCTCGCTCGCCTTGATCGACGGAGGGACGTCGTTGGCTGGGTTCTCCTTAAAGAATCCGTTCGGCTTCACGAGGAACCCGATGTATGCCGTGGGCATGACCGGATAGTCTTCGGGCCGCGGAAGATGCGTGTGCCCCATCGTGTACCAGAAAACGACGTCACGATCGGCAATGGGACGGTCCTTCTGCGTCCATTCCGTTAGTCCCTCTCCTCCCTGACTCTGATTAGGATGATCGCCGGCCGCGAATCGCTCGCGCTCGTCGAACGGCGTTACCCAAACATGATGATTCACGAAGCCGGCCCGCTTTCGCCACCAAGCGTTCGGCGAGGCAAGCGGAAACGCGTTGTCGCCGGGAAAGAACTTGTAACCGACCGGTTCACCGACGGCATTTGTCACATGGGGATTGATCACCTTCCACGTTCGACAACTCTCCAGGTGAAGACTCGCCTGGGCTTGCCGTTCTGTCTCGAGTAGCGTGCTCTGAGCACGAAATGCGTTCTCAAAGGGGTTCTGTTCGTCGATGGGATCAGCCATCACGTCGATCTGCTGAACAGAGTTCTTCATGCCGTCGAGATCAAAATCCAATCGCACGTTGAAGAAATGCTGGTGATTGGGAGCGTAGAGCTGCGGCGCGATCATGGTCCCGTAGCGAGGCAACTCGCCTGGTGGGAGTACACCGAGTGACAGAATTCCAGTCAACTTGATTTCAAACTGAATGTTGCCGTCCTGATAGAGGTACCAGAAGAAACCATACTCATAGTTCTCGACGGTCGAAACGGAGGAGATGACCAATCGTCGAGATCGTCGAACCTCCGGGCTGTCGGGCAGCCGTCGGTCGGTGTGCTTCCAAAGGATGCCGAAATCCTCTTCGTGCATGCAGATCGCGTTCTTAATCGTGAGCGGCTCGCCCCGGCTATTGCACATGTGGGCATCGAAATACTTGATCAGCCCCAGGCAATCGCATCCCAACTCCAGACTGTTGGCGCACATTCCCATTCCATACTCACCGACGTCGAACGCGTTCTTACGCCGCTGGGTGGGGCTGGGATCGCCGTAGGGGACCACCATCTCGGTCAACGACGCGCGATACAGGATCGACCGATCTTGCCCGTCGTCGCGATACCGAAGATGGTGCAGCGTCAATCCTTCGCGAGCATTGAAGCCGATGACAAACGACCACTTCTGCCAACGTACCTGATAACCATCGACCTCAAAACTCGGGCCAGCAGGCTGCGTGATTTCCAACGGCATGATGTCCGTACGAGGATTCGTGAGACGATTGGCGGCATAGTTTCCTGCGTTTGGGGGCAACGGCCAATGACCGTACTCCTCCACACGGATCACCTGCATCGTATTCAGATCGACGACCGGCCGGAGCCCTTCAATAGGTCGAGCGTAACCATTCTCCGTCGGATCGGTCCGAAGAAAACAAAGTGGCCGGGCTAGCCGACGCGTCCGGTCCTCTTCCGCACCGTAGTTCCCTGCGCTCCAGATATCGACCATGACGAGGCTTGTATCATCGAAGCCAAAATGCTTCTGGAGGGCCGAGCGAAACAGGGGCGATTTCAGCACCGCTTGTTCGCATTCGATCTGCTCGTCGATCGTCATCGTCGGTTGCTTGCCTGGATATTCTCGCCAGTCCCGCGCGGTGCTTTTTGTCAGCGAGAGAATACCCTCATGGCAAGTATTCGATCCGTTGTCGAACAAGACGACATACGATTCACGATCGATGATCTCGGCACCGGTGTAGCCGTGAACCAACTCTTTGCGAGGTTCATGCAGACTGATCGAGACGATCCGGGTCGTCGGCGACAGCTTGTCAAAATGCCGAAGGAGCGAGACGGCCTGCTCGACTTCCGCTGCAGAAAGAGGTTCAAGTGGATGGAGGGCCACGTTTCTCTCCTCATAAGGATCGGGATTCGAGGAACTTCGTTTCAAACTAGCAAAACGCCTCGCTCGTATTCAACCGGTAATCCCATCGAGAGAATTCAAGGAAAAGAGACACAGCTTAAGCGTCTTTGGCCGCGATCTGATCTTTGCCTGATCGGGATGGTGTTCTCGAGTCTCTCTTGATGAGCGTGGCTGAGGGAGCAGGCGGACACGACAAACGACTTGTCACGGACGTCGACTTTAATCGATGCTCACTCGGACGCATGGCGTTCTGTTGTCCACTCAAAGCGATGTTTGTCGTTTGTAAGTTCAATCACGAAGGTCGGGTCGCTTCCGCCGGCACCGAACGCGTGAGCCGAATGTCGATCTCACGATCAACGAAGGCCCACTCTTCGGACGCTCGAAGCATCGCCAGCAGCTCGTTGAAATCTCGCTCAAACTTCGGAGCGTACTCAAACCAAGTGAGGAAGTCGAATGGCTCGCCGAGATCTCGACTATGGTGGAGTCGGCGAGCAATCGCGGGGAGATATTTCATACTGGCGGCCACATGTTGGGAACGCTCTTCAAAAATGGTGCGACGCTCATCCTGGGTCATCGTCCACCACGTTGAAGACTTGCGGATAGGAATGAGCACTCCGCGTGTCGCCTCGGGACGACCGGGCAACTCCTGAGCCGCGGTGAGCCTGTTGTGCTCGAAGCGAGTAACATACCGTGCGTTACTCGTGGTACCACGCAGTATCCATCCCCCGTCGTTGGGGGCAGGTAGTGCCGGCGGCGAGGCGACAATATCCAGTGCGGCGACTTTCGGCAGATTCTCGCCGACAACGGTTGTCTGCTGGTCGACGACCCAGAGGCCTGTCGGGCCGCCGATGAATCCAAAGAGCTGTGGGGCTGCCATCTCGATTACCCTGTTTTCCAGGTCCCACGGTTCTCCATCGTCTTCGTACGAAATGTCGGAGCGAGATGACACACGCTGATCTATTTCGCAATACCAATGATTGCCGAGATTCATTAGCCGATGGCATGATGCTGCAAAATGGGACAGGTGGATGATGACGAATCGAGTAAGGCGTGCAATTCTCTGAATAGGGGCGAACCGGCGGGGCCAAACGGGCATCTCGATTCTACGGCCGGACCTGATCGGGCTGAAGACCGACAGTATCGGCCAGAATCGCGATGGCGCACGCTTCTCCGGTGGCGTCGGGAGCGCGAGTGGTTTTGCCTGCGTGATCGACGAAGAGAAAATGGGCGATACCGCCGTCGTCGTTTTGGGCCGACCAGAGTCGCTCTTTCATTTGCGTGTAAACCTCGGGATACTCGCGGTCGAGTTCAAGCACTCGAGCGGCGTAAATCAAAAGCGCCCCCTTAAATGAGTAATGTTCGATCGCATTTCGATCTCCTTGCCGCCAGCGGATCCAATCGGCTCGATTGACGTGATCGACGACGATTCTTGCCTTCTCGTCCCAGAAGATCCCTTTGACCTTTCGGCTCTCGTCCAAGGCGAAAACGGGCCGAAGCCGCGCGCGGGCCTCTTCGGTCTTCCCCTTCCACCAGTCGTCGAGCGAGCGATAGACCGCGTGCTCTGCAAATAGAAGAGGATGGCCGATGTCAAAATCTTGATTCCATTGATGCCTGAAAACTCGAAGATCCGCCGTGCGCCCGTTCGTGGATGGAAAAATCCCGATCGAGTGTCCATGGACAAAGTCTTCGTCGGCCGGCTGGTGCAACAATTGGTCGACGGGTTCGAAGAGGACTTCATGGAGTTTGTTCTTCGTCCAGCCAATCTTCTTCAAGCCGGCCAAGAGCGCTTGAGACTTGCTCGGCGCGGTGAGTCTGAGTGCGTAGGCCGACCAAAGCGTATCCGTGATTAAGTAACCAGCAAGCTGCTGGGGTTTGTCGGGATCGAGCGTCGGGTCTTTCCATGCAACCACCGACACCGTTCCGTGATCGGGCATGTTGACCTGAACGACATGGCGTTCAATCCAAGCGGAGGTTCGCTCGATGCGCGATCGGGCGTTCTTCTCCTCTGGAAGGTTGAAGACGATTCGGTCCGCGACGGGCGATCCTGTCAACAGCTGAGTGACGGTCGCGATCAAGATCCACATGGCCACTCTCCCTTTCGACTCATCTTATAGCTCGTGTTGCCGAGCCGACGTCTCTCTGACAGGACTTATTGAGCAGATCAGCCTCTCATGGAAGCCCATTCATGGAGGCTGATACCTTACGCTGGTGGCGATGGATGATTCGAGTCAGGGGAGATTATCGCTGATCTTTGGACCTTCGGTTCCTACTTCCTAAGTGCTGATCCGCAACATTGCCGAACTTATGGACTATTCCTTCGATGAGAAGAATCAGAGGGGGGTTTCATGTTTTGGCCAAGCTATTGGGTCTTTCTTCACGCCGGCTACAGTCCTGGGTCCGCGGGCGAGATCACCCTCCACCAAGTTCTTCTCCTTTGCCGGGATCGATCGAGTCGTCATGAAGCTTCGGGGGTAGAAATTTGTGGGATTGGTGATCCAGGAAGTTCCCTGTCGGTGAACTCCTCTTTGATCGTCACGCCGCTGATTTGTTGGCGGCGCATCTGGTCGGCGAGAGAGAGTATTCGCCGACACGCTTCGTCATGGCTAACTCCGCGGGCATAGATGTTCGAGATCAAGTTCCGCTTGGCGTCGGTGTCGCCGGCTTTGGGGGAGTAGGCCATGTACGCGGAAAGGCTCTCTGCCGTCAACAATCCGGGTCGTTCGCCGATAAGAAGGACAGCAACCTGCGGATGAAGTGTTTCGCCGACATCGTTGAGTAGTCCGACCCGGCAATAGCGTACGACGAATGGCCTTCCGACCCGCCAGCCAGCCCGGCGAGCTTGGTCGTTCAGCATCGGCAAGAGCGCGGGGACCTGGGTGGCGACCGCGGTCGCCGAGAGGCCGTCGCCGATGAATATCTGAAGGTCGGCCCTCGGTTCACACTCGTCCTTGATCCGCTCGATCCCCTCGGGCGAGAGTTGCCGACCCAAGTCTGGTCGAAGCAGATACTCTCGTTTGGACGTGGCGCGCGAGCAGACTTCAAACAATCGGTGTTCTGCGAGGAAGCCCGGGGGAAAGTCTCGGGCGAGGGAGAGTTCCGCCTGAACCGCGTCCCGGGCGGCAGCATGATCGGCCTTCAAGTCCAGATAGGTTTGTGTTCGGTAAGCCGGCCCGGCCCGACCAACTAAAACACGGGCTGGGGTGACTTTCTTCAGTTGAAGGAGCCATTCGGGAATGGGAAGAGAACGGTCTCCCTCGGGCATAGGGACGGGGGCATCGCTCATCGAGCCGCCTCCAGAAGTCCGCTCATCGTTCGAAAGAGTTCTTCTCGCCGGCCGGCGTTTCGAGCCGGGTCGCCATTCCACGAGATCCCCTTGGACTCCAACCACTGGGCAAACTCCGGGGCGGGTCGAAGGTGGAACAGTTTTCGCAAGCTGACAGCGTCGTGGTAGCTTGTGGTTTGAAAGTTCAGCATGACATCGTCGGCACAGGGAACGCCCATGTAGAAATTGCAGCCGGCAGCGGTCAACATCACCAGCAGCCCATCGGTCGTGTTCTGATCCGCGTCGACATGGTTGGTGTAACAGACGTCGCATCCCATCGGTAGGCCAAGGAGTTTCCCCATGAAATGATCTTCAAGCCCGGCCCGCTGAATCTGTCGTTCGTCGTAGAGGTACTCAGGCCCGATGAAGCCTATCACCGAGTTGACCAAGAACGGGTCGAAGAGTCGGGCAACGCCGTAGGCGCGTGCTTCTAAGGTGAGTTGGTCCACGCCATGATGGGCCTCGGCCGAAAGCGAGCTTCCCTGGCCGGTCTCGAAATACATTACCTGCGATCCGACCCACGCCACGTCGCGCGTCCGATGGTGATCGAGCACACGCTGGCGACCTTCGTCGAGTTGCGCCAGGCCCGTGCCAAATGATTCGTTGGCCTGCTGCGTTCCCGCGATCGACTGAAAGAGAAGATCGACGGGGGCTCCTCGCTCCATGGCCGCCAACTGGGTAGTCACATGCGAGAGAACACACGTCTGCGTCGGGATTTGAAGGGCTTGGACCAATTGCTGGAGGACACGAAGAATCGCTCCGACGGAATTGACCGACTCGGTGGCGGGGTTGACGCCGATGACTGCGTCGCCGCAACCAAAGAGCAGACCATCGAGCGTCGATAGAAGGATCCCGTCCAAGGAGTCGGACGGATGGTTCGGTTGCACACGAATACCGAGAGTGCCGGGCAGTCCCATCGTGTTTCGGCAACGGGTCACGTTTCGAATCTTGGATGCCGCCACGATCAGATCCTTATTGCTCATCAACTTGGCGACAGCGGCGGCAAGTTCCGGCGTGATGGCACGGTGGAGCCCTTTAAGGACCGTGTCATTGGTTTCGTCGAGCAGAAGAAACTCGCGAAACTCACCGACCGTCATCGACTGAATCGAGGCGAAGCCGGCAGCATCATGATGATCGAGGATTGCTCGCGAGACATCATCCCTGTCCGGGTCAATCACCGGCCGATCGACGATCTCCCCGAGCGGCACGTCGGCAAGGGCCATCTTCGCAGCAACACGTTCCCGCTGATTCGCGGCAGCGATCTCCGCCAACTGGTCGCCCGACTTCTCATCGTTCGCTTTGGCCAGGAGGATCCGAAGATCTGCGAAGGAGTAGCGCTCCCCTCGTACGGTTGCCGAGTAAGACATCGTCAGATCCTCGCTTTGGCTGCTCGGATCTACTCTGAAGCGACATTTCCCAGATGGATCCCATGAGCTTCGATTCGTCCAAGATACCGACCCAGTCTCCCGGACTCAACGGTTTCCCGGTCACTCACAAACAGAGATACTCCCATAATGCCCGCCATGGGAGAAGTGTTGTCTGCCGATACTCGCTTTTCACGGAGTTGGTGCGGAGGAACGGTGCAAAGTTCCCGGAGTGGAGAAAGAGATCTCGATCAGCGAATAAAACGGTGATCGTCTCACCCGAAGTCGGAGGATCGGGAGGCTGATCATAGCCATGAGATCGATGGGCCTTGTATGACTCATTGCCCCGAGAAACGTGATTCAATGAAGACAGTTGTTGGTGCGGCGCAGCGGAACCAACAGCGGACATCGGCCGTGCTCTTGATGATCTCCATATTCTGGCAGACGGAATGCGACTTCTGTCGCGGTCATGATGAGGCACGCCCATTGCGGGAGCCCGAGAAGACGAAAAGGACGAGAGTAGCTGTCGGAACAAAACTCCATGCTCTATGATGGCCGCAACAATTGATGCACCCTTGGACGAGGAGTCTCCCCGCATGACGGAATGTCGCGTATCACTTGCGTTGTGTTCATCCGCGATCCTTTTGTTCCTTGCTGCTACCGATGTCCGTGCCCAATTCGATTACGTCAACGGTTGGCAGGGTCAGCTCTTTCCATCCTACATCGTCGCCACGGCAACCATGAGAGCCGAGAACGCCCAAGCCGCGCCCGAAGCGATCAACGACGACGGACAGCAAGAAAGTGACGAGGGAGACGCAGGCAAGGCAGAAGAGGAAGGTGATGCCCCGCAACCCCGCGAAGAGGAACCCGACGATGGAAACATTCTAGGCGATCCAGAAACGATGAGGTTACTCGGGGTTGTCGTCTCGGCCGAGGAAGAGAACACACCCATTGTTGTCGAGATTGAAGCTCCGGGGATTCTCGAAACCAGTCGCTGGTCGGGTGTTCTGGAAGAGGCGAATACGGAGTACACAGTCTTTCCTTCTCTCAAGTTCAACTTCAAAGCACTGATCGCCAATTCCCAGGCGATCCCGCTGGCGGTCACGTACCGCGTGACACTGGGAGATAACGACCCCGCGGAACACACGGTCAACATGACACTTCGTTCGATTAATGACTGCCCCATTGCGATCATCTATGATCAGAACGACGTTGAAGATATTTCGTTCATGTTCGCAGCATACGTGAATGAGCAACACCCGTTCGTCGACAAGATTCTCCGGGAAGCGCTCAATAAAGGCGTCGTCAGTTCATTCGATGGTTACCAATCCGGCAATGTCGAGTCGGTGATTCGCCAGGTCTATGCGATTTGGGACGCTCTTAGTCGTCGGGACGTTCGCTATAGCAACATCACGGCCTCCGTGGCCGAAAATCAGATGGTCCCGTCTCAACATGTGCGTCTCATCGATCAGTCGATCAACAATGCTCAGGCAAACTGCGTGGATGGCAGCGTGCTCTTAGCGTCGCTGCTTCGAAAGATCGACATTGAGCCGGCACTCGTTTTGATGCCGGGCCATTGCTATCTCGCGTTTGCACTGGATGCCGAGGGGAAACAATGGATGGGACTGGAAACGACGTTGATGGGTGCCCAGGGTCTCGACGTACCACCGGATGTGGAGAGTGACAAAATTGTCGGCCCGAAGTTTCAGAGAGAGAAGTCTTGGTTGACTCTCCGAGCGGCGATGGGCGTCGGTAACAAGAATCTCGCCGAGCAACAGCCAAAGTTCGCAGAAGAGAACTCGGTGGCTTATCAATTCATTCAGGTCGCCCAAGCCCGGCGCAAGGGGATCCTTCCCATCGCATTTGATTCCAGCGAGCGATTCAATTCCTCCAAAGGTACACCGGAGTGAATCACCGACTCGAATAAAGCCAGCGGTCGCGATACGCCCTCGGATGAACCAGTCCGCGACCCCAAAAGTAGCTTGGGGGAACGTTCCCCCAGCAGAGTTTGCCGCGATGTCTGCCGCGTCCGTTTCGGCTGCGCCTTCGCTTCAGGCTGATGCCTTGGACAGATGAAAACCTCGCCTTCGAAGTGGATCAGAAAACCAGAGCAGGTCAGAGGGATCAGTTGTTGCCGCCGAACGTTATTGCAAATTCTGCCAGCCGTCGGTCCCCGCACATCGGGGAGTCATCTAAACCAGCGTTATCGGATTTTCACTTGCAAGAGTGCTCGATTATCCCCAATAACGAAGCCCCTGCTGTGACGAGCCGATTACCGCTTCCGCCGCCACCCGTAAGCGGCGACGCTCAAAGATCCAATAGCACTGAGGAAGAAGGTTGAGGCTTCCGGGACGGTAGTCGTGCCTACGACCTGGCCAACAAACCGAACGGTCACTCCAACTTCTGGGTAAAAGGCCGTGAAATCGATTGGAATCTGGAGTGTCGATGTCGATCCGCTCTGCGAGAACGAGCCTAAGGCCGCGGGCGTGCTGAGAAAGGAAAGTCCGGTGATATTTTCCGATGCCGATCCGAAAATGCCACCCACTTGGACGAGGCCGGCCAGGAATGTCGCCGTCGCGTTGGCCGCGAAATTCGTGCCCACGATGGGCGTCGGGCCACCAACAAGATCCAGCGCGCCCCCCCGTAATGTTGCGACCACAAAAATTGTCGACGCTGCAAAATCGGCCGGCGCGGCACCTGGATTAAACGGTCCGAGTTGTTCGATGAAATCGAGATTCCAACCGCCGGGGAGCTGTAGCGAACCGCCCGTGACGTCTGCCTCAAACGTGCCCTGAATCTGCGCGGTCAGGCTGCCTGGCAATTGTGGAGACAAGGGCGACCCCCCGCCGATAGTCACGGTGGCGGTCAAGGCGCTCAAATTCGAATCGATCGTGAAGGTGGCAGCGAAGGCATTGAGCGCTGCGTTGTCGATGATGAAGAGTGCGAGTAAACAGATCGCGATTGAACGAAGGTGCGCATTGAAACTGCGAGGCATAACTAGACTCCCACGAGATGTGAATTGCTGAAATGCAATTTGGGAAGTCTGCGCCGCAGATGCCGAGCAAAGTCGGGAAATCCGCCCAAACGGTCAGTGGCCTGATCATCTAGCATGTGGCCCCCCATTGATAGCGAATTCACCCGGGAATCTTTAAATAAATGACAAAGATGTTCCTCGCGAGCTCATCAAACCTTTTGCTTTTCCAATCCCTTGATGAGTCCGGAGAGAATCTTGGATAGTTCTCCGAGTTCTGACTTGAGATGAGTTTGTTGTTCGGTCTTGACCAGGCTTCGGCGGTTAGCCAACTCAAGTAGCGGAACGCATTCCTGAACGGAACCTCTCGCAATGCCGAAGAAATTTCGCCGGTCAGGCTTCGTGAATCCGCCGTTCCCCTCGGCGATGTTCATCGCAATGGAGAGAGAGGCTCTATTGAGTTGATCAACGAGGAAACCGTAACCGCGCGGGAATGATTCGGTGGCCGAACAAATGGTGTCGGCGAAATCAACGGCTTTCTGGTAGACGAGCAACTTCTCGAACGCGAACGCCATCAGATCATTCCGAAGACAAGAGAGTAGAAAGTGGAGAGTAGACCGAGTGGAGGGCAATCCGGTTCGCCGACCCGGCGCCGTTGGTCGATGTCTTTTTGGTCGTTTCTACTCTCTACTTTCTCTCCTCCACTCTCTATTGCCGCTTCGCGGCAATCGGGGCGAGAAGACACCAGTTGAACTTTTTGTGGCCGGGGTTAGGGCGTGGGCGTCTGGAGTCAAGGATCTGTGCTTCGGACGGATGTCGTGACATCAGGGAGTTGCGTCCTCATGTGAACCATCGCAGGCGGTCATTTCTGCGACCGAAAGCTCATAGCACCATGCTTCCGCAGTCTTGAATGCATACACACCCCGCCGGGTCGGATTCGGTCGGGAGAGGTCGTAGAACTTTGCTCCATCTTCGATGATGCACCGAAGATGTAGTCTCAACCGATCGGGTACTGTCGTCTTCCGCAACCAGAGCGCCTGTCGCAACTTTACCCAATGCTCACCGCTCACGAAACCCAAATGACAACCCCATTCCATGCAGCAGTAAGCGCTGTCTCGGCGGAAAGTGAGCACCAGATCAATAAAGCCCGTTTCGAACGTCGCAGTGATGCCGTAGTCCGGGGGCTTCGTGGCCTCCGGATGGTTCGGATCGACACCGCGGTTTTCAGCCAGGAGTGCCGCAAATGTGTCGGAGATGTCGATTTTCACGAAAAGATGATACCGAGCGATTCTGGCATTTCAAGCCAATGGTCGAGATCGCTGGATAACGAAAGGCCAAATTGCTTGGTCTTCAGTGTCAATCCGCCATCGACCGCGAGGACCTGTCAGTCAATGCCAAAAGTCGGAGCGACGGGCGAAGACATCTCTTCCGGCGGTTGCTGGCAACTTGCCAGAGAACGTCCGACGTGTTGGGGATGATGTCACGAAAGTTCGTCGCTGCCGTCAGGTTTCCCGATTCTCCAGCCCCTTGATCAGGCCGGAGATCATCTTCGCAATGACCTCAAGCTCTTCCTTGAATGACTGATGTCTTGAAGGCTCAAGAAGGCCACGTCGACGTGCGACTTCAAGAAGTGGAACACACTCTTGCACCGAGCCCCGAGCTATCACGAAAAAATTCCGTCGATCCGCCTTCGTGAATCGGCCGTTACCCTCCGCGAGATTCGTCGCAATGGAAAGAGCGGCGCGGTTCAACTGGTCCGAAAGAAATCCAAAACCACGGGGGAAGTGTTGAGTGAGTTCGGCGACCGCATCAGCCAGCGAAACCGCTCGCTGATAGACTTCGAGGTTCTCGAACATGAAGGCCATGACGAGAGAGGCTCCCGGAAATCGCGGATCGCTGGAAGGAAGAATCGAAGAGGAGCAGTGGTACAGGTGAGCAGTTGACCGCAGGAGAGATCGGCCGGCGAATCATGCCTTGATGAATTCTCAATCTTCTATTCTTTCGCCTGTTCTCCTGCTCCACTTCTCTCCTGCTCTATTCGCCTCTGGCGAATCGGGGCGAGAGGATTTGAACCTCCGGCCTCATGATCCCGAACCATGCGCTCTAGCCAAGCTGAGCTACGCCCCGTGTTAGGAAAAGTTTTACGGGATCTTCAAACCCTGTCAACACAAGGTCTTCCGGCCCAAAAAACGCTCAGACATCGCACGGCACAAGTACCCTTAGGCGAAGAGCTTTGGATCGGGGAGAACGACGCGACTCGACAACATTTTCAACAGACTCGCCAGTCCGTACCCAACTTCCCTTGGCAGGTTTCCGCCGCTGAACAAAACTCGCGCGAGAGATCTTTTCGATGGATGAGGAAACAGAATGACGACGATCTACCGTGAGTCTGACGCGAACCCCGAACTCCTTCAACAGCACAAAATCGCCGTCATCGGGTTCGGCAATCAAGGGAGATCGCAGGCAATGAACCTGCGGGATTCCGGCCTGCACGTCATCATCGGCAACATCGACGATGAATACCGCGCCCGCGCTTTAGAGGATGGCTTTGAAGTCTTGCCGATCGATCAGGCTGTCAAGCTTGCCGACGTCGTCATGATCCTGTTGCCTGATGAAGTTATTCCCGAGGTCTATCGGCAACAGGTGGCCCCTAATCTTCAAGCCGGCTCGATGCTCTCTTTCGCCAGTGGTTACGCGGTCACTTACAAGACGATTCAGATCATGCCGATGGTCGATGTTGTGTTGATCGCGCCGCGGATGATCGGCGAAGGTGTTCGACAGCTGTACCTCTCGGGAGAGGGGTATTTCAGCTTCTTGGCGGTCCATCAAGACGCGACCGGACAGGCTCGCGGTCGGCTCCTGAGTTTGGCCCATGCCGTCGGTACGCTTCGGAAGGGTGGGGTGGAAGTCACCTTCGCGATCGAGACGGAGTTGGACCTCTTCAATGAACAAGCTTTTGGCCCCGCGTTTGGGCGGGTTCTGCTGACGGCGATCGACACCTTGATCAAGGCTGGCTATCCGCGAGAAGCGGTTCTCCTGGAGTTTTATCTCTCCGGCGAACTCAGCTTCATCCTAAAAGACATGGCTCAGACGGGATTGATCGAGCAGCTCGATCGTCATTCGCAGACGAGCCAATACGGCGCTCTCTCTCGTGGAATCAAGTTCCTGGGTCTGAATCTCGCGAGGCCGATGCGAAAGATTCTGGAAAACATTCGGCAAGGAAAGTTTGCTCGCGAATGGAGCTTCGAAGAACGTACCGGAAAGCTTCGCTACCGCTTCTTTCGCATGATGGCCAAGCGACAACCCATCGGGCCGATGGAACAGGACGTCAAAAAGAAGCTCGGCATGGTTGCGTAGGAAAAGCTTGGAATGGTCGCCTACCTGCTCAGGCGGCCATTCGATCTTGATACGACCGATCATACTCTTCCAGCCGAATCGCCAAGTCCGGCCAATCGATGAGCGATTGCGGACTGGCCGACTCGGTCAGCACATCGACCGCTTCATGAGCTCTCGGCCGAGCCGAGGCAGAGGGATCTTGTAACGACCGGAGTAGATCGAGGATCATTGGAGAATACTCTTCGAGCAAGGCAGGATCAGCCAGGGAGGAAGCCCCTGTCGATTGCAGCAACATCGTCGACGCGATTGATCCTATCGAATAGACATCGGCACGCGAATCAGCAACGACGCCCGCGTGGGCAACTTCGGGCGAGGCGAACTGTTGAATGTGCTTGCCTCGTTCGCACCAATGAACTCGGCGTAACCAGTCGGGTTCACTGAAGCCGAGAATCTGAACTTGTCCGCCGGGCGATAACAGAATCCGTGACGGTCGCAGAGCTAGGTGAACAATGCCGCCCCGCTCGGCAAAGGCGATCGCGGAAAGCGATTGATGTAAGATGGTGATGAGCGCGCTCGCCGGCAGCGGAAGACCGATCAGCTCATCAAGAGCAACAGACGGAACATACTCGGTCAAAGAGCCAAATCGCTCGCCTGCCATCATCGAGCCGACGGTCGGTACGACGTTGGGATGAACAAAGGAGCGAAGCGAATCGAGAACGATCTCATACTGTCGGCGTCGAGCTGGATCACGCGACCAGATCGGCTTGAGCATTCGAGCGGCGAGGAGTCGGTCGCTTGATTTTGTTCGGACAAGGTAGGTCGTCGCGACACCCCCCTCATGGAGGAGATCGAGAACGCTTGCCGATCCTAGCGAGAGATCCGCAGCGCGACCCTCGATGGCCCGGAGTAGTTGATAGGGAGTCGCCGTCCGCGAACGGACGACTTCCTGAGCCAATCGACATCCGCGCGAGGCGGCCGACTGCTTGAGCCAGGCGGCTTTGCTGGAATCGACAAACTGGGCCAGCTCGATCGCGGCGAACACATCGCTATCGGATTTCGCGAGGATCGCTGGCCAGGGATCTTGACGGGCTGGCTTCGTCGGCGGGTTGGATCGACTTCGTTCGACAGGAAGAATGTTATTCGGCTTGGCCGGGGTATTCGTCGTCGACGTGGTCGGTGTGGGGTGAAGAAGGGCCTCTACCTTCGCGAGTTGTTCTTGCCGAGCGTCGATCTGTTGGGAACGTGTCTCCATCGCGTCAAGGGCGTCGGCAATCTCCTGCGACCACTGATCCAGTGACACCTGCTTGTCACCGGTGAAACTACTACCGTCGAGAGATTTGGTCATCTCTTCGCGCACACGAATCAATCGGTCCTGCTCGGCCCGGAGATGGGCCATCGACTCGTTCGATTGAGCCGACTGTTGATCGATCGAATCAACTTCCGCGAGGAGGCGCTGAAGAAGTTCTTGCTGGGAGAACTGTGCCGACTGAATCTGCTCGACTTGATGTTCGTGATGATCCTTCATCGCTTCGGTCTTGTGGTCCACGCGGGACGAACGGCCAAAGAGTTTGGCCGTCAAGTCGCGGAGTTTCTGAACACGCTGCTTCTGCGTGGCCGCCTGTCGATCAAGGACCTCTTGCCGATGCGACATCTCTTGAAGCATCTGTTGCCAGTCAGATTTCCGCTGATGGACCTCTTTGGACCATCGGCTCTCCCGTTCAATGAGAGACTGTTGGCGCCTTTCGAGTTCGAGGGATAGTTCTCGCAATCGCGACACTTCCGCTTGAATCAACCGGGCACGATCTCGCGACTCTTGCGACTCGATTTGAACCTTATTTCGATCGAGTTCCAGCAGCCGACGATCATTGTCGAGCATCTGCTTATCTTCGACGAATTGATGAGTCGTCCGCAGGTGTTGTTGCGATACAGATTCGACTTGTCGCTGGCGCGCTTCGACAATGCTTTCTCGATGGGCGACTTCCGCGGACATCTCACGAGCTTCGTTCATCTTCGCCAGCCAGCGATCCCGCTCATCTTCGACCTCGTCTTTGGCTCTTTGACTAGCTTGATAGAGCCGATCCGATTCTTGCTTGCGATCCTCGATTCGCTGATGCTCTGCTTCGATTTGCTTCGCGATTTCGATCGATTCTTTTTGCAAGTCGGCCAGTCGCTTATCGATGGCTCGCTGGTCGATCTCCTTTTGGCCTTCCCACTCGCGAAGAGAAGCTTCCTTGCTGACAAGGAGTTCCTGCGTCTGGGCAAGAGCGAGTTCGCGAATGCGAAGATCACCTTCCTTGGCCTCTAGATGCTGACGCGTCGCACTGACGGCTGACTCGGACTGATCGAGATGAGCTTGCCGAGCCGCCAGATCTCGGTCGAGTTCGACCATGATGACACGATGCTTCTCAAGAGCCGTCGCCTGATCGCGGAGGTATTGTTCCTGCTTTTCGATTGTCAGCCGACGCGCCTCGACTTCGTCATGCCGGCGTTGAATCTCGCCGGACCGAATCTTCGCTCGTTCGAACTGCTCTTCGAGGGCTCGTCTGGCCTCGCGAAGCGAAGCCTCTTCTTCCGTCAGCAGTGTCTTTCGCCGATCGAGATCCGATCGTAGTGCCTCAAGCGAACGATCCTTCGTCTGCGTTTGAGATATCTCATGTTCAAAGCGATTTTGACGCTCGCGTAGCTCGGTCTCGCGGCGCTCGGTGATTTCGTGCCGACGCTGAATCTCGGCTTCCATTCGCTTGAGGTCGGCCTGCTTTCTTCCCAGCTCGTCGGCAACACGTTTCCAATGGGTGATTTCCGCTTCATGCTCCGCTCGGTCGATACGAAGCTTCTCTTCTCGTTGGGTGACATCGGTCTGGATCTCGATCGACTGCGTCCGACGCTCGCGGTGCTGCTCGATTAAGCGACGACGAATCCGAAGCAGCCGGAGCTTGCGCGCTTCATATGTTTCCAGTCGCCGATCGAACTGAATAGACTGATCGGCAAGAATGTTTCTCTTGACTTCAATCTGATGCTCGGCATCGACAACTTTGCGTTGGCGATCGTCCAGATCCTCGGCCAGACGGGCCAGGTCGGCTTCACGACTAGCAGATTCGCGAAGCTGTCGGTCGACTTCCTGGCGATGACTTTCAAAACGTCCCTTCTCTTGCTTGAATTGATTACGTTCCGTTTCAATTCGCGCTAGTTCATCTTGCAACTGGCGACGTCGCCGTTCGAGTTCCTTGTCGGCATCGGCCTGTGCCTTTTGAATCTCTGCAAGACGCTCGGGGACAAACGGGGCAGGGGAGTCGGCATCGGGAGACTTGCGAGCCAGCTTCGCCAAGCTTTGCCAACCAGTCGTCGATGCCGCCGGCGGCATGGAAACTCGATCGTGCTGAATAGAAACCTTTAATTCAAATGGCCCCAAACGGACTGAGTCTCCGTGGTGGAGTTGCTGTTCGCCCACGGGAGATCCATTGACGAAAACGGGATGCTCCGCATCAAGTGGCCGAAGCATGACCCCTTCTTGGTCACGTGTTATCAATGCATGTTTGGTCGCGATATCGGCAGAGCGCATCTGAATATCGCATTGAGGCCCGGACCCTAAGAGAAGTGATCGCCCCTTCATCTCTCGCGAGGTGGTCGATGACCGTCCTCGCGCGACATGAATCGTTACCTGTGGCAAAGGAATGACATCGTCCCCGGCATCGGATGCCATCGACTCACCTTCCCTGGCTCATCAAAAGAGACGGCCGTTCTCTGATTAAATGACCTTGCATGATTCAGATCGGCGAACCTGGGTTTGCCTCTTGCGTTCCCAGGCGGATCGCCTGACTAGGACTGGGGTATCCCCTGAATCGCCGATCTTGTCCAGATCATTTCGTTGGCAGAAATCCACGTTCCAAGGCATTTCGAAACGGACCAGGACCCTTTCAGAGGATCCGAAGGCGAGCGGCGGGGCACGGGATGAGGTTGGTCGAAAGGGAAAGGATCTCTATCCTACGGCCAAGAGAAAAGGCATCGGCAAACGCCCCGTTGGGTGCCAAGGAAATTGGTCCAGCAAGTGAGGAGACGATCACGCGATGGCAGAGATCAAGGCCACCAACATCACCTACCACGAAGGTCACGTCACCCGCGGCGAGCGGAACGCTCTTTTGGGGCAGAAAGGCTGCACGATCTGGTTTACCGGTTTGTCGGCATGTGGCAAAAGTACGATCGCGGTGGCTCTGGAGCAGGTTCTGACTCAGAAGAAGCACGCGACGTATGTTCTCGATGGGGACAACATTCGCTTTGGACTGAATAAGAATCTCGGATTCTCTGCTGCCGACCGCGAGGAGAATATTCGACGAATCGGTGAAGTTGCCAAGCTATTTGCCGAGAGTAGTCTCATCACCATTGCGAGCTTCATTAGTCCGTATCGTAAGGATCGCGACGCCGCCCGAAAGATTCATGCCGATGCAGGCCTGGGTTTCATCGAATGTCATGTCAATACGCCGATCGAAGTTTGCGAACAGCGCGACCCGAAGGGTCTCTATAAGAAAGCGCGGGCGGGCGAGATCAAAGGATTCACGGGAATTGACGATCCCTACGAAGCCCCCGAAAGCCCCGAGCTCGTGGTGCCTGCCGGCGAACAATCGGTTGCGGATTGCGTCGCGCAGGTCTTCAATTATCTCGAATCGAAAGGCTTCTTGACGCCATAGCGTTCAGGCGACGAACACTTGCCCACACTACTGCGGGGTCATTCCCCAGGGTACGGGGTCGATTGTGATGTTTCTATGGCTCTGCTTCGAGTAGAGCCAGGCTCTTCGTCTGCCGGTTTGTCGGCAAGTTGATCGGGCTTGATGCTTGGAGTCGATTCCTTCTCTGCCATCATCGCTTCCTGCGGAATGGGAAGTCTCTTAAAACCGAGCGTCGCGAGGATGTCGCTGGCCGGCAGGGCAAGAGAATCTTCATCATCGGTCTTGGCGACCACCATTCCGACAAATTCACCCCGCACATTGATGAGGGGACCACCACTGAAGCCCAGCGTGGTATCGGCACGGAATGCGAGAAGGGGAGTGTCAGGAGTCACACTGGAGTAAACCACATCTTTTCGAATGTCACGGATCTTACCCAGAATTATCGACCGCCCATTCTGCTGAGGGAAGCCGACCGCAATCGCCAGATCGCCTGGCTTCCAAGTTCCCTCCTCGACCTTCATGCCGGGATAAGAAGTCTTGGAGTCCATTCTCAACAGTGCTAAATCACGATCAGGAAAGACCGTCACGACATGGGCAG
The DNA here is from genome assembly GCA_019753235.1 of bacterium. Taxonomy (GTDB): domain Bacteria; phylum Planctomycetota; class Planctomycetia; order Kolteriales; family Kolteriaceae; genus JAIELF01. The sequence continues at coordinate 85,794 of JAIELF010000020.1, forward strand.
CATGTTCTTGCTCATCATGCGTACGAATAATGAGGTTTGGGTAGCCTTCGATGACGTGAAGACACGTAAGGACCGCGTGCCGATCACCGACGATGACGCCGCCACCCCAACGCGTCGAACGCCGACGGGCCCGCCGTAACTCTCCTGATACTTGCACCGTGCTGCGCCGGGCATCTTCTACCAAGAGTGGGAGATCGATTCTCCCCGAAGCCGGTTCTCCGCAGAGAATGGCGGAGATCATGCAGACGAATCTCTCCATTCTTTTCTCCCGAGGTGAGAACAGTATCGCTGGAAGGGTCGTTGTGGGGAATCAATGTCATCCGTGTGTCAGTAGGGTATCACTGAACCAAGCGGAATCAATGTTTGACTGGTTATTCATTAGAACTTGGTTCGGAAACTTGCTGGATGAAGGCGTTGTATGGGCTGTCAACGAGCCGACCGAATTCATTCTAACCCTCATTTCTGCAGGGGAATAGGACTGGCGGATGCGTTGCGAAACGCGCCTCGTCACGCAGGAAAGAAGGTTGTAAGAGGGAGCTTTTCCTCGCAGGCCTCTCGATCGATGCGTGAATCGGGGCGTCTTTACCATGCGAGAGGGAAGCCGCGGACCGAGATCATGGTCGCGCGGGAATCATGAGCGACAGTCTTTTATCTTTGTGACCTCGTTCGCCTCTCCCCTTGTTCGCAGGCGTTGCATCCGGGGGTATCATCGTCTTCAATCAACCCCGCTTGCCGAAGGAATAGCTTGCGGTAGTCGTCGCGCGTCTGGCAAAGATGATGCAACCTGGTCGGCATCTCGCGACCGAGGATCGGGCATCGGCCGGGCTGGAGACATTGGCAGGTCATTCGGTAATTTCTGACCGGAACGTAGAATGATAAGACGAGTTGGAAGGGCTTTGAAATCGTGTTTCACTTGCCAGAATATAGGTTGGATTGCACGATGAACTTATAGGCGTGTTGACAATGAGTGCATTGCTTATATTAGTGAAATCTGCGTTTATGTAACCTATAACATCTAGCCGAAAAGTAACAGTTCCCGCAGAATTTCGCTGGCACGTAATCCTTACCTCGTTTGCCCTAAATACTGTCGTTCCGTCTGTATCGCTAAATATATCAACCACCTCTCGCCTCCTCCAAACGTTGGTATAAACCAAGCCCGACCCTATGGATGAACTAAACAAGGTCAGCGGTCTTGGTGCTATGGCAAGATGATTAAATAAAGGAATCCGAGGATCTGGAAGTGCTGGCCCATTCTGGCTTATCCTGGTTGCTGTAAAAACAGGAACACCGCTAGCAATTAGACACCCAAGGCATTCGAGCGACGGGGCCGCTTCCGTTCCCAATCCCCAAGGTGGTTGGCTGGCTTGCTTCGGAGAGCTTGTTCCCGCCAGCTTCCAAAGCCGCTGAATGTCGGTACGGTCCTGGGCGATCGCTCGCCGAAGATCTTCGACTTCTCGCCTTGGGTTGCTGGGAAAGTTCATCATGGTTTTCGCGTCACCACAGGGGAAGCGTTCTGCTGCCGCTCGATCAGCTTCCAAAGTCGCTGGATGTCCGTACGGTTCTGGGCTTGCTCGGCCCGCAGAAGCCGAATCAGCGTCATCAAGTCCCGATTGTCTGGAGTAATGGCCATCGTTAGAACTCTCCCACAATCTCGCCGTTGTCGCTGACGATGTTGCGAAGCCGAACCGTTTGGGTGATTGTCTGGCCCGAGGCATCCAGACTCGTTTCGAGCAACTGCGACACCTGCAACGCCCGAATCTTCAGAATCCGCTTCAACTCCTCAATCGATGTCTGAAGGAAGGCCGAGTAGTCGCTGCTGAATGTTAGCGTCGTCAGTTGGTTCTCGTAGTCGTACTCCACATCAGTAACGATCGCGTTCACCGCCTCCCAGCCCGTCGTTAGTGATCCGCCGTTCCCATTCACGGCCGCGAAGTTCACCCGTCGTTGAAGCTGGAGGAAGTCGTAGTCCATCCCTTCGAGCGTACAACCTCCCGTGTAAATGATGTCCTTGATAGCCTCGTGGATCGACTCGGCCAGCTTGACAAACTGAGCTTGCCGGGCTGCACTCGTGACCGGCGTCCCCTGTTCGTAGCCGATGGCGAGCATCTCGTCGTAGATCTTCTTCTCAATGGTCATGCCGGCGACGCTGTTGGCCGTCCCGGAGAATCCCGACGTTGGGAACCGTACCGCGATCGGATCGCCGAAGTAGGCATAGATAAGCCGAACGTCGGTCGGCAGCTTGTATCGCGGAGTCCCCGAGGGGACGTCCTGGTAGACCGCCGTTGGCGTATCGATGTAGCCGTTGCGGATGTCGAGCTTGAAGCCGGGAATCGTCCACCAAGTCGTACCGTTCCAAGTCGCCTGCAAGGTCGGCTCTCGGACAAGACGAGTCTGTAGGCTTGTCCCGTCCACGTTGAACTGAGCATCGGAGACGCCCACGAAGTCGGGCAGGATTCGAGATGCTAGACGACGGGCTGAGTTGGCGATCCGCCATCGCTTGCCGGCATCGCCGACGCTGACCCCGTTGGGTCCGTTGGCTTCAAAGTTGATCCGGTTACTGTTGGTCCATTCGTTCGTGAGACCGCTTCCGGTGACAGTAACCGTTGTCGTCACCCACTGCCGAGGGCCAAAGATTTTGACGGCCGGGTATCGCTGGGCAATGTTCCCTCGCAGGCCGAATGAAAGAACCTTCTTCGATGCGCTGAAGTCGTTGAGGGTCAGCGTGACTTGCGTCGATGTCGTCGGCTTGACGAACCGCCATCGATTCAGGGTTGACGTGTAGCCTAGGACGAAGACCAAACGGTACTGCGGATAGAGAGCCAGCAGTCGATCGATCGCCTGCCCGAGTAGCTCGGACTCGAAGGTCATCTTCTCTTGCGGGATGTAGTCGAACGGGGTCAGGTCCGACGCTGTGAACGCATCCGACCCACCACCGAGGGGGGCTGCTTGGCAGTTGGTCAGCAACTCGTTGTAGGAGTTGGTAAGCAGCGTCGTCAGGATTGAGCCGACCGTTGCATCATTGTCGTAGGCGTAGGCATAGTCTTCGTCGTTGTCGATCTTCGAGTTGAAGACCAGTCTCGGGATAACGTTCGCGTCCCCATGCGGACCGCTCATGACGGTAATTTCGTTCCGAGCCCGAAGGGTCACGTCGTGGCAGACGTAATCGACCTCGTTGGAGGATTGCGGGATGATCTCCCAGACATGGCCGAGGAAAAGGGGCTGGTTCGGGTAGCCCGCGTAGGTGTCGTCCTCAAAGGCGATGAGAGACCGTATCGGGATCGGTGTTGTGTGCTGGGGAACATGCAAGCGAAAAGTGAACTGGGCCGGTCCATCGTACTTGACGGAGAGCTTCGGATCAGAGAAGCCAGTCGCAACTTGGTCAAGGGTCGAGGAAAGAGAAGTCGATCCGTAACGGACGATCAGAGCCATGATTCACCCCAGCAACCAAAAGCGGTTAGCCTGTCACCGACCGAACCGGATTGCGGACCATGCCGACCGAACTTCCGCCGCCTACACCGCCGCCCCCGCTGGAGAGATTGATTACATCCACCGGTCCGATGCTCGGAGTTGCCGGCCGACGCCGTCCCCAGAAATCGTACTCCGGGGCTGGAAGCATGTCGGACTTGTCTGCGAACGGGTTGGAGGAGCCAGCCCCCGCGAGGGGCGATGCGGGGTCAAGCGTATAGAGTCCACCCGAAGATATCCGTCTGGCCTCACTATCTTCCCCACTGAAAATGCCGGCATCGGGAAAGGAGTTGTTCGGCGTCGCGAGATTGATTAATCCGGTCGTCGCGCTGAAGCCTTCGTAGGATCCCGAGTTTGCCAGACCAACTCCGGCGACCGCACCAAACCGCAATGAGTTGGTACTGTTGACACCCGGATTCGAGAACGTGTTTCGGTACGACCAGGTCTCGATTCCCGACTCGTTGCCGATGGTCGATCCATCCCGCCAACGATCCGAAATGACAATGAAGTTGGCCATCCGGAACTTGTCTGGCGAGTTGGCATCGACCAGATGGAACCTAGACTCGGCGTCGTTGGTCGTATGACCCCGGACGATGATCAATGGATTGATTAGCCGAGGCCCCGCCGCAGCACTGCCGGACGAAATATGGAAGAGCGTTGTCCGATCACCCCCTTCGTTCTCGATCTCGAAGACCGGATTGATGAAAATGGTGTTCATGTCGAGGAAGCATCTCTTCGGATTCCCCGCCGACCAGTTGCGCCTGACGTAGTGGTAGGTGTTGATGAAGATCATCCGCTCAACCGACCCGATCGGATTGGCCGATACCGATCCGACAGACCGGGGCGACTTCCAGCCGATCACGAAGGCACGAATCGATGACGGGTTAGTCGTGCTGGTTCCATTGAACAGCGTCCCAGCCCCAAGTGTTTCGGGAAACTGCCAAGACTCTCTTAGAGCCGTGCCACGTTCGAACCTGTCTCTCTCGTCCAAGATCCCGCAGTCGATGTTCAAATAGAGGCCGATCGACTGCGTCGTGTTCGGGGCGGCATGACCGTAGAAGGCTAAACTATCGAGGGCAACCCCTGTAGTGATGCTGCCCTTAGCGACGAACCTCCCACCCGTGCCGAGATTTTGAGGCAATGATCCGAACCGTACAAAGCATCGCCGAAACACACATTCCTGTTGGGCATCACCCGCATAGCAGTTGAAGACCCCATCCCCGTTCGGAGCATTGAACCCGTAACCGGCTAGGCAATCTTCGACGATATGCGTGCCGCCGATGCCGACCGGCTCTTGTGAAAATGCGTGGGCCCCGTTGTAGTACGATTCGCAATTGCTGATGTAGGCGACGTGCTCTGCCTGTGCTGCCGTCCCTCCGGCCATGTTCCGGACACCCGACACGTTAGATCCGGTCGATGACCCCGAGGCCGTCACGCCTTGGGAGCCAGCCCCCCATCCGTCAAACCGCAGACCGTCAATCCAAACGTTGTTTGAGCCGTTGAGGATCGCTATCCCGTCAGTGATCGCAATAGCGGATGGGAATGTCTGTGACGCGACCGGAACGGCTTCGATGTCAAGAGTGTTCGGATTGATGCCACCTAAGTTGATATGGACGGTCCCGCCCTGAATGGCAAACGAGAAATCATCGGCCAAGCATGATGCCGCATCTGGTTGGCATCGTAACGGATTCAGAGGGTCAATGGCGACACGAACAAAACCAACGACCTGGGTCGATGACGGGTTATTGGTCCCGCCACCCGGAACGGTCGCGCTCCAACGGTTCGTGCTGCCGCTCTGACTCCAAGACGTTCCGGCCGGCCACCGAACCGAGAAATGGGAGATGATCGGCCGCACCACGCCGCTCGACGGAATCGGACCGTAGGCACCGAAATGTACGTTCGGGACAGATAAGTTGATCCCAACACCGGCCCGGAACGTATCCCCGCGCCGAAACAGGATCGAGTAGTTGCCGCCCGTGTTCGCCGCCAGATGACTGATCACCTTGCCGTAAGTCTGCCACGGTGTTGCCGGACTCGTTCCGTTGTTGGAATCGTTGCCGTTGGTAGCCACGTAGTACACCGTTGGCCGTTTGAAGGTACACTGCCGTTTCCGTCGGCTGATGTACTCATCGCACCACCGCAGGAACGCCATTGTGTGCGGGGCAGGACGAGGACCGCAGAGAGTTTCGGCTGTCGTGATTGTCGGCATGGTTCAGTCCTTCGTGTCTTCGCTCGATCGCTGGTCGAGAACGCTGTTATTGGCTTAGACGACAAACCGCCGTGCCGCTGGTGAAGTTGCCGCTCTTGATCCCGAGACGCCAGAGAACGCCAGTCTCGGCATTGTCAACAACTGTCTCAACGTTAGCTGTCGTCGAGTAGACATCGAGCCAAGTCGCGCCACTGTCAAACGATCGTTGAAGCGTGACCGTTCCGGCCCATGTCCCCGAGACCGACAGATTGAAAGATCGTTCAAAGTTGAACTCCACATCTTCACAGAAAGCATTTTGTGCCGTGATGTTGGCTGTGCTGAACAAGCGGAGCGTTTGGGAATCGTAATATCGGAGTGTCATCGGGATCTCCTTGTTGCTTCAGATAGAAGGAAGAAAAATGGGTTTAGGATGAGAGTCCGAAGAGGATCTCAACATCAGAGCCAACAGTTGACGGCTTCAACGCAACCCATTCTGCTGACTGCGTGACCAATTCATTGAGAGAGGCCGTGTCCGTCGCACCGGTGAAATTGAGTTGGTCGAGAAGTATGCTGATTGTCGTGAACTCTCCACTCGGCCCGGTGCCAAGATGTCTTCCTTTCAAGAGAAGTCGACAAGCTCGTCGGCTGACAGCGCTGGTTCGACGGAGATTGTCGAGAAAGTTGCTGGTCTTAAAGATCGAAAATTGAAAAGAAACCGCTCGCACGCCCGCGATCAGACAGGAGGGATAGAACGAGTTGGTGTGATAGCTTTTCAGATTGTTGTCGAGGCGAAGCCGAAAGCTTCGAATATCAATTCGCTCCGCCGGGTCGGTTGCAGTCTCTGCCTCGGCATCGTCGCTGAGATACATCTCGACATCATCGAAGAGGAACTCGACCGGCTGGGGCGTCGTGGCCGAGAGCGTTGGTGGCGCGATTCCTCCGACTTCATCGTTCCCTTCGAGCTCGAGTTCCAGCGTGATGGTGCCGACCTGAGCGTCGCCGGCGAGCGTCATCGATCGGACGCGCAGACCGAGATGTCGCTTGTTGTCGGTATTGGCTTCAAAGATGTCTGCGGTCATGCTTGGCAGCAAGGGTGACGCGGGGCTTGCGGATCCCCATTCGAGCAGATGCTGGGCGATCGACTTGCCCGAAAGGTGATGCGCGAACAAGGGTGTTGTCAGCGAGCCTGTGAGGGTAGCTCGCTGAACCCGGCTATGCCGGCGCTGCCGCAAGCCGACGAAGAGATCGGCCTGATAGGTAGCCACCTGCGTTGCGACCGAGTAGCTAGTATGGGGAATCATTATGTCGGGGTTATTGGCAGCTCGCACGCCCCAGGCCGCTTCGCTTCGCAGGTGAAGATGTTTCTGCCATCCCATGAACTCCGCAACCATGTGTTGTCACTCCTATGTCACTGATGAGTTGATTTGGATCTGACGAACGATCGAGTTGGTCGGTCTGTGTCGCATTTATGACTGACTCGACTTTGGGTTCCAGAAGCCGGCGGAGACTTCAACACGGAATGTCCATCTCGTGGCCGTCGGGCCCGATTGGTCTGTCCCCAGTTGAATTGGTCGCGGGGCGAGAGAGGAGAACCCTACGAGTCTTCTCACGCGACCGTCGGGCGTGGGGAGTGACTGATGCAACGATTTGATGATCTCCTCCCAAAGAAACTCGCCGCGGCGCACGTCCCAAGCTCGCGTCCAAAGATCGATTCGCAAGGGATAGCGGATCTCTTGCGCCTGATTGAGAACCCAAGGGGACTCGGCTGCGTCGGGGTAAATGCCCAGGGCAGGCAAGTCCCCCAAGGTTGGGCTCGGCTCACCCGCGATGCCGCCGGGATCATCCTCGAAGAGGTATCGCCGACGAAACACGCCGGAGAGAGTCGGCCACTGTTGGATGGCGTCGCCGACGGCCTGACGGGCGCGAGTCAGTAACGGTGTCGGCATGGTTACGACTCCATTCCAATGTTCGGATTGGCCAATCGGGGCGAGCCCGGCGCGGTTGGAGCGTCTCCTACTGGACCGTTCAAGGAGAGGCCCGGCACTAGTTGGGTTCCAAGGCGAACTTCTTGAAGCCATTGCCGAGAACGTCGGGCCGCTTCCTGCAGGCTGGTGGGAACGTTTTGACCTTTGCGTTCGGCCAGTCGCTCGGCCGCCAGATCGACGGCCCGATAGCGAAGCCATTCGTTGGTGCCGACGATCGGGAGCGAAACACGGCTTGCCAAAGCAGCGTCTATCTCTGCTTGAGCGGCCTCGACCGACGATACGATCGCACGGTTGCTCTCGTCGCTTGAGAGACTGCCGTTGACATCGTCGGCGGCATAGAGGACTCCGGTCTCACTCAAGCGATCGACGACATCCTGCACGCTGCAATAGGTCATGAGCGGCACCTCCTGAGGAAGCGGCCCGGGGGAGAGCCCGCCGCAGCGGCGCCTCTCCAATACCGGCTACAAAAGTGTCTCGCGGCTTGCCCGATTAGAAGTCGACCGTGGGCATCCAAACCGCGAGCGGGTTGGCAAAGGCGTAAACAAAGTTCGTCCCCATCCGAAGGACCAGTTTGGTGGGATTGTCGAGCAACTTGACATACGCGAAGTCACCGAAGACTTCGCTCACGTCTTGCAGCGCGCCATCGACTGTTGGTCGAATCCCTTCCACGCCGGTGATGAGTTCAGATCCATTGACCGCGCGAAGCCAAGGGCCGATGTCGGGGGTAATGATGGCACGGGTCCGGGGAATGTAGGGGAACTGCAGACCGGCAACTCCTTGATACGTTCCACTGAAGAAGTGCCAGGTCCAACCCGCCAGGTCTTCAATCATGGTGCCACGAAGAGCGCGGTCGACCGCTTCACTGGTGCCGGCGACAAAGTCTTGCATCTGCACATTCTGCCTGAGCCAACGCTTGGCAGAGTGGTGTAGCCAAATGTGTCGAGGTTCCTCGGCGTTCTCTTCCTCGGCTCGGATACGAATCGAGTCGAGATGATCGAGGATTTTCGCGGTGGGATCATCCCACGCGGTATTGATCAACGTCGATCCGAAACCGTCGAGTTGCCCCTTGTGCGAATCGGGGACGCCGAAGTCGACACTGTACGCAGCACCGGTGGGAGATTCGAGGACTTGACCGTCGGCCGAGAAGTGAATAACGCCATCGGCAAGCGTCTTTGCCAAGCAGACGGCACGGAAGATGTGATGCCTGGCGCCGAAGTCCTCCATTTGCCGAACGATTTCTTCCTGGCCTTTCTCTTGCGTCGTTTGATCATCGGGTCGGCGGATCATCTGCAGCGCATCCATCGAGAGACTGATCTCGTTGAACGCGTGCAAGAGAAAGACTCGGCGTGGCGAGGAACCGGTCGGTTGTAGAACGCGAGCCGATTGGCCCCGCACGTTGGCAGGGGCGGGCTGCTTCATCGCCTCTCGGTAGGCGAACTCAAAACGATCGCCGGTGTAGTTCCGCGACTGTTGGCCGTAGTAGTCGATCAAGGGATGTGAGAAGACCTTTTGGGTCTCCGTGCGATAGAGTTCGGTAACGACCTGCGGATGCAGAACGTCTTCGAGCGTGTAAAAGGTCGCCATGAAGATCTTTCCTCTCTGTTGCGGATGTGGGCGCCGGAAGCGGCGCGGGCCATTCGACCAACGGGGCCGATTCGCCAGCGAATGTCGGCCCCATGCCTGCGAGGCGAAGGGCTTTGGATTATCGGAACACCGGTAGGTACGGTGCTTGGTGAGTTAAGCTTCTAGGGCGCTGCCGATCGATGCGAGAAGATCGCGACACGGTCACGCAAGCCCCTGCTCGTCGGTGAAGAGGACGCCGGCCAATCGCGACCCGGTGTCCGCGCGAATCGCCGTCAAGTCGCCGAGAATCATGTCGCTGCGGACCAAGCCTTGCACAAGGAGTGTTCCCCCTTTCGCGGAGGGAGCCGTGTTGTCGGCATTGCGGAGTCGAGCGTTATCCAGCAACACGCCTCGGCAAGTTCCCGAACCATCCTGAGCAAAGACCGCCTCGGCATCGGCCCAGGTGAAAGAAGTGCTGACCGTGATCGAGTTGGTCGAATAGTTGATGGCCGAGATGGTCAGGTTGGCATCGTTGCCGACGGTGATAACGTCCCCGACTCGAAAAGGGCTCGCATTGACGACAATAAAGCTCGTCCCCGTACCATTCGCGTTGGAGACACGTGTTCTCTTACATGGGACCCAACGACTGTTGGCGTTGATCCGTCCTAGAAGCCAGCCGGCGCGAATGTCCGACGATTGCGTGGGGCTTCGACCATCGATACCGCGATCACCATCGAGCACGATGGGACCGGTGATGATCCCTTCAGACGCGTAAAGAACTTCGCGTGGAACCAGTGTCTGGCGTATCTGATAGCTAGGAAGCTGTGACATAAGACGATCTCCTTTGATTGGAATGTAGAGTCATGGCGCGCAGGCCTCCCCGCGACCGCCGGCGGACGTTGTCGGCCCGAGGTTGTTTGACGAATCGATCGTGAATTGAGCGCGAATCAGTCCTGAATCAGCCCCGAATCAGCCGCCGTGCAAGCGGTAGAGTTCGACGATGTGACGGACCTTATCGGGTGACATGACATGGTCACGCGATCCCCCATGAGAAGGAGCACACCGCTTCGACCGGGATTGCATGGCCACGGCCGAGCGAGGAGGGATTCGTTCGAAAGGCTGCACGAGGGATAAAGAGACTCCCTCACCCCGAGCGAGCCGGCGGAGTTCTTCGCGCTCGGCCGGCAGAATCCGCCCCTCTTTCACGCATCGATCGAGGGCCGACTCAATTTCAGCAGGGATAGTCGATTGCCGAGCCGGTGGACGAATCGAAAGCTGCCGTTGTTCTGTTCCTTCGAGAGAAGCATCGTCGCCCGCGTCGCTGGCCAAGGCATCAACCTGATCGCGAAGCCAACGGAGTCGCGTTACCAGTTCTTCGGGGGGCGTTGTCTGGTCAAGACGAAAGGAAGCTCCTAGCGATTCCACGATCTCGTTCACCAGCGTCACGACCTCTTGAACCATCGCGGGCAAGTCGATGGAGCTGGCCGCGATACCCTGGTCGAGAGCCTCTTCAATAGCACACTTCATCGCCAATCCTCCTGTTGAGTTGGGGTTTGTTGCCGAACAAAGCCGATAGATGGGTCCTTGCGGATGAACCACAGGGTGCGTCACGATGGCCAAATGCGTCAGGAAGAGGTCGTACGTTCTCCCCTTGCCATCGATCCAGTTTTGAACCACCTCGACCGATACCTGGCTAGAGGTCTCGGTGAGGTTCGCGGCGCTCTTCGAAGCAGTCCAGAATCGCGCCCGCAGTGTCTGGTCGGCCAGATAAAGCCGAACAATTTCGCCGACCTTGTCCCGGGCATCGGAGCTGTGGTTCCAAACCACAGGGATCCGAATGCCGCGGTCGCGAGCGCGCTGAAAATTCATCACCAACCGCCGCATCAAGCCGACATCGACGGCCCATTCCTGATCCCCCACCCGCCATCGCCCCGCGTGCAAGATGTCCTTGTCCAGAAGCTGACGGGCGACCTTGCGGATCCTTCCCTCCGGTCGCCGATTTCGATTGAAAGCCATATCCATCAATATCTTGCGACTCCGTTTGTGTCTCAGACGAATACTGAACAAGTGAATATTATCAGGGATCGTGATTGGAATCTAGACGAGCTACCAGGTCGTTGCGAAAGTTGTTTTCGTCGGCCGGCTGGGCGGATCGCGGGGTGCGGGCAGGCGTCGGTTGGCTCCAGGGTCTGAGGATTGGGATTTGTGCCAGCGAGAGGAGTCGATCGACGTCGATGATCTGCTCGCGGGCCAGATCCGGAAGGGTCGGGCTCAGCGCGAGTTGCCTGGCGAGTTCGCGGAGGAAGGTCGACGGATCGTGCGTGTTCTGATCGCCGATCGGTCGATAGTGGAGATGCCAGTTTGGTCGTTCGGCCGCGGGCCAGTTGTATTCGATCAGTGGCCGGACCACGTACTTGCTGAAGCTGGAAACGATCTGATCAAGGATCCCCTCGCAGTTGCGATAGAGAACCTCCAAGTGGACCTGGGCCATCGCTCGCGAGCCACTCTGGTCGTTCTGCGTGATGGCGCGTTCCGGGATGCCGAGCGAACGAAGGGCAGCGACATCGAGCATCTCACGCCGTCGTTCCAGTGGGCCGCTGGCTTGCTGGCCTTCGCTGGCAAGATAATCGTAAAGGTACTTTCCGTCGGGACCGGTACGACTGGAAAGAATCAGGATGCCACCACTCTCGATGCTGGCGAGCTGTTCGCGCATCACTTCCATGGGATCGAGAGAGGGGTCACTGGCCGGGCCAGTCCCGTCGGGCGCGCGGGCGACGCCGTGCCCGATCGCAAACTTTGAATACCAGATGCGCTCTTGCTGATCGAGTTGTCGACGCGCTTGCCAGATGGAATAGGGAGCGCCGAGGTAGCGACTTTTTCCGTAAGGTTCGGTGACGGTGGCATCGAGCGCAAACCACCAGGCTCGCGCTGCTTCCAGGCGGAGTCGGTTATTCGGGCCGATCAGTTCTATCCCATCGAACGACCCATCGTTTTGAAGAATGAGTTCGGATTGTTCGGGAGGCAAATAGTCTAGTCCTGCCAGCAGATAGCCGCGCGATGTTTCGTCGTAACGAAAGGTTTTCTCGAAGCCAGCTCGGCCATAGGCGAAGGCCCGCATCGTCAGGGGGAGAGATTGTGCCCAATGAAATAAGACATTCTCGCGAAGGGCAAGGGCAAGCCGATCGTCTGTCCTGCCAGTGGGCAGATCTAAGACAAGCTCGAGCGGTGCCGAGCGGACCAGCGACTCAATGACGAGATATCCGAGGCGAAACTGGTAGTCTTGCTCGATCTGTTCGACCAGCCGAACTATCGACCGCGCCTCGGCCGGGCTAGCATGTCCCAGAACTTCTTTGTGCCGGGCGGCTTTCGGGAGATCTCTTGGTACGTTTGCTCGATCACTCATGAGCTAGCTCCTTGGTTGGAATCGCGTCTGGCCTGGACGCAAGCTTCGAGGGAGTGGAACGGGTCCGGTCGCTCCGACGGCAGCACTGGCATCGAGGGCCATGGCGGCGGCCCAAAATCGATCGGCATGACCAACTTCGCTACGATCGGTTTCGACACGATCAGCTCCGCCGACCGTACGGGGCCGATGAACGAGCCGAAGATCTCGACGCAGGTCGTCATCGGCCGGAAGTCGAACACGACGCTCCGCCAGGGCGACCGCCAATCGATGGGCCAAGCGTGCTTGGACGCCGGGAGAGAGTTGAATTCCTTGGACGATGCCAGGCCAGCTCGCTTCAAGCTCCTCGGCCAGTTGGTAGCCGATACCTCCTTTGTCGATGACACAAGTGACGACGCCCCCTTGCAGTCGCCGATCGATCGCTTCTCGTTGCTCGCGAAAACTAACGCCCGAGAGAACATCCAATCGTCGGCACCAAAAGACATCGCCGACCCGCTCCCAGACAACGATGACGGTTCGATCGCGCGTTCGGCCGATGTCGACTCCGACATAGAGTTCGTGCTCGCGCGTTGGAACAAAGTCTTCGCCCCATAGAGTCTCGTCTTCGCACGCGATGATGTCCGCGTAGGGGATGATCGCGTCATCGCCGATGTTCCAATCTCCGTCGAGAAGCTGGGCCTGTGTCGTTGGATCGAGCTGCGCCAGGCTTTGACGATACTCTTCGCGGTCGATGTGTGGATTGTCGTCGACCTTGGCAGAGACGAACCAACGCCTTTGTTGGCGACCTTCGACAAGGAACCGCTGCCGAACCCAGTCGTGCCCGAGCCCGCCCGGATTGCTGGCGGATCGCATTCGCAGAGGTACCTCTATCTGTGTCGATCGTCGAAGCCTGCTGAACAAGTAGAGGTACTCCTCTTGGGTAAACTGAGTGAGTTCGTCGAACGCGATGAACTGAAACTCGCTCGATTGGTAGCGGTAGCGATCGCTGGCCTTTTCGAGATAACCGAAGGTCAGCGAGCTGCCGCTTTCAAACATCCATCGTTTGTTGGCTTCATCCCAAGTCGAACCGCTGGATTGCAACCATTCATGCGAACGAGCTAAGAGTCCTCCGGGTAAGTTGGCGTCGGTCAATCGCCGTCGTAGGATCAGGGCGGCATAGCCGGGCATGTCGACGTATTGCAAGGCTCCCATGAGAAGGGCATCGCTCTTGCCGCCGCCGGCCGCTCCTCCATAGAGAGCCTCCAAATCATGGATCGCGAGAAACGCCGCTTGCTTGATCGTGGGTACGTGCGGAATGATCGAGGTCCATCTTGGAATCAGGTTGGTTTGCCACGACGGATTCAAGAGCACCTGATTCATCCAGGACGCGGGCGACTTCGCCGAGGAAATGGGCATCGTGCTGTAACCTTACCGCAATGGGCAGAGACCGCCGATTCTTCGACTCGCGAGCAAAGCGGGCGGCACTTTGGCTCCACCGTTTGGGGAACTTTCGTTCGAGATAAGCGATCGCTGCCCGCCAGTTGTTTCGCATCTCGCGGTTGATGATTCCCACCGCCATGGCCTCCGGTTGAGCCTGTGCTGATTGGACGGCGTCATAGAATCGGCGGTACGGCCCGCTCGACTCTTGCCGACCTCGTTTCATCCACTTCCAGAACGTGTTCGGACTGATGCCGGCGACGCGTGCGGCGACACTGGCATAGCTGCCCGAACGAAGCACCTGCAGGATCTTCTCCTGCACACTGGGGGTTAGTTTGCCGGCCGAGGAAGTGGATCGAACCGACTTCCCCTCGCGGCGTGTTTTACTCTTGCGCTCTTTTGAGGATGCCAAATCGGGATGCCTCCTTGGGGCGAGGTGGACCAACATATTCGAAGCTGGCCGTTCGCCGGCGAATGCTGCTCGTGGTGCGAAGCGATCTCTTTCTGGGTAAGTCAGAAACCCGGCTTGGTCCGCGCGTCATGCGCCAAAGAGCGGACTTGGCTCGGTGACGAATCATGGCCGGCGAACTGGTGACGCTTCGATAAACCCTGCCGGCCGCACGGTACATGCTGGCGACGAACTCGCTCAGTTGGTTGCCGATACCGACCCCTTGAAAATCGGGCAGGCAAACTGTTCGGTGCTCGCGAAAACCGGGCCGAGTTGGGTGCGGCCAATAGAGGACGGCCGTGAACGCCGCGGGCATTTCATCCACACGTGCTAGATAACAACGAGCGGCCGGCGACAACGCTCCACTCAGATAATGATGCTCGCGAAACATCTTCCAGACTTGCCGGGTCGTCGGTTCAATACGGAGAGTGATCGGGGGCCGGGGCCGAAGGATCCTCCAGAATAAGCGGTTTTCATCGGTCCGAAAAACCCAATCGGGGGTGAGCCAGTCTTCAACATCTTCGTGGCAAGTAACAGCGACGAATTGACTGCTTCCCTTTCGGATCGCTTTTGCGAGGGCGGCACTCCCGACCCGAGCGACGCGACGGTCGACCACGCTCGAGTATTCATCCACCACAGCCAGCGTCGGCTGTTCCGCCAATGTGCGCGCGATGGTGACGCGAAACTGTTCTCCGTTCGAAAGCGTCGAGTAAGGCCGGAGCCAGCTTGGTGGACTGCTGAACCCGACGCTCGAAAGAAGAGCTGTCACCTCGCCGATCGACATCTCCGAGGGAAAGCCATCCACCACGGCCGCACGGCTTGGCCAATTCCAAGAGTCGACGATGGCATCCCCGAAGAGTTCGCGAGCAATCGTCGATTTGCCCGATCCGCTGGGGCCGACGATCAAACCCAGCTGCCAAGGATTCTCATCCAATGGAAGCTCGACGTCCCACGTTCGCTGAGCACAAGAGAGTCTCGGCACATCGAACATTCCTTCGACTTGGAGCACCCGAGGCGACGAGAGGACTTCGGTAGATCTCACGATGCGAGCGCTCGGCATGCGTATCCCTCCTCTTGCAAACGGGTCAGCAGTTGCCGTTGCTGGGATTCATCTTGACAGGTGACAATCACTTCGAATCCCTCGACGAGTTCATCGGACTGATCGTCGGCAGTGTCAACCGTCTCAAAGAGGAGTTGCTCCAGGTCTGCGTCTCGATAGCCAGTCCCGTCGAGTCCCAGATCGCTGCCGGCCAACTCCGCCAGAAGAAGGGCCAGCTCATCCTCGTCCTGGGTCGCCAGGTCGCTGGTGCGATTGTCGGTGAGGAGAATCCGGAGGGCCTGTTCATCATCGATATCGAGGTAACAGACCGGAAGGGAAGTCGCCCCGCTGACCAGAGCCGACCGATAGCGATGGTTCCCCGCGAGGATGTAACCTGTCGATCGCTGCACCACGAGCGATCCGTACCATCCGTTGACCGAGATGGAGTTTGCAATCGCCGCCAGGTTGCCTCGTCGTGGATTGCGAGGATGCGGGCGAACATCGCCGATCGGGACGGTGGCAAATTGTTGATCGAGAGTCTTCATATCGTCTCCCGGAGGAATGAAATGTCTGCTGAAAGTGTTTGCTGTGCTATGCGGATCGTCGGGCGGCATGCTGCTCTTTGGCGGCAACCCGAAGTCGATAACGCCGCAACTGGATCTCGTGAACGGGCTCCCATCGCCAGTCGCGAAAGAAGTCGTCGTAGACCCATCGTTCGAGCCACGCCGAGGATACCTCGTGGAGTTCCTCTCGGGTGAAGTCGTCGATGCTGGCTCCGAGCCTTGCCATGGCATCTTCGATCGAGTCGGCCAGCGTGAGGAGGAACTCTCGCCCGTCGTTCCACATTCCCATCACTCGCCAATCCTTCATTGAGGTAGGCGACTCGATGGCGTCGATAATGGTCGGGTCGGATCCGGTGGCGATCATGGTTGATGCTTCTCCCTGTAAAATGGTGTTGGAACAGTGAGGCTGTTGATTGCTGGTGTCGTGAAAGATTCGGGGCGTTCGCGCCACTCGTAGAGGTCGCGATACTCAACTCGGCAAACGCCTTCGTTGCAAACGCGAACGGCTTGTTTGCCGACCCACACTTGCTCATAAACAACCGCCGGCAGAGCAATCTCTGAAGATCGGCTGCTCGTGGTTGGTCGGATGTCGCCGCGGTCGATCAGCGTGAAAGAGAGAACGTCGATCACGTCGAACGAGAGATTTGTCGACGAAAGGAGGATCATCCCCCAGAGGATTGAAAACGGGATCATGTTCATACTCCTCCTTCATGAGCTGCCATCAACCAATGAGCCGAAAGTCGAGATCCTGTGCTGGGAATCCGTCGAACTGACTGAAGGCGAAGGAGTCCTGCTGCCGGACCATTCGCGTGACGGTCGCCGCATCCACCCAGAAGCCACCGGGAGGGGCATCATCGACGGGCGCGCCGTGGGCATCTGCTCCCCATGAGTTAAGGCAGTAACAGCCCGGTCGGGCTGAGTCGTCGTCAACACCGATGAAGCACATTTGATGCGCCCATGATCCGGCAGGGACGCCCCAAAGCTTAGACCTGTCCACCTTGCCCCGCATTTGGAAGCCTTGGTTCGAAGCGACCGTGACCGGGTAGCCGTTGGCCAAAGCGTCGCGGACCTGTTCGTAGGACGTGACCTGCGAAGTCGTCTTGAGGACGAACGGCTTGGCCCGTTGGAGGAATTGCGTCGGCGGGCCAGGACGATTCCCCCACGTCTTCGCCACCGAGCCGGAATACTTCGGGACATCCGGTTCATCCGCGAAGAGGACGCCGAACTTCTTCAACCCCTCGGCCGCCCATGATCCAATGGAACCGTCGCCATTGATTCGGCCGCCGCCGATTTGAACGCGACTGACCCCGTAGATGAATGGCTGGAAGGCTGGGCGAAACTTCTCGCGATCCCCGAGACGAACGATCTCCATCGCCGACAGATAGTTGATGGCATTAGCCGCCCCTTGACTCACACAGTCGCCAACCTCTTGACGGAAGGTCGGCAAGTGTTTTCCGTCGTTGATCTTCCGCGAGTAGTCCCAGAGGACGCATCGCTTGCCAACGCTCGATTCCGTTTGCCCGACGACAAAGAAGGGGGGCATCGAGCCAAGAACCGATTCGACGATCTTGGTGGCGTCGGCCGATCGCTCTTCAGGAGGCACCCAGCCGAACTGTCCCGCAGGGAGATAGTTCCCCATGTTATTTCCCTCCCACGGCATCGAGGCCGGTGGCGATTTCGCCCCAAGCCTCGGCATAATCCGAAGGGGTCCGAAGCTTCGATTCGCGATGAAGTTGACTCAGCCTTGCTTCGAGTTTGATTCCCCAGGGTCGCCAAGCATCGATATGACTGCCCAGCGCGAGATTGTTGCTGGCGAGTGTTTCGCGGAGAATCGCCGCCGGGTCCTTGATCGCACCTGCCACGATCGCGCTCTGGACCGCGCGGAAAGATCGGGCGAGCTCTCGGCTCTGTCCCCGATGCTCGGCCGGCACCGCTGCCGCCGCCCAGTCGGCCGCCTCTTTGATGAGTCCGAATCGGCCGCTCGGATCGGGGCGCGGGGGATGTGGCGTATCAGCGACATCGATGGAAAGGGTTTGATGACGACGCTTCTCAAAGGAGACGCACGACACGAAATACCGTCCCGGCGTCAAATCAAGCAGCGCCACAAACGAGCCCTGTTCGCCACGCCCGCTGATCCAACGAGTCCCTGCCGGTTGGACCTGCCAAACACATTCGCTCGGCTCGGCCGTCTGCACCACGACGCTTTGTCCCGCTTCGACCTTCTCGGGCAACAGAACGAGAGGCTCGTCGACGGCCGGCGTCGGTTGACGAGGAGCATCCGCTCCCCAAAGGACCAGTCCAACAAGTCCAAGCATCGCGACCATGGGCTACTCCTTCGTCAAGACTTCCAGCAATCGGGCCAACAACCAACGCAACAAGATGCCGGCCGGCAAACCCAAGCCACGTGCGAACTCGCTCCCCTCGGCCACCTCTTCGGTCAGCATCTCTAGAGACTGGGCGGCCTCTTCGTCCGTCGGGAGTGATTGGATCGGAAACGCTAAATCCGTCGGCTCACCCAGTGCCAACTTCTGAACGTAGCCCTGCACGTTCCAGACATGCTTGGCGAAGGAAGCCCGCTCGCGGACTAAGTCTCCGCGACGAACCATGCGAACCAACTCACGGGCACATTCGAGCGGAAGTTCCTTCGGATAATCGACGCTGCACTCGCTCACGGCTGCACCTCCTCTTTGCTTGATTCAAGTCCCCACCGAGATTCCATCTGCTCCACGAGATCCAACGTCCGCAGCATGACGGCCCGACTCTCGGCAACCTCTTTCATCACTTCCATCACGCTGAGTCGCCTTTCCTGCTCACGCTCGAAAGCGGTGATCACGTCGCGCAAGTTTGCCGAGTGCTGATCCTGCATCTCCCGGTAACCCGCTTTGATCTGGTCGATTCCCCGACTGATCCCCTCGCGAATGAGAAAATCCCCCGCCCGGTAGAGCCCAAAAAGAATCGCCAAGAGGATCACAAAGGAGGGCCCCTGCCGAAGTGCCCCCAAAAGGAGCTGCTCGCGAATCCCGATCTGCTCCGATGGCCCCGACATCCCGCTCTCCTTACCTCCTGGATACTGAACAAACGAATATTACCAGCAGAAAAAACGAAATCAACATGAGCCAAAAAATGGATTCAGATGTCCATATGGACCATGTAAAGGTGATTTTTGAGGACGTGGACGAGAGTGGTTACGAGGGAAGGATTTCGTAGCGGAGGGGTTGGCTTTGGGCGAAAGCGTCGAGGCTGGCCAGCGTGGTGGCGGCGATCTGTTCGAGGGCTTGCTGCGTGAAAAAGGCTTGGTGGGCGGTCACAAGAACGTTGGGAAAGGTCAGGAGCCGAGCAAACACGTCGTCTTGAAGAACTTCTTCGGATCGGTCCTCGAAAAAGAGGCTGTCTTCCTCTTCGTAGACATCCAGGCCGAGATAGCCGATCTTGCCCGACTTGAGGCCGCGAATCACGGCCAAGGTGTCGACGAGCGCGCCGCGGCTGGTGTTGATGATCATCACGCCTTGCTTCATCGAGGCAAGAGTCTGATCGTTGATGAGATGTCGTGTGGAGGGTAGGAGTGGGCAGTGCAGAGAGATGATGTCGGCTGATTGAAATAGTTGTTCGATGCCGACGTAGGTGCCCCCCATGGCCGTCACATTGGGATTCTCGTGGAGATCATGAGCGAGAATGATTCCACCCAGGCCCGTCATGATTCGACAAAAGACCTCGCCGATGCGACCGGTCCCAACGACGCCGACCGTTTTGCCGTGCAGATCGAAGCCAAGCAATCCATCGAGTGCAAAATTGCCATCGCGAACGCGATGGTAGGCGCGATGAAAGCGTCGATTGAGACTCAGCACCATTCCCGCGGCATGCTCGGCGACCGCGTAGGGAGAATAGGCCGGTACGCGAACGACGCGAATACCAAGATGCTGGGCAGTCACCAAATCGACGTTATTGAAACCAGCGCAGCGGAGCGCCACGAGCCGAACTCCCAGTTGAGCCAATCGCTCGAGGGTCGGTTTGTCGACTCTGTCATGAACAAAAACGCAAACGACATCAAAGCCTCGCGCTTGCTCGGCAGTGTCGGAGGAGAGGCGGTTCTCGAAGAAAATCCACTCATCATCAGGGCGCTGCTGGGCCGCTCGCAAAAGGAATTCGCGGTCGTACCGTCTCGCATCAAAACAGGCGATTCGCATCGCGTGACTCCAGAAAAGAGAGTTCCTCCCCTATCCAAAAGAGAGGACTCTTCTCTGGATGATAGGCTAAGAGCGATCGGTTTGACAATCGGTGGGTGCGGTCCTTGATGTTCGGGCAAGTCTTGTGCTACACTGCGACTCCCCCGATAAAGGATGTCAGCACTATGTCACTGATCAGCCTTCGGAATGCTCTTGTTCGAGCCGATCTTGCTCACTCGTATCGGCATCGCCTCACTCTGTCGGCCAAGTCTTCCCAGAAGAAGTCGACGCTCACGGATTTGTCGTTGAGCCGACTCGATCCGCCGGCCGTTTCTCGTCCCAAAAGGGTGCTGCGTCGCTCTGCGGAAGATTGTCCTTCGTCGGAAGAGTGATTGGCTTTGTGGATAAATCACTTCCCACTTGATCAGTCGAGATGAATCGAGCAGCCCTCCGGCTTGGTGGGGGGAATGACCGACTTGCCGGCTTGCAATGATGTGACGACATCGACCAGATACTGCTTCTTAACGCCGGTCGGGTCAGCCCAGTTGTCGTCGAAGGCGCCGTGATACGCAAGTTTGCGATTCTTATCGAACACAAACACGTGTGGTGTCTTGGTTGCGCCGAGAGCTTTGGTTAGCTCTTGCCCCTTGTCCTGCACATAGGGGAATGGAATACCAGCCTCGGCCACGCGAACCTTCATCTCCTCTAGGGTGTCACCTGTTCGGTCGTACGGATTGATCGCCACCAGGGCGACGTTGCCCTTTTGACTTGTTTGGCTTTTCGCGAACTCGACGAACCTAGATTCGTACGCTCGAGCCACAGGGCACTCATTACAGGTCACGATCAGAACAAGCACGTCGGCTTTGAGTTCCCCCAGCGAGACCTCGCCCCCTTGTGCTTGCGGCATCGGCTTGGCGGCCGGAAGTTCGGCACCGACCTCCATCGGCTTGGCGCTGGCTGACAGGAGCCAAGATCCCAACACGATCCCCATTCCACTAAACGTGCCAAGCATGAGAAGTCTCCTCCGTCGATTGAGATCCACTCTCTTTGAGGTACGCCCTCAGCGTCTTATTCACCAGCGAAGCCAGGTAAAAAACCACTTAACCAGGGCAGTTGAAGGCGATTTCCTGCTCTCTGTCGGCAAGGAAGCGTCGCTTCTACCGATGCCGCAATCCTTTACACAACAGAAGTATAGGGATCAAGCCCGAACCCTACGCGGAGTGGGGGACCAAATGGATGGCGTGCCGTTCGGCCTGAACAGGGTTCCTGCGGGCCGGTGCAACTGATACACTTTCCCCATGTTGAGAGTGGGAATGGATGTCCCGCCTCTTCGGAGAAGATGGAAAAGGGCGGATTCGATTTCCGGTCTTTTTATCTTTTCCTGTTCCTCTCTGCATGGAATGCAACAGGAGTTCGTGATGTTGGAATGGTTCTTCGGAATGGTGGCGTGGGGTTTGGTCATTGCCGAGCCGGCCATTCCGATCCATCCAGTCGCTCGTCCGCTCGAAACCATTTCTTCGACCGACTCTTCCCATTCAATAGACGCGGTTCTTGCCAGCCGACAACTCGTTGATCTCGTTTTGGCCGTCGACCTCGAGAAACGGGAAGGTCGCGGTCGCCGAGCGAGCGTCACTCTTGCCGAGGGTCTTTCGGACCGCGATCCAACCATTCGCTGGATGGCCGCGTGCATGTTAACGCGTCTCGGTCAAGATGCCGTGGGTAGTGTGACACCGTTGACGCGAGCGATTCATGATTCAGATCAGATGGTTCGTTGGGCCGCCGCCGACGCCCTGCGCGAGATTCTTCCTCATTGTCAAGATGGGATGGACATTCTGATGGAGGAATTGTCGGACGAGGACGAACTCGTCCGTTGGTCGGCCATTCAGACGGTTGCCAAGGTTGGTCCTCGGGCCCGTCGAGCGGCGCCGATTTTGGTGGAGCTTCTCGGCGACGACAGCGTCGTCGTCCGTCGTGAAGCGGCCCGAACCCTTCGCGCGGTATTTCCGCACTTTACTTCGGTATCTGTCCAAGTTCGGTAGTTTTCATCACACCGGGACTTCTTGGACTCTGTCGAACGAACCATGTTCGGCTCCGAATTCATTTAGGGACATCCTTGTCAGGGATTCCGAAACGGTACTTGTTGTCCGCAAGTAACCTCCGTTAGAGTGCTGTTTCGTTATTTGGATCGAATACGCGGGGGAAATGAAATGCAGCAGTGGACTCATCGATTTGTAGGGGGGCTGTTGCTTTTGGCCTTGGCTCCGCTTCGCGGCGAGAATTGGCCGCAGTTTCGCGGAACCCATGCCGCGGGCGTCGCACCGAGCGAGAAGCTGCCGATCGAATGGGGCCCGGACAAGAACATCGCTTGGAAGATCGAGATTCCCGGCGCAGGCTGGTCGTCGCCGATCGTCTGGCAAGACCGAATCTTTCTCACCACCGCTATTGCGGACCAACCCGAGGAAGCACCGAAGACCGGTCTTTACTTTGGTGGTGAGCGGAAGGATCCGCCGAAGATCCATTACGACTACCGCGTGATCTGTTTGAACGCTCGAGACGGCGCGATTCTGTGGAATCAATCGGTCGGCTCGGGTCTCCCCTCGCGCGGCAAGCACATTAAGAACACGTATGCGTCGGAAACACCCGTGACCAATGGGCGCCAAGTCTTCGCATATTTTCCCTTTGTCGGACTGGTGGGACTCGACATGGAGGGAAACATTCTTTGGAAGCAGGATCTGGGGGTTTATCCGACGAAGGCAGAATGGGGTACCGGAAGCAGCCCGATTGCGGATGCGAGCCAAGTCTACTTTCAGTGCGACAACGAAGATAAATCGTTTATTGCCGCTTACGATGCCGAGTCCGGCGCCGAGCATTGGAAGATCCCGCGCGAAGAGAGAACCAACTGGAGCACGCCGTTTCTTTGGCAGGCCGGCGGCCGAACCGAGATCGTGACGTCCGGCAAAAACAAAGCCCGGTCGTACGATCCAGCGACCGGGAATCTGATCTGGGAACTCGGCGGTATGTCATCCATCGTCGTTACAACACCGGTCGCGAATGCGGACTTTTGTTTTGTGAGTTCGGGTTATGTGATGGATCAAAAGAATCGACCGATCTTTGCCGTCCGCCCCGGAGCCAAGGGTGATATCAGTCTCGAAAAAGAGGCGACTACTAACCAAAGTATTGCCTGGAGTCAGCGGCTCGGCGGGGCATACATGCCGACCCCCATCGTTTACGGCGAGCGACTGTTCGTTCTCTACGACAAAGGTTTCTTCGGGGCCTTCGCCACGAAAACCGGGGAGATGCTCTACAAGCGAGAGCGATTGCCTCAGGTCGCCAATTTTACGGCATCACCTTGGGCGTACCGCGATCGGATCTTTTGCTTGGCCGAGTCCGGCGAGACGTACGTGATTGAAGCAAGTGACAAGTTGAACGTGCTGGCAATTCAACCCCCACTCGACGAGTCCCTCTTCATGGCGACGCCTGCTGTTGCCGACGACACGCTTCTCATTCGCGGCTCGCATCACCTTTATGGCATTCGCGAGGGAGCCTCGCCGAGCCGTTGAGCCGAACGCGGGCCGATAGAACCTCGATCAAGTGCTTAGTCTGTGCTCGATTCAGATCCATCGGACTCGTGACTCGATAACCCGCCAGGATCATCGGCCAAGCTTCGTTGTTGATCCTGGCTCGCTGCCGAAGCTCATCGACGAATAAGGGCGAGGTGGCATCGATTGATGGAGTGGCGGCGCGGACGATCATCCCTCTTCCTTCTTTCCATGGTCGACGACGAATGTTTGAACGAAACGACTTTACCCTTGCACGGTTGGGAAAGGGGGGCTTTTGAGATTCTGGTGTTGCAGCGGGATCTCCGTCTCTTTGTAAAAGGCATCAATAATCAGCATGAGGGATTCTCTCTTGCTCGTTTCCAATAGAGCCTCGAACTTTCGACGAACCTCTCGCTTCTCGGCAATCCAAATGGCGCTGATCTCCACGCCCTCGGTCGTCAATTCGCCGCCTGTCCCCCGGAGGCTGTAGATCTCCTGCCATTCTGCCTGCGTGAAGTTGTAGAAGAGTTCCGGCTTCTCCTGCCGGACTCGGGCGATGGCAGGATTGGTTTGAAGATCAATCGGATTGACGTGTGTCGGCCCATTCTCTCTCAGGAGATCGATCGTGAACCATTCGCTCGGCGGATCGATGGAAAAAAAGATCGATAACTTAGTCAGGGTCTGCGTCTCGAGTCTGTTTGCCCCGCGACGAAGCCAACGATTGACGGATTTTCGTGGAAATTGCGTCGTTGCACAGAATTGCTCGACCGAGAGACTTCGCCGACGCAGCATACCAGTGAAATTCAGGCGAAACCTATCGGCCCGCTCTTGATGAAGCGATCTTGATTTATCGTGCGATGAATCCTCTTCGGACGAACTGCTTTCCATTATCCACCCCCTTTTGCCAGCGGAATCTCTGTTGGCCGTCGAGATCGCCATCCCTGGCGGGGTACCGTCGTCAATGGAGCGCACTGCTTCCCATGCGGATCGGATTCGATTCGTTGGACGATCGATGAAAACGCCGTTCGCGAAAACGACGTCAGGTTGGTCGACCTGTCTTTGATGGAAGCCAGTCTGCCAGCTGACGAAAAAAAATCAATGGGACCCATCTCGCCGCTAATAGGCAAACGTTCATGGGACGGCGATTCCGAGTTGCCGAAGGACGCGGGCGACGAAAATCATCGGCAATCCGACAATGGCGGTCGGGTCATGGGTTTCGACTTTCTCAAATAGACTTATCCCCAAAGATTCGAACTTGTACGCTCCCGCGCAGTCGAGAGGATTTTCCACATCGACATATCGGCAGATCGCCTCGCGCGAAAGGTCGCTCATCCAGAGTTGCGTCTTGTCCAATCCATCCCAGGACTGATGGCCTGCTTGAATGGTAACGGCCGTCCAAAGGAGATGAGGCTGACCCGCGAGATACTCGAGCTGTTCGATCGCCTTCTCGCGAGTCCCTGGTTTGGTGAGGATTCTATTCTCGATGCAAGCGACTTGATCGCTGCCGATCACGATAGCTTGGGGAAATCGAGAGGCGACCGCAGCCGCTTTGGCGCTCGCCAGCGATGCCGCGATTTGGCTTGGCTCTAAATCGGCCCAATGTCCCTCGGCTTCATCGACGTCGGGGGCGACTACTTCGAATGGAATCCGCAATCGAGAAAGAAGTTCTCGACGATAGAGGGAAGTGCTAGCCAAGATAATAGGCCGGCCATCACTCATGGTGCCGACGCACTTGAAGCGTCCGACATTCCTCGCAACTTCTTGTCCATCCACTCGACCGCCACTTTCACTTCTTCATGCAAGGTCGGCCAAGGATGTTCGCCACCCTCTTTGATGATGAGTTGACTATCGATTCCCTTCTCTTGCAATCGACTCAGGAAGATCTGCGACTGCTGCATGGGGACGATGGGGTCTTTGTCTCCATGAAATAGCAAGAACGGCGGACTATCGCTTTTTACCTGATGGGCCGGTGAGATTTTCATCATTTGATCGCGAAGCCGTTCCGGGCTACGAGGAGCAGCCGGGCCCGCAAAGATGATGTTTTTGAACATCAGCGGTACACCAGGCGTTTTGTTGGGATCGACGTTCAACCCACCCCAAGCGAGAAAGTCGGCCGGCGGAAAAAAGGCGGCACAAGCCTGTACCTTACAGCTCTCTCGCATGAGAGGGTCCTTGGCATTCGACGTCCCCTCATCCCCAGTCAGCGCGACCAGACTTGCCAGATGTCCCCCGGCCGAGGCACCGACGATCCCCATTTTCTTCGTGTCGAGATGGTACTGATCCCGATGACTTCTCACCCAGCGAATCCCGACCTTCACATGGTCGGCCATCTCGGGAATGGCCCATTTGGTCATCGAGCCAGGGCGAATCACAAAGACGGTAAAACCCTTCTCGCAGAACTCGTCGTAGACCTTGAACTTTTGATGCTGACGGATTTTTCCCCTATCCGAGAAGTAACTACCGCTGGCGACATCCACGACAGCCAGGTTGTTCTTTGCCGTCGTCGGTTCAAAGATATCCATCAATAAACCGATGCCATGAACTTCGTGAAAGACGATGTTCTCTGTCTGTTTGTAAAGCGGGCTCGCGATCGCATCGTCGGCAGGCGCAATGCCACCCCATGCCAGGATGCAGACCATGATCGTACCCAACGACGCCACCCAACGCTTCATCGACTGTTTCTCCCCCAGGGAACACGAGCACCCGCGCGGCCTGTTGCCGACGTTCCTTTCCAGCGTAACAGCATTCCTTCATAATCATAGTTGAACAGGGGCGCTTTTCCTCAGACAGGGACTCCTTGATGAGCATTCATCTTCTCTTGTTGACGCTTTCTCTCGCGGACGGGGACGGACCCTCGCTGTCAACCCTGCAAAAATGGGAAACTCCCCATCAAATAAACTCGGTCGCCCTGTCGGCCGATGCTTCTCGCTTGATCACGGCCGGCGCGCACGGCGTTGTTTCGCTCTGGAGCGTCAGCGACGCCAAATTGATCGGGTATCTGAAGGGATCGCGGGCCGACAGCACCTGCGTCGCGATTTCTCCGGATGGATCGATGGCCGCCGTCGGTGGAATCGAGGGAGAGGTGGAGCTTTACGATCTCGAGAAGAAAACCGTCATTCGCGCTCATGGCGAGCACGGTAGCAGGTTGCAACACGTTGCCTTCTCGCCCGACGGTTCGCTGCTGGCGTCGTCATGTTGGGATGGGAAAATTCGTTGGTGGTCCACCCGTGACGGCCAAAGGAAAGCCGTCAAGGACGCCACGGCCATCGGCATGGGATCGATTGGGTTCCTCGCAAACGCTGGCCAACTGCTTGTCCCGGCGCAGTACGAATCGTATCCCGGCAATCCATCGACATCCATGTCGGCTCCTTTGGCGAGACTTTCGCTGACTGATGGATCACCGGCAAAGCCCTTGGTGGGGTCGGCCTCCTTTTGGGCCATTGCCCCAGGAGTCGATCGTGTGGCGGCAGGTACCGAGTCGGGAGAAGTGGTTACTTGGCGAATGGATCAGCCAGAGGCTCCGGAACATCGCTGGTCTATTCTCCCCTCGGATCACGGACCGATCGGTCGTGGCATCGTGCGGGTTGCCATCCTGGATAAGGGCGAAACGATCTTCGCGATTTCGATGAGTGGGTTTGGCGGTTTGTTTGATCGGGTTGGAAAGAAGAAAGTATCAATCGATCGACCTACCGATGCCTTTGTCACGGCGGACGTGCAAGCGGGTCGTCTTGCTTTATGCCGATGGGGAAACGCGATCGAGATCATCGATCTCTCCCTCAAGCCGTGATGTAACGAAGAAAGAGAGACTTGTGAAAAGCGTGATCAAGATCGGCAACGCTCAGGGATTCTGGGGGGACATCGTCGACGCGCCCCAGCGTCTAGTCGAGTCGGTTCCCGATCTTGATTACCTGACGCTCGATTATCTGGCCGAGGTTTCGCTTTCGATCATGGCGGTGCAGCGACAAACGGACCCGTCGCTGGGTTACGCCCGAGACTTCCTCTCTGTGCTTGCGTCACTGACGCCACATCTTCGCGCGGGTCGGCCTCTGCGTGTGATCACGAATGCCGGCGGACTGAATCCCCGTGGTTGCGCCGCGGCCTGTATGAAAGTTCTTCGTGAACAAGGATGCGGGCATATCAAGGTTGCTCTGGTCGCAGGGGATGATGTCCTTCAACAAATGATGCATGCCGGCTCGGAGCAGACTCATTGGAGCAACGCAGAGACAGGCGAGTCGGTCTTGACCATCCGCGATCGACTGACGACCGCGCATGCCTACATGGGAGCCAGCCCTCTCGTCGAAGCGCTAAGGCAGGGGGCGGATATCGTTCTCACGGGACGCGTGGCGGACCCGAGTTTGGTGGTCGCGGCTGCCATGAATGCGTTTCGTTGGTCGCATGCCGAGATCGACCGAATCGCGCAGGCGACGATTGCGGGCCATTTGATCGAATGTGGAACACAAGTGACCGGCGGCATCGCCACCGACTGGCTTGAGATCGTCGATCCTGTCGAGCTTGGCTTTCCCATCATTGAGATCGAAGATAGCGGTTCATTCGTCGTGACCAAGCCGCCCGGCAGCGGAGGTAAGCTCGATTTATTGACCGTGAAAGAGCAGTTCCTCTACGAGATGAATGCAAGCGATACCTACCTGAGTCCCGACGTCTCCGTCTATCTCGATGACATCGAGTTTCATCAAGAGGCTCCTTCGAGGGTTCGCGTGATCGGGGCCCGCGGATTGCCGGCGCCGGCGACATGCAAAGTGAGCGCCACCTATCGGGATGGTTACACCGCCAGCGCGATGTTGACCATCGTCGGTCAAGATGCCGTCCGCAAGGCTCGCCGAGCAGGCGAAGTTGTCTTTGAACGAGTCAAAAGGGCTGGTTTCGAACTCGCTCGGACGAACATCGAATGTCTCGGCACCGGCGACAGCGTTCTCGGATTAGTCTCGACGCCCGTGTCGACGTCGATGCTGGAAGTCGTCCTTCGACTCTCGGCCGCCGACCCGCGAAGAGAGGCAATCGATCGATTCACGAAAGAAGTGGCACCCTTGGTCACCGGTGGACCGCCGGGAACCACCGGTTACGCCTCGGGCCGAGCGAAAGTGCGACCGGTGTTCGGCTACTGGCCTTGCTTGATTCCATCGGGTGACGTTCGGCCGGTGGTGGAACTGATGGAGGTGACATCATCATGACCGCAACATCGGTCAACGTTCGACTCGGAGCAATCGCCGCCGCTCGCAGTGGCGACAAAGGATCGAGCGCAAACATCGGCGTCGTCCCCCGAACATCGTCGGCATTTCAATTCCTGAGAGAGTATCTCACGCCCGAGCGAGTTCTTGCCTACTTTGCTCCGCTCGAGCCGACCGGAATTCGGTATCACGTTTTCCCCAAGATCGAGTGCCTAAATTTTGTCTTGGAAGGGATTCTGGCAGGCGGAGGGAGTCGCTCTCTGCGCATTGATGCCCAGGGTAAAGCACTGGGCCAAGCGATGCTCGAGATGCCGATCGATGTCCCCGCCGATTTGCTTGGTGAACTCGTTCCTCATCACTCGATGAAACGCCCCGAAGTCTGAGTGCTCCTTTGCGGAGGATAGGTTCCGATGAATGACGGTACGCTGGTGCGAGTGTTCGATCTTGCTCGGGGCTTGCGAATCGTCGAGCTGAATCGGCCGGAGAAGAGGAATGCTCTCTCGACGGAACTTCTCGCGTCACTGGTCGAGGCACTGGAATCGTCAACCCTCGAAGGGGGCATCCGCGTGATGATTCTGCGCGGGGCTGGACCTATCTTCTGCGCCGGGCTGGATCTTCAGGAGGCGCAGGACAATACCAAAGCGGCTCGATCAGCAGAATTGATCGCCCGCAGTCTCTCCTTGCTGGCTGGAACGAGCGCCGTGACGGTCGCGGCTGTCCACGGGTCGGCCGTCGCGGGTGGGGCGGGATTGATGAGCGCGTGCGATTTTGTGTTGGCAGCCGAGGCGACATCCATCGGCTATCCGGAGATTCATCGCGGTTTGGTTGCGGGACTGGTGATGACGTTTCTTCGTAGGCAACTCCGCGAGCGAGATGTTCGCGAGCTACTTCTTCTGGGCGAAATCATCTCGGCCAGCCGAGCCAAAGAGATCGGTCTCATCAATGAAGTCGTTCCGGCCGATCAACTCGAGGCTCGAAGCATGGACCTGGCTTGCCGGCTGATGGCAGGAGCACCCGAGGCGGTTGCTCGGACCAAACGGATGATCGGCGAATTATGGCATCGCGGGGTCGATGAAGATCTTCATTGGGCACACGAACATCACCTTTCGGCTCGGGGATCGAAGGAAGCCGAGGAAGGGATGCGGGCCTTCTTTGAGAAACGAAAGCCGACTTGGTAACGGTCGCAAGAGACTTCGCTTGCGCCCGTGTTCGAGTGCCGACGGCTTGGTGACTTAACAGCGTTGAATGGATCGACGGGGATGGAAGGGTTGGGGGGCGGATGAGCGAATCACAAGCGAAGCCTTGGGTTGATGGATTGACGTTCGGCGAGGTTCTCAGCCGAAGTGCCGCTCGAAATCCGGATCGCGATGCGGTTGTCTTCGTCGATCTTGATCAGCGATGGTCCTACGTGCAGTTGGCAGATGAAGTGCAAGCGGTCGCGCGATCGCTGATCTCTTTGGGTATTCAGCCGGGGGATCACGTGGGCATCTGGGCGACCAATTGGCCTCAATGGGTGTTTGCCCAGTTCGCCACGGGCCAGATGGGGGCTGTCCTCGTCAATGTAAATCCGGCGTATCGCCCCAAAGAACTTGCCTACATCCTGAAGCAGGCGGATCTCCGGGCGCTGATCCTGACTGATCGCTATAAGACTTCCGACTATGAAGAGATGCTGGCGCAGGTTGTTCCAGAGTTGCGATCGATTCGGCCCGGCGACCCCATCGCGAGCCAAGACTTTCCTCTGCTGCGACATGCGATCAGCATCAAGTCGAACCCGTCGCTGCGGGGCCTCTGGTCGTGGTCGGAATTCATCGCCCGCGCTGATCTCGTGTCGGCCGACCAAGTCGATTACCTGCGGGTTCGGCGATCGATTCGTCCCGACATGCCGGTCAATATTCAGTTCACTTCTGGCACCACGGGCGACCCGAAAGGGGCCATGCTCAGCCACCGCAATTTGTTGATGAATGCTTACTACGTCGGACAGAGGCTCGGCTACGGATCCGACGATAAGCTTTGTATTCCCGTGCCGCTCTACCACTGTTTTGGTTGCGTGATGGGTTCGTTGATGTGCGCGGTCTATGGCGCGACGATGGTCTTTCCTTCGGAGCAGTTCGAGCCAGAGAAGGCGCTCGTGGCGGTCGATCGAGAACGGTGTACCGGCATCTACGGCGTGCCGACGATGTTCAATGCCGAGGTTCATCATGAATCGTTCGATCGGTACGACGTGTCGAGTTTGCGAACCGGCGTGATGGCCGGCAGCCCGTGCCCGGTGGAACTCATGAAGCTGGTCACCACCAAAATGCACTGTCATCAGATGACCATTGGGTATGGCTTGACCGAAGCATCGCCGATCATCACCCAGACCGATGTTAGTGAGTCGATCGATGTGCGGGTGAGAACGGTCGGCAAGGAACTTCCCGGTGTGGAAGTTCGTCTTGTCGATCCGGTGACCGGAATAACCTGCTCATCGGGGGAGCAAGGGGAACTCTGGGCTCGCGGGCACGGCGTCATGATCGGCTATTACAACAAGCCGGAAGCGACGGCGGCCGCCATCACGGCGGACGGTTGGCTTCGCAGCGGTGATCTGGCAACGCAGACCGAGACCGGCCACTACAAAATCACGGGACGAATCAAGGACATGATCATTCGCGGAGGCGAGAACGTTTATCCTCGCGAGATCGAAGAGTTCCTCCTCACGCACCCGGCCATCCGCGGTGTGCAGATCGTCGGCGTTCCCGATACGAAGTTCGGCGAGCAGATTTCCGCCTGGATTGTTCCGCAAGAGCCCGGCAGTCTCGAGACGGAGGAATTGCTGCAGTTTTGTCGAGACAATCTCGCTCATTACAAGGTCCCCAAGTATGTCGAGATCGTCGATCAGTACCCGCTCACCGTGACAGGAAAGGTTCAGAAGTTCAAGCTGCGTGAACTCGCCATCGAGCGCTATCAACTTAACCAGGCAGCCCAGGAAGAGACGGCGTAGCGTTCTTGGGCGATGGATGCCACAAGATCAAACGAGTCATCCCGTCGATGAAAGAGCTTGTTCCACACGGAGCCAACGACCATGTCGGTCCTCTCTTGGAGACGTAACGGACGACCGGACGACATCGTCCGTTTGTTGTCGCGAATCGGGTTTGTCGTCGTCCTCTTTCTCGTCGCACTCGCGCTTCTGTCAGTCGCGATTCGATTCGTGCGTACAATCGATGTTCTTCTGCATGGGGCGAACCATCCCGCTTCCAGTGGTCCCTTTGAAAGTCGTTATGAGGCTCACCCGTATTTGACTCTTATTCATGTAGTGGCGGGCTTCTTCTTCATGATTACCGGCCCTGTCCAGTTCGTTGAATCGATCAGACGTCGACGACCTTGGTGGCATCGCCTATCGGGGAGAATCTTCATCGTCTCCGGGGTCGTGTGTGCTGTGTCGGCGTTGATGTTCGTCGCCGTCTTGCCGATCTTTGGATCCTTTTCTTCGAGCGTGGCGGTGTCGCTTGGGTCCATTCTGTTCTTGATCGCGATCGCGCGAGCTTACGTGTTGATTCGTCGGCGACAGGTGCGAAAACACCGAGAATGGATGATACGAGCATTCGCCCTTGGGTTGGGAATCGCCACGTTTCGATTGCTGTTGCCGATACTGAACTCGCCCCTCATCGGGGCAAGCTTCATGGAGGCTTGGGATACCGTCACCTGGCTAGGATTCTCGATCAATCTCCTGGTTGCCGAGGCGTGGATCGGGTTCACTCGGGATCATTCATCCTCATGATGGGACGGCCCTCACGAACAATCCCATCGACCCTTTTGGCGAAGTTCCACAATGAGTTCCATCGCTCGCTGCTTGAGTGTGACGTAGTCGGTCTTTGCGACGCGATTGAGTGGTAATGTCCCAGAATCGAGGATTTCGAAATGGCAGGGTCGCATGTAGGCGGCCACACCCATGGCATGCTGGTCAAGATCGGCGATCAAGATCTCGATGCCCGGATGCTTTTCGACGAAAAGAACGATCCCTTCGGTAAAGACATCATGCGGCGCGCCGACGGCCGCACAGGCGGAAACCTTCTCTCGCAAGAGGGAGAAATGCTCTTCCACTTGCCCGGGGAAGACCTGATAGCCTTTCGGCTTGATGACGAGTTTGGATCGGCCGGTGTAGTGCAACCCGCGATCATCGACATAGCCGAGATCGCCCGTGTAGAGGATCCCCTCCTTTGAAATGGTCTTCGCGGTGGCGGCGGGGTCATTGACGTAGCCAAGAAAGACTTGTGGTCCGCGAAAGCAAATGTCGCCGATCGTTCCCGCGGAAAGCTCCTCGCCGGCCGACCCGTCTTCGTTCATCGGCATCCGAATCGAGAGCGGGGTGACCGGGGCAGGCCAACCGACGCTGTCGGCAATCTCTTCGGTCGGCGCTCCTGGTGTCGTATAGGTGACAAAGCCGGACATCTCTGTCAAACCAAGACCGGTGGCGACCTGCGGGCACATCTCTTTCATTCGCTCGATCATCGGAACGCTGGCCCCTTGGCCGCCGTAACAGAGGAATTCGATCGACGAGTGATCGTGATCCGCGAACTCCGGGACTCTCCATTCCATCGCGAACATTGCCGGGATCTGTCCCACCGATTCAATTTGGTACTTCTCGATGGCGTCGAGCGTCCCCTTGGGATCAAAGATCCGCATCATGTAGGCCGTCGAACCATGGAAGAAGCACCCCATCATCTGAGCCGCCTGACAGGCGACGTGCGAAGGGGGAACATTGATCAGGGCTTTCCGATAGCGATCGAGCCGAAACGCCCCCAGGACGGCCATGTTCTGACACGTGATGCCTCGATGACAGAGCAGGGCG
This sequence comes from bacterium, assembly GCA_019753235.1. Classification (GTDB taxonomy): domain Bacteria; phylum Planctomycetota; class Planctomycetia; order Kolteriales; family Kolteriaceae; genus JAIELF01. The sequence goes on from JAIELF010000020.1 coordinate 119,574, forward strand.
GGTTTGGGGTAGCCGGTCGAACCGGTGGTGTAAATCACGAGAGCCCCGTCCGTTTCTTGAATCGCTTCATGCCGAGCCCGATAGTCCCGATAGCGCGGAGCGCTCGTGGGGTCGGCCAACCAGGGCATGAGTTCTCCGACGAGTGAATAAACACTGGTGGCGCCGGCGATGGTTTCTTCGGGAGGAGAGAACTGGAGCAGATGCTCGACGTAGGGGGCCTCTTGTTGAACGAGTTTGCCCAGTTCACGAAAGTCCGCGACAGGTGTTGGACCGAGAAACGCGAAGCCTTTGGCTTTGATCAGGCTCAGCGAGCGGATGACCTCGGGCCCTTTCAGCCTTAGATCCAGCGGGGCAAAGATCACCCCGACCTTGAAGCAGGCATACTCCAAGAAGACATGCTGGGCAATCAACGGCAAGCTGGAAGCGAAGAAGTCTCCCTTCTGAAAACCCAGATCGATGAGCTTGATGGCCAAGGCCGTCGCGACTCTGTCGAAGTACTCGTAAGAGATTTCGCGACCGGTTTCGACTTCGACGATCGCGAGAGCGTCGGGAGTTTCTTTGGCCCACTTTTCAATGTTGCCGTGCAGCAGATGCCGATCCGCGAAAGTGGTTTCGTAGTCGTTCAGGGTGTAGCGATCAAAAGAGACAGTCGCGCCGGCGGTGGCCATGATGACGTTCCCCTTAATAAGTCGAAAGTCAATCGTCGGCCCGAAGAGATGTGATGGCGAGCCGACTCCCGCACCAAGGAGCGTAACAGACCGATGGTCGAGTGTGAAGTTTGGAAGAGCGGAATCCTCGCGAGGCCCCTGTTGTTGGTTCGCTTGGATTTTGGTCTGGCAGGATCATGGCCGAGTTGCTAACCTCCCCTCTCTCGGTCCCTTCTCCTCCCTTGTGGCGGGATCGATTTTAACCCACGGATCGACCTACCCGCGGCCTGCCTTTTTTGCGTGTCGACGCCTTGTCGGCATCGGGCCCCGCCTTTTCGAGGAGCACCCTCCATGTTTCGTTCGGCGACTTTCGCCCTGGCAACTATGTTGCTTGTCGGTTCACTGGTTCGAGCAGAAATCTCGCGCATCGATACTTTCCGCGTGATCGGCTACACGCAGACCGCCAACGGCGCTTCGCTGGCCCTGCAAGGGGCATTTCTGACCACGGCCGTCATCACGACGACCGATGATGAGTTTACCGCCTTCGATCTCAGCTATCCGGGACCTGGCTCACCGGTCCTGGTCGATAAAGTCTCTTCCACCATCTATCGGTACTTCAGTCCGTTCCTTGCCACACCGGCGGACGTTGAAAGCGATTATCCGATCGGCCTTTACACCTACGACGGCATCGGTGGGGTGGCCGGCGCTCAAGCGACGGTCGACTACAACGGAACGTTTTTCTCGGACACGCTTCCTTACCTTGAGGGAGACAATTACTCGGCATTGCAGGGAATGAACAGTGCCCTCTCCTTCAATTTCGCTTTGAGCCCGTTTCAGCCGAACGATGAATCGAGCGAGGCTTTCATCTTTCTTTCGGTGGCCGATCTGACAACGGGCACGGTCGTATTCGAGCAGAACTTTCTTCCTTCGGATACAACGACGATCACGATGCCTGCCGGGACTCTTTTGAACAGCAATACGTACCGATACCGACTTGTTTACTCGGGTCGGGTCAATGCCGAGGGGAGCGGATCGCTTTTCGCCCCGCTCAACGCGTTTGACATCTATGCTGAGGGGACATTCCGGACGGCAGTGCCCGAAGGGTCGAGCATGTTGCTGGTGGGTCTGGGCATCGTTGCCGGCTGGGCAGGATTCTCGCGAAGCCGATCCTAAAGGAACCGGTTTTCAACTATCCCATCCGCCCGTTTGCCTTAGAGCGGCGATGAGTTCTATCGCCCGCTCTTTGAGCAGAACATAATCTGTCTTGGCGACTCGGTTAAGTGGGAATGTGCCGGCCTCGATGACTTCGTAATGACTGGGCCGCATGTACGCTGCTATCTCTTTGGCATGCTCTTCGAGGGTGTCTAAGTCCAAATGCGCGCCTGACTGCTTCTCGACAAAGAGAATGATTCCCTCCGTAAAGACTTCATGTGGCGCGCCGACGGCCGCCACATTGGCCACACTCGTTCGGAGCTTGGAGAAGTGCTCTTCCACTTGTGCCGGGTAGACCTGATAACCCTTCGGTTTGATCACTAATTTCGATCGACCGGTGAAATGCAAGCCGGAGTCGTCGCGATAGCCAAGATCCCCCGTGTAGCACACACCGTCGGTTGAAACCGTCTTGCGATACGCCTCTGAGTTGTTGACGTAGGCGATGAAGACCTGCGGGCCCGCGAAGCAAATCTCGCCGATCGTCCCATCGGGAAGAACCTCGCCGGCGGTGCCGTCGTCGTTCATCGGCTTTCGAATCGTCATGGGGGTAACGGGCATATCGAAGCCGACGCTGGCGGCCAACTCCTCCAATGTTCCGTCGAGTTTGGAATACGTGACAAAGCCCGCCATCTCGGTCAGCCCCAGCCCGGTGGCCGCTTTAGGGGCCATCTGTCTCATTCGTTCGAGGAACGGAATCGTCACTTGTTGACCGCCATAAAGAACCAGTTCCAGGGAGGACAGGTCATAGCTTTCGTAATTGGGAAGCCGCCATTGCATGTTGAACATGGCGGGGATTTGCCCCATCACTTGGATCTTGTACCTCTCGATGGCCTGCAAGGTCTTTTCCGCATCGAAGATCCACATGATGACGGCCGTGTTGCCGCAAAAGAAAGTCGTGATGAGCTGTTCTGCCTGACAACCGACATGTGACGGCGGAAGATTCACCAGCATCCGCTCCGTCTTTTGCATGCCGAAGCCCCCCGCCAGGCACATGTTCTGGCAAGAGATGTTTCGATGCGATTGCAATGCCGGCTTGGGGAACCCGGTCGAGCCGGTGGTGTAGATGACTTGTGCCCCGTCGGTCTCCATGATCGATTTGGTCACCCGTTGATACTCGTCCCAAGTCGGCGACGACGATGGATTGACGGAGAGAGCGACGACTTCCATCGCCAGCGCCATCATCGAGATTCCCCCGGGGATGACATCGTCGGGAGCGGAAAACTGCAGCAGATGCTCGACATAGGGGCATTGCGATTGCACCAACTGTCCCAAGGGCCGAAAGTCGGCATACGGGGTCTGCCCGAGAAACGCGAAGCCTTTCGCCTGGATCAGCCCAAGCGATCGAACGACTTCGGGCCCCTTGAGCCGAAGATCCAGCGGCGCGTGAATCACGCCGATCTTGAAACAGGCATACTCGAGGAAAACATGCTCCGCCAAAAGGGGCAGCGATGTCGCCAGGAAATCCCCCTTCTGGAAGCCGAGCTCGAGAAGCTTCAAAGCGATCCCGGTCGCCAAGGCGTCAAATTGCTTGTAGGTGAACTCACGGCCGGTATCAAATTCGATGATGGCGATCTTTTCGGGGGTTTCGCGAGCCCACTTCTCGACCGCTCCGTGGAGCAGGTGCCGATCGGCAAACGTCGTCTCAAAATCCTCCAGAGTGTGGAAACGGACCACGCTTTCGGACATTTTTGATCACCATCCCGCTGTTTTGAGATCTCATCGAACCTGCTTCCTCTTATTTACATGAATTCGCCACAAGGTCGGCATCGGCCTGCCTCACGATGGTTCGCTTTTCGTCGTATCAGGAAAGGTAAGTACCGGCGATGGGCGACGTGAGGATGACTTCCTTGTCCTCTTTCATGCAAACCGTTAGCCTAGAGATAGGACAATCAGGAAAGATCAAACGGTCAGAGAGGAATCGTCCATGGGGGCACAACGGAGGGAACTTGCGGGATTCCTCATTCTGATCTTCGCCGTGCCGATCGCGACAGTCTCGGCAGCGACGGAAATCATCAATGCGAAGATCACCAAAATCACACCTGCCAAGAGATCGATCGACGTCGAAGTCAAAGGGAAGTCGTACTCGATCACCCTCGAAGTCGAACCGTCGGCAAAGCTCGAGATCAACGGTGTCCGTGCCAATCTCGATGAGTTCCATGTGGATATGCAGGTGACGCTGATTGCCGACATCAAGGCAGGCAAGGTGACGCGCATCAATGCGCAAGGGACCAAGGAGGCGGGCAAGCCGACGCGACGACCTAGTCCCAAGGGGCCCCCGACCAAAGATGGGGCCGACCCGATCGTGGCTCGCGGTCCGCTTCCCGACTCGCTGAAAGAGATGGATGATATCGTGCAAGAGTTCCTCGCGGCCGAGGAGGTTCGCGGCGCGGTCGTGATGATAGTCAAGAACGGCAAAGGAGTCTTCGCACGAAGTTACGGCTTCGCCGACAAAGCCCGCAAGACGCCCATCGAAACGACCACTCTCTTTCCTCTCGACGAGGGTTCGAAAGCGATCACAGGTCTCGCGATCGCGCAATTGGCCGAGCAAGGAAAGATCGATCCCAACATCAAGTTCTTTGATGCTCTAGGCGTTAAGCCGACCGCCGACGATAAGGACGTCCCCGATGGCAGCCGATTCGTCGATGCTAGTACCATCGATCTCATGAAGAATCCCAATCGCTTCCTGCGAGACCCATTCTTCAAGGAGTATCTTGAAGACTCTGACTTCCGAAAGAAGATGAACGATCGCGTGAAGACCATGCCCGATGGCAGCAAAGTCGAGCTCCGCAAGTTCATTAAGTACGATGTGGTCGATCTGCAGTACATGCTTCTTGCTCGACTCGTCGCCAAGGGAACGGGCAAAGGATACGAGCCGGGAGTTCAAGAGATGCTCCTGGGGCCCGCAGGTATTTCGACGGCGAAAGTCGTTCTGTTGCCATTGGAAGAGGAGACGGAAGAGCGACGAAATCCCGTTCCCATCAGTCCAAAAGAACGATCGCGTAAGGATCGCGTCCAAAAAAAGAAGGACGAAGAGAAGGAGAAAATCAAGAAGAAGGCAGATCTTTACCAGGGAGTCGCCCAGGTTCAGTTTGCCGCGGGTAAGGATTATGAAACTCCCTCGATGTCGTTGGACGGGGCCGGTTCGTGGGTTGCGTCGGCATTCGATTTGGCTCGACTGGTCAAAGCAATCGACGCACCATCGGAGACAAGCCTGCTCAAGGCAGATGGATTGAAGATCCTGTTGACGCCTGTCGCGCGATCGACGGCGGCCGAAGATGACGACGAGAAGGACGACAAAGAGACTCCGCGGGAGACAAAGCTGAAGTCGGCTCGGTTCTTTGCATCGGGTTGGTGGGTAGTTCGGCCAAGCAGTGATGATCCAGAAGCATTGTTCAAGTCGCGACGCTGTTTTCATTCGGGGCCGGTGGCGGTCTGTAGCGATGCGGGTTTGCACGTTGTGGTGGCGATGACGACGGCATTGACGGCAAGTAAATCGGGCGAAGAACATCCTCTCATCCTCGAAATCTTGGACGCCGCTAGCCGGGTGAAGGAATGGCCCAAGGATGATTTCTTCGGTCCCAGCGCGACGCAAGCCGAACCAGAAGTAGCAGAGGCAATGCCCGACGAGAATGGTTCGGCGCCGACTGCCAAGCGTCCACGGCTGCGTGTGCCGGTGATAAACTCGATCGGCGATCAGGTCGAGTCAGCCTGCCGGGATTGTTGGTCGGCTTACAACAAGTTCCTTGATTCGGGTGGAACAAAACTTCTATCGGAGATCCAACTTTCTTCGGTTCCGGATCTGAAGCGGATTGCCCAGCGATCACCGGAGGGCATCGCCGCGGCGCAAATGCTCCGAGGGGAGTACGAAAAGGTTCTCCTCACGCGAGCGGTGGGTTTGAATCCTCTCGTTCCGCCGGACAAGCCAAATCAGCGTGACGCCGTTCAGGCGGTTATGAGTTATGCCGAGTCGATCAGTCGGTTCATCCTTCATTTATCGGACAGCTTCAGGTCAGGCACCAACGCCGACGAGTCGAAACAGGTTGTCACACAGATCCGGCAGAATGAAGAGAGAATGTACGCCGATCTTTTTGCTGCGCTCGAAAAGATTGACGCGGCGTTTCCGTCGGAAGTGAAGGCAGCCGCATCGGAGGCGGAGTTGAGCCGATCGCTGGACCGGATCGAACTTCGCTTGAAGGCGACATCGCAGAAACTGCAGAGCTTCGTCTCGTCACGATTCGGCCAGATTGACGTGATCCAGTCGCGCGCCGGCGGGGCCAGTGCCGAGGAACAGCTTCAACTTCCCATTCTGGTGAAGGAGATTCAGGGAATTTCCGCGCAGACGGTGACGAGTTTCACCACGCTCGGGCAGAGAGCGACGAGCTTCTTAGAGGCAGAAAAGGCAGCAGGCTCGAATTTTGTCACTGTCTGGCAGGGGGTCATCGACCTGGCGACGGCAAACGGGGCGTATGCCTCGTTCATGGCGACTTTTGGGAATGATGATTTCAAACCCGATGACGAACAGGCTTATCTCGACAAGATTGACGCTGCGAAGAAGTCTCTTGCCGAGCTTCGCGCCGCGCTGACGGACCCTCCCGCGGAACAGTCAAAGGACGCTCCACCCGCCGAGACCCAAACGCCCGCCGAGACCAAGGGCTCTTGATACTCGGCAAGCCGACGCTTCAAGGAAGCTTGGCTGGTTGCCCGGACGGGTGTTGAAATCGGCCGTCGCTCGGCTCAGCTCTCGTCGTTGGACACAGGCGCGCGGGCGAAGTGAACGCTCGTTGAGTAAGCCAATCGAAATCGCTCGTCGCGAGCATACTGATCAAAGACGGCTTCCAAACCGGTCCGCCAGGCGTCCCGGCCTCTCTCGTCAAGAGGAGCGTAAGAAACGCTGAAGGCGCGTCCGAGAAGTTCCTCTTTCGACAGGATTTGCTCGTGGGGATAGACTCGAAAAGTGTAGTCGAAAAAGGACCGCGACTGGGACAGGCTTAAGGCGGCCCGTTGTCGGCGAGCCTCTTGAATCGATGCCTCTCGGTGGGACGTGATGACTTTCGAGTACGCTCGCGTGCCAGGGTCGCTGTCGTCTCGTTCATTCCAGAGAAGGGCGACCCATCCACCCGCCACGAGAATCCTGTGAAACTCTGCCAGTGTCGGTTCGGGATCGAACCAGTGGAACGCTTGCGCGGAAATGATTCCTTTCACCGAACCCGACGCCAAACCGGTCTGCTCGGCGCGAGCGGATCGAAAACGGATCCGCGGATTGGGGACCGCGCGAGCTTGCTTAAGCATCTCTTCATTGGGTTCGATGGCGATCACGTCGATATCTCGATCGGCCAGCAATCGAGAGGAGATTCCTGTGCCGGCCCCGATGTCGGCCACGACGTCTCCCGGCACAAGCGAACCCTTCTTGACGATGAAATCGATCGCTTCGGTCGGAAAAGAGGGCCGATGCCGAGCATAGATCTTTGCTAGGCCGGTGAATCGTTCGGTCGGTTCGTCAGAACTCGGGGCCAAGGGATCATCCCTTTCTCGCGTCAAGCAGGAGAAGTCCCTTCGCGCGACGAAGCCATCAGCCAAGCCACCACGATCGGCCAGCCGTCGTACCACTTTTCGATCGAAACAATCTTGTTATCCGCAAAGACGATCGTTTGCACGCTGAACGTCTCAAAAGTTCGATTCGACGCGGGACAATGTCCCGTTTCTCTCTGACAGGTCAGGATGGTGTTTCCCTGACAAATCATGAATAGATCCTGAAGCGACGGGCTCGTCAGATCAAACGGACTCGCGAACAGCTCGTCGAGAACCTGCTCTTTTCCGAAGGCGATGGCATGCTCGATGAAGTCCTCATCCCCTCGGATCTCCCATCGAGCATCAGGAACCAGATAAGCCTCAAGTTGCTTGCGATTCTTTGTCCGGAGGTCGTTGGTCCATTGGAACCATTTATTTGCATTTTGTTGTTCGAGTGCTTTCAAGTTGAATCGGTAGTCTCCTTCTTGGGCGGCGGCGTTCACCACCGACGAGGCTCGCCCCCAGGCTTCTCCGCGGGCGCCCAACGAGACCAGAGGGTACGGCCGAGCGGTGCCCGGCAACTGGACACTGCCACTCCCTGCCGTGATGTTGGTTGAATCGATGATCTGCCTTAACGCGACGATGCGATCTTCGCGAAATCGGTACAGGTGCAGCCAACGAATGCGATAGGGTGTTTTGTTCGGCGCAAGAGTGCCATTCTCGACAGCTTGCACGGCGACCCAGTCGCCTTGAGCGCGAACGTGCTCGATTTTTGGAACAGAGTCAGCCAGTTGGCCGAAGTTGCGAGAGACCGCGGTCTTGATGAGACTTTTGCCTCGGCAGATGCCCGTGAAAGGTGTCAACGCCGAGCCGAGTATCTGAAACTCGCTGTCGTCGTGCCAATGTTCGAACATTCCGTCAAAGTTGCGAGCGAGAAGAAAACCGTAAGCCTGCATGATGACGTCGACGTGTTTTCCTTCGACCAACTTGGAAGCATGATCCGGGTCATTCGCTTGAAAAAAAGAACGGAGATCAAACGTCTGGGGCGGCAGGTCATCCGCCAACATAAATGAAGATCCTCAAAAAGCCGATCGATCATTTCCGCGGCAGGCGTTCGACTCGTCAACTTCTTGTATTGCTTGACGAATGTCAATACGGATCGCTTGATTTTGGGCTTCGAATGACACAAGGGCGAATCAAGTGCCCGACGTTTCATCCGTTGGAATGCCGAGATACTGCGCGAAGAGTTCTTCCATCGTGGTGAGTCGACTTCCCAGTTGAATAGGGTTGGAAGCAGAGAAGTTGATCATTCGCACCAACATCCGGCCCTGTTCGTCCACATCAATGATGTTGAGACAGCATGGCTCTTGCTCTAGTCGGCCAAAGCTCGCCAGCCCGCTGCCGAGCGCTCGAGCGAGAATCGCGCGATTCACGCCGCCATGAGCGACAATGAGAAGGTTCTTCCACGAATCGTCGGCGAGGAGTCGCTCGATTGCTCGATCGATCCGGGCGAGGAGCGAGCCGAACGTCTCTCCCCCCAAGAACGTCTCGTCCGGTGTTAACGACACGCCAAAGGCTTGCGTGAAAATACGCTGAATGGAAGCGGGATCCATGGGCAAATCGCGCAGTTTGCCGGGCGATATCTCCTTCAGGTCCTCCATCTCGATCACGGGCAGATCACGCGACCCGAGAACGCCGGCGGCGGTCTCTTTTGTGCGACGAAGCGGGCTGACGATCGCTCGATCGAGTTCAACACGGGCGATCCACTCTCGCGCGGCCGCGGCCTGCGCGTGACCCCGATCGGTCAAAGGAACTTCGTCGGGGCGAAACGGTTGGCCCGTGCCGTCGAAGTACTGCACCTCGCCGTGCCTCATCAAATAGATTCGCCGTCGGCGAGGAAACGTAATCGACATTGAGAGCTCCCTACGAAACTTGTCCACCCCAGTGCGTGGTAGGCATTTGTAAGATATCCAGCAAGTTCATCGAGCGCAAGGAACGCATCCTCTAGGGGGATAAAGAAGTGACGATATGGTTGTTGATCATGGCATCGGCCATCAACGCAGGAGATGTTGCTGCGGGTTTAGGAGTCAGAACCCCCGCGGAGAGTGATGTCGCGATTGCCCCGGTGTTCGGCCCGGAATCGCCGGGCCCTTACAAGCACCCTGCCTCGGTGGCGGAGTTCCATAACGGCGATCTCTACATCGCGTATTACGGCGGGGCAGGGGAATACGATCCCAAGACCGCCGTCTACGGTAGTCGCCGACCGAGCGGGTCGACGACTTGGTCGCCCCCCATGGTCATCGCCGATACGCCGATGTATTCCGACGGGAATGCCGTCATTTGGGAGTCGCCCGACCAAGTTGTTTGGCTCTTCTACGTGGTGCGTTACGGCGACACATGGTCGCATTCGATCATCCAGGCGAAACTCTCCTACGATCTCGGCAAGACCTGGACCGACCCCATGGTGCTCTCGCTCAAGAAGGGGATGATGGTGCGCGGCCGGCCGATCGTGAATCGATCAGGCGATTATCTTCTCCCTGTCTATCTGGAGACCGGCAACGATCGCGAAGCTGTTGGCGCCGACAGTAGTTCTCTTTTTCTCTACTTCGATCACGAGAAGAAGACTTGGCAGCAAACCAACCCGATTCGTTCGCGGATCGGCAACATTCAGCCGGCGGTGGACATCATCGACGGCGATCATCTGGTCGCTTTTTGTCGGCGAGGGGGTGGCTACGACGCACGAAAGGATGGGATGATCGTTCGGACCGAGTCTCGCGACGGCGGTCGGTCGTGGAGCGGCGGGGTGGATACCACGTTTCCAAATCCCAATGCCGCTGTCGACTTCATACGCCTCCGTTCGGGGAAGCATTTACTCGTCTTCAATAACAGCTTTTCCGATCGGTCGCCGTTGACGCTGGCTCTATCGACGGATCAAACACAGACGTTTCCATTTCAACGTGATATCGCGGTTGGCAATGATTCCTTTGCTTATCCCTACATCGTTCAGGCGGCGGATGGCAAACTGGTTCTTGTCTTCACATCCAACGAGCGAACAGTGATTAATCTAGCGACTTTTGCTGAGAGCGCGATCGAGTCGCCGAAGTATCGCTTGCCATCCCGTTGAGGATGACCGGGTCGAGTGCGTCAGGCGTGTTTTCCGCTATTCTCGCGTCGTCGACGGCGGCATGACGCTTATTTGGGAGGAAGCGGGCACATCGACAGTTGGTTCGGTAGAGGTCCTTGTCCAGCCGCGCGTTGAACCGGTCAGTTGCCGCCAGCGATTTTGCGAACGACGAAAAGCCTCGGCCATTTCCGGATCTTGGAGACGCTCGAGCTTTTGTTCCAGCGCCCAGAAGAGTGCAAACGCCAGCACAAAGACGATCGGGGAAACCCACCAACGTCCATCGAACTCGCGGTAGATCGCCAGCGCATCCCAAAGGCCATGGACCAGCACCGCCAGCGCCAGACGCATCGCCAGCGGCTGCCAACGCCCATCGATCAAGTGCAAACCGAGACCGAAACCCCAGATGGCAGCAAACATCGCATGGCCCGGTGGGTTGAGAAGTCGCGACCATTCAACGCCATCCACGTGGCGAAGATAGTCCTCGCCGGCACTGAAGCCCATCGCGACCGCGGTGGCGTAGATCAAGCCATCGACCGGCTCATCGAATTCTCGCCGCCAGGCAAATACCAGTAGAACGACGGAGAATTTGGCCATTTCCTCCACCAAGCCGGCCAGCAGCGTGGTCGAAAGGAACAGCAGGTCGAAATCTTGCTCGGGCGAGAGATTCGGCAGATGGGGGAGCAGAACTCGCTGCACCGCACAGGTTGGATAAACGATCCCCACGCCGAGAAAAAAGCCGAGCCCGACCAATCCGATCGGTTCCGGACGTTTATCTCGGCGATAGAAGTACCACAGCCAAATGCACGCCGGCGCCAACGCGGCCAGCAACACGGTCGTCATGCGAAAGTTTAGCTTGATGTTCGTCGGCGACGATTTTGGTCTCTTTGAATGAATCTCTCGAAACCGCTGCTTGCAAAGATTTCAATCGAGGGTAAAACCTTTTCGGTGTCCGATCAATCTGACTAGCATTCAAAGAAGGGCGGTCTCGAAAAGGGATTTCGGGGTAAGGCTGACTTCTTTCGGACCCAACTATTAGCCGGGCGTTGTTTCGAAATGGATGAGGGAAACATGACCGACGTCACTGCTCGTTTCGGTGTTCAGCGAGGTCGCTACCGGTCGATCTTTGGGGCTGCCGAGAACTGGAACGCCCCCCGTTTTTCTTGGCATGATCACTATCCCAAGGATGTCCCGCCGGGCTGTCATATCCCCGAGATTCGTGTGGAAATCCTTCTCGAAAAAGCGGCGGAGGCATTTCCCGATCGGCCGGTGATTCACTTCTACTCGACGACCTGGACCTATCGCGAACTTCTCGCGCGAGTTCGACAAGTCGCCGGCAACTTTCAGAAGCTCGGCATCAAAGCGGGGGACCGAATTCTCTTCGTTTTGCCGAACTCACCCGAGTACGTCCTCCTCTGGTTCGCGGCCCAATATTGCGGCGCCGAGGTCGTGCCTGCCAATCCTCTCTATCCTCCCAAAGAGGTTGCGGCACTTCTCAAACGAACGAAAGCCAAAATGCTCATCGGGCTTGATGTTCGTCTGGAGCCATGCACCGGCGCGATCGAAGAGTACCCCGTGGATCTCTTCGTCGTCACCAGCATCAGGCCCCATTTACCGGCCCAACTGCGGGCGATCTACAGCCTTAAAACCTGGTTTTCCGGCAAGATAAAGGTGCCGGCATCGACGAAGCTCTTGCGGATGGAGTCGCTTTATTCGCAAAAGGCCTCCCCTTTGACGGCGCCGGTTTCGACGGACCTCGACCAAATCGCCGTCGCCCAGCCAACTGGCGGTACCACGGGTTCGCCGAAATTGGCCATGATCACGCATCGCAATCTCATGGCCCAGGTTTGCCAGAATCATTCGATGGCCCGGCACGAACCAGGAACCGACGTCGTGCTGGCGGTGTTGCCTTTCTTCCATGTGTATGGGTCGACCGTTTTGATGCTTTCGAGCATCGGTGGCGCGGCGACGATGGTTCTCTTTCCGCGGTTCGAAGTTCGCCAGTTGGCCGCGGCTGTGGAAAAGTATCAACCGACCGCGTTGCCCCTCGTCCCTTTCATGTTTCAAGAACTCAATGCCGAGCTCCTACGAAAGCCTCGGAAATTTAAGCGATTGCATCTCGTCTCTTCGGGGGCGTCGGCCATTGATGCCGAGACTCGCGAAAAGTTCATGGAATTGACGGGCGCTTGTATCTGTGAAGGGTACGGCCTCTCCGAGGCTTCTCCGGTCCTCACCGCGAATGTCCCCGAAACCAATCGCCCTGGAACGGTGGGGATGCCGGTTTCCGATACAGAAATCAAGATCGTGGACGCTGCCGACGGTACACGCGAAGTTCCCATCGGCGAAGTCGGTGAACTGATCGCGCGCGGTCCGCAGATCATGAAGGGCTACCTCGACAATCCGGAAGAGACTCGTCAAACGATTCGCGATGGTTGGCTTTACACAGGCGATCTGGCCGTGATGCTTCCCGATGGTTACTTCAAAATTGTGGATCGCAAGAAGGACATGATCATTTCCGGCGGACTCAACATTTTCCCCAGCGAGGTCGAGGCCAAGCTCGTCACGCTTCCCAATGTGGCCGACGCTGCCGTCGTCGGACAGCGTGATCGACGCTGGGGAGAGCGGGTCATCGCGTACGTCGTTCCGAAGCCAGGTTCGAAGCTCGATCCGAAGGAACTAAAGGAACTCTGCCGACCCCTGATGGCGCAGTACAAGATCCCGCGCGATTTCCAGATTGTGGAAAAGCTCCCGGTCAGCTTCTTGGGTAAGCTCCGGCGCACCGAACTTCGCTCGGCCCTCACCACGGCCGAGAATACGTCCCTCATCGAAGGGGATCAGAACAGCGCGTCGTCTCGATTCGAATAGGCTCCCCCGATTCTGGAACGCCCCTCCCCCGGGCCCGCAGGCCGATCCTATTCGATCGCGGCTCTCCCGATCTCCTTTTGAGAATTCGCATGGCGATCGCCGTCGGCAGGGCTGTTTTTAATCGGTCCTTGATCACTTCTCTCCCACTTCATCCAATGACATAAGTGTATACAGTTGAATACGATGCAATCTTGGTCATGGTTTTTTGACGAAACGTCAAAAATCGGTCGCCGTCGCCTGGCGTACTGCGTAAGACATCAATTCGAAGGACTCGGTCGAATTCGGCCTGGGTCTGGTTGGTCGGGCGCTGGCCGGGCAGATTTGAATTTCGGGAGTCGAGTAGCGTGGCAAGAGCAGTCATCGTCGGGGGAGTTCGTTCGCCTTTTGTCCGGGCGGGAGATCAGCTCCGCTTTACGCCGACCCCGGAATTAGGCCGACTGGTGACTCAAGAGCTTCTCATGCGTTACGACGTGAAGCCTGAATCGATCGATGAACTTGTCTGTGGTAACGTGGGTACGCCTCCTGATGCGACCAATGTCGGACGGGTCATCTCTCTTTTGTCGGGCATTCCCAAGGAAGTGATCGCCCACACCATTAGCCGAAACTGCGCCAGTGGGATGGATTCGGTCACCCAAGCAGTCGAACACGTCGAGAGTGGTCGATTCAAGAAGGTGATTGCCCTGGGGGTCGAGTCGATGAGCTCGGCACCGCTTCTCTTCCCCAAACAAATGTCAGAGAAGTTGCTCAACACGACCAAAGCCAAGACGACCATGCAGCGGTTGCAGGCCTTTTCGAAGCTACGTGTCAGTGATTTCACGCCGCAAATCGGTTTGGTGATGGGGCTGACCGATCCCGTCTCGGGCTTGATCATGGGTAAGACGGCCGAGAAGGTGGCTCGCAAGTTCGGCATCACCCGGGACGACCAGGATGAGTACGCTCTTCGAAGTCACGAGAAGGCGGTTGCTGCCCTCGAAGCGGGGCGCCTCGCTCGAGAAACCATGACGATCTATCCCGCGCCGAAGAACGATCCGATCACGCAGGACATCGGGCCTCGCAAGGGACAGTCCATCAAATCGCTGTCGAAACTGAAGCCCTACTTCGATCCGAAGTACGGCAGCGTGACGGTCGGCAATGCGTGCATGGTCACGGATGGCGCGTGTGCATTATTGATCATGGACGAAGAGCTGGCCAAAGCCGAGGGTTATCAGCCGATCGGTCGAATCCGATCTTTCGCGTATGCAGGCTGCGACCCGGCAACGATGGGTCTTGGCCCGGTCTACGCGACTCACAAAGCACTGCAGCAATCGGGAATGCAACTTTCCGATATTCAGCTCACCGAGATCAATGAAGCGTTTGCCGCCCAGGTGATCGGTTGTCTCCGAGGTTTCGAATCGAAATCTTTCTGCCAAGAGGAGCTTGGCACCAGCGAGGCGCTCGGCTCGATTGATCCCGAAAGGCTCAACGTCAATGGTGGAGCAATCGCGCTGGGTCACCCGGTCGGCGCGACAGGCAACCGCATCACGCTGACTCTCCTGCACGAAATGGAACGGCGAAACCTCGACGTTGGCCTTGCGACCCTTTGCGTGGGTGGCGGCCTGGGCGGCGCGGTGATTGTCGAACGAAACTAGATCTGCTGAACGATACACCATCGATCGATAAGCCAAACGGTTGAGGGGAATTTCCCATGGGTACCTGGAACTCAGTTCAAGGCAACGACGGCATCCTGCACGTGACAATCGATAAGCCAGAGGCGTCGGTCAACGCGTTCTCGGCATCGGTGCTTGCGGAATTGGAAACGCTGCTCAACGACATCGAACGATCGGCAGGTCAGATCAAAGGCGTTCTCTTTAAGAGTGGCAAGCCGGGCAACTTCATCGCGGGGGCCGACATCAAAGAGATGTCGAGCATCACCACCAAAGATCAGGCCCGAGCGACGGCGAAGAAGGGTCAGGATCTTTTCGCTCGGCTTGAACAACTCCCGATGCCGACCGTGGCGGCGATTTCCGGCTCTTGCTTAGGGGGCGGCCTTGAGTTCGCCTTAGCTTGCAAATACCGCGTTGCCGACGACGACCGCAAAACCGTTCTTGGATTGCCCGAAGTGCGACTCGGTTTGGTGCCTGGTTGGGGGGGAACGGTCAGGCTCCCTCGATTGGTGGGGACGATGAACGGGGTTCAGATGATTCTCGCGGGAGCGATGATCAACGGGACGAAGGCAAAGAGCCGGGGATTGGTTCACGATGTTGTTCCGCCCGAGGCCCTGGAAGCGGCCGCACTGACGTTCCTACGCAAGGGTGCTCCTCGTGCGAAGAACCCCGGCATCAAGCATCGCGTGATGGAGACCAAGCTTGTCCGAAGCTACATCCTGAAGCAGGCTGAAAAGCAAATGCTGGCGATGACGCACGGGCACTATCCAGGCCCCAAGCGAGTGATCGAAGTTCTTCGTGCCGGCTTACTAGAAGGGCCCGAGGCAGGCTTTGCCGCTGAGGCCGACGCGATTGCCGACCTCTCGAAGGATCCGGTCACCGTCGAATGTATTCGGCTCTTCTTCCTGAATGATGAGTCGAAAAAGTGGGCGGAAGAAGTCGCCCCCAATTACAAGTCCAAGAAACTGACGCACGTCGGTCTTCTGGGGGCGGGGACGATGGGGGCCAGCCTCGCGAAGATCATGGCCGACAAGAATATCACGGTTCGCCTGAAGGATGTCTCGGCCGACGCGTTGGCGAAAGGCCTCAAGGTCGCTCGCAATCTTTGCGACAAAGACGTAAAGAAAAAGAAAGTAAGCAAGCGTGAGGCTGACCGCTGCTTTGGCCGACTTAGCCCCACGACCGAGTACACCGGCCTCAAACATGCCGAGCTCGTGATAGAGGCGGTGATCGAAGATCTCGACATTAAGAAGAAGGTCTTCCGCGATCTTCAAATCGCTTGCGGGCCTGACACGATTCTTGCCACCAACACCAGTTCGCTTCGACTTTCCGATATGGTGGGCGCGATCGATCGACCGGAGCGATTCGTCGGGATCCACTTCTTCAATCCGCCGCACAAGATGCAGCTGGTGGAGATCGTCACCCTCGATAGTACAGGGCAAGACGCGATTTCGACCGCCGTCGCCTTGGTGACCAAGCTGGGTAAGACCCCGGTGGTAGTCAAGGATTGTCCTGGTTTTCTCGTCAATCGGCTGTTGACCCCTTACATGAACGAAGCGGGGTACTTGCTTGCCGAGGTTGATGATCCGATGGAAGTCGAGAAGGCGGCTCTCGAGTTCGGCTTCCCGATGGGGCCGCTCGAGTTGATGGATCTGGTCGGTGCGGGCGTCGCCGCGAAGGTATCGCAGGTTCTATTCGAAGCGTACGGCGAGCGGATGCAGCCGGCCCCTGCGTGGAAGAGACTCACCGAGTTACAAAAATCGCTCGGCCAAGGGGCGCAGACGAAGGTCATCCTCGGAAAGGGATCGAAGAAAAAGATCAACCCGGACGTGGCAAAAGTACTGGCGGACATTCGGCGAGAGCACCGTGCTCAGGCAGGAGCGGCGGCGTCGGATCGCCTTTCTCATACCGAGATTGCCGAGCGATTGGTCTTCCCGGTGATCAACGAGGCGGCTCGAGCGCTCGAGGAAGGAATCGTTCGCTATCCCGAAGAAGTCGACATGGCGATGGTGTTTGGCACCGGCTTCGCGCCGTTTCGCGGGGGGCCGCTTCGTTACGCGGACTCGATCGGCGTCAGCTATGTCGTCGAGACGCTCGAGCGATTGGCCGCCCAGCATCCTCGTTTGGCACCCAGTGATGCACTTCGGCATCGCGCCGCCATTGGTGGCCGGGCGTTCGAGTCGGCTCTCAAAGTCCCTGTCTAAAGTTGTTTAAAGAAACGCCGCTCGGTGATCGATCGAGCGAGATGTTCTGTCCGACCATCGAGATCCTTTCTCGGCCGCCACTGAAAATGAGACGCTGCTGCCTACCCGCACACACATTTCTGGCCATCCTGCGATGACAAGGGCCGAAGGAACTTGCAGTAATCTTTTCAGGCGAAGACTCGCTTGGAATCGATCACGTCGCTAGACTCAGACGGCACTCGTCCGGGGGGAACCTTCGCCAAGGGCGACATCCGCATCGAGTCGGAGAGATCGCCTGTTCGCACAGGCTTGATGCGTTCGTGGATTTTGGATCATCATGGGATCGTTGGGCAAGGCAGCATGAATGTCTACGCGGATTTATTTGGTCGCAACCGCGTGTTGATCGCCCTGATTGCGGTCGTTTTCTCTTCCCTTGCGGGTTATGGAATTACTTTCCTCGAAATTGATGACACGCCTCGCAATCTTTTTGCCGCCCAGGACGATGACTTTCGCCAGCTGGAAAGCCTCTTTAAAGATTTTGGTTCTGACGACAATGACTGCGTGGTCGTTCTGGAGGGAGAAACGCTTTATGCTCCCGAGGGTGCCAGCGCGATCCGCAAGATACTGGCGGGTGTCCTTGCGGAACGAGCCCATGATCTAGGGCTCGAATCGGTCCAAAGTGTGGCCGACATCGGTCTACTTCCCCCCGAGAGTGCAACCCCCGAGGTCTATCAAAGGCAGCGAGACGAAGCGCTTCGGCATCCTCTCGTCGCGGGTCAGCTTCTTTCTCGCGATGGGAAGATGATGCTGATCTTTGCCCGAATTCGCAGCGACTATGACGTCATCAAAAAGGTCGAGCCCGCTGTCAACGAGGTTCGCCGAATCACCGCCGAGGCGGTTCAGGGAACGAGTCTTCGTGGATCGGTCACAGGAATCCCCACGCTCCGGGCCGAGGTGATCCAAAGCCTTCGGGCAACCCAGCTCAACTACACCATTCTCGGGACGGGGATTGCGTTTTTCGCGGGCATTCTCGTCTTTCGCCGACCGACAGCGGTTCTTGTCGTTTCTCTTCCTGCATTCGTCTCGGTTTTTTGGACGCTTGGTCTGCTTGGGCTGATGGGAGAGAAACTGAATGTCGTCAACAGCGTGATGCCCTCCCTCATTCTGGTGATCGCCTTTACCGACGCGGTTCACTTGCTGGTCCACATCCGCAAGTCCCGAGCCGAGGGAATGGAACGTCTCGAAGCGGTGCAGTCGGCCATTCGGCACCTGGGGCTGGCCTGCTTCATGACCTCTTTCACAACGGCGATCGGGTTCGGATCGCTTCTGGTCGCGCGGGTGCAGACGGTGCAAGGTCTGGGAATCGACTGTGCTTTCGGGGCAATGGTCGGGTTCATCGCGACCATCATGTTGGTTCCGCTGCTGGCGAGTACGCGATTAGGTGATAACCTCGTTCTCAAACAGGGGAGCGAGACAGAACCCCTCGCCGTTCGCTGGATGGCGAAGCTGCTCGTCGCCAGCGGTCGATGGCCGAGAACGGTAACGGTGTTGGGGACGATAGCGACGATCTACTTCTGCTGGACCGCGTTGAGTTTGAAGCCGGACAATCGGTTGACAGAAACCCTTCCGACGGGAAGTCCGTCGTATCAAACCATGGAACGATGTGATGAAGCGTTCGGCGGCGTGTTGCTCGTTCACACGGTGGTTGATTGGCCGGAAGGGACCAAGCTCGGTTCGCCCGAGTTATTGGCCGTCCACGAGGATTTGCACGCTCTTTACTCGGGAAACGAGTTGCTGGGCTCGAAGGGGCAACCCCTTTTGGTCAGCCCGATTTCGTACCTCAACTTTCTGCAGGCGATCCCTCGCGGGCGAATCAAGCTAGAGAACCTTGCCCGGGCGGTGGCGATTTACAAGGATCTCCCCATCGTGGGGCCATTGACCGTCCCGCCGACGGTGCTGGGTCGGTTCGTGCGAGAGGATCTCCGCCGATCGCTGGTGAGTATTCACATTCGCGATATCGGCGTGCAAGAGTATCAACCGGTCTTTGATAAAGCTCGGATCAAACTGGCCGAGCTCGAAAAGAAACATCCTGGCTTCAAGCTTCGCCTGACCGGGACGCCGGTCGTGGCAAGCTACAAAGTCCGCGAAATGATTGAGGATCTCGCCAGCAGTCTGATGCTCGCGGGACTCATCATTTTCATCATCATGGCACTCGCGTTCCGGTCGGCCTTGCTCGGATTCATCAGTGTGTTGCCGAACATTTTCCCGTTGGCACTGACGGCGGCAACGCTGGTTTGGCTTGGGATGCCTTTGCAGATGGCCAGCGTGATCGTCTTCAACATCGGTATCGGCATGGCCGTTGATAACACGATCCATCTGATCACCCGTTTTCAACGGGAGCTTCCCATTGATCGCGACGTGCATGCAGCGCTCGGTCGAACCGGCATGTCGGTCGGCAAGGCGGTCCTGTCGACCACCGTGGTCTTGCTTGCGGGGTTCGGTTCAGTGGGGATCAGCGAGATTCCGGTGACGAGGCTTTTCTCGATGCTGGCCTGCATGATGTTGGCGTCGGCTTTGATCGGCGACTTGATCCTTCTGCCGGCGATGCTCGCCGTCTTCTTCAAGCAATCTCCGCCGAATAGTCAGCCAGCTTTGCTACCCCGTCCGTCGTGGGACGATCCAGGAGTCCTCGACGTCGAAGGTCGAGAAAGAGAAGCTGCCGATACATCGATTCGACCACCGGCATCGCTACCTTCCGCTCGTTAGCCAATCGCAGCGGAGCTCCGAAAATCGCTTCGACTTCCAGCGGACGACGTTCGTCGTAATCGACCCGCATGCTGGTTCGGTACGGCTTCATCACCCGGGTATGTTCGATCATCGTGGAGATGAACGAATCCTCGATAACTCTTCCGTCGGCCGCCGCTGCCCGGGCAACTTCTTCCATGATGGTTCGGACCAATGGCCCCAGGCGAGGATCGCCCACGAGGTGATTGGTCTCTTCGGTCAGAATCACACTCAATCCGTTGAACGGGATATTCCAGACGAGTTTTTTCCATCGTGCCAGCCGTAAGTCGGCAGCAAGTGGGGTCTCTATGCCCGCCCGATGAAAGTCGCTTGCGATCTCCTGCATTCGCGACGTGATACCGCCGGCCCGACCGTCGATAGCCAGTTCCCCCAGGGCAATCGTTCCATAATCGAGATGCTGGATGTGGCCAGGACCGATTTTGTTCGAGCAAAGAAAGCAGCAGGCTCCCATGACCCGCTCGACGCCGACATGCTCGGCCACCTGTTCTTCGATCCCCCAGCCGTTTTCCATCACAAGCACCACTCCATCGGGCTTCAGGGTTTGAGCCAGATGGGGGAGGACCTGCGCGTTCGAGGTACTTTTGAGGCACAGAAGAACAACATCGGCCGGCGGAAGGGATTCGAGAGTGGGGTAAACATCGACAGGCCGTAGGGCGAAATCGCCGTCCTTCGAGTCGACCTGCCAACCCTGATCGCGCAGCGTCTGAAAATCTCCTCTCGCGAGGAACTGGATCGGCACACCCGCCCGTCCGAGCCGGCACCCGTAAAAGCCGCCGAGGGCTCCCGAGCCGATCACGCTGTAAAGTCGGCCCATCAATGTTTTCTCCTGAAATACTTCTCTTTTGATACGGAACCCAAACCCCGAAGAAGAGGGGACTTCGGACGATCGATTTCCTTCATTTCGAAAACCGCGGATTTTGGGGAGTTTAGTGTTGAACCTGACAGGCAGGCTGGCTATTCTCTGTGGGTCGGCGTTGTTTCAGCGTCGATCCCTCAATTGGGACCGAGGTGACTCGGTCCTGCGGTGCTGACCTCAAAGAGAGCTGTTCTCTCGCTCAAAAAGTTGAGTGATAGTTCTCCTGCCCAACGCTTTAATGCGTTCGTTTTGGCTTACCAACGGATAAGACCTTCGGTTTGCCTTTATGCTTGGTCGGTTTGAATGCTTCTTTTCCTGGCCCGTGGCTTGGGAAGATCGTTTTAACCCCCTTGCATCTGCTTGATGGGAGCAGCCCTTCTCTGAAGGGCCTCCGGCTTAGCCAACGATCGGTTTCATCCTTGAGACCGAGCGTTCGACGGTTTTGACATGCCTTCAAGAGGAGATGGAAGAAAATGTTTCGATCGATGATGGCAGCCCTGACGCTGCTTGTGGCAACTTCGGGCCCCGTTCTGGCCGGTTTCGATGTCTTTATGGACGAACTTCCCGGCCCGATTCCAGTGGGCGTCGGACCTGGAGCGGTCTTCGTTCCTGAGCCTAGCATGGGTTTAGGCGAAGGGACTTTCCTCGGTTACATCGGTAGTGGCGCGACGTACGGTGCCGGCCCGGGATTGATTTCACTCTTCCCGAATCAGACGACGCCGATCCTTCTCGGTAACGCGGATGGACTTCTCTTCGTCAGCTTCACCTCGCCGGTCAGCTATTTGCAGTTTGACATCGGCCTGTTGACCGCCTTCAATCAATCGCTCGATTACACGGTTGGAATTTTCACCGTTGGCAGCGTGAATCCGACTGTCGCGATTCCGCGAGACATCACCTCCACCGGTTTCCTGCCCTATGAGACTTTCTCGTACGCCTCTCCTTCGGCGGACATCACCGGCTTTGTTCTTTCGTTCCCAGCCAATGTCGGCCAGTTTGCGGTCGACAACATCACGAAGCATCGACCATGATGATGCTCGCCTCGGCAGCTGGCTTGATCGGTGCGGCTCGGTTCGCTCGCCGAACTCGCTAACGACGAATCGCTCTTGAGTCGGATCCTTGCATCGACTCAAGACCTTTCCTGGCAAATAACGCGTTGCCAACCCCAATCTCCTCGGGGTTGGTAAATGCATTTCTTGGCGGTCCGCTTTGTGTCGCGCGAAGTAAGAGGCCGCGTCGAAAGAGGCGACTGGCTCCGAGCGGGGCCCTCGTTGGAACAAGGGATTCACTTCGTATCAGTTGCTTATCTCCGACTTTGCACTCGCCGTTAGGTCGCGAAGAGACCCGGTATGCTTCCGTTTCGTCGGGCCGTCAAGGTAAGGGAGAAGTCTTTGACCTTCGGCCGACGATCGATTCCAGTTCTAACTCAAAAGGCCCCGTTTGTTTGCCACTGATCATCAACCCGGCCGAGTAGACTCGGCGAAGGTCCAGTGAGCCGGCATTGGGAACAGGGCGTCCCCGAAAGACCGGGCGAAAAGATCGGATGGGGAGCACGACCGTCATCCATTGGCCAGCCATTGTCGCGAATGACGCGCGATAGGTCACGCCATCCAGCCCTGGATCATTCTTGAGATTGATCGAATAAGTCTTGCCGTCGCCGTGAACTCGCAAGACGACGAACTCGACGCCGGTCCAATCGCGTTCTTGAGCGGGTGAGCGGACCGAGGCGAAGCCCCCGTTGTTCTCCATCGACACTTGCCCGCGAAACAATGCCGACTTCCGATCGCTGGCAACCATTTCGCTTTCGGAAACGCCTCCCATCACGCGATCATCAATCGACTTCCAATCATCGACGGCATCCGCCTCACGAAAATCAAAAAGGATCTGCTCTAGATCGTCCACAGAAGGTGCTCCCAAACTCCAGGCCATCACCAACCACAAACAACCCGGTATCATTATCGGTTTCCTTTTGCTCGCGCGACCCTGAGTATTTCGATTTCATGTCAAGGCGTGAGGGGAAGATCCAAAGCGCCGACATAATTCTTCAGCAGGTTGCCCAGATACAGTTTCCCCTTTTCTTCATGGACCGATGTGACGTTAGCAATGGTTTTGCCCGACGGATCGTGCATCGACCGGATGGTTCGGCCATTCGAATCGACTTCGATGATGAGGCCATAATCAACGGGCTTGGGCAGTAGAGCAGGGGGGAGTTTGACCATCTGAGCTCGAATCCAAGGCTTCGTAGCCAAGGCGTCTGCCGTCGGATTGCGAACGGTAAACAAGGCAATCCAAAACGTCCCGCGCGGACTCGAAGAGATTCCATCGGGGTAGCCAGGCAGATGTTCGATGAAGACTTCCGATTCGCCTTTCTTGTCACCTTTCAACCAGTACCGAATGACACGGAAGCGATAGGTTTCATTGACGAGCACAAATGAATCGTCGTCAGCAACCGCGACTCCATTGGCGAAATAGAGCATGTCGAGGAGGACGGTCGTCTTGCCGGTCTTCGGATCGTAAGCGAGCAGCTTTCCGTGCGGCCTAGCCTCCATGAGATCTTCCATGTAGTAGCCGACACCGTATTTGTCGCTCGCGTCGCTGAAATAGATCACGCCGTCGCCCGCGATTTCACAATCATCGGTGAAGCCAAGTTTGACAGGCCCATCCGCAGGGACCAGCGTTGTTAGCTTGCCGGCCGGGTCGATTCGGCAAAGCCCGCGAACCGCATCGCAGACGACGAGATTCCCATCGGCATCAAAGTCCATCCCGAGTGGCCGACCCTGTGTGTGACACCAGTCTGTCACCGTCCCGTCCCTTTCAAGTCGAATAATTCGGCCATCGGCAAGGCCAGCGTACACACGTCCCTGCGAGTCGACATCGACATCTTCGGGTCCGACGAATGTTCCTTCGATGATTCTCTTTGCACTCGCGAGATCCTGATTCACCGCCAACGGCCCCTCGAATGCTTGAGCAGGAGGGACTTCCCAAGAGACCGGATCAATCGAGCTCGGCCAAGCCAGAAAAATCGCGATTCCCAAGCCAAGAGTCGCCAGTAGAACGGCGATTTGTCGAGAACGATTCGATCGTACAGGTGCGGTCTCTAGGGATGATGCGTCGCTCATGTATTTTTCCCCTGCCGAGAAATGAACCTGCCCGATGGCAAAAGACATGTCTCCTTAGCATCGCATATCGACGGCCGACCGTCCATCATGGGATGACGACCTGAATGGATGAAGTTCGATTGAGTCATGGTAGTGATCGCTGCTACGATAACGGGACCGCCTCCTAGGCGACGGCCCTGATAAAGGACTTAACGTGTCGATTCAGATTCCCTCGCTTCTTCAAGAACGGCAGGCAGACTTTCGACGCTGGCGGCAAACGCTGCATTCGCATCCAGAAGTCGCTTTCGAAGAGAAATTCACGTCGGATTTCGTTGCTGACCGCTTGACCGAGGCAGGCATCGCCGTGGATCGAGGGTGGGCCGGCACCGGTCTTGTCGGTACGCTGTCGGCCGGCACGGGAACCCGAGTGATTGGGCTTCGGGCCGACATGGACGCGCTTCCGATCCAAGAGATGACCGGGCTGGATTATCAATCGACGATTCCAGGTCGAATGCATGCGTGCGGTCACGACGGGCATATGGCCATGTTGCTGGCGGCAGCGCATTACTTGGCGAAGACCCGCTCGTTCGATGGCACTATTAATTTCATCTTTCAGCCCGCGGAGGAGAACGAAGGTGGGGGGCGCGTCATGGTCGAGGAGGGTCTCTTCGATCGCTTTCCCTGCGAACAGGTCTTCGGGTTGCACAATTGGCCTGGGATGCCGATCGGCTCGTTTGGCGTTCGACCCGGTCCGATCATGGCCGCGTTTGATATCTTCGAGATCGTGATCCAAGGGCGCGGCTCGCATGCGGCCAAGCCGCACTTGTCGATTGATCCTATCGTCATCGCAGGCCAGCTCATCTCGGCGCTGCAACTGATCGTCAGTCGCCAAGTCAACCCGATGGACCAAGCGGTCCTGAGCATCACTCAAATCCGTGCGGGCGATACTTGGAATGTCATCCCGGATAAAGCCATTCTTCGCGGCACCGTCCGGACGTTCTGCCCCGCGGTGCAGGATCTCATGGAAGATCGCCTGACCCGTTCCGCGAACGACCTGGTGGCGTCGCTTGGGGGAACAGCCACCGTTCGCTACGAGCGACGCTATCCTGCGACGGTCAACGAGCCGACCTCGACCGAGCAGGCGGCGCGGGCGGCTCAAGATGTGGTGGGCGCCAGCAACGTGGATCGAGATCCCGAACCCTCGATGGGGGCCGAGGATTTTGCCTTCATGCTGCAGAAGAGGCCCGGCTGTTACATTTGGGCTGGGAACGGATCGGAGGAAGGGGGCCGACTGTTGCACAATCCCCGCTACGATTTCAACGATGATCTGATCCCCATTGGGGCTGCTTATTGGGTTCGCTTGGCCGAGAATCTCCTCTCGGTCGGCTCGCCGCGGATCCTTTGATCCATCGACGTCGGCTACCTGTCCAAAGACTTCATGAAGAAACACATTTGCCAGACCGAAAGCGCCGTTTAGCCTTGGTGATTTCGTCCTAAACCACTACCATTTAGTCGAAACCCGAATCAAGATTCGGGTGTACAAGAGTCGGGGGACGCCCTCTCCTGATGACCCTGTCCACCGATCAAGGAAACGAAAACATGCGAAATGGACTGCTCGGCGTGTTCGGAGCGATGTTGATTCTGATCGGAACCTCGGCATCGGCGGAGGCCGTCGAGGCGAATGGGGCCAGCCCCGTCGGAAAGAAGATCGAGCCGTTTCGGCTCCAGGATCATCTCGGCGCGTGGCACTCTTTGGCCGATATCCCCGCCGATCATGTCGTCGTGGTGGCATTTCTGGGTACGGAATGTCCATTGGCAAAGTTGTACGGCCCCCGGTTGGCGAAGCTGGCCGAGGAATTGAAGGATAAGCCAATCCGGTTTTTGGCGATCGATGCGAATCGACAGGATTCCATTTCGAAGATGGCTCATTACGCCAAGACCAGCGAATTGAATTTCCCACTGCTCAAAGATGTTGGTAATCAAGTCGCCGACGCGTTCGACGCTGTCCGCACTCCAGAGGTATTCGTCCTCGATCGCGATCGAATCGTTCGCTATCACGGCCGGGTCGATGATCAGTATGGCGTCGGTTACATTCGGCCCGAATCGAACCGCGCCGACTTGCGAATCGCGATCGATGAACTGTTGGAAGGGAAGTCTGTCTCGGTGGCGAGCACACCGGCACCGGGATGTTTCATCGGGCGAGTTCGCTCGAGCACGAACGGTTCGGATGTCACGTACACGAAACAGATCTCGCGAATCTTGCAGCAGCGCTGCGTCGAATGTCACCGGGAAGGGGCGATCGCTCCTTTTGCGTTGACCAACTACGAAGATGCTGCCGGCTGGGCGGAAACGGTTTTGGAAGTGATCCAGGCGCAGCGGATGCCTCCTTGGCATGCCTCGCCGGAACATGGCGACTTCATCAACGATGCCCGTATGCCCGATGCCGAGAAGGAACTGGTGGCGGCATGGGTGAAGGCGGGTATGCCTGAGGGGAACCCCAAAGATCTCCCAGAGCCAGCCAAGTTTGCCGAGGGTTGGCGAATCGCCAAGCCCGATCTCGTTTGTGAAATGAATCAAGATTACGCGGTCCCGGCCGAGGGGGAAGTCCCTTACCAATACTTCGTCATGGACCCTCAACTGACCGAAGACAAATGGGTCACCGCCGCCGAGTGCATTGCAGGCAACCCAACCGTGGTTCATCACATCATCGCGTTTGTCATTCCTCCGGAAGTCGCGAAGGAGGTCGCCGTCGGCCATTTTTCGATCGATGATCGACGATCGGGAATGCAGCGAATGCGGGGTGGATCTGATAACAGCGGTCGGCGTCAACGCCCTAAAATCGTGGACGATAATCCAAACGCGGAAGCCAAGACGGATGGAACTCGTCCCCGTCCCACGATGCCCGCCAATGTCAATAGTCGCATTGCCTTGATGCGATCGTGGTTCACGAACTTTCTGGTGGCGATGGCCCCGGGGTCGCCTCCCATGATTCTGAACGACGGCATGGCCAAGCGACTTCCCGCGGGTTGTAAGATCGTTTTTCAATCGCATTACACACCCGTCGGCAAAGCAGCGATGGATCGGAGTAAGATCGGTTTGGTCTTTGTTTCTGCCGACAAGGTTAAGCACGAAGTCGTCACCCGAAGCGTCATGGAACAGCGTTTCGAGATCCCTCCTTACGACGGAAACTACGAAGTTCGGGGAACGGTTCGATTTCGTGACGATAGTCTTCTCATCGAATTCCTGCCGCACATGCACCTGCGGGGCAAATCGTTCCGCTACGTCGCCCACTACCCCGATGGCAAAGAGGAGATTCTCCTCGACGTTCCTCGGTACGACTTCGGTTGGCAGAACACTTACACCAATCGAGTCGCCAAAGTCATGCCTCGCGGAACGGTACTCGAGTGTATCGCTCATTTCGACAACTCGACGGAGAACCTCTCGAACCCTGATCCATCCTCATCGGTGCGGTTTGGCGACCAGACCTGGGAAGAGATGATGATCGGGTTCTTCAATATGTCGCTTGCGAAGGAAGGCTTTTATCGGGACCCCACCAAGCCACGAAGCGCACAGTTCATCGCCGCTCAGCAAGCAGGCGAAGTGACGATCAGCGCCTTGATTCGTGATCGTGCCAAGAAAGCCTTCGAGTCCGATGAGGCATTTGACCTTCTTTGGGATGAGGTCGCCCATCAAGTCCCGCAGATTGATCGTATGGACATCGGCGTCGCCGACGGTCTCTCGTTTCGATTCGGTATGGTCGCGCAGGCAGCAGAAATTCCCAGCAGCCTCAAGATGAAAGAGTTCCCCAAACAGATGGCGGCCATGGGGCCGGCATTGGGGCTCTATCAATACGCGATCAAGCGAGAGAAGGTCGTCAATAACGAGATCGGCCAGGCCAAAGGTGTCGAAATGCAGTTTCTGGCTCGGATCCTTCCCTCGTCGGTTCACTTGCCGATCCGCTTCCAAGGGAAGCCTGCTTGCGTGAACTTCTGGAGTAGCGACGTGCAGGCGTTTTCGCCCGAAGCCGTCGCTTATCTTGAAGAGATCGTCCGCTTGATGGTTGAACCCAGCGAACAGGCTCGCGCCAGCAAGTAGGATCTCATTCTCCTCTCGATGAACAAAGAGAGCTCAGCGGAACGGAACGCTCTTCGAAAAAGAGCCGTTCCGTTTCTTTTTGAGACGACGAGTTTTGGAATCTTATTCGGTATCTATGTTTGTTCATTAAATCTTCTTTGCTGAGCCCCTCGGTTTCCGCGCATCCCTTCCTTCTGTGCTACGTTTCCGCGTTCCGCGAAGATGCTGAACAGGCATCCTCTAAGCGGTTTATACAGGCCGTTGACCCTAATGATCGGCTCCCAGCCAAGCAGTTGCTAGAGCCAGCAGTGCGCTCTTGGCGAGGTGGCTGGTCCTGTTCTCAATGAATCGATCGCAAGTCTTCCGCAAGTGAGACACGAAATATTGGCGAGGAGCGTTTTATGATCAGTCCTCCTACGATGCTCGATATTGCCTGGGTCGTGATTTGCTCTTCCTTAGTCATGTTCATGCAGGCCGGCTTTTGCTTGCTCGAGAGTGGATTCTCACGTGCGAAAAACAGCATCAACGTCGCTCTCAAGAACTTGGTCGACTTCTGTGCGGCTGGCGTCTCTTTCTTTCTCATCGGTTTCGGCATCATGTACGGGTCGAGTCCCTCGGGACTGATCGGCATGCGCTGGCCCTTAGCGACGGCGGATGTTGATCCTTGGACCTTGTCGTTCTTTCTCTTTCAATTCGTATTTTGCGGCACCGCAACCACGATTGTCTCCGGCGCGGTCGCGGAGCGAATGCGATTTCGCGCGTACGTCATCATCTCGTTCGTCGTCTCTGGCTTGATGTATCCGATCTTTGGACACTGGGCCTGGGGCGGCGCCGCGGGATTTGGCGATCAAGGATGGCTAGCCTCGATAGGCTTCATTGACTTTGCAGGATCGACCGTCGTTCACTCCGTCGGCGGTTGGATCTCGTTGGCCGCGGTGATCATTCTCGGACCGCGAATGGGGCGGTTCGATCGGTCGAATCAGATCATGCATGGTCACAACCTGACGCTCGCGGTCATGGGTGTGATGATACTTTGGTTTGGCTGGTTCGGATTCAACGGCGGAAGCACGCTAGCGATGAGCCAACAAGTCCCTCTTATTCTCGTCAACACGAACCTCGCCCCGGCCGCGGGCGGCGTCGCGGCCATGCTTCTCTCGACCATCCTGCGGCGCCGGATCGACGTTTCGTATGTCCTTCTGGGTGTGGTGGCGGGCCTCGTCGGGATCACCGCATCGTGTCATTTGGTGGATCCCTGGGAATCACTGGTCATCGGGGCGATCGCCGGCGTTTTGTGCATTCTCGCGTCAGAACTTTTGGTGATGAAGAAGATCGACGATGTCGTGGGCGCTTGGCCGACGCACGCGGTCGCGGGCATCTGGGGGACATTAGCCGTCGCCCTATTTGGCAATGTCGAAGCCTTCGGTACGGGGATGAGTCGATTCGAACAGTTTCAAATTCAATTGGCGGGCGCTATTATCTGCGCCGCCTGGTCGTTCGGCGTCGGCTTTATCGTGCTCAGAATCATCAACGCATTCTGTCCTTTTCGGGTTACTGCGGAAGACGAAGAGGCGGGACTCAACGTAAGCGAACACAACGCCACCACTGAATTGATCGATCTGCTTTCTGATATGAACCAACAGCGAATCTCGGGCGATTTCGCACGCCCGGTCCGGGTCGAACCATACACCGAAGTGGGTCAGATCGCGAACCAGTACAACGCCGTCCTATCGCGAGTGAAGACCGAGATTGATCGTCGGGACGAAGTCGCCCAGGCACTTCGGCAAGCAGAGCAGCGCTATCGGCGGATCTTTGAAGATGCCGTCGAGGGAATCTTTCAAACGACCCCGGCCGGCAAATACTTGATTGCGAATCCTTCGCTAGCCCGGATCTATGGTTACGATTCGCCTGTACAACTCATCGATTCTGTGAGGGATATCTCTTCGCAGTTGTATGTCGATCCTACCCGTCGTGATGAGTTTCGCTGGCAGATCGATCGGGATGGATCGATCGCCGGCTTCGAGTCGGAAATCAAACGCAAGGATGGATCTCATTGTTGGATTTCCGAGAGCGCTCGCATCGTCCGCGACGATGTCGGTAACGTTCTCTACTACGAGGGAACGGTCGAAGACATTTCCGAACGGAAGCGATCACGCGACATGGAGAAGGAAGTCGAAGTTGCTCATCAGGCAAGCCAAGCCAAGAGCAACTTTCTCGCGCATGTCAGTCATGAGATCCGGACGCCGCTTAACGGTATCATCGGCATGCTGGATCTGCTGGGACAGTCGTCGCTAAGTGATTCGCAAGCCAACTACGTCCGGGTGGCTCGATCGTCATCGAAGTTGCTCTTATCCGTCATCAATGATGTGCTCGACTTCTCGAAGATCGAGGCCGGTAAACTCGAGACCAGCCCGCATGATTTTGACATCGTTCGTCTGGTAGAAGAAACCATCGAATCCTTTGGCCCCACGGCCGAGAAGAAGGGGATCGCGCTCACCTATAGTTTGCCGAGCAGGATGGTCTCGCGGTGGCATGCAGACTCGGATCGGCTCAAACAGATCGCCACCAACTTGATCGGCAACGCCCTTAAATTCACAGAAAAGGGCTCCGTCTCGCTTCGTGTGGAATGTGAACATGAAGACACATCAGGCGCGCTGTTTCGATTCACGGTCATCGACACGGGGATCGGAATCCCTCCTGATCGCGTCCGTCGGCTGTTTCTTCCCTTCTCGCAGGTCGACGCATCCACGACCAGGCGATACGGCGGGACAGGGTTGGGCCTGGCTATTTCTCGCAAGCTAGCGGAGTTGCTGGGTGGGCAACTCGGTGTACAAAGCACCGAGGGCGTAGGCTCGGAATTCTTCTGGACAGCGAGGCTCGAACGAGCTCAGTCACATCTCGGTCAATCGCGCGAGATTCCCGACATCCTTCGAAGGGCTCGCGTTGTCGTTGTGAGCCCTTTGTCGACGGATCGAGAGATTGTCCCGACATACCTTCGACAATGGGGTATCACTTGTCAAACTGCGCCGACCATCGAAGAAGCAACTTCGACCATTCGTAGCAGTGTCGCAAGAAGAGAACCTGTAGACGTCGTTATTGCCGACGGCGACCTTCTCGGGTTCGAGCCGGAGAAAGTCGTCGATCGATGGAAGTCCACGCCCGCGGCTTCGTCTCCACGAATCCTCTCTTTAGTGTCGCTAGGTGATGTCGCCAGCACCAGTCAGCGCCCAGCCCGAGGTATCGCCGGCTTCGTCACTCGACCGATCCTGCAAAGCCGATTGTTTGATGCCATCATTGCCTCCGTCGGCCATCGACCGACGGGAGATTATGGTGTCTCACGCATCGAGGAATCGGTAAGAGACTCTCGTTCGGCTCCGATCTCTCATGGTCACTCGAGTGTCCAACCGCGTGTGTTGGTGGCCGAGGATAACGAAGTGAATCAGTTTGTCATTAAGGAACTCCTCGAACGGCAAGGTATCGAAGTAGAAGTCGTTGGATCCGGGGAACACGCCGTCGACATGATCGAACGTCGGTCGTTTGATCTCGTGTTGATGGACTGTCAAATGCCCAACATGGATGGATTTGAAGCAACGCGAGCGATCCGTCGGCACGAGGCAAAACAGCAGCGAAAGACAACGCCGATCGTCGCATTGACTGCCAGCGCGGTGCGCGGGGATCGCGAACGCTGTCTCGACGCGGGAATGAACGATTACATCACCAAGCCGATCGATCAGCATCGTCTGAAGGAGATACTCGACCGATATCTTCGCGCCGTTGATACCAAACGAGACGTCTCTTCGGCCGTCACCGTGTCGGCGACTGATCATGGGGTCGTCATCGATCCGATTGATATCGCGGGCCTCTTGCGACGATGCTCAGGCGATCAAGACTTCGCATGCCGACTGCTGACAAAGTTTGTCGATCGCTTGGGTCGCGAGCTCGATCGTCTTTCGACCGGGGTAACCAATCACGACATGGAAGATCTGGCGAGCTTGGGGCATTCGCTCTTAGGATCCGCTTCGACGGTGACGGCTCATCCTTTGGCTCAGGCGGCCAGTCAACTTGAAGCGGGGGCTCGTCTGAAACAACAAGCAGTCGTGAGCGAGGCAGCGGATCTGCTTCGATCCGAGATTGAGAGACTTCAGGCTCAAGTTGATCAACTGATGGTTCAGATTGAACAGCATTCCTCCTTGCACGAGAAAGAGGGAAGCATCGCATGAAGATCCTGGTTGCCGACGACGATGAAATGATCGCCGACATGGTGGAGCACGTCCTATCGAAAGCAGGCTATGAGGTTCTCAAAGCCTGCAACGGAGCCGAGGCCCTTGCCATCGTGCAAGAGGAAGGAGTTCGGCTCGTGGTCTCCGACTGGGAAATGCCGGTCATGTCTGGGGTCGAGTTCTGCCGAGAAGTGCGTGCTTGCGATACCGGCGGATACGTCTACATCATTCTGCTCACCAGTCGACACTCCACGGCCGAGCGTGTGGAAGGGCTGCAGGCGGGCGCTGATGACTTCATGGGAAAGCCGTTCGATAACGGCGAGCTTCTCGCGCGAGTCCGTAGCGGCGAACGCGTTCTTTCGCTTGAGACGCGCGATGTCGCCATCTTTGCTTTGGCTCGATTGGCAGAATCACGAGATCCCGAGACCGGGGCGCACCTCGAACGAGTCCAGTCCTACTCGAGACGTTTAGCACAGCAGCTCGCCGCTGATCCTAAGTATCACGACTGGATCGATCCGGAATATGTTCGTCTCATCTACTTGACGAGTCCTCTGCACGATATCGGCAAAGTCGGCATACCCGACTCGGTTTTGTTGAAGCCTGGCCCTCTGACCAAGAGAGAAGTTGCCATCATGAGAACGCATGCCGCCATCGGCGCGGAGACGCTGGACTCGGCATTGCGGCGATTTCCCGAAGCGTCGTTTCTGCGAATGGCTCGCGATATTGCGATCTCTCACCACGAATGGTTCGATGGGAGCGGCTATCCCGGCGGGCTACGCGGCGAAGAAATTCCCTTGGCCGGCCGAATCGTTGCCCTCGCCGACGTCTACGATGCACTCACCACCAAGAGAGTTTACAAAGAGAGCTTCGCGCACGACGTCGCACGGTCGATCATCGCGGAAGAGTCAGGAACTCACTTCGACCCCGATGTCGTGAAAGCTTTCTTTGAATCGGAACCTGACTTCATCAAGATCCGCGAGCGATTCAACACGGTCAATAGCGTCGTGCCGGCCGGCGTCGAATAGTCTCGTTCAGGGTGAGTCCCAAATCCCCTCGGGAATGGGTTTGGCTTCGACAATCTCTATCGAGACCTTCTCTGGACCGACCACAAAGAAACTTCGCAAGCCGTGCTCGGGACGAACGGCAGGTTCGCTGGATATCATCACGCCAGCATCGCGCATTCGTTGGAGCACCGGATCGATCTGCCGATACGAAAACGCAAGATGATCGATCGGCCGGCCCGTTGTTGGTTGAATTTCTTTCAATGGGGCGCTAGGCCACCACGAGGGTGGCGGGTCCTGGTCAGGCTTGCCGAAGAAAATCATCAATACATTGTCGCATGGAACAAAATTCATCCAGATCCCCAGCAGCGTGTTGGGATCTCCTTTTGGTCGAGGGACGGTCGGCCGCCGCGCCTTCAAACCCAGATGCTCGGCATACCATTGACACGTTTTGTTGACGTCCTCCGAAAAGAAATGAACATGCGCGAACCGATGATGACCCATCGTGTTCACTTCGATCAATTCGCCGGACGGCCCGACAATGTACATGTAGAAATTGTCGAATCCCGGAAGCGGCGTCGGCGGGGTTTGGAACTCGACCCCTTGTCTCTTCATCCACTGGTATTCATTCATCACATCGACGCCCCCCCAACCGATGTGCCAGATTCCCGAAAGATGTTCCTTGGGCGGAGCGGTATCGACTTTATTGAAGATTAGAAAAGATCGTTCGCAAAAGATGGCGTCCGCCGCCCGATTGAACTTAATCGGCACGCCGCCGAAATGCTTGGCGTAATACTTGATCGATTGATCTGGATTGACCGAGTTGATCCGAACATGATGAAACCGAGCAGGCTCCGTCGCCTGAACGAAACTGCAGACAAAGAGACTCCACACGACGATCGATCTTAGCATCACCATTGTTCCCCCCCAGTGGCGTCTGCCCCAACTCGAAGGTTGTAGCATCGCACGCGACGAGTCCGCTTACCAGCAAAGAAGAAATCAGGTCGAAAAGAGCAGCAATGCGAGCTTTCCCGGGCGATCAACTCAAACAACCGTCGTCGAGGGCCAGATAAGGGGGAGTTCTCCCTTTCCCTTGACTGGGTCGGGATCTTTGGGGACGCTTTGACTATGCCACGAACAGCCAGGGCCTCGGCGCGAGGTGTCGTTTACCGTGGGCGCCATCGGAAGATCTCCCGGTTCTGACGCCAAGCACGGTGGAACGCCCCTCACCCTGGACGCGATGGGTGAATCAGCCCCTCACCGACGCGGAACTCTTGTGGGTCCGATCGAGTGTCGAGCGTGGCTCGCCGTTCGGGAGTGCTCCATGGGCCAAATCGACCGCCATCCGGCTCGGCCTGGAATCAGCCCTTCGCCCGCGTGGCCGACCAAGGAAGACAATAAAGTAGAATGTCCCCGTTTCTTTCCTAATCGTTATCTGAGATGGGAATGCGATGGGAGAAGATTCTTTTGCTGGTTCTTGATGTGCGGAATGGAGTGGATCACTCGTCAATCAACTTACTCTGGGCGGGCGTCGACGAGGATAAGACGGCCGGCGTACAGGCAGCAGAGGCGGAGGCCATCGGCGGAAGCCCAAATGCTATTTCCGCATTCAAAATGCTCGAGCGTTCCGACGCACTGGAAGGATTCGAGATCCCATAGTCGATTCCTTGGCGAGGCATCGTTGGTTAGAAGTCGTCGCCCATTATCGAGAAAGACGAGCGTATGAACTGACTCTTGATGCGGCAGCCTAGCGCGCAATTGGCCGGTGGTCGCGTCGAGAATGGAGACGAAGTTGGTGCCTCCCACGGCAAGAGTCTTCCGATCGAGTGAAATTCTAACGGCGCCCAGTGGCTGCGGATCGCACGCAATTGTTTGCATCACGCGACCATCGTCGGTCGAGATTCGACGAACAGTCCCATCCTCGCAGGCGGCTACGATAAAGACATCATGGATGAATTGCATCGAGTGAATTGCCGAGATGACTGGGTGCCGGTGGATGATCGTTGATCGGGCAACGTCCAGGATCGAAAGAGTCTGTCCGTGGGCGATTGCCACGCGGCGGCTATCAGGAGCAATCGCGACCGCTTGAATGTCTTCGGAAAGAACTTCGCGGAACACATCGTTAGGCCGAGCAAAGTGGTGAACTGAGTACGTCTTGTCTTTGTACTTATGCTCAACCAGCAAGTCACTTTGCCGAGAGACCTCCACGACGATCTCGCTGCCGAATTCATGCGTCCATTGAGCAACGGGCGGGGAAGAGCCATCGAATGGTTGACGGTAGACCTCTTGGTCGTCACTAAAAAGGACTGATTCGCCGTCGTACGTCATACAAATACGCCGCACGGGGAGATCGAAATCCCTGTTTCGAACGATCATCGGCCAAGGAGGGTCGAGATTCCAGAGGAGCAGTTCGCCCAAAGAGTCTCCCGAGAGAACGAAGCGAGCGTTTCGCGTTACGGCCATGGCGTCGACTTGTGCTGAGTGTCCGATCAAGAACTTCGGGTCGATTCCCGAAAGAGTACTGAAGCCCATAATGGAAACGGGACCCTCCTCGGAACCCCTCACCAAAACGTTTCTGTCTTTGCCGCAGTACGGTAGCTCAGCCAGCCGAATGCTTCGAACATGGTTGGATACATTCCTTAGGTTGTTTCGTTTTCCAAAATCGTTGTCCTCGATACACCATCGCTGAACTTCTTCACTTAGGTCCGCGCCGAGGAGTTCATGGCCGTAGCGGCCAATAATGATTTGCTTTAACCAGCGATCATTGGTCACTCGAAATTGACCGTCTTCGACACGTTTGGAGGGCTGACCTGTCTCGGTATCCCACACCCTCACGGTCATGTCTTCACTCGAGCTGTAAAGAATTGGCCTTGTCGGGTCAAAGATAACCGACCGGACATTGTCGGTGTGGCCGATGATCTCACGGAGAAGTCTCTTTTCAGCTACATTCCACAAAACGATGCGACGATCACCACTGCCAGACGCCAGAGTATTCCCATCGGGAGAGAAGGAAAGCGAACTGACCCA
This sequence comes from bacterium, assembly GCA_019753235.1. Taxonomy (GTDB): domain Bacteria; phylum Planctomycetota; class Planctomycetia; order Kolteriales; family Kolteriaceae; genus JAIELF01. The sequence continues at coordinate 155,828 of JAIELF010000020.1, forward strand.
ATCAGTGTGTCCCTTGAGCAAAGCGTGCTCTTGTTGTGTTGACATGTTCCAGAGTCGAACAGAGGTATCCTCAGAACCCGAGGCGAGAAGAGTTCCATCGGGTGAGAACGTGAGGGCATCGATCTCGCCCTTAAGATGCCCTGACAAAGTCCCTGCCGATTCTCCTCCAGGCAACTTCCATAGCCGAATGACGCCGTCACCTCCCGCGGAAGCCGCGATGGTTTCCTTCGGATGGATCGCCACGGCTGTGACGCCCCCTTGGTGAATGAACAGCCTCTTGTAGGAGCTGTCGGTCCGCAGGTACTTGTCGACAAGCCGCCACTCGAAGCCGCGTACGTCGGGCTCGCCGGGCTTGGGAACGTAGCGATTCAAGACGCTTTCGACTTGGTCGCGTTTGCTTGTATTGAATCGTTCTAGAAGATCTCGCATGTCGGTGATGTACGCTTGCTTGCGTGCCTTGAGCTCGCCGGCTTGGGCCCGCTGGCGATCACGATCGGCAACATCCAGGAGTTGGGTCAGTCGCTGGTTGTACCAGAGCGAGCCAGCGACAAGTGCGGAAGCGAAAACGGCAATCACCATGACAAGCGCTGCCCAGAGGGGATGCTTTCGTGTCCACTTGATGGCTCGTTCGAGCGGAGCGGTTTCTTTCGCGGAGACGATTTCCCCCACTAGCGCACGCCGAAGGTCCTCTGCGAGTCCCCCCGCGCTCGCGTATCGGTGATTTGGCTTCTTCTCCAGACACCTCATGCAAATGGCGGCGACGTCTCTCTCTTTGCTTGTCTTGCCGCGCGGAATCGAAGGGGGATCGTCAGAAGCAATTTGCCGAAGTGTATCAACCTCGGTCGGGCCATCGAAGGGAACGTGGCCGGTGAGAAGTTGGTAAAGGATCACTCCGAGCGAGTAGATGTCACAAGCGGTCGTCGTTTCGCCCTTCTTGCCAGTCGCTTGCTCGGGAGCCATGTACTTGACGGTGCCGAGGATCGCCCCGGTCTTGGTCATGTCGCCACCGAGCTCGGCAATCTTCGCGAGTCCGAAGTCCATGAGCTTTGGAATGCAGGGAGAGAGTGAATCACCATCACTTGGCTCGAGGCCTGTCAGCAGGACATTGCTCGGCTTGATGTCGCGATGCAGGATTCCACGGCCATGAGCATACTCCACCGCGAGGGCGAGTTGACGAACTACGTCGGCCGACCACACCGGGCTGGGTGGTGTTGATCGACCATTGAGCCATGCGGCCAATGTCGGGCCTGAGTAGTATGACATCACCAGATAGGGCATCGGGCCTTCGTCGCCCGCTTCATGCACGGTGACAATGTTGGGATGATCGAGCTGGCCCGCCGCCGCTGCCTCTAGCTCGAATCGGCGAAGCATCGGCTCGGAGGTTAATACTTCGAGGCGTGGGATCTTGATCGCGACCTCTCGGTGGGTCAGCGGATCGTAGGCCTTGTAAACGATGCCGAACCCGCCGATACCGAGTTCAGACCGAATCTCGAACCGCCCGATCATGCGGGGAAGAGATCGAGTTGGCGTTTGCCGAGATTGACGGTTCGTTGCCGAGCGATCTTTCCCAAGTTCGTGCAACGCCGCGAGACATGCCTTGCCCTTGCGAACCCGTTCCTCGGCTTCCGGGGGAAGGGAATGGACCGACTGAATCGAAGTCTCGCCCGAGTGGTCTCCGTGAAGCGACCGCTGGTAGTCGTCGAGGAGTAACTCGACTAACTCGTCAATCGACTGGCCGTTCTCTTGACTCATCGCGAGCCATCCTGTCGGCAAGTTCGTCGATCGCCCGGGCCCAAATTTTGCGGGCGGCGTCGGCGCTTTTGCCAATTGCCTGTCCAACTTCTTCGAATCCCAGGCCTTCCAGGCTTCGAAGCTGAATGACCCGTCGCTGCTCGTTGGAGAGCAGTTCGATTTCCAGGGCCAGGATTCTCTTGATCTCGGCGTTCGCCACCAAACTGCTGGGACTCGAATCGGACGCTGCTAACTGTCCGACCCATCCCGAACCGCTGGCATTCGCGTCGATGGGAATCTCTCGCGCGCACTCTCTCTTGTCGGCGAACCGAAATCGCCGCTCGGCATCCCGAAGATTGTTCAGTAGAATTTGCCGCAACCATGCCTTAAGTTCCCCGTCTGTCTTCCCTTCGAACTGGGGAAAGTGCCGAGTCGCCTGATAACAAGTCTCTTGCACTAGATCGCTCGGGGCGACTTTCTGAGCCAACTCCGACGAAAGCTCGCCGTTGGCGATCGTAAGCAAGTATCCCCGGTAAAAGTCCAGCAGCTTTCCTACTGCCGAGAACGATCCATCTCGGGCGGAGCAGATCGATGCTTCGACCGACCAACCATCAGCGTGCTCGGCATGGTGGTTCAACACGATCTCTCCTCTACAGACGAAAAGGATGACCGGAACGGACAGAAACTGGAAACATTGGATTTCAACCGACTCAAGGGCGCTTTTCCAGGGCCCAGCGGAAACTCGCCGACTGGCTTGCTCTTTTCTGTGATCGCCGGTCGAAAAGTGTAGCGCAGGGTGGCAAGATTCTGCAGCGCTCGTTTGAACAGGTCCTGGACCTTTGGTCTGCTCTCCTGAAACCGTGCCACGAGTTATGATAGTCCGTAGGCCGATTGACCCGCTCTGGTTTTCTGATCCACTTCGAAGTTGAGTGTTTCAGGTGTCCAAGGCATCAGCCCGGAGCGAAGGCGTAGCCGAAGCGTAGGGTTGATGCCTTGCGGCGAACTCCGCAGGGGGAACGTCCCCCAGGCTGCTGTGGGGTCGCCGCTCGTTGTAATCCTGCCGCCATTCGTCGCTCTTTGCTTAAGAATCCGGCGCAGTCAATGCACGCAGAGGCTCGCACCGAGGGGAATACAAAAACCGAGGACTTAGCAAAAACATTGGAAATGCGACTTGCTGCGAGTTTATGCAAGTCCTTAAATTATAAGGGAATGGACCGAAAGGGATTTGAACCCTCGACCTCTGCATTGCGAACGCAGCGCTCTCCCAACTGAGCTATCGGCCCTGGGAACGAACTTGATCAAAGCCCGTTTCGAACGAAGTTCCTCCACTCAGGCGAACGTCCCTGAGAAGAAGCAAAAACGACGAGCTTACTGGTTGCATTCTAAGACAGAAGCGGGAACGAACAAGGCTTCCCGTCGATTGGGAGTTGTGTTGATGGGCGGACTCACCAAAGATCCACCTGCAATTCGAGTTGGAAAGTAGTTTCTTCCTCGACCCGGGCCAGGACTAACTCGATCAGTTGCCGAACGTCCCGGCTGCTGGCTCCGGGGAGGGCAACAATGTAGCAAGGGTCGCGATGCGAAAGCTCGGCTTTGCCGACCTTGGTCCCACGGAGGCCGGCCTTGTCGATCAACTCGGCAGCGCTCATGCCGCGAGGATTACGAAAGACATACCCCGCGTTCTCTGTCGGATCGGGTTGATGGCCTTGCCGCTCGATCCAGATCTTCTTGATTCGCCGAACCAGGTCGTCGGGATTCTCATGTAGCAAGTCGACCGCGGCGCTGATGATGATGCCGTCGTCAAGATTGCTGGAGCGATACCCGAAACGAAGCAGCGATCGGGGGCGGGTTTCGATGGATCCGGTCGAGTCGACGAGTTCAACGGAGTGAACAAAGGGGCCGATGTCGCCTGACTTTCCCCCCGCATTCTTGCAGATCGCCCCGCCGACGGTCCCGGGTACGCCGACGAGAACTTCCAGTCCCGATAAGCCCGCTTGGCATGTGGTTGAAATTGCATCCGCCAGGCTGAGGCCGCCCCCAAGGGTCGCGCGGGTTTTATCGATGGAGACCTTTTGAAAAGTTGGATCGGAAAGTTCTATCACGAGGCCGGCAACGCCCTCATCGGGAATGAGAATGTTGGATCCGCCGCCGAGCACTTTCCAAGGAATGCCCGCGGCATTGCTTGCTTTGATGAGTGCGACAAGATCTTCTCGCGTGCGTGGTCGAGCGAACATCTCAGCGGACCCACCGACGCGAAAGCATGAAAGCTCGCCGAGCGGTACTTGCTTCGAGACGAGGGAAGGGAATTGGCTTGCGAGATCCATTGCGAGTCCTTCGGTTCTCTTGCCCCGGGGGCTAACAGCTTTTTCAGTAATGGAGATAGACGCCTGAAGGCAATCCATCATCTTGTTTGATCGGTCTTTCGACTAGGAACAAGTCCCCTCTTTCACCAGCCAGCCTGGCGAGTGAACTGGTCGGGCGTTTACGTTCCACTTGCCCGTGTACGCATTTCACGACAAGCGGGCCGGCTGTCAAGCTGGCTCTAATCCACTGTATCGGGAGGCGGGGCGGGCTTCTTGCCGGGCGGAGGAGGAGGCGCAGGCGGCGGAGGGACGTATCCCTCGCATTGAAAGTATCCCTGCAAGTTGAGAATCCATTCGTCCTTGGGACCCATCGGCTGCCAACCGGCAGGGACGTTGGCTTCTTCGCATTCCTTGCGGGCGGCGATGTACACTTCGTGGCTATCGGGCCAAACGAGAAAGCGAGCATACTGCGCATCAGGATTGATCGCGGCCAGATCGCGGCGATAGGGAGAGTTTGGCCTGCCTATTAATCGCTGAATGGTTCCTTGATCATCACGTAGCTTGACGACCATGTGCGGGGCCTTATTGATCTCGCGAAATTCAAGGAGAAACTGCTCGTTGCCGAGCTTCTCCTGCTGAAAGATCTCGACCCCGCGCGGACAGTCGCAAACACCCTCGGCCTTGAGGGCGCGACTCTTGATCGTATCGACGACATACTTTATGGCGGAATCAATGTCGATGGCGGCCACGCGACCCCCGTAACAAACGTAATAGACTGGCTTGAAGTTGTCTGGCACCGCGCGTGGATTGGGGAGACCGACGATTTTGGGC
>JAIELF010000038.1 GCA_019753235.1 bacterium
AGAGCCGACTCTACCAACTTGACCGCGATTTTTTCGGCAACGGAGACTCCCGCGGTCTGCGTGGTATGGAAGTGAATGTTCGAACCTGGCGGCGTGCTTGGACGCCGATCGAAGTCCGCGCGATCGGCGAGCATCAGATTCGAAATGCTGCCGCGGCCCTGGCGACGCTCGATGTGTTGGAGCAAGAGTCCAAGCTGATTTTTCCCGCATCGATCGGTTCGTCGCTGGCCCGGCTTCGTCTTCCTGGACGCTTCGAGGTTTTCGGGCGTCGGCCGGCGGTGATTCTCGAAGTCGCTCACAACCCAGCCTCGTTTCGGAGCATGGCCGAGACCATTCGCTCGATCCTGCCTGAAAAGCATCGGGGCAAGCGGATCCTGTTGTTCGCGGCATCGCGCGATAAAGATTGGGCAAGTATGCTTGAACAAGTCGAAGGGCTGTTCACCGAGATTGTCTTGACGAGCTATCCCTCGCAAGCACGCTCGTTGCCGGCCGAGGAGATGTTGCCCGTTGCCAGCCGACAAGCGCCACTGGTGCGATCTCATGAGCCCGCCATCGATGCGTGGCAAGCGATTCTAGTGAAGACAAAGGGGCAACAAACAAGCTTAGCCCGGCCATTAGATGATGTCGGCACCGAGATGATTGGCGAGGATGAAGACCTCCTCTGTGTGGCCGGCTCGTTTTATTTGATTGCCGAACTGCTCCGCCGAGACGTCTCCTCTGCCGTGATATGATAATCCGCCGCGATCCCAGCAGGGTCAATCTCTCCCGCGTAAGCGAAGATGCCGAATCGAAGGCGAATCTTTTGTCCGACGACAAGCTTGTACGAACCGTCCCCCTTATGGGTGAACGACTTCGTTCCGAAAGGATTGGCCGTCACCATTCCGTAGTCGCGAGCATGAAAGTAGGATGGCCGATCGTTCTCTCGATGCGGCACCAGAAGGATGCCATGCCGAGTTCCGCGCAAGTCGCGAGAGTAGTCGATCCAGCCCGCCTGTTTGCCCCAGACGCCTTTTTCGTTCTCTTCGGCGAACGAGTTACGCATCTTCCCACCATTCTTAACGGACAAGATCGTGGCAACACGAATACCCAGACCCATCTCCTCATGATCCTCAAAGACAACTTCGCCGGTGCTTGTGAAGGCAGAATCCCAAAACAGAAGCGTTCCCAGGGGGCGATCCACAAAACGAATCGTGCACTCTTCGGTTACCGTCGGCCCGGAAGTCGTGGCGTAATGATTGCGAAATGACCAACCGGCCACGCCATCTCGGACGAAGGGCTCTTCGGTGAATCCACCGAATGTCGTCGGCGCTTTGTTTCTCCAGAAGTCACTCCCCGAGATCCCGCTAAAAGAAAGCCAAATCCCCGGGTGCATCGTCTCGTGATCCGTCGCATCGAGTCCTTCTACGGGTGGAAATCGTCGCGTCAGCAGGAATCCATCCGGGCCATGCCAATGCATGAAGTAGGGACGCGGAACTTGAGGATCGCGATAGACGAACGTCACCATGGGGCCCGCCTCTTGATGGATCGTGACGCGGTCCGTAGCCCGTTCGATCTGGAACTCCCCTCGGGCAGTGAAGAGCGTCAACAAAAGAAAGCCCCAAACCCATCCGCCCAAATGGCCCCTCCTCACGGTTTGTCTCCTTTCGACTCGTCGTTGTGAGGCATTCTAGCCGGTAGCGGGGATGATTGATTTGACAAATAGACGTATACCCAGAGGTGTATCCCGAGCGAGTTGGGTATGTCCGATGGCGGAATGATTGCTAACATAGGAGTGCTCCTCGAATGAATTCGGGCGGGCGAGGACCCGCGTGACGGGGCCGCCGTGAACCTGGTCAGGGCTTGACGGCAGCAGCCATAAGCGAACGGTTTCGAGCACGTCGGATCTCCTCGCCCACCCGACTTCATTCTGAGGTTTTCGATTCTCTGGAACTTCTAACGGGACGTTGACCATCGCCGAGGACAAAGCCGGTATGTCGACCTCCCTCGATCCCTCGTCCAGCGCCGACTACACGGTGCTGGCTCGGCGCTATCGACCCGGGCGATTCGAGGACTGCGTCGGCCAAGAGCACGTTGCCCAAGCCCTTCGAAATGCGATCGACTCTCAGCGAGTTGCCCACGCGTATCTTTTCTGTGGCTCGCGCGGCGTTGGAAAAACGTCCATGGCGCGGATTTTTGCCAAGGCGCTCAACTGCGTCAATGGACCGACCGGTCAGCCGTGCGGCCAATGTGAGTCGTGCCTCGCGATCACCGCGGGTTCGGATCTTGATGTGGTCGAGATCGACGGGGCGTCCAATCGCGGCATCGAAGAGATTCGCGAACTGCGGGCCGGCGTCGCCTATCGTCCCAGTCGAGCCCGCTTCAAAATCTACATCATCGACGAAGTTCACATGCTCACCAAAGAGGCCTTCAATGCGCTTCTCAAAACACTCGAAGAACCACCCGCACATGTGAAGTTTGTCTTCGCCACCACCGAAGCGCAAAAGATTCCGATCACCATTCTCTCTCGGTGTCAGCGGTATGACTTTGCGGGGATCGGACTCGAACAAATTCGCCAACGGCTGGCAGAGATCGTTCAAAGTGAAGGAATGACCGCTGACGATGACGCGCTTGATATGGTCGCTCGTCGGGCACGCGGATCAATGCGCGATAGCCAGTCCCTTCTCGATCAAGTTCTCGCGTACGCGTCCGGAGAACTGACCGGCGCGATTGTCCAGCGACTGCTGGGGACGGCGGGCGAAGAGCGGGTTTGGGAACTGGGGCAAGCGATCTTCGCGCAGGATGCGACGACGGCGCTTCGGCTCGTCGATCAAGCAGTGGCCGAGGGAGTGCAACTCGGCGAGTGGCTGGACCAGATGCTCGACTTCTTTCGCGACTTGATGGTGTTGAGCGTCGACCCGTCGGCCGGGATCCTGAGCATGGGAGCACGACGCCGGCCAGAATTGATCGCTCTTTTGGATGGACAATCGACCGAGCGGATCATGGAGATGATGGACTTACTGGCCAGTGCTCGCCAGCGGCTACGGTCCAGCCCTTTTGGCCGAACGATCGTCGAGATGACGTATGTTCGGCTCTGTCGACTCGAAGCGTTTATGAGCTTGACCGAGCTAGCCCAGCAGCCACTGGCCCGCGGATTGACGCCCGGCCCCGTCCTTGCAGAGACCGGTGCCGACACCCGCGCAAAAAAAAACTCCCCAGTAGTAAGTGAGCCTCCGCAACAAAAGCCGCATCGCCCCGCGCCGCTCACGCATCCGATTGCACAAACGACATCAGTCTTCGACGCCGCCGAGCCGGCCACCGATCCCGCATCGATCGAACCGCTGTCGGCCGAGTTGATTAAGAATCGCTGGCCTGCGGTGATCAAAGTGGTGAAAGACCCATTTTTGTCGGCCACGCTTCAGCAGATCAGCCAAGTTCGGCTCGAGTTGCCTCAAACGGTGGTCATGACATTCCCTGCAACAGCCACGGTGTCGAAGAATCGGTGTGAGGGATCGGCCGATGTGATTCGCGATGCTTGGACGACGACAGTCGGCCAGGGCGTCACGGTTCGATTTGAACAGGCGCCGCCGGACCCGGAAGCGCGGGTGACCTCCTCGTCGCGGTCGCCGCTGCAACTGCGTGATGAAGCGTCACGAGATCCCGTGGTTCAGCAGGCGGAAATGCTGTTGGGAGCCAGAATCTTCGATGTCGTGGTTCTTCCCTCGGCCGGCCCACCAGGGGTGATGCCTGGCGTGTCAGAAGACGATGGCGATAAACGCTCGTAAGCTTGAAGGAGGCCCGGCCTTGTTGGCTTGCATCAGCACTAGCGGAGGAAATGACCTGTGAATCTCATGAAGTTACTGGGCAACCTTGGCAACTTGTCGAAGTTGCAGGGAGAGATGCAAGCCGCCACGGCCGAGTTCGCGAAGCGACGCTTCGATGGAAGTGCCGGCGGGGGAATGGTCACGGCCACGGTCAATGGCGCTTCCCAATTGGTGGCCTTGTCGATCGATCCCAAACTGGTTTCTGACAATGACCGCGAACTGATCGAAGAACTGGTCATGTCCGCCGTCAATGAGGCAGCCTCGAAAGCGAAGATCGAAACGGCCGAGCATCTGCAGAAGACGTTGGCCGAGAAACTCGACCTGGGAGATATGTCGGGGCTGCTGGGGAGTTTCTTTCCCAAGACCTGATGCATTCAAAATAATGCCGTCAACACGATGGCGACGAAGGACAATCACGTGGCAAAACCTCTAGTCGGCGTGATCATGGGCTCGGCCAGCGATTGGAGCACCATGGAGCATGCCGCCAAGACGCTCGCACTTTTGGGCGTTCCACACGAAGTGGAAGTGGTCTCCGCACATCGAACCCCGGACAAGATGTTTGATTATGCCAGCCAGGCCCGCGCCCGGGGGATTGAAGTGATCATCGCCTGTGCGGGGGGAGCGGCACATTTGCCGGGAATGGTCTCGGCCAAAACCACACTGCCGGTGTTGGGCGTTCCGGCACCATCATCAGCTCTGCAGGGAATAGACTCGCTCTTGTCCATCGTTCAGATGCCGGCGGGGGTGCCTGTCGGGACGCTTGCCATCGGACGGGCCGGGGCTATCAATGCCGCCCTTTTGGCCACATCGATTCTGTCTCAAGCTCACCCCTCTTTGCTCGCGCCGCTCGAGGAGTATCGTCGAAAGCAAACCGCCGAGGTTCTCGACCATCCTGATCCGCGGACGACCGGTTCATGATTGGCATACTTGGCGGTGGACAGCTTGGCCGAATGCTCGCCCTGGCGGCGCACCGGCTGGGGATCGGGGTTCGAACACTGGAAACGGTTGCCGATGCGCCTGCATCAAGCGTCTCCGAACTTTATGTCGGCTCGTTCGACGATGTTGATGCTCTCGATCGCTTTGCCAAGGGACTCTCTGCTGTCACGTACGAGTTTGAAAACGTCCCGGTCGGGGCGGCTCAGCATTTGGCGGAGCACGTGCCGGTTTATCCTCCGCCGTCCGCCCTCGAAGTCGCTCAGGATCGTTGGGCGGAGAAAAGACTCTTTCGCTCATTGGGCATCGATACTCCTGCTTTCGCGATCATCGATGACGACGCTTCCTTTGAAAAGGCCCTTCGAGAGGTCGGCCTACCCGCGGTATTGAAAACCCGGCGTGGGGGCTACGACGGCAAAGGCCAATACGTCGTGAAGACTCTTCTGGAAGCTCGCCAAGCCTATCAGGAGTTGGGACGTGCCGGCCTCATCCTCGAGGAGTTCGTCCACTTCGATCGCGAGCTTTCTCTGGTTGCTGTCCGCAGCCAAGAGGGCGAGAGCCGATTCTATCCGCTGGTCGAGAATCATCATCGCGAGGGAATTCTTCGACAAACCATCGCGCCTGCCCCTGGGGTGACGCCCGCGGTCGAGGCTGTTGCCGACATTTGGGCCAAGCGATTGCTCGATCATTGGAATTATGTCGGCGTCTTCGCGGTCGAACTCTTTGCGATCGGCGACAAACTGCTTGCCAACGAGATCGCTCCGCGCGTTCACAACAGCGGCCATTGGACGATGGAGGGTGCCGAGGTCTGCCAGTTTGAAAATCATCTTCGCGCGGTGGCCGGCCTTCCTTTAGGGTCGACCGCCGTTCGAGCACCGACGACGATGATCAATCTCATCGGCCAGATCCCCGACCGTGCATCGATTCTTTCTTTGCCGGGCGCCCATCTGCATCTCTATGGAAAGGAACCTCGTCCTGGTCGCAAAGTGGGCCATATCAATATTCGCGTGGTACCCGATGCCGATCACGCCGAGGTCGTCCAACAAGCCCTGCGTCGGGCCCAGTCCGATCCAACTTAAAACAATGAGCCACGCTTCGCGAATGTCCGAGACCTTTGTCCGGGCAATTTCATTGGATGGTCGGTCCGTCCGTCGGAATGGAAGCTTCGTTCATTAAGCAACTTTGGCGGACGGCTTGCCCGAGATGTTCGATGTAGACCTCTCGAATCGCGTCGATCTGACCCAGCGGCGGGCCACAGGTCACCTGCTCGATGCCGAGCTGATTTTTCCAGGAAGTTGCTTCTTCCCCTAAAAGGTCGTTCACGACATGATCGCCCGCCACGAATAAAAGCGGAACAAAGTGGGCTTTGCCGACTTGGCGAGCCATGGGGATCATCTCGTTCAGAGCGCTGGGACCTGGCGCCCCTTCGAGACTTGCCAGGATCGCATTAGAGAAACGACCGCGAACGAGTTGATCCATCCTCTTGTTGGCGAGATTGAAAACAGGATCGTTGTTATTGCCATGCCCCACGAATATGGTCGGCACCGCCGGCACAACTTGGTCAGCAAGAGCATCGAGAACCGCTTCATAGTCGGCATCTTGATCGAGCAGAGGCCGACCAAAGATCAGCGTCATTCTTTCTTGCTGAAGTCCGGTCAGTCGCAAGAACTCTTCGCCTGGAGTGACATGAATGGATTGCACGACGACGCGATCGACTCCCTCCTGCGACCAACGGGCCAGCGCCTCGGCGGGCGAATCGATGGGCTCGCCCCGTTCTGCCAATCGAGCCCGGACGATCGACGACGTATAAGCCCAACGAACCGCTGCCGAGGGAAATCGGCGACGCACGCCCTCTTCGAGAAGATCGTAACTCTTCCTTGCTTGGCTGATGGTCGTGCCGAATGCTGCTAGCAGGATGGCGATGGGCTCGTTCAAGGAGTCGCTCCGGGCTCGTTGGGGCGATCCTTCTTGAAGACGTTCTTTTCGATCCACCGCTTGAACTCCGCTTCCATACGGATCGGGCTGATGCCGAATGATGTTTCGAAATCGCGCAGACGATCCTCGGCCAAGTAAGGAACCCATTCGGGCCGCGCGTTGATTCTTTCGACGTACATGCCGAAGGCCTGCTTCTTCATTTTGATCAGATAGTAGGTCAACCCCCAGGCCTGTGCATAAGCCAGACTCGAAGTGTCGGCCGAGCGAAAGGCGTCGTCCCCCGCGATCAAGCTCTCGATACTTTCAGGCGATACCTTGCCCCACCCCTTACGCAGTTCGTCGGCCCGGTCCCCATTTATTTGGCCGAGCCCCGCCCAGCGCGTCTTCCCCTCAAGGTCGGGAACTTCTAAAAGGGTCGCCCAACCTTCCAGCAACCAGATTGGCTGCGAAACCCGCCGGCGATGGAAGCCGATGTTGAAAGCGACTTGATGAACGCCTTCGTGAATCACCGTTGAGACTGTATCGGTCGCCAGCAGCAACGAAATCTGATCAGGGGATTTCTCCACCGCTTTCGAAGCCTGGGCGAGCCAGTCAGCACCTCGTCCACCCAGCATGTTGAAGAGATAGAGCCGATGATCCTGTGGAAGATAAACGCCCGCGGTTTGTGAGACCGATGGCCCCAAGCGAGGTTGCAGATAATCGACGTACTCTTTCTGCGTGCCAAAGATGACGGCGACCATGGGAAGCTTGGACTCGGCCTGTTTGTCCCTGCTTGCCGAATCGAACGACAACTGTTTGCGAAGATAGTTTTCGGAGACGGTTTTGATGCGCTCCAAAAGCTTGGCCGCCTCCTTCGCGAAGAGTTCATCGGTCGAGTAAATGAGGACGTAGTGCTTTGTCTCAAGCTGCCGAAAGCTCGGCGGGAACTCTTTGGTCAATGCCGAGACGAGTTCGTCGCGACTTAAGGGAGCGAGCTTTTCTTCGTGCCGATGATGCGACACAATCTGGCTTCTATTGATCAGCCACTCTCTTCCGTCGGGCGACTCCGCGAAGAGATCCCCTTGCTCGTTCTCGTGGAGAAGGTTCACCTCGATCGTTCGTTGACGGTGGGCAGCATCCCAGAAGGTGATCTCATCCCCCCATGCCGTACAAGCATTCCCCAATAAGAGAGGAAGCATGATGGCTCTCAACATGACCCTCTCCCTCGTGATTCCATTGTTTCTCGGGATATCTGCTAACCCCCTACTCGGGATCAGAAGATCGCCGCTGGCGTCATTATAGCGCCGGGGCAAGGGAGGCGGAGCGCGTGAAAAAGGATGGTCAAGAAACGGCCCCGCCTCGAAGAGAGAGGGAGGTTCTCTTCGAGGCGGTCCAATTCTCCCGGCTCGCTTCGCTCTGGGACGAAGCGACGCGGGAGTTACTTCGCGATCCGCAGGACGTTGGTCGTCGCCACCGTCGTGGGCGTGACCGGTTCTCGACAGACGACCGGGTTACGGGTCCCTTAGGTCTTCTGGAGTTCCGACAGTCGGCTGGGCCGAGTTGGCCGATCCGTTCGCCGCGGCACGAGCGTCTCATTGACATTGGTCGGCTTAGGACAAACCGGTTCGCCTTGAGGACCTGTTCCCGGAACTTCACCCTGCGGAACAACCACAGGATTCGGAATTCTCTCCAGATCAACCCGTCTCAGCAGGCGAGCTGTCGACTCGATGCGGAAGGCACTGCGGTAGGTGTCGTTGGCCCAACCACCACGGTATCGCACACAACAAGGATCGATCTCTCGGCGAAATGTCCCGTGAGCCATCGTATCGGAAGCCAGCATCCCGACCTTCGGCAAGCTCTTGCCTCGGAAGTGTCGAGAGAGAGCTCGGGCAACCGCGGTTCGGCCCCAAGTAAACTCCAAGCCGAAACCAAGGTCGCTGCTTCCTCCCAGATTGTCGCTATAGCCACCGCCGACATAAGCATTGATCGCGCTAGTCAGCGGGAAGAACGCATCGGACTCGACGAAGAAGTTTCCGGATTGATTATCCTGATAGCCGACGCTGGTGATCGTGAAGATACCGGTCTGGCCAAAATGCCAAGCCGTGTAACCGGCGACGCGGTCGCCGATGCTGGCCCGGTAGCGAGCGGTCGGACCCGCAATGAAGTTTGCCGGCAGCACGACGTTTCTACTCGTCAATCCACCCGCAGCCCAGACACCCATGTCCCAAGAGGGACAAATCGCGTAGCCGATCAAGCCTCGCATCTGATCAAGGTAGACTTCATTGTCCGTGCCAAAGAGACCCGAGTCGTAGTAGCCGTCATAAGAGAAACCCAAGATCCAGGGCTTCTCGACCTTCTTCCCGACGATCTTTGCCAACCGGCTGAAGCCGACCGACAGTCCAGCACCGGTGTGTTGGTCATAAGCCGCTCCGGAGATGGCCGCATGCGAAAACCAGTTCGACTGACGCCACTGATGGGTCGTTTCACTGGTGCTAAAGAATCCCCACTCGGAATTGATCTGATTGTCGTACCAGACGGCTCCGAGTCGCGAGATGAGGTTGTCATAAAGTCCTCGTCGATCGGGGCCGGCCCCCACCACCGAGGGCTCAACGATGACCGGAAGGCCGTTACCAGAGAATGCCGTCCCCTCTTCGATCGCCTCGGTGATCGGCATCATCGATGTCGATGCTGCTTCTGGCGACTCCATCGGACTGATCTCGGGCGCGACCTCATCGACCTTCACATCGACGGCGTCCTTGGCCGCGGCCGGTCCATCATCGGCATAGGCGACATTGACTTCGCCGGGCATCGATTCGCCGGGAAGTTCTGCCCCGGTCTGAAAGATGTCGTTCATCCGCGCGTTGACCCGTGCCGACACGCTGTCATCTTGCGACGGATTGGCACTATTCTGATTCGATGCCGAACTGGGTACTTGCTCTTGCCTTGGCATCTCCAGCGGCGCCGGCTCCATTTCCTCGTCTGCCGAGAAATCATCCGCACGTCGAGGATTGCTCGTTGTCGGCATTAGGAGCCGAACCGAGGGCTTGGCCGCCATGACGGTTTGACGAGCATGCATCCCTGCCTCTTGCAGCGATGCCTGTGTCTGCTGCGCGTGCATCTCGACGGCGGCGACTTGGTTCTCGATCGCATGCCGACGCCAAGGAAACTGCCAACGAGATGTCTTGGCCATCCCTTCGGGCGCGGTCACGGCAGGCTTCGAACGCGACGCCCACGATCCCCAAGAGCGCCCGACCCCTGCGGTCCGAGTGCTTTGGCACCCCGCCATAACAAGGGCCAAAGCCGCGACCAGAGCAACTGGTGCGACATGTTGTTTGGGTCGACTCGTCTGAGTCATGACTGCCTCCGCACGCTTCCAGAAGGAGACGGCCAGTCATTCCCACGAGAGCGATGGATCAACAGAGACCGCCCGGCCTCACGCCAGCGACAATCTCCGCCCATCAATCCCGCGGGGAACTTCCCCGCCGCAATTCACCATCGAACCGAACGTCTGAGCGCAGAGGCAAAGGCAAGATGCGAGTTCGGCCTGAAACGATTTATCGACGTATGCTGGGAGGTTGATTGACGTGGGATCGAGACCACTTTGGCCGTTCGAACAGATGCAGCCGTCACAGCCCGCAATCTTTATCGCCGCCAAGCGACCCCCAGCGCGAAGGCCAGGCCGCAAACTCTCGCCAGCTTACCCAGAGGATGCTGGCAACGAGAAAATCGAATGAATACCGTGTTGATTCGATGAATAGAGGAATAAAGGAAAAGCAGAAGGGCCAGAGCCGGCACGCGAGCTAGCGGCGGGCCAACTTTGGAACAAAGTCTCGCTGATAGTAGTCCCCGATCATCGCTTCGAGCGGAGACTCGCAGCGACCCCATTTCTCGAACGAGCGAAGCTCCGCTAGGGCTCGCTCGCTGTCCCAGCCGTCGACGCTCATTCGGTACAACGCAATCGATGCTCCGGTCCGAGCAACGCCGGCTCGGCAATGAACCAGGACAGGTTGCGATTCGGAGTCGGCCAGAATCCGCACGACGTCTTTAAAGTCTTCCGGCTTGCCGAAACCGCTGGAGTGCATTTCGAACGAAAGGAAGCGGATGCCACGCTCGGCACAGATGGCCGCTTCGCGGGGAGCCTCGTCGGCAGACAAGCAGATCACTGTTCGAAGGTGATACCGGTCGATCGCGCGGGCCAATTGTTCGCTTCGCAATAAGCCACTGCGATACACTCGTCCCGGAACAACCTCGGCAAACTGCTTCCAGGTTTGGTGCTTGTGAAAAAGGATCCCGCCCCAACCGACCGCGATGGCCACGATTATCACGGCCAGCCCGTCCAATAATCGACCCAACCAAGTCGGCATCGGCAACATGGATCGGTCTCTCCCAGAGTGAACAAGTCAGTCAACGCGGATCGGCAGCACCAGTTTCGTCGCCACCGGCTCGGTCAGATGAACCGTGATCGTCTCGTCAAGTTTCTCGGTCCCGATCTCCGGACTGAGACGAACTTGCAGGCGACATGCTTTGGTCGGCTCTTTCGGATAGGAGACGCGGATGATGGAACTCGGCCCTTCAATTCGATCGATCTTGATCGGCTCACCCCGAGCATCACTGACCAGGACTTGCCAACTCGGAACTTTGCCAGGCACCATCCGAGCATGGAGAACCTCGGGAAGAATCTTGATGCGTGAGGCCCGCACCAAGGTCACCGGGACAACAATCTCCGCGGGCTTATCTCCCTCCACTCGCAATAACAGCCGTTCGTCGGTTCTGCCCATCGCGATATCGGCCGAGATCGTCACTTCGACACGTCGGGTCGTCGTCGTGGTGGACGAATTAGGGAGCAGCTTTGCCTGGATTCGTTCGGAACTCGTCACGAGTTGGATCGCGCCAAGGGGTCTGTTCTCTTGATTCTTAATCGTTAGATGTTGTTTGAAGGGGCGGTCCCCTTGAACATGAACCAACAAGGTTGCCGGCTCGACGGTGATGGGCTTGTAGATTTCGACGTCGATCAGGATCGGCACCGTGACGACATCGCCCGATTGGCGGTACGAGATCGAAACTTGGAATCGCTTGGGACCCTCGGCCTGACTTGCCGCGTGAATCCCGAAGATGAGTTTATCCTGATCCCCTGGCTGGTAGACCCGCTTCGAGAGAGTCGGCGAAATGCAGCCGCAACTCGATTGGACATCGAGGATCTGTACCGGTCGATCCCCCGCAACGCGGAAAGGAAACTCTTCTGTCAGATCGCCCGAAGCTTCCACGCGACCAAGGGAGACAAACTCTCTCTCGAATAGGAGCCCCTCGGCCGCACGCGCCGAGGGACTGGCCCAAATAGCCCAGAGGCACAGCAGCAGAATAGAGCTCGCTCGAGAAGAGATGCTATCGGCGAGGATTTCGTTTCGCACCAGGACCTCCCAGATCAAGGGCATTGAATCCTTCACTACCGTCGGTTTGAATCTCGCCCGTCTCTTGGTTGAGCCGAATCGTGCGAGCAGCGATCGTTGGCGAGTTCTGGCCAGGCTTCCCTTCCTTGCGGAAGTACGCCGGTCGATCTTGTTCTCCTTCGAAGACCAGCAGGCTCTTCTGCTCATCAAAACTGACCCGCCCACACGTCGCGCTGTACTCCTTCGAGCGAACCTTCACATTGTCCCGGGCGCTAAAGAGTCGGAACTTCTCCCCCTTGGGGTCTTGTGACTGCGACATCTCCGCCGCCCGCGCGACGATTTCGAAGCCCTCGGCGGGCAACGAGTCGCGATCGATCTCCTGGCTGGGGTCGGCCACCGGCAGATGCAGAATATTCACGTTGCCGAAAAACTTGACCGTCTGAGAGGCTTGTCCACCCGTGAGTCGGTCGGCAAACTCGACGAATGTCACCCGGAAAGGCAGAGCAGGCGGGCCCGACGCTTTCTTCTTCGGCGTGTTGGGCTCGACGATGGTGATGCTTCCTTGACCATCAATGGTGACGGTCCCTTCTATGTTGTCGAAGCGAATCTGATCCGACATCAATCGAGATTGCCGAAGCAGCGATTCCCCCTTCATCTCTCGGCTATAAGCTTCGACGGTTCCCTCGCAAAAGACATTCTCGATCGCGGGCTTCGGCTCGCCGGGACTACCGGGCGTTCGCCGAGAGCGGAAATTGATTTTCTGATCGAAGGTCACTTCCATCGTGCGCGAGTGGATCTCGTTGCTCTCTTGCTTGGCAACAACCTTCCCCTCGAAGTACGCGATCTTGCCATCGAAGTTCATCAACTCTTGCCAATCGACGCGGATCGGCATCGGCTGTTTCGTCGCCTGTCCCGAAAGAGAATTTGATGTCTGCATCGTCAGATAACCAGGCCCGGTGATGTCGACCTTGTTGGCGGCTTCGTTGAGATGAATCCGATGCTTCGCCGCAACGATCTGATCGGACATTCGAATCTCGGCATACGCCTCTTCCGTCCCTCGGATACTGATGTCATCCCCTTCGGGCAATCGTTTGAATTCGAGTTGGTTGCCAACCACTTCGAGGGGGCGCTCCCCCGGATTCTTCGGAGGCTGCGAAACCTTCACACTTCCCTCGGCCCAAGCACTCACCGGTCGCGATTCGCTCCCGACACGCTCGACCACAAGCGCGACCATCCGCGCTTCGATGCTCACCGGTGGGCCCGGCGGCGCGGCCGACGGAGTCCCAGCCGTGCTGCTCAGAGGAAGACGACTGCCAACAGGTTCAGGGGCGCCAATCGGCGTTGCTTGATCGGTCGCGATCGTTTCTTTCACAGGCTTAGAGCCAAGTAATCCTTCCGCCGACTTCTCCGCAGAAGGATCTTGCGATGAAACTTGAGAATCAACTTCCGTTGGCAGCGAGGCCAACTTCGTAGGGAGATTTGCTGCTGAGTTCGTCGGCACGGCCGGCATTGACTCTTTCGCGGCGAGAACGCGAGGAGCGGGGGGAACGCGACGATTGAGAATATCCATGAGAAGTGTCTCAGAAACCGATACCGCCTGCGGCGAATGAAACGAGACGGATCCCTCGGCTTCGAGTTTGATCGGTTCCAATCGCTTGCGTCGCTGCGCGCTGGCCGAGTCTTTGCTTGTGTCTTTGTTCGAATCTTTGTTTAAGTCGCGGGCGATCGCCGTCTCGGGAGCGGGCTCTTCAACGGGAACGAGCAACCCCTTCAATTTCTGACAGGTCAATGCCCAGGTATCGTGCTCGACTTCCACGTTCCCGGTGATCTGAAATGCAAAGTTATCGAGTTCAGGCTTCTTATCCATGATGAGGCGTTCTTGCCATCGAATCTGCAAGGGCTTAGTCTTGAGATCGACGGAGGTTTCCTTGCTTCCTTCTTTCGCAGAATCCTTCGATGGGTCGTTCAACTCCATCCAACCGTGCGGCCCCTCGGCAACGATCCGCTTCGGATCAGAGTTGTCGTCCTGTTCGATGAGCAGGCTTCGTGCATGGATGACCGCGTTGTTTTGAACCGCGATCATCTCCTGCTCGCCTCGGAGTGTCACTCTCCTGTCAGCAGCATCGAACTGAAGATAGTTGCCGACCGCTTCGAGCTTTTGTGCTTCTGACAGCAGGATCACTTTCGAGCCGGTCGCGACAACATGCTCGATCTTTAACTCGGACGAAGCCTTGGCCGGCTCGACACCAGCCGGCGACTCGCTTGGTGGGGTGGCTGAGGAAGGCGTCGTAGCGACGTTTTTTCCGAACTGCAACAGCAGATTGTCTGCTTCAAGCTGATCGACCGCGTCGGCCATGCCGGCAACGGAACTCTGCTCACGCCGCAGCACGCGAACCATCTGGGCGAATGACGCCGTCGTCTTTTCTAGGTCATAGATGAACGGGCCGCGCGCCGTGATGACGACGCTTGATTTGTCCTTTTTCGTTGCCGACGACTTGTTGTTCGCAGCACGGGGATCGGGCGAGCCCCCACCCAGGAAACTCTCTTGGGCAGAGACCAACAATTCGAAACGAACGTCCTGCAGAATCTTCGCGAATTTGGCCTCCGCCGAGCGAGACTGTTGCGGTTGGCCCGGCATGGCCGCCGGCGAATCGGTCGGATAAAGTTCAACTTCGACACCTTTGCCGGTGATCGTCCCCTCTTGCTCCACCGTGATCTTGACCTGATCATCGGCCCAGATGAGTCGGCGATCTCGGTCATAATGAAGCTTCTCGGTAAACAAGACGATGTCATCACTGGGATTGATGGTCTTGCGATTGGATTTGAGCGTCACCTCTCCTTCGATCCAGCCGGAAAGGGGCTCGAGATCGTTGGGCTTGGTGATGTCAATTTCGCGATCGAATTCGAGAACCGCACTCTTCGCCTGCACGGTGAGAATCTCGTCTCCCTCGGAGGAGCCGTTTTCGTTGTACGAAATATGGACTAGGCTAAAGGGTTTCAGCAGAAGTTGGCGGGCATTCCCCTTCGCGATCTCGTACGTGTCGATGTAGATGTAGGTTCCCACGCCACGACCGGGGGGTGTTTTGCCGTCGAATCGACGACCGACTTTCAGCGTCATGAGCGAGGAGACTTGTCTGCACGAGGGGCCGAAACCGCGGACCGCGGCCACTTCCGATTCGCGGACGGTCGGCTTGGCAAGCTCTTGCGATCCATCCAACGACATCGGCTCTTTAAGATCGCGGGCCAGTTGCGGAAAATCGGTTAATTGTCCGAGCGTGAAGGCGTAAAGGCCGTAGCCGGCCAGCAGCACAAAGAGCGTCGAGAAGGCGATCACCCACGGACGTCCCTGCACTCGCTCCTCCTTGCTGACCCCATTTTTCCATTGATGCCGGACTCGCCGAAGCGACGTTTCACTCGGGCATCAAACCTGAATCTGACGGGTGTAGTGCGACACCACCTCTTGCCAAAGACCTTGCCCGGCCAGCAGGGTCTCGATCACTTCCTTCACCGCGCCCCGACCACCCCGAGCAGTCGTCACCAAGTCCGCACGATCCATGACCAAAGGATCGGCATCGCCGACCGCTACCCCCAGCCCGGCCGCCAAAATCAACGGAAGATCCGGCAAATCATCCCCGACCACGCAGGTTTCTTCGGGTCGACAACCGGTCATCCGGAGCAATCGGGCATACGCCGGCTCTTTGTTGGGGGCATTTTGAATCACAGGAGCGATATCCAATTCTCGACAGCGAACCGACAGCGTTTGCGAAAACCGCCCCGTGATCACCGCCACCTGCTTGCCCGCTCGCTGCCAACAACGAATCGCAAAACCATCCCGAACAAAAAACCTCTTTATCTCTCGACCCAGCGGGTCGTAGACAATGGAACCGTCGGTCAAGACGCCATCGCAATCGAGGACCAGCAGACGAATCGGCGCGATTCGTTGCTGGCGAACGGCCGTCTCTAGATTCCAATGGGCCATGCTTTCCCCATTCATTCTCGACTGGTGAATCGCCCTTCCACGGGCCCTTCATGCTGCCTCGGGCAACAGATCCACCAAGTCGGTGATGTCGACGATCCCGACAGGCCGACCGTCGGCGTCGACGACCGGGATCTCGCTCACCTGCCGAGAACGAAACACCTCGAGCAAATCCGCCACGAGAACACCTGCCGGGCAAGTGATCGGCGAGCGAGTCATGATTTCGCTCATGGGCCGAGCAAAGACCGACAGATCATCTCCTTCGACCAGCCGAGCCAGATCACTGTCCGTAAAGATTCCATCGAGTCGTCCATCGTCATCTAGCAGACAGATGGCACCTGTTCGCCGACCTTTTCGATGAGCGGCGACAAGAACTTCGCGGACCGAAAGATCGCTCGACGCGAGGCGAAGTTGTGATCCTTGGCGCATCACTTCATCCACCAGACGAAGTCTCTTTCCGAGAGTTCCCGAGGGGTGATACCGGCCAAAGTCGACAGGCTGAAAGCCGGACCTTCGCATCAGCACAAAGGCGATCGCGTCCCCCAGAGCCAGCATCACTGAACAACTGGCCGACGGAGCCAGCCCGATGGGACAAGCCTCTTCGATCGGCCCGTAGATGATCGCGATATCAGAGGAATTCGCCAGTGTGCTTTTCGTTCCGCTCGTGATGCCGACCACCGTTCCCCCTAGCCGTTTCGCCGCAGGCAAAATCGAGACGAGCTCTTCGGTTTCGCCGCTATGAGAGAAGGCAAGCAAGATATCCCCTTCGCCCAGCCGACCGAGGTCGCCGTGACATGCCTCGGCTGGATGCAAAAAGTACGCGCGAGTCCCCGTCGAGGCAAACGTGGCAGCGACTTTCTGCGCGATGTGGCCTGCCTTCCCCATGCCGGTCACGAGGACAACGCCGGCCGACTCGCTGATGAGATCGACAGCCCGAAGAAACGACTCATCCAAACGGTCGGCCACCAAATGAACCGCTCGCGACTCGGCCAGAAGGACGCTTCGCGCGTGGGCAAGCTCGGCGTCGGCAGAGGGAGCCGAGGGAGGAGTCGAACGAATGATCATGGCGAATCCTTCGCAGGGTTCGGGCGTACGTCGGCTCCGAGCAGAGAATCCTTTCTCCACTCCTGTTGGTCGGCGATACCGGCCGGATCATGCCCAGACATGGTATTCTTGTCAACGACCTGTCCCGTCCGGTTCCAAACAGAACCAGGGAGGTTGATTCCGAACCGGTGGGTGAGGGGGAATGTGGAAAGCTGTCTTTTGTTTTCTGCCGCAAATCCACATCGATAACAATCCGTAAGACTTTAATTCATAAATACTTGCGTCATAATCATTCTGCGGAACACGGGGTTTCATGGGACTTTCACGAGTTGTTTACAACGAGATCATCCCTCTTTCGCATCCTTCTGCAGCAGAGTCCGTGGGCGGCCGGCGTCTCAAGCAAGCGGTTTGACCGGAGAACTCTCCTGCGATGATGAATTCGACCCTTCGAAGATTGGCGAGCGTGCACGATCCGATTGGCTCACGTCGATCGGTGGAGACCCTTTTCCTCAGCGATTGCCACCTGGGGGCCCGCCACGCTCGGACAGCGGATCTATTGGCGTTTCTGCAGTCGATCAGGCCTCGGCAGGTTTACCTGGTCGGGGACATCGTGGATGGCTGGGCGCTGCGTCGGCGGTGGCGTTGGACGGATTTGGAGACCGAATGTCTTCGCGAGTTGCTTGGCTGGGGAGGTTCGGGGATCCCGATTCATTATGCTGCTGGGAATCACGACAACTTTTTGGAACCCTTTCTGAACGATTTTGGCTGGGCCCGCATCGACCGGGAGTTTCGCCATAAAGCAGCCAATGGAAAGCAGTATCTCGTCGTTCATGGCGATCGGTTCGATGACGAGATCGGCACGCCTGGCTGGAAAACCTGGATTGGAAGTGTCGGCTACGATGCCCTTTTTTGGCTGGGGGCAAAGGTGAATCAGCTTCGGGACCGGTGCAAGCTCCCCCCCACCGACATGGTTCAGCGCTGGCGAAACTCGCTGCCGGCCGCTCAAGAACATTTGGCTCGGTGGGAGGCCGCCTCGGCTCGGCATGCCCAGGCCAACAACTGCGACGGAATCATTTGTGGACATGTTCATACCCCTCGGATCCGTTGGATTGGAGGAATCGAATACATCAACATCGGCGACTGGATGGAAAACAAAGTCGCCCTCGTGGAAACCGAGGCGGGAACACTTTGTCATTGGCCCGATCGAGACGATGGCCCCTGCGTGACAAGGATGCACGCCAGGCAATTCGCGCCTGACCGAAAGGTTCCCTCGCTGGAGGCGGCGGGTTAAGATTCTTGGGAATCGGCCCCTTTCTCACAAGAAAGTGGGGCTGGTACTCCGTGGAGCCATCAATCGGCCAGAGAGATCGATCGCCAGATGGTCGGTGTCTCTCTGATCGAAGACGCTGTCAGAATGCAGGAGGCATGGTTCGCGAGGGTTCTCGTCCATTTCAAAGAGGGACGAGAAATCAGGCAGGATCGGTCGGCCCGAACCGCCACCCGACTCTCGCGTTTTGGTTTCAAGCTCGGGGGATCGTCCTCGAGACGACAGTCCCACGATAATCGAGGAGGTGACTAGGGATGGCGAAAATCTTCTACAGCATGGCCGGCGAAGGCCGGGGCCACGCCACTCGCGCTAGAGCGCTCGTCGAGATGCTCCGCGGCGAACACGATTTCACCCTGTTCGCGCCCGAGATGGCGTATGCCATGCTGTCGAAGGTGTATGAAGGAACGTCGGTCCGAGTTCGGCGACTCGCCGGCCTGCGATTTCATTACCGAGGCGGAACGCTTTCTTACGCCAAAACCGTTCAAAAAAGCCTTGGTTACCTCTGGCGGAAGCCCTGGGTCATACGTTCCTTGTGCCGACGAATCGAGATCGAACGCCCCGACCTATGCATCACCGATTTTGAACCGCTCCTTCCGCGAGCCGCCCAACAATGCAAAGTCCCGTTCCTCAGTTTTGATCATCAACACTTTCTCTCCGTCAACGACTTCAACGGCCTCCCTTCGACGCTGCGATGGAAGGCAGAGCTGCTCGGCCAATTCACTAAGTGGTTTTATCGTGGCCAAAAGGCAACGCTTGTTTCTTCCTTCTTTACGCCCCCTCTCAAACGAGGTGTGCGAAATGTGGATTCGATCGGCGTCATGCTTCGGCCCGAAGTTCTTCGCACGACGCCAAGCGAAGGGGACCATCTGCTCGTCTATCTTCGACGATTCCCGCACGGCGGGCTGATCGACGCGCTGAAACGGGTTGGCCGGGAGGCGTTCATCTACGGTGTCGGCCCGCGCGAATCCGAGGGGAACATCCATTTCAAAGAGATCGACGAAACGAACTTCTTATCGCATCTGGCGAGCTGCCATGCCTTGATCTGCAACGCCGGCAACCAGCTCGTCGGCGAAGCTTTTCATTTTCGAAAGCCGGTGCTGGCCATCCCCGAGGCAGGTAACTTCGAGCAATACATCAACGCCCACTACGTTCGACAATCCGGAGGGGGAGACTGGATCGAGCCGCAACATGTCTCGTCCGCGGCCCTGCAGAGTTTCTTCAGCCAAGTCCCGACATTTCGTTCACAAATCGATCCGCAGGCGGTGCGAGGTAATGAAAGTGCCCTCGCCATCATTCAAAAACATCTCCCCGCACCCAAACCCGTCGGCGTCGAAAGACACTCGCGAAAGAAACGAACCGCCCTACCTCATCGACTGGTCGGCTTGACACGCGCTGTCGTCCGAAACTGGTTTCGACGAGATGACCTTCCCCGATTCCTCACTTACACGGTGACCTTCTCGTGCAATGCGAAGTGCATCATGTGCGACTCATGGAAGCTACCCTCGCCGGACGATCTCTCCGTCGATGAAGTGTCGCGAATCTTCGACGAACTCCCCGCGATGGACGGCGTTCGACTGACCGGCGGAGAACCCTTCGTTCGCGCGGACTTCCCTGAACTTGCTCGCCTGGCCGATGAAAAGCTAAAGCCGATGGTGTTGCACATCACATCCAACGGCTTTCTGACGCGACGGATTGTCCGGTATTGCGAAGATCGTCGCAAGAAGACCCCGCTCCACTTGCTTGTTTCGATCGACGGCGTCGAGGCGAAACACAATCAGGTTCGTGGACACTCAGGCGCCTGGAAGAGCGCCATGGAAACCATTCGATCGCTCGCACCTCGTCAGAAAGAACTCAACATCCACCTGGCCGTGAATCAAACGATTGTCGATGCAGAGGGTGTGGAGCATTACAAGATGCTTCGAGAAGTCCTGCGCCCTCTGGGCGTGCGGAACAATGTCGTGATGGCGTACGATGTCAGCGCGACGTACAACCTCGAACGAGAAATCGAGATCGCTCCAAGTGAGATCGGCCAATTCGCCACCTTCGGCGAATTCTCCGAGGACCATCTGCGCGAACTGCTCGGCGAGATCGAAAAGGATCTGGCCTCCTTCCCCTGGCTCGATCGTTTGGCGAAGAGATATTACCTGCGCGGGATCACCCAAAGGCTTCTTCACGGCACCGGCAAACCCAATCCTCCCTGCGTCGCGCTGAACAGTCACCTACGTCTGTTCCCCAACGGTGATGTTCCGACGTGCCAATTCAACAGCAAGATTGCCGGCAATCTGCGTCGCCAATCGTTCCGAGAACTCTGGAGAAGCGAATTGGCCGCTCGCCAACGAGACTGGGTTCGCCGATGTCCCGGATGCTGGGCCGAATGCGAGGTCTTGCCGAGCGCGATCTACACGCTGGATCTCCTCAAGGAGAGTCTCCTGCCGACCAAGATGATCCCGTCGGCCGCGTCTCGGCCGGTCCTGCTACCTAGTTCCTCATCAGAACGGTAACGAGCCGACACGATCGACCTCCGTTTCCTTTCGACGGCTTTTCTTGGTACGATTGTCGCTAGACACCATTTCGACTTTAGAAGCGACCATTGACCGAAAGCCCGTCTGCGATGTGGAAATCGATTTCTCGATTCATGCTGGGCTCTCGCGAAGCAGGGTCCGACATTCCGCCTGAAGCGTACAGCGAACTGTTTAACAAGGAAGCCGTTCGTTTCGTGGTCCCCTTGGCGGCGTTTATCTTTCTCGTCGCGTCGCATCGCTGCTATCTGATGATGGAGTTTGTTCAGTGGCCGGGGGATTGGCTCCCCATCGTCGTCATGTCGGCCGTCGGTTCGGCGATGTTGATCATCTTCATCCAGCTATGGCGCGGAAAGATCGCACCCCGCTTCGGGGAAATCACCATCTTCGTCATGCTATTGCTCGCTTCGGCCGACATTGCCGTCTTTTCCGCTTTTCATCCCAATACGACCAATGCACTCGAAGGGGCGCAGTTTGTCACCTTCTGCTTCGCGTTTATTGCCGTCCACTACCGATTTGTCGTTGTCATTTTTTTCGTGGTCTCCTCCCTAACAATTTTTTTCTCCCCTCCAGGTTATCTTCATCTCGAACCGACGAAGCTGCTGACGGATGGCATCGCCACATTACTCCTGGTGTGGTTGTTGTTGCGCGTTAAATCCAGCGGAATCCGCCATCTGGCGCTCGCGCAGTGGCGCGCTTTGCAGAAGTCCGCCGAGCTCACCCAAACCGTGCAACAACTTCGCGTCGAAGTCGAGGAACGCCGAAGAGCCGAGGCGGAGAGAAGAAAAAGCGAAGCGCAGTTAAGGGCTCTCTCCCGCGAAGTGATCGAGATCCAAGAGAAAGAGCGGGCTCATTTATCTCGAGAGCTACACGATGAGTTAGGACAAATGCTGACAGCGGCCCACTTGAGCTTGGATGGAATCAAACGACGCGTTAGCCCCGAAATCGCCGGCCTAATTGCGGATACAAGCCAAATGATCGCCGAATCGATCGATCAGATTCGTGATCTCGCCACGGAACTGAGGCCTAGACTTCTCGACCAGCTAGGCCTTGAAGCCGCCATCCAGTGGAGCGTCGATCGATTCCGAAATCGGTCCCCCTTTGAATGGTCCTTCAAAGCGACGAGCGGGAGTCTCCGATTTCCCATCCCGGTCGAGGCGGCCTGTTTTCGAATCGCCCAAGAGGCCATGACCAATGCGGTTCGCCACGCTCGGCCTCAACAAGTCGACGTGACCTGTTCGACGACCGAGAATGAGTTGACCGTCGCGGTCCAAGACGATGGCGTCGGCTTTGACACCAATCGCACGACCGATGACCAACCCACTCTTCAGGGACTAGGACTGGTCGGCATGCGCGAACGGGCCGAGTCTCTCGGCGGGCATCTTGAAATCCGATCGCAGACCGGGGCCGGCACGCGGGTCGAGGTCACCTTTCATCGCCCATCGGCTCAAAGCGAGGAAAAGCCTTCATGAGCAACATTCGAATAGGAATTGTAGACGACCACACCTTGATGCGGTCGGGGCTTAGGATCATGTTGGAATCGGTCCCTGATTTCAATGTTGTGGGCGAAGCGGCCAATGCCGTGCAGGCTTACGATATGTTGGCGAATAACTCCCCAGAAGTCATCCTCATGGACTGGTCCATGCCCGGAGAAAACGGGCTCGACGTGACGCGACGCCTGACTAGAGAAAAATCCCCGGCCAGAGTCATCATTGTTTCCATGTATGATTCGGCTGGCTTCGTTCGACAGGCGAAACTTGCCGGGGCGGCGGGCTACGTCGTCAAGGGGCGATCATCCGACCAACTTGTGGATACGATCCGACAGGTGGCCTCCGGTGCCTCGTTCGTTTGTCCCACCAAAGTTGACGAACCGATCCCGGCCAATGCCAGCGGCTCGGCCAATCAATTGGACCAACTCACCACCCGACAAATCGAGATACTCCGCCTCCTGGCAATCGGTAGATCCAATCGCGAAATTGCCGAGACCCTTTACATTGCGGAGAAAACCGTCGAACACCACAAGTCGAACATCAAAAGAGAGCTCGGAATCTCGGAATCGGCCAGACTTGTTCTGTTTGCCGTCAAGCATGGCCTGGTCAGGCTGGACGAACTCGAAACAGGACGTGAATAACCGGATCCATCATCAAAAAATCTCTTCTCACTTCGAGATAGACCAAAGCTTCCCTTGCTGGCCGGACCATCCCGAAGAATGGACAACAGAATCCAAAATATGCTGATCTATCGACCGCCTGATTTCAGACGCACTGGAAAGAGGAGTCAAAGGATAGAGGGTCGGCCGTAAACCGATGCGACCCAGGGAGATCAATCAATCTTCATAATGTCGAATATTTGCCTTGAAATCCCGAGCGGGTTTGAAAGAATGTGTTCGTCAGCCTGATAGTCGTGGGTAGAGGTGGCTGCTGGGCTGATAAGGCGGCACCTACGGGCGAACTACCCACGACTTTTTTCTTATACCCCTCCAGCCTATCTTTTACACTTTTCTGTGACGAAATACTGCTAGGGTTTTCCCTAGTTCTCCCACTTTCTGAGTCGATTTTGAATCCGAAGCTCAGTCTCTCCTGGAAGCAGCCCATTCATCAAAAAAACGCGAAGGGCTCGTCCGGACCCAGGATATTCTGATCCCAGGGGAGCCTGGTCATGACCGCAGGACCACGCTGATCGAGAATGCCTCGTTCCAGATCGACAAGCATTCTTCGATCGGACGCGAGCCGATCAAACAACTCGCGGGCGGCCGCTCGGGTTCGATAATCCCGAAAACATGGCCGACTCGGCCCCATGAACACCACCCGAAAGCGAAAAGCATCCCCCCGAACGCGCGCGCTCTTCTCTCCCCTAAAGATTCGCCCCCGCCGCCATCGGCCAAGCACTCGCCACCACACCGACATCGTCATCACCCAATCGGTCCGAGAATCGTTATCGCCGTGACCACCTTCCTTACACCGCAGCCCTCGGTCGGATCGTCACCGATTTATTCCCAACCTGTCTCTCCCAAGGCACAGCCCTACCGATTTGGACCGTCCACCCAGAGGCCGCCAACTTCGAGCCCAACATTGCCCCCTGCCATCAGACCCAAGCCGCCCGTAAGCGCCCGACCCGGCGCCGCCGTCAGCGTCCACCCGGCCAAAGACCTCGACGAACTCCTTCCCGATCGCTGGCCCGCCAGCAAAACTCCAGATCCCCAACCGTTCAACTCAACGTGCCGAGATCTTACCGCCGGAGTGTGGTTCACCGGACGGTCTCGGTAGCGGTGTTCGACGGCCATGTTCTGAGCCAGCGTCAGGACGACGTTGTCGCCGTTCGGCCACCTTGGGCGCGACACTTCGAAGCGTCGCTTGTAAAAGTAATCGCGATTATCGATGGGGCCACCGAAGGCAGAAAAGTCCGATCCCTCGTCGACGAATCGGCTGATCCGGCGATTATCGACGTCGTAGGTATGCGTCACCGTCCGCACGGCCGCCCCCGTTGTCTCGCTGAAGATCTCGACCTTCGTCAGGCGATTACGATGATCCCAAGTATACCGCCCCACCAGCGTCCCCGTCTGAGATCCCAGCCGCTTTTCGGTCAGGTTCCGCTCGGCGTCGCTTGCAATCGAGGTTCTCGATGGAGGCACCACCGGCAAGAAGGACCGAGCCGGAGGTGTTCTGCACAGATGGTGCAGTTCCTGACTTCCCGAAGCAATTGTGGGAGTGGATTTATGGATCGAACACCAGGATCAAGGCGAGCGGGCATCTTGTCAAGACCGCTCGGAAGACCCACACTTTTCGTCGACAACCAGCCAGTTACTAGTTCACTGTCGGCACGTATCCGCCATCCACTCGCAAGTTCTGGCCAGTGATGAAATTCGCCCGGTCGCTGCACAAGAAAACCACGGCGTCAGCAATCTCCTGCGGGGTGCCCGCCCTGCCAACAGGACCAGGGGCGAATCCGGCGGCGATCTTCGCCCGCTCAGCCATGTCTTTCACCGCACCCATTTGGTCGAACATGGCGTCCAATCCACTAGTCAGGATGATGCCGGGACTGACGGCGTTGCTCGTGATCCCGGTGCCGGCGAGAACATGGGCTAACGATACGGCCAAGTTGATGCTTGCCACCTTGGTGGCACTATAGCCGGGCATGTCGGTTAACGGCTTTGTGCCGACGCCGCTGGCGATGGCGATCACACGCCCCCAACCTTTCGTCTTCATGGCAGGCACAAGCCTGTTGTTCAACCGCACCATAGAGCCGACGTTTACGTTGTACCATTGCGTCCATTCGTCCGCTGTTTCTTCAAACCACCCTTTTGCTACGTACACGCCCGCGTTGTTTACCAGGATATCAATGTCTCCTGCGACCATCGCCACTGCGTCCGCGCCAGAGTCTGTCGCGAGGTCGCCGAGAGCATAAGTGGCCTTCCCACCGGCCGCCACAATGTCTGCCACTACCCGTTGAGACTCTGCCTCGCGCCGACCGTGGACGACGACTGTCGCCCCTTCGGCTGCCAGTGTCTTGGCAATCGCTTCGCCGATGCCGCTGGAACTGCCTGTAACCAGCGCCCGTTTGCCGTGAATACTGAGATCCATGCTTGTATCCTCTGTTTGAATTGTGAGCTGCGAGTTCGAAAACTGCGTTTTGTGGAGCATACCAGAGGGCGCGAGTTACGTTATTGCCTTTCAGTGACTACTACAACCACATGCCGTCGGTCATTTGGTTTCTCGGTCGCCCAACACGGGGTAGCCTCGGACGTACAGCCAATCGTCCTTCTTGGCCGGGACGTGGCACGCCCGGCAGTCCGTCGAATAATCCGTGGCGACCTGCTTCTGCGGGTCGCTCCCCTTGAACAGCGCCCATCCCCAGCCGTCACCCCAGAGTGCGTTCCCCCTGAACCGTCCTTTCGAGTCCTTGATCATCACGAACCAAATGTCGATATCGGTCGCCCACGACACGGTCCCGGTCGTCAGGTTGCCTGACTTGGTTTTGTAGACGTCCTTCACGATGACCGCCCCGTCCGGGAACTTGCCGTCCTTCTGATACGCTTCGACATCCTCTGGCCGGGCGTAGACGCCGTGCAGTTGGTCTACTTCCCCGCCCACCTTGCTGGCCGTGGCGAAGGTGCCGAGGTGGGTGAAGGTGGTCTTGTAGTCGGCGGGCAGAGCGATGTTCCCGTTGTCATCCACATAGGAGGAAAACTTCTCCGGCTCGGCCGCAACCGCCTGCGGCCCGGCGAAGCCACCGGGGAGCCAGCGGTAAGCGGAGCTGCCGACGAGGGCGACAACAGCCAGATTGACGAACGCGATCTGCCGGAATCGAAGACCAAGCATGGAACACCTCTCTGCGTTGTGCCGTGGATTGGCTGGGAACGTGACGATCAGGCGGCCGCCTGAAGGTCGTCAGTTCGGACCATCAGCGACCGCATTCGAGGCAGGCTGATCGGCATGAAGCCGAGCACGGCGCCGAAGATCACGTGGCCGATGAACCACGTGACGGGGGTCTTGTCGGTGGCCAGATGCATGACGACATTTCCCTGCGGCATGATGACGAAAGTGAAAAGCGCCCAGGCGGCGACGCCCCAGAGAAT
The DNA here is from genome assembly GCA_019753235.1 of bacterium. Classification (GTDB taxonomy): domain Bacteria; phylum Planctomycetota; class Planctomycetia; order Kolteriales; family Kolteriaceae; genus JAIELF01. The sequence goes on from JAIELF010000038.1 coordinate 26,476, forward strand.
GCCGATCATCCCGCTCGCCCATAATGGCATGGGCCGACTGAGGACCGGTCCGAGCATGGCCCCCAAAGTCATGGAGGTCGCCATGTGCAGCATTAGCCCGGAGACAAACACCAGCGGCGTGAGTGTCAGGGCGTTTTCACCGAAGAACGTGGCGGCGATCAGTTGCACCGGAGTGATGAATCCGTTCCCGGCGATTAGTGATGTGACCATGGCCCATCCGGCCATCGCGACGCCGGCGATGGCGCCGACGACGGCGCCGTTGGCCAACGTGAAGAGCAGTGTCTGGCTGCCCTGATGTTGGGCCTTGGCCGCGTTGAGAGTGGACATTTTCAACCTTTCTTTGAGAGATCGAGGCGTGGGGAGTGGGTTTCGTGACTTCTCGGAAAAAGGGACCTACTTCTTTGGGGCAGCGTCGCGAAGGACGGGATAATACTGTGTGAACACGTAGTCCTTCTTGGCGTTCTGCTGATGGCATTCGTTGCACGAGGCCGTGGCAGCCTTGGGAGCTGATTCCTTAAGCGGGTATTTGTGACCGAAGCTGAAGTACGCCCAGTTTCCAGGTTCATCCTTGAATCTCTTGGAGTCTTTCATTGATACCTCCAGGCCGATGTACTCGCCCATGAAGTACCCCTTGCCGCTGGTGGCTTCTTTCGATCCGACGCTGGTGAGTTCCTTGACGAGCACGGTGCCATCGCGATACTCGCCGGTCTTCTCGTAGTGGGCGAAGCTGTCCGGATCCATGTAGACGATGTGGAACTCGGGGAAGGCTGCTTCTCCGTCGTTCATGTCGTTCGGGGTAATCGGAGTGCCGATGAACGGCCACATGCGGTACCCGGTCGGCTTCTTTAGCTTGCCGTCCTCGGTAAACTTCACTGCCGCCTTGTCGATCATTTTGTCGGCGGCGTGGGCGCTGGCCGGGCGGGCCGCGCTCCACAGAAAGAATGCCAAAACGCCGGCAGCGGTCGCACCACTGACCACCCACACGCGATTCAATCCAGACATCATGAGGCTCCTTTAGAATAGAGGTCAGGCACAAGGAAAAACCCCGAAATGGGGTGATGGTGGAGACCCGTCGTGTCGGACGAGCCCCACAAGACAGACCGCAGTTGAGACTCGTCGCGACTGCGATCCGATTCCACTGGATGAGGCCACTTCCTGCTTCACCTAGCTAGGTCGATTAGGCACCCGAACTGATTCAACCGTGCTTGGCCTGGGCGAAGTGCTTGTTCGCCTTGACCATGCAAGCCGCGTCGCCCCCCTTCTCCCACAGCGCCTTGGCGTCCACTTCGGCGTTCTTAAGGAACAGCAGCAACTGACCGTCGACGATCTTGAAGCTGGTTGGATCGACGGGGAACTCCTTCTCGATGGAGTGCCCGAACGCGCAGGTGCCACCGAACGCCGGGGCGTACTTGCCCGGATTTGCCCGGAAGGTGGCGACTTGAGCGGCCGAGGTGAACAAGTAATGTTTGCCGTCGTGGTCGGCGTGGAACTCGGCCCGCCCCTGTTCGGGCTTGTTGGCCTCAAAGTAGGACACCGGGCTGTACCCGCCGATGGCGGGTTCGTGAGCTTTCGACAATGCGATCTCCTTGCAAGGCGTGTCGTTGGACCAGCTCAGCCTTGGGCGCAATGAGAGTGAGGCTGGCAAGGAGAGGATGTTAGCGGCAGCGATGTTGGTCCGTCTTCCATGACCCTGCTATTTACTGTCAGGTTCTTGCTTACTTGCGGAATTCGGCCGGCGTGCAGCCGACGATCCGTTTGAAGTGCTGGCCGAGGTGGCTTTGGCTAGAGAACCCAACGGTCGCAGCCACTTCGACCAGCGACATTCGGCCATCGCGGATCAACGCTTTAGCTCGCTCCACCCGCTGGGCGATCAGGAACTGATGCGGAGCGAGGCCGGTCGCGCGCTTGAACAGGCGGGCAAAGTGAAACTCGCTCAGGTGGGCCACGGACGCCAGGTCCGCAACGGTGATGTCCAGGCTCAAGTTGTCCTGGATGTAGTTGCGGACACGGCCCAACCGGTCGGGGGATAATCTATCCGACCGCTTGGGGCTTTTCGGTGGTTGGCCGGAGCGGGTCAGGAGGGTTGCCAGCAGGGCATCGAGCGCCGCGTCGGCGAACAGCGAGCCGTGGGGGTTGCTCTCGACGGCCTCGTCCCACAGCCGCAGGCATAGTGCCTCGACCAGCGGGTCGCGGAAGAAGTCGTGGCACCCACCGAGATCGACGACCGGGCGACCTAAGGCCTGTTCGCTCAAAGACACCAGACGTGATTTCGGCAGGCCGACGACAAACGTCTCGCACGCCGCGTGTTTCTCGTAATCGCAGGCCGTGTCGGGCGGGGCGACCATCATCATACCGGCCGTGATTTCGACCCGCTTGCGTCCATTGCCGAGGTCGATGTCCGCCCAACAGCGGCCGGCCGTCGTGTAGATCAGGGAGTAATCCGCGAACGGAGGGTCGGGGTAATGGCCCGGCGGCTGCTTGCCGCGGACCAGACTGACACCGTCGGCCGTGCGAGTTTCTTCGACGAACGGGCGGTACGGGCCTCGGGTCAGCCAGTCGGCGCAGTCCCCGTACCGCTCACCTGCGTCGTTAGGATCACCGGTCATTGGTTCCCTTCCGGAAGAAATGCGGTAATCGTCCCTTGCGGCATCAGCATAGAGGCGAAAAGGGGCTGTTGCTGATTTCCGCTGCTGGGTGTCAGCAACATCGTTTTCTAATTGTATGTGGCTAGGACTGTGATGCTTGAGGGATTGAACACCGACTTATCCGCAAACTCGGCTACCTTAGCGACGTTCGCTTTTCTAATCTGTTTATCCCACTCGATCTGTAGAGCTTTTACACGCTCTTCGTCTAGACCAATGACGGTCAGTTTTAGCCCGTCGCCCGAGTCAAAGACGCGGCCGGGTGGCACTGGCTATTGCCCAGTGCTCTTCCTTTGTCTTTGTTCAAATTCCAGCCCATGAACCCTGGGGGAACCCAGCATACTGCTGGCCCAATGGCACTGCATGATCATACCTCGCCGACGACCACTTCCAGTCAATCATCCGCTGACAAAGCCCACGCTTCACCGGGTTGCCATGAATGTACTCGATGCTGGCCTGGATCGCATCCGCAGTCGAGAGATTTCGATCGTAACCAGCCCCCTCTTGCCAAAAGCGAAAGCAGACCTTGCCAGGCCGCTCCTGAATAAGAAGGCTCTCCAGGAGTTGAGAATCGTCCCGCGTCAATCTTTCTCGAAGCGATCCGGAGGTGGCTCGCTTGACCATCGCGAGGTAGCGTCCAAGGTTCGGCAGATCGTCCAGTGGCCTGATCAAGAGGTGAACATGTTCGGGCATGAAGACGAAGGCCACGAGTTCTACACGGCCGGGTGGCACTGGCGTGTCGCCAGTGTGCAGCTAGCGATCATCGGGCTTGACGAAGATGCGGCGCCGGCGTCTTTTCCGTCGAGTTTTTCGACAATGTCTTGCCGAGAGAGCGCGGTCACCCCTACCTGGTCCTTGGCCGTCCGTTGGGCCAACGCCATGCCGCCGACGCCAAGGGCGAAGCTGACGGCGATCAAGAGGGAAGTCCGATGTGTCACAGCAAAGTACTTCGCGAACGGGCTCATGTCGCTCTCCTTTTCGATTTCAAAATGTTGCAGGATATTACTTATTGTGGTGTTGTTCGGATGCGTCGGTCGTCAGAGCGACTAGGTCCTGGCCGCACAGCCAGACAGCGGCACCCAATAACACAAAGTCTTTGATGAGGAACTGGCCCGGCACAACCGATAGCGCCGGGAATCCGCCAGCCGACGCCTCCCATACGCCGGGCGTGGTCAGCAAAAAACTCAACGTGGTCGAGAACATGCCGACTGCCGATATGCTGCCCAGTAGAGACGCGCGGGCCGAAAGGGGCCGAGCCGCAATCAACAGGGCCACGGCGATTTCGGTGACGCCCAGCAATGCCGAGAAACTTCGAACGCTGAAAATCGAATAGGCCCAGCTCATCAGCGGACTGTTGGCAACAAAGGCCGAGATTCCGTCGGCCTCGTAGGCGGTGAATTTCATGCCTCCGATCCAAACCAGTACCAGGACCAGGCTATAGCGGACGGCCAGTCGCCCCACGGTATCTGGGAACGCCTGTTGATCCAGGTTTTGCTTTTTGATCCCCTGGCCGAGTGCGGTTGCTGACATGGTTATCCCCTTCGTGAATCGAATCGTCGAAACTGATGTCTCACGGCTCCGAGTGAGCCGCCGTCATCCCATTGATGCGGCGTCGCGGCGGTTCTTACCCTCGGGGCGACAATTTTCCTGCAGGTATGATCAGCTCACTTGGGCAATCTCCCCAAGCTGAAGGAGCGTTTCGCGGGTTAGGGTCGCGATGCCGCCGCGCGGCCTTGATCGTGAGGGATTCCACTCGACCACTTCACTTCCGACGTGCAACTTATTCCCATGAGGTGGTCGGGGTTTCACGGACAGGTGAGCGGCTTATTTGGCGAGCGAATGTTGTTCGAACTGGCTCGGGGTCATGGAGCCCAGCGATGAGTTCCGGTGGTTTGCCGTTTGGGTAGGCGATGTCGCGGCGACGAGTCTGGTTCTGTGAGAGTTCGAGGGAGATCCCACGAGGCTATTCGACAAGCAGGGCCCAAACTCTTCTCAACCGCTTGCTTCCTAACACCTGTTACGAGATCGCTGGACAAGTCAGTCCGAAGGGAAACCCTGTTGCCGGTAGACAACCATCTGGATGAGACACTACACTAGACGCGAGGCGGGGGGCCATGGTGACCGGCGCGAGCCTGGACCATTTCGAAGTTTAGCGCCGATGGAACATATCTGTTACTTGAAGTGAGGATACGGATGACACGACGTTCGGCGGTACTTGTAGGGTTTATGTCCATGCTGGTGGTCTTGCCGATGGCGGCACAGGCTCAACCGAGAAAGCCCAACATTCTGGTCATTTGGGGTGACGACATCGGCACCTGGAACATCAGCCACAACAATCGTGGCATGATGGGCTACAAGACGCCGAACATTGACCGCATCGCGCGGGAAGGCGTCTCTTTTACAGACTACTACGCACAGCAGAGCTGCACGGCTGGGCGAGCCGCGTTTATCAGCGGAAGCGTTCCGGTACGCAGCGGGATGACCAAGGTCGGCATGCCCGGCGCCAAAGAGGGCTGGCAGAAGACGGATGTCACCATGGCAACCGTGCTCAAGAGTCTCGGCTACGCGACCGGCCAGTTCGGCAAGAATCACCAAGGCGACCGCGACGAGCATTTGCCAACGATGCACGGCTTCGACGAGTTCATGGGCAGTTTGTACCACTTGAATGCAGAAGAAGAGCCAGAGAACCGCGACTATCCCAGGGACATGAAGCTGCCCAACGGCAAGACGTTCTTGGAACAATTCGGTCCGCGCGGCGTGCTCAAGTCCAAGGCTGATGGTCGTGGCGGACAGTCAATCGAGAACCTTGGTCCGCTGACGACGAAGCGGATGGAGACGATTGATGAAGAGTCCTTGGCCGCGGCCAAGGATTTCATCATGCGAAAGAGCAAAGCGGGCGAGCCGTTCTTTTGCTGGTGGAACGGGACTCGGATGCACTTTCGCACGCACGTGAAAGAAGCGAACAAGGGGATCAGCGGACCCAGCGGCGATGAGTACCACGACGGCATGGTCGAACACGATCTGCATGTCGGCGAGTTGCTGAAGCTTATCGACGAACTTGGTTTGGCCGACAGCACGATCGTGCAATACTCGACCGACAACGGCCCACACTACAACACCTGGCCCGACGCTGGCACGACGCCGTTTCGCAGCGAAAAGAATTCAAACTGGGAAGGTGCGTTTCGGGTTCCCTGCTTCGTCCGTTGGCCTGGCAAATATATGAAGGGTGAAACGGTCAACGGGATTGTCTCGCACGAAGATTGGTTGCCGACATTTGCTGCCGCCGCCGGCGACGACAAGATCGTCGAGAAACTCAAAGCGGGGGTTGAAATCAACGGTCGCAAGTACAAGAACCACGTTGATGGCAAAAACCTGACCGAATACCTCACAGGCAAGGCCAAGGATTCGCCGCGCAAATCGTTTATCTACGTAGGCGATGACGGGGACGTGATGGCCATTCGTGTCGGCGACTGGAAGGCGGTTTATCTAGAGAACCGCGCTGAGCAACTGCAAGTCTGGCGCGAACCCATGGTTCACTTGCGGCTTCCGCTGCTGTTCAACCTGCGACGCGATCCGTTCGAGAAGTCTCAGCACAATTCCAACACCTACCACGACTGGATGATCGACCGGGCATTTGTGTTGATTCCCTTGCAGGCCGTCGCGAGTGAGTTTCTCATGACCTTAAAGGAATTCCCGCCGAGCCAAAAGCCGGGGGACTGGAGTCTCGATTCGCTTGAAAAACAGATCAAGCTCATGAGCACTCCAGTAAAATAGGTGTATCCTGTGCAGGGGGTGCCGTCTTCGTGGGCGGCGCTCCCTCGGACTCAACCAAGAAGTTCCGCGATGCACTCATTTCACTTTGTCGTTTCGATCGTCGTCCTGTTACTCACGCGAGGCTGGGGAGCGGCGCAAGTTCCGCTGCCGACCTGGAATGAGGGTGCCGCAAGACAGGCGATCTTCGATTTTGTCGCTAAGGTAACAGAGAAGGGCTCCCCAAGCTTTGTTCCCATTGCTGATCGGATAGCGGTGTTTGACAACGACGGCACGCTCTGGCCCGAGCAGCCAATGTATGTTCAGCTATCCTTTGCGTTAGACCGGGTGAAAACGCTCGCGCCTCAACATCCCGAGTGGAAGGACCACGAACCGTTCGCTTCTCTCTTGAAGGGCGACATGAAAGCCGTGCTCGCCGAGGGCGAACGAGCGCTTGCCGAGATTGTCATGGCAACCCACGCGGGCATGACAACCGAGGAGTTTGACAGAATTGTCAGCGATTGGATCACCACCGCGAGGCACCCCAAGTCGGGTAAGCTATACACGGAGATGGTCTATCTGCCCATGCTTGAATTGTTGTCCTACCTCCGCAACAATGGGTTCAAGACTTTCATTGTCTCAGGTGGTGGAATCGAATTTATGCGTCCCTGGGCGCTGCGAGTCTATGGCATCCCACCGGAGCAGATTATCGGCAGCAGCATCAAGACGAGATACGAGCGACGTAACGATCGTCCAGTAATTGTTCGATTGCCCGAACTGAACTTCGTTGACGACAAGTCCGGCAAGCCCTTAGGCATCCAACAGCACATCGGCCGTCGGCCAATCGCCGCTTTTGGCAACTCGGATGGTGACTTCGAGATGCTGGAATGGACCACATCGGGGAATGGAACTCGGTTTGGTCTGATCGTCCATCATACCGATGCCGACCGTGAATGGGCTTACGATCGACAGTCTTCCGTGGGCCGCCTTGATAAAGCCCTGGACCAAGCAAAATCGCGTGGTTGGAACCTCGTCGATATGAAACACGACTGGAAAATCATTTACCGCGTCGAGTAGCGTTGGGAGTAGTCCAAGTGTGCACTATAGCCGAGTGACGGGCCGACGAGAGTCTACGGTAACGGCCGGCTAACACGCGATCAACCTCGCTCCGTTCGGTCCGCTGGAAACGGCGTCTTCTTGGCCCAAGTCCGTAGTTTTGGACGGCTTCTAATAAAGCCGTCGGCACTGAGGGACATCGAGTGACGGATCATGAAATAAACAAGAATAAACGAACCATTCAGGGTGAAATCCAAGAGAACGAAACTCGCGACCCTCGTCGCTTTCGCGTGATCACTGGCCATTTCAGCGGCGCACGCTCAGACAAACAATCCTCTATCTGTCGACAAAGAACGGCTTTTCAAGGACAGACCAACCGGTGCTGCTCTCGAATCGTTGAGAACGACGACACTGCCGACCGGGGTGTTTCCATGCTTTTTCGCTTTTCGAGCCAGCTCGATGCAACGACGCATGAAGCGTTTGTGACCCTGTGTGCTTTCACTCACGGGTCTTGCCCTTTCGATTCGAGTCCTATTATCTTGGCTTCAAGCTCTGCTATTCGGCCTTGCAGATCCTCGATGACCGGCACTATCTGTTTCTGCGAGAACCGCTTGTGTATGTGCTGCGGGCAGTTCACATCCCATGCCTCGATCTCAAACAGGATGGCCCGCTCGACCTTCCCCGGATAAGACGAATCGCGCAGCCTGTCGAGCAAGGCCGGATCGTCTTCCACGACACGGGCATTGCCCCAGAGCTTGATGCGTTGGCTCCGGGCGTAATCCATCAAGAAGATGAAGGCCTTGGAGTTCTCGGATAAATTGCCGAGCGTGATGTACTGACGATTGCCGGCGAAGTCGGAAAAGCCCAGAGTCTTCTCGTCTACCCTCTTCAGAAAGCCAGGTGAACCTCCCCGGTACTGAATATAAGGCTGCCCTTCAGCGTTCGCTGTTCCCAGATAGAACATATCCAGATCAGCCAGGAACGCTTCGAGTTCCGGGGTCACGCATGTTTCCCAACTACCACCCGATTCCATGCGGGCGTAGCCGGTGCGCGAGCCTTTGTCTGATTGAATGCCCTTCACGGCAGGGGTGAAAGCGACATCGCTAGGGAATTCACGCATCGGATGTCCTCGGTCGGTTAAGTCGAGAATCAAGATTGAACAAGAGACCATTACCGAGATGGTCGGTGGTGCAAAGAAGCCGTCAATTGACATGCTTCGCGAGGAATGCACGGATCAGCTCGGCTATCTCGTCGCCGTTCGTTTCCAGCGCGAAGTGACCGGCGTCAAGCAGGTGGAACTCCAGCGTTTTGAGGTCCTTCTTGTATGGTTCGGCACCGGCTGGTGGAAAGATCTGGTCGTTCTTGCCCCAGACGATCAGCACCGGGGGCTGGTACTTGCGGAAGTATTCCTGCCACTTCGGGTAGAGCAAGGGGTTACTACCGTAGCTAAGGAAAAGATCAAGTTGAATGTCGGCGTTCCCGTCGCGATCTAGGAGATACTGATCCGTCGTCCATGCATCGGGCGACACCAGCTCTGTATCCTTGACCCCGTGCGTGTACTGCCACTTGGTCGCGTCGAGTTTAGTGAATCCTCGTAATCCCTCCCGCTTATCAATGCTTGAAGGTTCTTTCCAATATGCCTTGATCGGCTTCCAGAAGTCATTGTCCAGACCCTCATCGTAGGCATTGCCGTTCTGGACCACGATGGCCGAGACTCGCTCCGGGTACTTGACGGCGAGTCGGTAGCCGATGGGCGCACCATAGTCCTGCACGTACAGAGAGTACTCTTTCAGCTCCAGTTTTTCTGTGAACTTCTCGATGACATCGGCCAGGTTGTCGAAGGTGTACTTGAACTTGTCATGGGTCGGCATCGAACTCTGCCCGAAGCCAGGGTAGTCCGGTGCGATCACTCGGTAGTTGTCGGCCAGGGCGGGGATCAAGTTGCGAAACATCTGTGAACTAGTCGGGAAGCCGTGCAACAGCAGCACGACGGGGGCGTCCTTCGGTCCCGCCTCGCGGTAGAAGATGTCGAGGTCGCCGACCTTCACTGTCTTGTGGTGCGTCCTCGGCAGGTCGGCCGCTCCCACCGAGCTAAGGGTAAAGGCCAGTCCGGTCAGTATCAATGCAGTACGAAACATGAGTCCGTCTCCTCTTGAGTGATTGAGTTGATGTATTTAGGGATCACTTAACACTTGGGATGCCTGGGTGGTCCTCTGGGCGGGGGCCAGGTGCGGTCCAGAAAAACTTCCGCTCGGTTTCGCCGATCTCCACGTCGTTCACGCTCGCTTCGCGACGACACATCAGGCCTTGGTCGTCGAATTCCCAGAGCTCGTTGCCGTAGCTGCGGAACCATTGCCCGCTGGCGTCGTGCCACTCGTATTGGAACCGAACGCCGATGCGGACTTCGGTGAACGCCCAGAGCGCCTTCGCCAGACGGTAGTCATGTTCGCGATCCCACTTGTCGGCAAGGAACTCGCGAATTTGGTCTCGGCCGACGAGGAAATGACTGCGGTTTCGCCACACCGAGTCTTCGGAGTAGGCCAGCGCCACTCGATTAGGATCGCGAGAGTTCCAGGCGTCCTCAGCGAGCCGGACCTTTCGGATGGCTGTCTCCAAGGTGAACGGTGGGACGATGACTTTTGGGTTCGAGCAGATGTTGTTCATTGGTACTCCAGCCAATCTGTGAGCGAAGGAGCGGAGAAAGAAGCTTCTCCGCGTCAACCAATTCGTTAACGTGTCGGGTCGCTACAGGGAATGATACCGCAGGCGTCGTGATTACCGACGAGCGGTTCCGCCATGGGGAAGTCAATGTCGGTGTCGGCGACTTGGTTGAAGTAATTGGTGAACACGTTCAGCGCGACGTGGGCGACGACTTCAGCGATGTCCCCGTCGTTGAAACCAGCTTCACGGACTGCTTGCAGGTCGCCGTTCGAAACCCGCCCCTTGGTCTCCACGACAATGCGGGCAAGCCGAGCGACGGAACTAGCGGCGGAGCACCCCGCCCATGTTGCAGCGGCTTGGCTGGGGCATTCAACCCTGATTGCAAACAAGCACTATTGGCAAGTGACCGATGCCGACTTCGAGAGAGCCACCGCTGGCAAACTTGTCGAAGAGGAGCCTGTTACCCTCTCTCCAAAAGCGGCGCAGAATCCGGCGCAGTACACGCACGCAACAGGCGGAAACGAGCGGAACGGAAAAATGGAGGAAACAAGAAATGCTGGCGAAATTCCGGGTTTTGCGACCAACTTCAAATTAATGCACAAGCGTTCATTAGGCGGTACTGGACTTGAACCAGCGACCTCCACGATGTCAACGTGGCGCTCTAGCCAACTGAGCTAACCGCCTGTATTCCTTGCAACCTAGCAGCCTGGGGCGGCGGGTCAAGGGTTGGCTGGGGGAGACTTTGGCACGGTTGGCTCCCTTCCGGTGAAACAACTCTCAGCAGCTACGGTACTTCGTGTGGACGCCGTGACCGTCCGATGAGATAATAGTCACCACCAAAAAGGGATCGGCGCGGGCCGCTGCCCAACTTCAATTTGTCTGCGACGACGCCGGAGTTCGTCGCGGACGGGGGCCGTTGTTTTCGACCATCTCTCTAGGAGGACCCTCCGCTGGCCGCCATTCATTCACAGATCAATCCGCTCACCAAGCTCTTCATGATCATGCTGCGGATCGCGATCGGCTGGCACCTCTTGTATGAGGGTTATTCGAAGATCTCTTCCACGCTGGACGGCAAAAAGCCCTTCTCGGCAGAAATGTACCTTCGTCAATCGACGGGGCCATTACGATTCTATTTTCGCGGTTTGGTCGATGATTTTCACGGTATCGGCCAGCTCGAAGCCAGCAAAGTGGAAAATGTCTGGGACAGTTATCTCCGGGAACAGGTTCAGACTCACCGTTTGTCGGTGGATTCTGTCAAAGAATTGGAAACGACGCTGGCATCGCTGAAGGAGTCGCTTGAGAAGTATCTGACCGAGAAGGCGAGCGACATCGAGAGCTACAAAACGCAGATTACCGCGTGGGAGTCCAAGGAGCAGCGTCCGCTGCCTGGTTGGGGAGAGATGCCGCCCGCGGGGACGCTGAAAGCCCCTCTTCCTGCTTTCGAGTGGGAAGCTCACAAGAAGGAACAGAAGAAACTCGATGCCAAGCGAGCCGAGCTCACAGGCCCGGTGCAAAAGTGGAGTGATGAATTGGTCGAAGCGGTCACCTCTCAGATCGGTGCCCAGCTCCGAACCCCGAAAGACGACGACATGGCGAAGAGTCTTTCCAAGGCGTCGGAACCTACGCAGAAAGCAGCACCGATCCGTTGGAAGCCCGAATTGCAGACGATCAACAATGTCACGATGTGGGGCTTGGCCGTCTGCGGCGGGCTGCTGGTGATTGGACTTTTCACTCGCTCGGCAGCATTCGGCGGGGCGTGTCTACTCGCGCTGTTTTATCTTTCGATGCCACCTTGGCCTGGGCTCGATCCAGCCCCGATTGCCGAGGGGAACTATCTCATCGTCAACAAGAATCTGGTCGAGCTCATTGCCCTATTGATGCTGGCGAGTTCGCCGGCGGGCGTCTGGGGTGGAGTCGATTCGTTAGTCCGCGGCATTTTCACTCGACCGGTACTTGGCATCGGGAAGGATGAGATTGCTCGCCTGCCCGAGGCGTCGTAGCCGGCTCCCCCATTTGGTCATGAAGAGGTCTCAAGCGAACCATGTCGACAACCTACGAATACTATTCTCGCAACCGCCGACGTAAGCACCGGTCGTTGACGCTGAACCGACGCGACTTCATGCGAGCGAGCTTGGTCGTCCCGGCGGGGGCTGCCCTTTATTTTGGCTACTCGGCACTGCGGGGAAACCCGGTCCGTGCGGGCATTGTCGGCACCGGCAACGAAGGTTGCCAAGCGATGATCGATCAGAGTCCGCCCGGCTACTTAAAGTACGTCGCCTATCACGACATCCGACCCAGCCAGATCGCGCGAGGTCGGCGGTCGTTCGTTTCGCTGTACGGGCCGGCCGAGGGAAATACGGTTCGATTCTTTGACAAGTACGAAGCGATGTTGGCCGATCCCGAGATCGAAGCGATCGTCATCGCGACTCCACTTTGGACGCACGCGAAGCTGGCAATTCAGGCCCTTAAGGCGGGCAAGCACGTCTTCTGCGAAAAGTTGATGGCCCACAACATCACCGAGGCCAAGGCGATGGTCCGCGCGGCCGACCAGGCCGGTAAGCTGCTCGGCATCGGCCATCAACGACATTACAGCTTGCTGTATGCCGACGCCGTTAAGAACATCGAACAAGGAGCTCTCGGAGAGGTAAAGTTCATCCGCGCCTTTTGGCATCGAAACAACGCACTTCTGGATCCCAAAACCAATGAGCTTCGCGACGCTTGGAAGCCGACCATTCCAACCGAGGACGAAGCGATTCGCTCGCATGTGAAGGATTGGGGCTACGACAGCCTCGAACAACTTGTTCGTTGGAGGCTCTTCGATCGGACGGGGGGCGGTCTGATGGCCGAGCTCGGTAGCCATCAGCTCGACGCTTGCAGCATCTTCCTCGGACACGAACACCCTGTGGCGGTGTCGGGTCTCGGCGGCGTGCAGTTCTACAAGGATGATCGCGAAGCGTTCGACCATGTCTATTGCAATTTCGAGTTTGCGGGCGGCAAAGTCGTTAGCTACTCGTCGATCAACACCAATCAGATGGAAGGTTACGGCGAAGTGGTGATGGGGACGCGCGGGACGATGATGGTCCTCAACGAGCGAGATGTCTCCATCTACAACGAGTCCGACCCGAAAAAGAAGGAACGCGCGATGGCCCAGTCGGCCGCGACGCCGACCAGCGCTGCCGACACCAGCAACAAAGCGATCAAGGAAACAACCAAAATCTCGAAGCCAGGCGAAGCGACGATGTACTCGGCCGCAAGCACCGGCGGTTACGCGGCCGCGGCCAGCAAATCGAGCGAGGTCGTCAGTCGAGGATACAAAGAAGAGCTTGAACACTTCGCCTACTGTATTCGCCATCCCGAAGAGGGGCAGAAGCTTCGGTGTGATGGCCGGGTCGGCTTGGCGGATGCGGTGATGGCGTTGGCTGCCAATGTCGCGATCAAAAAGGGTCAGCGACTGGAATTCAAAGAGAGTTGGTACGACCCCGCTTCCACGGATGTTCCCGACGAGGTACCCAAGAATCTCGACTTGGCGCGGAGTGTGCCGACTCGGCAAAAGTCCTTGCCGGTGTGACCAGGGAATCTTGCGGGTTCAATTCTACGAAACATACGCGATCATGATGAGGCAGCGATGAATCTCGACGACAAACAAAAAGAGATCGGCAAACTCAATTTCCTCACGGTGCTGGGCTCGCTCGAAACAGACTTCCTTCGCGAAGCGCTGACGGCCCCCGCGACCGGACCGTTTCTCTTTGGTTACGGCCCCGTCGAAAAGCCGATCAAGGCCGGGATCGTCGGGACCGGCAACGAAGGTTGTCAGGCGATGATCGAACAGAGCCCACCGGGGGCGATCGATTACATCGGCTACCACGATATCCGACCGACGCAGATCGCGCGCGGCAAGAGAACGTTTCAGAAGATCTACGGCGAGGAGAAGGGAAGCAAGGTCAAGTTCCACGAGACTTGGGAGGCGATGCTGGCCGACACCGAGATCGAAGCGATCATCATTGCCACTCCGCTTTGGACGCACAAACGATTCGCCGTCGAGGCCATGCGGGCAGGCAAGCATGTGCTGTGCGAAAAACTGATGGCGCATAGCGTGGCCGAGTGCAAGGAGATGGTGCGCGTCAGCGAAGAGACGGGCAAGATCCTTTCGATCGGTCATCAACGACACTACAGCCCGCTTTATCATCTGACGTTGAAGTTGGTCGAGTCTGGTGTGTTAGGGGATATTCGACACGTTCGGGCTCTCTGGCATCGCAACAATACTTGGACGCTTTCGAATCCGCACCGTCCCGACACGCCTTCGACCGCTGACCCCGACTGGGGAGTATCCGGCGACAGTTGGTGCCCTGCAATTCCGCTGGAAGACAAGGACGTGCCGGCAGGCTCGTTTGGTTACAAGAACATTGATGAGCTTGTCCGCTGGCGACTTTATGACCGGACCGGGGGAGGCCTGATGGCCGAGCTCGGCAGCCATCAACTCGATGCGTGTAGTCTGTTCCTGGGGAAGGTTCATCCAGAGAAACTCCTCGCGACGGGGGGCAAGTACTTCTTTCAAGATGGTCGCGAGTGCGAAGACCATGTCTATTGCATGTATCAAATGCCCGGCGGCGTGACGCTTTCCTACTCCACCATCAATTCGAACGCACAGGAAGGTTACGGCGAGATCGTGATGGGGACGCATGGCACGCTTTGTGTCATGAATGAACGGGATGTGATGTTGTTCAAAGAACGCGAGCCCGGCGACACCATGCCGGCGGAGGAGATGTATCTCACCTGCTCGCGTGATCCACAAACGAAGAAGCCTGCCATGAAGTGGACGCCGAGCACGGCGGTAAGCCGCGAAGCGGGCATGGCGAAGGCGGCGTACGAAAAGCTCGTCTACTTCACGCCCCCCGGCACGACCGAAGCCACCGTCAACCGGGGCTATTTCACCGAACTCGAAGCGTTTGCCTTCGCGATTCGAAATCCGGACTACAAGGTTCGATGCTCGGGACGGGTCGCGCTAGCCGATGCGGTCATGGCGCTCTCGGCCAATGTTTCGATGCGATCGAAGCAGGCCATTCTTTTCAAAGATGAATGGTACGACCCGGCTTCACCCGAAGCCCCCGAAAGCGCCACCTCCGCCGTGGCAAAGAACGCGTAAGGTCGGGCAATAAAGAAGGGTATTTTCTCCGAGTTAATACGTGACCGTCCTTCGGTCCAAGGGTAACGAGCTGTGAGTTATTGAAGATGGACTAGCTCTCAGCGAAACCATGCTGCGAGTCGCCTTTTCGCCCGCTCGAAACGGAACTGAGTCCTCTGGCTGCTCCAACAGACTCAACTTCGCGACGAAAACCGCAACGTCCGTCCATCACGCGTCATCATCGGGATCTATTCGCGGCCCGTCGCCACCGCGCGATGATCACCGCTCCCATCAATCCCATTCCGACCATCACTCCCCCCGGCACCTCCGGGATCGTGACAACTGCAAATCGGTATCTTAGTCCTAAGCCAGTCCCGGCTTGAGGTACGACCCTTTCTGTCAGAGTAAGGAAAGATCGCTCGTTGTCGGAAACGGAAGAAATGATGTCCATGAAAGCCAGGTCGGTCGATAGAGTGTTGTCCAGGGACCAGTTTCGATCGGCTCTTGCGATATAAGTTAATTGGCTCCCAAAGCCACCAGCGCTGAGAACCGGGGAACCAATCGACCCTACGGCAAGATCGGCGTCGTTACTGATGTCACGGATCGAACCTCTTAGGGCCCGCCAGTAGCGGTCCGAAAGGAGGTTGGACTCATCCATAACAGTGTAGGATACGACTGAGCCGTCATAGGAGAGATTTACTTCGGTGTTCCAACGAATGTTGTTCGTCGTTTCGAGGTACCAAACTCCAGGTTGGACTTGGATCTCTGACCAGAAATACTGCTGGGTTAAACTCGACCGTCCAACGGCTATAACTTGGCCATTTCCCGAAACACCCAAAGCAGACACCGGCTGATCGGCCAAAGTCCCATCGGAAAGTGTCGTCGTCACCGTTAGTGGCGTCGCGACTCCATCCGCCGCTCGCCAAGCGTAACCTTGCGACCATTGAATCCCACTGAGCGTGTTGGCGAGTACAACAGATCCGTCGCGACTGATGCCAGTCCCCGTTGCTTTCAGCAACTCCCCCTGCGAGTCGCGGATGAGTTCCGCCCCCACCCCGTCGACCCAGCGGAAGAGACTCCCGTTCGCATTGCGTCCGACCACGACCCGCCCATCTCGCGAAAGGAGGTCAAGGATGCTTGCAGGGGCCATCGTTCCATCATCGAGCGGGGCCTCAATTGTAAGGGCTCGACCCAACGTCCGATCGAACACCATACTGCTGCGGAAGTCCCCAAGATCCGATCCGGAGACGAGCGTTTGGATCGGCAGCAACAGACGACGCGTGTCGCCGCTCATCGTCGGTCGTGATAGCAGCGCCCGATACAGATCGGACTGTTCGAACAGAACGACGTCAACTAGGTTTGCCTTCATATCGTACACTTCATCAACTCGAACCGCGCCGTGAATGACGTTGGTGAGTAAAAGTACGAAGACAATGCCAGACTTTGCGTTCACAGGCGAGTCCTTGACGGCAGGAAAAGCGGGGCTAGATCAAGTAAGCAGCGGTTGGTCGGCCAATCACTTTGAGAGTAAAGTCGAGGAATCGAGGCGGATTTCTATCCCCCTCGACAAAGATCCTAGGCCGATCCAGGCGGAAACGGTAGACGAAATTCCCCAAAAAATTCCTACCCACCCAAAGACCCCGCGCCTCATCATTCCTGAACCAAAAACTGCTTCATCTGTGAGTCGGAGGGGATTCCCTTTCGGCCGCCGATCTCTCGGCACGCCATCCCTGCTGCCCAGGTCGCCAGCCGTAGGCAACGAGCCACATCCCACGCACTCAACTGCCCATACATAAATCCCGCTTGAAACACCGCTCCCGATCCCGTCCGATCGACCAAAGGTACATCCACCCCGGCCTGAAACAGCGTCTGCCGACCGCTCGCGTAATGCGCTCCTTCCGTCACGGAGTAAACTACGGTTGGCACCTCCAGCAACACTTGCATCGCGTACGCCGCCCGCGAAGGGTCGGTCTCTTTGGTCCACTCGGCAGCGGTCCAAGCGTCGGCCATTGCCCAATCCACATGCCGAAGCGATTTCAAATGCCGATGGTCGAGTGGATGATCCAGACAGGCAACCACCTTCATCCCCGCTTGCTTGGCAGATTCCAGCAGACCACTTTCGAGGATTGCCGGCGAGATTTCTACATGCAGCAAGCGGGCTTGATCGAACCACTTTGTCCAGAGCTGTTCCTGAACGAGCCAGTCGATCACGGGACCTTGACGCGGATCATCCACCACGGCTCGCTGGCCGTTACGATGATCGATAAGGATGATGTTCTCTAGGCCCTCGACATCTTCGCGTCGATGCAGGGCGTCGGTCTCGATCCCCTCTTGCGTCAGGTCATCAATGATTCGTTGCGAGTGTTCGTCGAAGCCGATCCTGCTGACGAGTCGACAACGGAGTTTCCATCGCCGAAGCGCGATCAATGCCGTGGTCGAGATCCCGCCGACGATTTCTTCCGTCCGGATCGCTTTGACCCGTTCGTTGGGGCTCGGAATTCTCGGCACGACGATGAATCGATCCCAGCTCACTCGCCCGACGCCCACGACATCGACGGCGGCCCGGGCAGTATTCGAGGGATCTTTCGCCATGGAGCCGCACCTTCCTGCGCTGGCTTGCCCGCGTTGCGGACCGATTCACCCATGCGCCGTAGCCAAAGAGCCTTCTGGGGCAGATGCCGACTCCTTTGTCGAAGCGTACGCAAGGCTCTCGGCCGAAACAAGAAAATCGACGTTAAGGATCGAGCAGGACCGGCCGTTCGGTTATCTTCAGTTGACAGGGGAATTCAGCACGCGGGCGGCGTCTGGCGATCACGAGGCGGGGGGGCACAGACCATGACACAAGTGGCGGGAAAGACGGTTCTGATCACCGGGGCCGGCATGGGGATGGGTCAGCGCCATGCGCAGGTCGCCGCCGAGCGCGGCGCTCGGAGAATCATTCTTTGGGACATTAATCAGGATGCTGCAGAGCAAACGGCCGAGCCACTCCGGCGATCGGGAACACGGGCTGACACTTTTCGCGTGGATGTTTCGAGTGTCGACCAGATCGACGATGCCGCCGACCGCGTGCAGAGCGAGATCGGCCCGGTGGAAATTCTGTTCAACAATGCCGGCATCGTGACGCCGGGAGCTTTCATGAATCATTCGGCCCGCGACATTGACCGGACCATTCAGGTGAACACGCTGGGGATCATGCACGTTGCGCGAGCGTTTTTGCCCGCGATGGTGAGAACTCCCTCGGCGCATCTGGTCAACATTTCGTCTGCGTCGGCGTTGATGCCTTTGCCTTACGGATCGGTGTATGCCGCCAGCAAATGGGCCGCGTATTGCTGGTCAGAGTCTCTCCGCATCGAATTGGAGGATAGCCATCCTCACGTGAAGGTCACGACCGTATGCCCCGCGTTCGTCGCCACGGGGATGTTTGAAGGGGCAAGCGCTCCGCGCTCGACTCGATTTCTCACCACGGACGAAATTGTCTCCGCCATCTGGAAGGGGCTCGAGAAGAATCGGCCGATCGTGATGGCGCCGGCGATGACGCGGATTGTCCTTCCGCTTCGGGCATTTCTGCCATTGTCCATATTCGATTTTCTGGGGCGTAACATCTTCAAAAGTTACTCGGCCATGAAGACGCTCAAAGGACGCGGACCCGCTCCGTCGAGCCCTCCTCATGTTCCGAGCCCCTCTCGCGCGAGCGAATCAGTTCATCGATAGGACGTTAAATAAGAGAGATGAGTGACGCTATCGCGACGCAACGCGACCGCCGGATAGGGCCCGTTGAATGGCAGCATCCAATGAGCGGAGGCTTTGCGGATCTCCCCCTTCGCCCTTGAAGTAGACTTTGCCTGCTCGGTCGACCAGAACCACCGTTGGGTAGGCAGAAACTTGAAAATGATCGCGAAGTTCGCTGGGCTCTTCCATCGGACTGACCACGACGGGATAGCGAATGCTGAATTGCCGAACCGCATCGTCGGCGGACTTAAGAGCGGCGCTGGTTTGCCCGTACTCACAGGCAACGCCCACGATGTGTAAGCCCATCGCGGCATAACGATCATGAAGCTCATTGAGAGCGGGGATCGCGCGTCGGCAAGGGCCGCACCAACTTCCAAAGAAGTCCAACAAGATCAGGTCGCCCGCCAGCGCGCCGACCGGCTGCTTCTTTCCATCAAGGTCATAAACCCGAGCATACTCGAGCCCCGTCCCACCAAATGCGAGCTTCGGCCGAACCGAGCCCGATGAGGCGGGCATGGCTTTCACCCCGGCCAGCGGACTGGCCGTCGTCCCGATCGGCCCACTCGCGGCGGAACTGCTCGGCGAAGAAAAATCATCGAGCTTCAAATCGCTTGAGCCCGGCAACTTGAGGTCGTTGTCGGCGGGCAAGTCGAGCGGCAAACCTCCCTTCGGCGCGGGTTTGTCTGCCGGCATGCTGACCGTAGGGCTTTCGGGAAGAGACGTTGATGCCGGACGCGCCGAGGCGGGCGCATCCCAGTCAATATTATTGGTGGACGAAGCAGGCGAGGTCGATCGTTCCTTCGGCGCAGGAGGAAGAACTCGGCCCATCGGCTGACCGGTTGCCGCAAAGATCGGGGCGGCAACTCCTGAACCAATCGGTTGGACGGTACTGACATTCACACTCCCAGCACCCAAGGGTGTGGAAGAAAGCGAAACCGGTGCCGCCGGTGCCGTCCTCGGCAAATCAATCCCCGCCGGTGAAGTGGAAAGACGATTCCCAAGCGGGGACCTTCCGGACAAAAAGTTCTCGGGTTGAAGTTGCAGCACAATTCGATCGTCGGGAACGCGGGTCGTGACTGCGCCCGCGTAGCGACCGTCTGGTAGGACGCTGACCGCCGAGACCTCGAGCAAAGTCCCCGCCGGGAGTTGCCGAAGTCGGAAGAGGCCGTTCTCGTCGGTGGCCCCCTCTGCCAAGACCCGGCCCGGCTGACTCGGATCAGTCACCTGCACCGTCACTCGCGGGGCAGCAAGACCACGATCGGAAACGACGCGACCGGCAATATCACTCACACTGGCCACCACCCCTGCGGAACTCGGGGCCGCAAATGGTTCGAAGGGCGTACCGCCAGGATTAAGCGGAAGCGCCGGAGCTTGACCGGCTAAAGGCAACGGAGGAGGCACGGCCGACGAGGGACCCAATGGCCCGTCGGGATACGAGGGATCGGCAGGAACATTCGCGGCGAATCGCTCTTGATCGTTCCGATCGAAGGGAACCCTAGGGCCACCGGCCAATCCTGAATCTTCCGACCGACCATTCACGGGAATGCGAACATCGTTGGCGGCCAGGTCGCGGGCGTAAGGCGTGTCGTCGCGATTGGCCAATTGAAAGCGATTCCCCGTGCAGCCAACCAACGACAAAATCACGCCCACTGCCACCCCCGCGGGGTGCAGCCGTGCAATCGTCGTTCGGCAGCGAGGCAACATGACCTAGAATGCTCCTTCCGGGTTCGGTCGACGTCCGACCGGTCGCGATATCATCCAGCGGGCCCGGGGGCCAAGCGAAAGCGCATCGCGGCAAGATAGTCTTCCCGCTGAGCCGACTTTGTCAAAGGAGCCAGTCCATCTGTGGGGGACGACATCCAAGTACGTGGTGCCCGAACCCATAATCTCCGGTCGATCGATATAGACATCCCGCGCGGAAAACTCGTCGTCTTCACCGGGGTCAGCGGCTCGGGAAAGAGTTCGCTGGTCTTCGATACCCTCTGTGCGGAGGGTCAAAGACGTTACATTGAGAGTCTTTCCCCTTTTGTGCGACAGTATCTCGACCAATTGCCCCGGCCCGACGTCGATTCGATCGACGGACTCCCCCCGACGCTGGCCGTGGCTCAGTCGGGACTCGAACGGGCCCGGCACCCTCGAAGTACGGTCGCGACTCTGACCGAGATCCACGACTACTTGCGGCTTCTTTACTCGCGGGCGGGGGATGTTTATTGCCCCCGGTGCGGCCAACCGTTGGGTCAACAGTCCGTCGACGAGATCATCGCCGCCATCACGTCGCTCCCCGAAGGATCCCGATTGCACCTGTTGGCTCCCTTGATTCGCGGGAAGAAAGGCGCCCACCAAGAGGCGCTCGATCGCATCCGCCGAGAGGGTTTCGTCCGCGCGAGGATCGATGGCCAGATCGTTGGCATCGACGATCTCCCCGTGATCGATCCCAGTCGGCCGCACGAAATTGAGATGGTGGTTGATCGCCAAATCGTCCGAGCCGATCAAAGGGCCCGCCTGAGCGAATCGATCACCACCGCTCTGCGATTCGGGCAAGGGACGCTCCTTGTCTCTCACTCTTTGTCGGCCACGCAGACGCCAACCGACCTCGTCTTCAACACGCGACTAGCGTGTATCGACTGCGGCATCAGCATCCACGATCTGGAGCCACGCACTTTTAGTTTCAATAGTCCCTACGGTGCTTGCCCTGATTGCCAGGGACTCGGAATGGTTCAAGAGATATCGCGAGAAAAGGTTGTCCCAGACCCGAACCGGAGCTTGGCCGACGGTGCGCTTGCCCCCTTTCAAACCACCAACGGCCAGACATCGACAAAGCTTTTACGGGATTTGCAAGCCTGGGCCGAGGGACGCGACTTCCAGCTAATCCCTTACAAAACACTCTCGGAGACACAAAAAGAACAGCTTTGGAGCGGGACACCGAACTTTGTCGGGATCGAGGCTCGGCTCCGGTCGGCACTCCATTCCGATGACCCATCGGCTCTCGAATGGGCCCTCGCTTATACCGATGACGCCAACTGCCCAAGCTGCCACGGCCAGCGACTGGGTCCCGAAGGGCGAAGCGTGAAGGTCGGCTCGCAGACGCTTCCCACACTCCTGTCGCGAACCATTTCGCAAGCTCGAACCGATCTCGCGGGTCTGTCGATTCGCTCGGATCGCGCGGAACTGGCGCGGCCTTTGGTCGAAGAAGTCCAGCGGCGGTTGTCGTTTCTCGACCGCGTCGGCGTGGGGTACATCGCGCTCGATCGACCCGTATGGACTCTTTCGGGCGGCGAGGCCCAGCGGATTCGGCTGGCAAGTGCTGTGGGATCGGGGCTCCAAGGCGTTTGTTACATCTTGGATGAGCCAACCATGGGATTGCACGCGCGCGACACCGCGAGGCTACTCGATGTCATCGGCGAACTCCGTCAACAAGGAAGCACGGTTCTCGTCGTTGAACATGATGAGCAAGCGATGGAGCGAGCCGACTGGATCGTCGATCTCGGACCAGGTGCCGGCCGCCAAGGAGGGGAAGTTGTCGCCCAAGGGACACCCGACCATTTCAAAACGGCCCAAAGCATCACCCGTGATTATTGGACCGGACAAACCCGAATCGAACGCCCATCTACAGAGAGAATCATCCCAGCCCATGCGGACGCGATTCTTCTCGAAGGAGTCACGCATCGCAATCTTCAAGAGCAAACCGTGCGAATCCCACTGGGGCAATTGGTCGCCATCACCGGCGTGAGCGGATCCGGGAAGAGTACCCTTATCCTTGATGTCCTTCTCCCGTCCCTTCGTGAAAAGCTACGTGGGAGTTCGGTGACATCACACTGTCAACAGATCACCGGTTGGGAAGCGATCAAGGGAGTCGTCGAAGTCGATCAACGACCGATCGGCCGAACGCCTCGGTCATGCCCCGCCACGTTCGTCGAGATCATGGATCCTATCCGCCGAGTCTTTGCTCAATCTAAAGAGGCCAAGCTCCGAGGCTATTCAGCCGGTCGATTTAGTTTCAACAACAAGGAAGGTCGTTGCCCCGAATGCGAAGGGCTGGGGGCTCGCCGGGTCGAGATCGCTTTCTTGCCAGAAACGTACGCGGCATGTCGAACCTGTCGAGGCAAGAGGTTTCATCGTCAAACGCTCTCGCTGCGGTTCAAGGGAAAGTCGATCGGCGATGTCCTTGACATGACCGTTCGCGAAGCCCTCGAATTCTTCGTTAACCATTCGGCGATCGCGCGGTCGCTGACAACCTTGGTGAGTGTCGGGCTCGACTATCTGTCGTTGGGTCAGTGGGCGACCACGCTCTCTGGAGGCGAAGCGCAGCGGCTGAAACTCGCCAAAGAACTCGCAAGACCCAAGGCCGAACCGACTCTTTATGTCCTCGACGAGCCCACCACCGGCCTCCATTTTCAAGACGTCGATCGGCTGCTTCAGTTACTATCGCGACTGGTTGCCGAGGGGCACTCCGTAATCGTGATCGAACACCACCTAGACTTAATTGCCGCGGCCGACTGGGTCATAGATCTTGGTCCCGAAGGAGGCGCGGAGGGGGGCCAAATCGTGGCGGAGGGAACACCCATGGAAGTTTCTTCCCGAGGCAAAGGAGCCACCGCTGCCGCACTGGCTCGCCGAAAACAGCCCCATCTTAGAACACCGGCTAAAGAGGGCTTCAATCCATAAAACAAGGCGACTGGTGCTTGGCTCGCGAACACGCTGCCGGAAAACCAACGGGACGATCTATCGCCCCGTCGCAAGGCGACCGGGTGAAATGCGAGCGGTCTCTTGATCGAGGAGGATGAACTTGTCCGTGGCAGCCACTTCCGATAGCCCGCGTACTTTGTTTACCGACGAACGAGTTCGGATTCCCACTCGGCTCTTCTCCATATCATCCCAAGCGGTCCAGCATATCGTCTTAATGATGGAGAATCTGATTCGCGAGAAGCGCTCGGCCGGGCTCCCTTGTGTGCTTGGCTTGCCGACCGGTTCGACGCCGGTGAGCGTCTATCGCGAATTGGTTCGGCTCCATCGCGAAGAGGGTCTCGACTTCTCGCAGGTCATCACCTTCAACCTTGACGAATACTTCCCTATGCCGCGAGAAGAACAGCAAAGCTACTGGCGCTTCATGCACGACAACTTGTTCTCGCACGTCAATGTTCGACCGGAGAACATTCATATCCCCGATGGGACCGGCTCGATCGACGATGTCGAGGCCAGCGCCATCAACTTTGAACAAGCGATCAAGCGGGCCGGCGGCATCGATCTGATGTTGTTGGGGATCGGCCGAACCGGTCATATCGGCTTCAATGAACCAGGCGCCAGCCCACTCTCCCGGACGAGGCTCGTACGCCTCGACCCGGTCAGCCGGCGCGATAACGCTAGCAGTTTTCATGGCGAGGAGAATGTCCCGACGCATGCGGTCACGATGGGTATCGCGACCATTCTCGAAGCTCGCAAGATTGTGTTGATGGCCTTCGGCGAGCATAAGTCCGCGATTGTTCGCAAAGCTCTCGAAGAGCCTGCGGGCGAGTCTTGCCCTGCGAGTTTTCTGCAGAATCATCAGCAGGCGGTCTTTGTCATCGATGAACCAGCCGCCAGCGACCTGACCGCGGTCACGACGCCTTGGGTCACCGGCATGGTTGATTGGAACCCCGATTTGATTCGCCGAGCCGTTCTTTGGCTCAGCATGCAGGCGGGTAAAGGGCTGCTCAAGCTAACGTCCGATGATTATCGGGCCCACAATCTCCATGAACTCCTCCGCGAGCATGGGCCCGCGTCGAAGCTGGGCAAAGAGATCTTTCGCGATCGGCTCGAGACGATTTGCGAACATCCCGCGGGAGAAACCCCGACCCGTGTTCTCTGCTTCAGCCCTCATCCCGACGACGATGTCATCAGTATGGGCGGAACACTGATTCGTCTTCAAGAAGATGGGCACGACGTTCATGTTGCTTACATGACCAACGGCAATGTCGCCGTCCACGACCACGAGGCGATCCGCTTTGCCAATTTCGTTTCCGAGTTCAATCAGACTTTCGGTTTGGCGGCAGAACAGACGACATCGTTGGAATCAAAGATCCGATCGTTCCTTTCGGGCAAGCATGCCGGCCAGACCGACTCGGATGAAGTCCTGGCGATTAAAGCCCTCGTGCGAAAGACCGAAGCGATCGCGGCAACCCAAGCGATCCATATCGGCGAAGAGAATCTGCACTTTCTGGACCTGCCTTTCTACCGCACGGGGCAGGTTCGCAAGCGTCCTTTGAGTGAGGCGGATATAGAGATTGTGGTGCGTCTCTTAGAGACTCTTTGCCCCTCCCAGATTTATGTGGCCGGCGATTTGGCCGACCCACACGGAACCCATCGAACCTGTGCGATGGCCGTTTTCGAAGCCGTTCGTCGCTATCGGGCCGGCGGCGGTCAGCTCGAAGTCTGGCTGTATCGTGGTGCCTGGCAAGAGTACGAACCGCACCAGATTGAAAGAGCCGTCCCGCTGACGCCGTACGATCTGCAGCGAAAGCGAACCGCGATTTTTCGGCATCAATCGCAGAAAGACGGAGCGATGTTCATGGGCTCGACGGATAAGCGCGAGTTTTGGCAGCGGGCTGAGGATCGGAATCGACAAACCGCCGCCCTCTACGACAGGCTTGGCTTGCCTGAGTATTTTGCCATGGAAGGCTTTGTCCTCTGGAAGGGAGAGACAATCGCATGATGGCAACCGCTGCGGTTCGACTCGAAGTTCGTCAGGTGACCAAGCGATTCGGCGGGGTCGTCGCTCTTTCGAATGTCTCTCTCGAGGCTCGATCCGGCGAAGTTCATGCGATCTGTGGCGAAAACGGGGCCGGCAAGTCAACGCTGATGAAGATTCTCAGTGGCGCGCTGACGGCCGACGAAGGAGAGGTCCTTCTCAACGGAAAGTCAGCCCGTTTCTCTGGCCCGCGCGATGCGGAGAAAGCCGGCATCAGCATCATCTATCAAGAGCTGAACCTGGTCCCCGATCTCTCGGCTGCCGCCAATATCTTTCTGGGGAGAGAGCTCGTCCGAGGTGGCATTTTTCTTGATGATCGTTCGATGGAACGGCAAGCCGACATACTCTTTCAGCAATTAGGAGCCCCCTTTTCTTCGCGCACGAAAGTCCGCGACCTGCGGATCGGCGACCAACAGATGGTCGAGATCGCGAAGGCTCTTTCGCTGGATGCCGACGTCCTCATCATGGACGAACCGACAAGCGCCCTAGCCGAGGGCGAAGTGCAAAGGCTTTACCGCGTCGTCGATTCCTTGAAGGCACAAGGGGTCACTGTTCTTTACATCTCTCACAAGATGGACGAGATCTTTCGTCTGGCCGACCGCATCACCGTCTTTCGCGATGGCAAGAATGTGGCCACTCGGATTAAGAGCGAAACCTCGCCAAGCGAAATCATTCCGCTGATGGTCGGTCGCGACCTTATTCCGTCAGATCGTTCGAAACGACCTCCCTCGGGAAAGATCAAGCTTCGTGTCGAGAATCTGTCGTTGCCGCACGCAACGCAGGCGGGGCGGATGCAACTGGACGGGGTGACATTCGAACTTCGCGCAGGAGAGATTCTCGGGATTGCGGGATTGCTGGGAGCCGGAAGAACCGAGTTGCTTGAGTCTCTTTTCGGAGCCACCAGTCGGCATGCGACGGGCCAAATTCTCATTGATGGTCAATCCGCACGGTCTTCCTCGCCGGCACAAGCGATGCAGCTCGGCTTGGCGATGGTGACCGAAGACCGAAAAGGGCTCGGCCTCTTTGATCAGATGACCGTAAAGGACAATATCTCGATGTGCAGCCTACAATCGGTGGCGCGCGGGCCTTGGATTTCCTCGGCCCGAGAGAATTCGACTTGTCAGCAGCAAGTCCAACGTTGGGGTGTCAAAACATCATCGATTCATGCCCCGATTCTCAGCCTCAGCGGCGGCAATCAGCAAAAATGCATCCTTGCCCGATGGCTCCTCACGTGCCCGTCGATTCTCCTTCTCGACGAACCGACGCGAGGGATCGACGTCGGCGCGAAGGCCGAGATCTACCGCATTCTCGAAGAACTTCGGGCCCAGGGGATGGCCATGGTGATGACCTCAAGCGAACTCCCCGAATTGCTTTCCGTCAGCGACCGTATTCTGGTCCTCTGTGAGGGTCGCCTCACCGGCGAATTCTCTCATGCCGAGGCCACCGAAGAGAAGATCATGCATGCGGCAACGGCATTTCTATCGACGAATAACTGATCCAGCGGGCTCCGCATCCAGCCGGTTTTGAAGATGGTTGCTTTGAAGCTCCGCTGCTTCGTCCGTTGCATGGTTCCTCTCGGGCGGAGTACGATATGGCTGAGTTTTGCAGTTTCAGGGGGGAGGACAGGGATGTTGCAAGGAACGATCAGACAGTGTGCGGCCGAGTTCTGGGGGACGATGATCCTCATCGCTTTCGGCTGCGGGGTGAACACGGCCGTCACTTTTGGTGATGGCAAGTTCGGCGACTTTCTCTCGGTTAATTTTGGCTGGGCGGTCGCTGTCGTTCTAGGGGTTTATGCATCGGCCGGTATCTCTGGGGCCCATCTCAATCCCGCCGTCACGATCGCGCTGGCCGCGTTTCGGGATTTCTCTTGGAGCAAAGTGGTCCCCTATATTCTCGCGCAAGTCGCAGGCGCCTTCGTCGGGGCGGCTTTGGTCCTGGGTACGAATTGGGAAACGTTCCATAAGGTCGACCCCGCTCGAGAGGACATAAAGACCACTGGCGTCTTTTGCACGTATCCGGCCGAGCATGTTTCGAACTTTCCAGGTGCGTTTGTCGATCAGGTCGTCGGGACGGCTCTTTTAGTCGCGATGATCTTCGCGATCGGCGATCCACGAAACACCAATCCTCCCTCGTGGTTCGGTCCCATCTTAGTCGGCATCACGGTGTTTGCCATCGGTTTGGCGTACGGCATCAATGCAGGGTACGCGATCAACCCTGCCCGTGATTTCGGCCCCAGGCTACTATCGTTTGTCGCTGGCTGGCGGGATGTCTTTACCGCGTCCCAGGGATACTGGTGGGTACCCATTGCCGGGCCGATCGTCGGCGGCCTCGCCGGCGCTCTCGGCTACGAGATCTTCATCAACAGCCAGCATCCAAAAGACTCAAAACCAACAGGAAGCTAGCAAGCCCTCAAAGAGGGGCCTAAATCGGCGCCCATCAAAAGCTCCACGCCGTCTGCACTGCGGGGCAGGATTCCCTTTGGGATCGGCCCCGCTCATCCACGCGCCGGCGGCACTCGACCGATGGCCCGAACGAACTATCCTCTCGCCGATCGTCGAAGCATACGAGCAACCAAACAGATCCCACTCCCCATCCCCAACAGCACGAGCGACCCCGCTTCCGGAACCGTCGTAATCACCAACTGCGGCGGCGTGGCCGACAGACGACTTGCAATCTGGTACGGACTAACCCGACTCCGAAAGTTACCTCCCCCTGCCGACGTAATGTTACCATTTCCGGAGCTAATGAAGAATCGCCCATATTGGTTCCCGTTGGTATCGAACTGCTGAACTGTGCTGGTGACATCAAATGAAGCCGGAGAATCAATCGTACCGTCGTTTGCATTGCCCAACAGTGCTGAACTCGACCAGTTGGAAAAAGATAAGCTACCCGTCCCATCGGCTCCTCTGAGATTATGAGTGTTGGGCGAGCCTACCTCAACAAGTTCTGTCCAGAGTAACACGGCGGAAGTCACCGGACCCAAGCTACTGAGTACCGAAAGATCAAACTCCATCCCGATTCGGTTCTCGTTGCCACTGACGTAAGAGCTAAATGCATTCCTGATGACATCTCTCTGAGATAGGAGAAACAGCTGCGTCGTATCCACTGTTTCGACTGCGGGATTGCCTGTGGTCTTTGTTGTCAAATACGTACCGTCCATGATCGGTGTCAACGTAATCACCGCCGCGTGCATACTGCTCGAAACGGTCAGCAATGCCACAAGCATCGTGGCGAAAGGACGAATGCCAAACATAAAGATCCTCCTCTGGGACGACACAAAGCAGCTCACGAAATGCTGAACGAGCCGCGGAACCTTGACATGCTTGCACAATCGTAGCCAATCTGGCTGGCTTTCACAACATTTGTTTAATGAACGTTGACATGACAGGAAAAACTTGAACCAGACACCATCATCCAAATCATAAACATTTGACCATACCTCCTTCTGTTCGATGGCTCAAACAACCAGAAACGCAGGCCTCTCGCGTCCCATTTTCCCCCGACGAAAGCCATTGAATACAGCGAAATTGATATCCCCCTCGTTCAACATGCGTTGAAGGACTGATACCTATTTCTTCGCCGTCGACGAGCGTTCCACCAGTCCCTTTATCCGACCTGGATAGTTCGAGATAATCCCATCGATGCCCCAGCCCATCAAGCGCTCGGCCGCCTTCTCATCATCCACCGTCCAAGCCCAAACTTTAAAGCCGGCATCATGAAGCATCTGAATCTCTTTCTCGCGAAGAGCTAAAAACTGCCAACCGACGGCTTGCGCGCCGGTCGCCTTAATCTCTTCGATCTTCTCCGGCGTCAACTTTCCACTCCCGAGCGCCCCGAGCACGAGATCCTTGCGAAGCTTTCGGCAATCGGCTAGAAACTTCCAATCAAATGCTTGTACCACGACATCTTGAACCATTTCCTTTCGTTCGAGGAGATCGACACAGGTCTTCGCGTCTCCCTCTTTCCGCTCGATCAACGTGACCGAACCTTTTTGAATCAGGTCGATCGACTCTTCGAGCGTCGGCAACTTGGTTCCCTCGAACTTTAATTCGAACCATTTACCCGCGTCCAACTCGGCGAGTTCGGCCAGTTTCTTTGATTCGACGCGGATCTTCTTCGCGGACCATTTTTCGTCGGCATCGGTCGTCCGGTCGAGCGTGTCATCATGAATGACAATCGGCACACCGTCGGCCGTGTGAACGTAGTCGAGTTCCACCAGATCCGCCCCGACTTTGACGGCCGATTCGAATGCTGGCAACGTATTCTCTGGAGCCGCCTTGCTGTCGCCTCGATGAGCGATCACCAGCACTCGGTCCTGACCGACGAGCTTCCCAACAGGTGTCTTCGGCAACGGTTCTGCCCAGACGCTCGACACACTGCAAAGACCCATCAACCAAACGAAACGCTTCATGAAAACCTCTCCTTCATCGGAGGGTGATTATAGCGCCACAAGATCTCCTGATGCCAGGATGCAACCGAGAGGTTCTGTGAAGAATTCGAGAATGGACCGGTCGTGTCAACGTTATCGAAGAAGCGGACCGAGCGAGTGGGCGGTGCGCGCCAGATCATCCCGACGCACCAGGTAAACATCCCCGCCATGGGGATCTTGAAAGCGACCCACGACCGAGTTCGGAATCGTTGAAGGAATTCGTTCCAGAACAAAATGTCCCGCAGGATCGCGCGGCCGAACCGCGTGGGCTTCGGCCCAAAGCGTGTAAGCGAAAACGGGATCGACGGGAACACCGGTTTCGAGCGATGCGCCCGAGGGCATCGAATTCGCGACCGCTCGGGCGAATATGGCCGAGCCTCGTTCAATATCCCGCTCGCGCGAGAGGGCATGAACCCAAACAATCTTCAGTGCCAGCGCCACCAACAAAATGGGGAAGAACTGCCCTTCCCAGTGCCGAAGCCGAACTTGCACGATCGCTAAGATCAAAGCAATCCACGCGCATGCGGTGATGATATGGACTCGCTCCATCGCGCTATAGACAGTCAACATCCGGTAAATCACCAACACGAGCGCCGCCAGCGGAACACGAATCGAAAGGAACGCCAATCCCCGCGTCCACCAGCGAGCTGAGCCCGTCGAAACCTCTCGCAGAGCCCAGCGCTGACCGACCGCCGCCAGCGAAGTCCCCACCAGCAGCGTAAAGATTGCCGACCCCGTAATGATCATCGATAGGCCGATGCGAAAGGGATCGTTGTTGGTGAAAACGTTCTCGATCTTGCCTCGGCCACAGAGGATATCGGCCATTCCCGCCAGCCCCAGAGCTAAGAGTAAAATCATCCCAACCGCGCACCAGCGACCCATCGTCGGCGAATCGGCGCGGGAAGCCATCCGGCTTGCCCACCAAGGGAAGATCGGCAACACCAAAGTGGCGAATAGAAGAGCATCCGGCGTCGCGGACGTGGTCATCGTGGCAAAGATGGGGCTACAAGCCAGCACCGTCGCCAACACGCCTAAGCCGTACCAGCCGATTCGTCGACGCACGATCACCAGACAGTAAGCGAACGTCGCGGTGGTGACAACGAGCGAAAGACTTCGGCCCAAAGCCAAGGGGCTGATCCCCGCATCGCGCGCTGCCGAGAGTGGGGTGGCAAAGCGAAGAAGCCAGGTCCCTTCGCGCGGCGCCACGTCCGAAGCGAGAAACCCGTAAAGATGGACAAAGAGAAGCCCCGCGATCAGAAAAGCGAGGTAACCCGCTTGTACTGGTACCGAGGCAGGAAGCCGGAGCCGACCCTTTGGCGACAGATCGCGAACAGCATCGCCATCAATAGGAACAGCAGTGTCGACCGCGAGACTCATTCACGCATTCCCTTGCCCCGCTCGCGACATACGAGCACATCGTGCACTTCCAGCAGTAGTTTAGGCAAATCAACGCGATGGTCGAAACCTTTCGAATCCATCTCCCGGACGGCATCCGCATGAACCCATCCCTCGTCCATCATGCGATACAGAGCACAAGCCATTCCCGTCCGATTGGCGCCGGCCGCGCAGTGGACCAATACCGGCTGCTGGGATGCATCCCGAACTATTTCAAGAACTCTCGCGAAATCATCCGTTTCGCCCCGGCCCGTGCCCGGCATCGGAATCTTGACCACGCGGGCTCCGCATTGACGGGCAACATCCTCTTCCCACTGGTTTTTAGGCTCGGGATTAAGCTGAATCACGGTCCGGATGTGAAATTTTTTAATCACCTCTTCCAAGTGGGTCGGCTCCATTTGGCCGCTGCGATAGAGAGCCCCTTCACGGACGATAGCGATATTTTTGGGAAGTCTTTTTTCGCGAATCAGATTCACGACACGGTCGATGACGAAGAATCCAAGAGCAGCAAACACTAGGCCGATCAGGCAGACCCGAAGGACGCGAGGGTGCCGGAGAGTCATGATTTGATTCATCGTCGCGACGAGGCCATCCTTGGAATGTCAATCAGACAGCGACCCGATCGAGTCAACTCATCGCGCAGATGCCGAAGCTGCTCGATCTGCTCGGTTCGCCCTTCGTTACCCATCGACACCATCTCGGCTACGGAGCGTTGAAAATCCCATCCTTGGACCACACTGCGGAAAAGGGCGACCGCTCCACCGGTCCGCTGCACGCCGGCCGAGCAATGAACCAGTAACGGCTGATTCGCGGGATCGCTCGCGATTTCAATGAATCGCAAGTATGGATCGTCCGGACCGACCCCGTCTCCCGGGAGATAGGCAAAGTATCGTCGAACCTTCTTTTCTTGGCAAACCTTCTGACAGTCGTCCGCGCCGCTGTAGGTAAAGGAGAAAACGGTCTTGATTTGGTATCGGTCGATGGCCTCGGCGAGTTGTTCTGGCCGCAACAGCCCACTCCGATAGAGGATACCGTCCGCAACGACGGCAAATTTCTTCCAGGCAAAACACTTTTCATAGACCCACCAAGACGCTCCTCCTGTCATCAACAGGAGAAGTGAGACCACCATCCAGCGACGGACTGTCGATCGCAAAATGCCTCTCCTGGACGTCTTGAATCTTTCCTTGGTGGTGCCGCCGATACGACGACCGAGAAAAACGTGCAACACCAAGTCCGAAACCCATGGCCGGATGGTCCTTATTGCGAATGAGTCGATTCAGACAGACCTCGCCTGCCCGAATAGAACAAGGGCTCGGCACGAAAAGCCGGGCGGTATTCGGCAGGCGAAACGCTCCGACTCTATTTGAGTCCCTTGAGTGCCCCTTTCATCATGAGTTCGAGTGCGGACGAATCGGGATAACGGATGCTACTTGCCAGCGTGACCAGCTCGCTCCACCCGATCGATTACGCCATCATTGCCGTCTATGTGGTCGGGACGCTGCTGATCGGCAGCTACTACAGTCGACATGTCTCTTCGGCGGGCGACCTGCTGCTGGCGGGCAAGGCCCTCCCCTTTTGGGCGATTGCCATGTCGGTCGTGGTCACGGACATCGGCGCTACCAATCTGACGTTCGGGGCAGGCAACGCTTACAAGCTTGGGATTTCTCAAGCCAATTTCGATTGGATCGGCTCGATGCCCGCCTGCGTCATTGCGGGGCTGCTCTTTGTGCCGTTCTTCTGGCGGAGCGGCGTCTACACCATCCCCGAGTTTCTCGGCCGGCGCTACAACAAGATCGTTCAGAGGACATCCGCTCTTCTTTGGCTCGGCTTTCTAGCGATCAATCTGGGCATCATGATGCATGCCTCGGCCGTGATTCTCGGCTCGTTTGTCGGGTTCAACTACTACTTATCGGTCTGGGGGACGGGCCTGGTCGTCGGCTTCTACACGGTGAGCGGCGGGCTAGCGGCTGTCGTGATGACCGATGCATTGCAAATGATCGTCATCTTCATCGGCACATCGGCACTTTTGGCGGTCGGACTCTGGGAAGTCGGCGGCTTCTCAGGGATGCAGGAAAAGCTCGCGGCGATGGCGGCTCAAGGAGCGGATACCGCCAATCACTTGAATCTCCTGTTGCCGCACGGGACAGAAACCGCCCTTCCTTGGACGGCCGTCGTCTTGAGCTTGGGACTATTGCAATCGACGTCGTACTTCGCCAACAACCAGGCAATCGTGCAACGCAATCTCGGCGCTAGGACAGAATGGGACGCGATGGCCGGCATGATTTTGGCGGGCCTCATGAAGGTCTTCATCCCCATTCTGATCTTCGTCCCAGGACTGATCGCTCGCGCCTTGTTCCCAGACTTGGCCGATTCCAACAGCGCGATCCCGACGATGATTCTTGAACTGTTCCCACCGGGACTGACCGGATTGATGGTGGCAGCTTTTTTGGCGGCCTTCATGTCGGGCGTATCAAGTTACTTGAACTCCACTTCGACAATGTTCTTGGCCGATGTCTACATGCCGACGTACCGCTCCTTTGCGGGCCGCGACATTAGGGATGGGCATGCCATGACGGTGGGTCGGATGACCACGGTCGTCAGCATAGTGCTGGCATGCTCGGCGGCTCCGCTGTTCGATGAAAAGAACGTCGGGCAGACGATCTACAATCTGATTCAAACCCTGATGTCGATTTTCTACGGCCCCACGCTGGCGATCATGCTTCTGGGAGTTCTCTGGAAGCGAGCCAATCAATGGGGCGCGACGGCGGGGTTACTACTGGGTGTCTTGTTGGCGACGTACTTAACGTTTCGAGGGGGCCCACTTTTCGCCTCAAAAGAGCCCTTCCTTTTCATCACCATGATCTCGTTCCTCTTCGGCGTCGCCTTGGTCGTCATCGTCAGCCTGTTGACACCGCGCGATCCAGACGAAAAATCAAACGGGCTGGTTCTCTTTGATCTGGTGAATCGATCGCCTGTCACGCCCCCGGCGGAGGTGCGCGGATGAATCAGCCCAACGACCATCTCACGCCGGCCGAGCGCTGGGTGTTTACTGAACTGGTGGAGTTCTTCCGCCCGTGGAATACCTGGCTGAACAGTCTTCCCCCGCCCGTTTGGCATGGGGCGGCGGTCGGCCTTTTTGTGATCACCGCGATCGTCGTCGCTTTCATTCCTCGCGATTACATTCTTCGTGGGGCGCCCGATCGGAACTCTTGGCGAGATCTCCGTTGGTGGTCGGCAGTCGCGCTGGCGCCCTATGCCGTCATCTATTACTTTCTGCAATGACAACGAATGGATCCGCGGGCCCGGCGATGAAACCAAGGTACTTCTCATCATGAATGAATCCGAGCGACACAAGACCGAACTCGAAGCTAACACGCTCGGGATGTTCTCGATATTTTTTCTCGTGCTGGCGGTCATGGTGTTGGTGGGTTCCTTCTGGGCGGCCGAGAAAACCTCCACCCTGGTGATCAGTCTGGCCAGCGGGTCGGCCCTCTTGATGGTCGCGGGACTGGCCAGTTACTTTGCTCGACTCGTAAGAAGAAGGCTCTCCAAGTAAATCCAACAGCGAAACGGGATGACGACACCGATGCACGAACTTCATTACCGAAACGGCCGATACTACCGCGACGGCAAGCCTCTTTTCCTCGCCTGCGCCGAGTATCACTACCATCGCGACAAACGAGACCACTGGAAAGATCGGCTCATCAAGCTGCGAGACTCGGGTGCCAACAGCATCAACTTCTACATCCCGTGGCGCCACCACATGTTCATCCAAAACGATCGGCGGGTCTACGACTTCACCGGCCAAACCAAGGATAGCCGAGACGTCGTCACGTGGATGAAAACGATCGAGTCACTTGGGCTCTACATGATCGTTAAGCCCGGCCCGTTCATCCACTCGGAACTCAACGTCGGCGGTTTGCCCGACGTGGTTAGCCCAAGCTTTTCGCCGGCGATGCCCGCGCAGCGCCGCCATCACGGACGAATGGCCTTGTGGGGCTACGATGCCAGTGCCCTGCCCGCCCCGTTCGATGAAAAGTACGACGCCTTGTGCCGAGAATGGCTTGAGCAGGTTCGCGCCATCGTGATGCCTTTTGTTCGAGAGGGTGGTCCCGTCATCGGCATCCAAATGAACGATGAAACGATCTATTGTTCTTCGAATGATCCTCCCTGGCACATAGGTTACGAGCCCTCCGCCATGGCGTTCTATCATGACTTGCTGCGTCGTCGTTATGGTTCGATCGACCGCTACAACGATGTTCATGGCACCAGCTACCCTGGCTTCGATCTGATTCCGGGGCCCGCGCTTCCGAAGAGTCCCGAGGATGCCGACCAGCGGGGCTTGATTCCGACCTCGCCGAAACAATTGGTGGCGTACATTGATTGGGCCGAGCACCAATGGAAGATGCGGCGAGACAATTATGTTCGGTACAAAAACTATCTTGGTTTCGAATTGCCGCACTTGACCAATTATGCCGGCATCACGCCGCCGATCGTCGAGAACGTTCCCGACCAACAAGAGCATGCCAAGGAACCAATCTCGCTAGACTTCGCGGAACTCTATCCTGAGTGGTGGTTCGCGATGAACCGGGTCGATCAGGATGCCGCCAACGGCGCGTATGAATACGGGATGATCAGTTGGCTGGGCGTTGCCGCGTACGATGAGGGGGTTTTCAATCGCTACATCAACACGGCCCGTCGCGCTCGCGGCATCAACATGGAAGAGAACTGGGGCTTTGCCACCCTGTACGACCATCGTTCCAAAGACCCGATTGTCCCCTTCTTTCAGACGCTTGCATCGATCGCGGGCGGTGCAACGGGGTACGTCATTTTCCTCGGCGTCAGTACCGACTATTGGGACAATGACCTCGACCGGACGACGAAGAAGCAGCACCCGACATTCCCCTCGCACGCACCGATCGACGAGCATGGCAATCTTCGACCGATGTACGATACGATGAAGATGCTCAATGAATGGTTCATCGAGAACGGAGAGGCGCTTCTTTCCTGCGAGATCGAAACCGACGTCGCTTACTTGCTGTACGCTCCTTATGCGGCCATCTCTTCCTGGATTCCCGATGAACGATACTGGAAGGTGCCGGGACATGCGATTCCTCGCTGCGGCCGAAACGGTCTCGAGGAATTCAGTCTTTCCTTGCAACAGGCCGGCTACACGTTCGGCATGTTTGAACTGGAAAGTGCTGACCACGCCCAGTTGGTCGGCCCCAAAGCATTGGCGATTCATACCGCTCTTCTCATGGACGCGGGGGCTCAAAGAAAGTTGGCCTCGTTTGTCAAACAAGGGGGCAAGCTCTTCATCTCGGGCGAACTCCCTACTTTCGATCTCGAGTTGAAGCCTTGCACGCTGCTTCGCGACGCGCTGGCGGAGAAGCTGGCCGGCGCGATCTATCGCGAAGAGAACTTTTTTGCCGACGGCCAATTTGCTGATCATGTTCAAATGGCCGGGATTCATCCCCGTCTTTCTTACAGTGCCGGCATGCGGGCGTATGTTCATCGCAGTAGTGAGGACATCTTCGTCTTCTTCTTCAGTTTCGATTTGGCGGGCTCGCATCAGAAGGAAATCACTTTCGAGGGACCGACCGGCAAAGAGACGATTCGGCTGACCCTCGGTTCGAAGACCTCGGGCGTTGTGCGGATTCATGCGGGAAGTCTGGCGGGCTATCTCGTGAAAGGAACCAACGAAGTCGAAGGGGTGACCTCGAAGATCCGCATCGAGTACGCCGGGAGCGTGATCGAAACCGAGGGTGATTTTACCTCAATAATCGAAGGCGTTCGGGGCCACTAACGGGGACAAACGCCCCTCCTGGCCGACCGCTGAAATCGGTCATTACCTCGACATTTTGACCATGGTCGCCCTCCGCGGGCCTTTTGCGGAGGCCGGCCGACGGCGACTTCGCCTTGCCACCGATCGCCTGCCAAGCTACAAGCGGGGGACGTGAGGGGTTTAGGCATGCGCATCGGAATCATCGATTATCTTCTTCGTGCTCGCGATTCGATGCTTCCGCACCTCGCGCGCGAGCTCGGCTTCGATTCGATCGAACTGGCCATTGATAAGTTCGGCGACCCGGGTCGGCTAATGTTCGATCCCGAACGAGGCGACGACATGGTCTATCTCACCAAGTCGGCTGGCGTC
This sequence comes from bacterium, assembly GCA_019753235.1. Lineage (GTDB taxonomy): Bacteria > Planctomycetota > Planctomycetia > Kolteriales > Kolteriaceae > JAIELF01. The sequence goes on from JAIELF010000038.1 coordinate 64,141, forward strand.
GGTATCAGCTCGGTCAACGCGATTCAGTTTCTCCAACAGAATCTTCTGGACCCCGATCCCGTTCGTCGGCGTCCGACGGGGCTCCTCGTGAAGGGCCTCTTCGAGCGTTCCCTGGCCATTGGAGCCGACGTCGTGGTCCTTCCGCTTTTGGGTGCGAGCGAAGTTCGTGGCGACGACGAGCTCTTAGCCTTGACGGAATTGTTGCCGATCTGGACCCGCTGGGCAGAGTCGCTGGATATTGCCGTTGCGATTAAGACATCTCTCTTTGCAGAGCAGATCCTTCGCATGCTGGAGGATTTTCCTGCTCCGCACCTAGGTCTTTCGTTCGATCCAGCCTTGCTTGCCGCCATGGGCCGCGACCCGGTGGCCGAGTGGGATAAACTTGCCCCTCGGGTCCATCATGTTCATTTGCAGGATCGAACCCGCGCGGGGTTAGCAGCATCGCTTGGCGAGGGTGATGCTCCACTGCCGACAATCATCGAGGCGATCGTCGCCCGCCAGTATGCCGGCGCCATCGTCTTATCGACTCCGGCGGGGGACCATCCCAAAGAAAACGCTCGACGAAACAGAGTCTACTTGGAACGTCTCTTAACCGTCGCTCACCGCGCGAAGACGGAACGTTCTCTTGCCCCCACCGAGCCTTAACATCAAGCAAGGATTGAACGGATGATTTGTCCCTCATCCGACGGGCCGATCAATCGTTGACGAAGTCCCTGATACCGGAAGTGAAACGCGTAAGGGTCCAGCCCCATCAAGTGCAGAATGGTCGCCTGCAGATCCCGCACGCTGGTTTTGTTTTCGACCGGGAAGTAACCAAGCTCGTCGGTGGCGCCGTATGTCATCCCCGGCTTGATACCGCCCCCCGCCATCCACATCGAAAAACTATGCGGATGATGATCGCGTCCCAGGAACGTCGAACCTCCCCGCGCTTCGTTCATACTGGTTCGGCCAAACTCGCCACTCCATATCACCAGCGTTTCATCAAGCATGCCGCGACGCTTGAGGTCGATTAAAAGTGCCGCCAAAGGGCGGTCGACATCGCGACATTTTTTCGGCAGCGCGCCCATGATGTCGTCCAGCGCGCTTGTCCCGTGGATATCCCAACCCCAATCGAAGAGTTGAACAAACCGAACACCCCGTTCGACCAATCGACGCGCCAACAAACAGTTATTGGCAAAGCTCGCAGCACCGGGCTTGGCTCCGTAGAGATCAAGCGTCTCTTGATCCTCACCCGCCAGCGACATGACATCGGGAACCGAGACCTGCATGCGATAGGCGAGTTCGTATTGGCTGATGCGAGTGGTTGTTTCGGGATCGCCGAAAAGTTCGAGCTCGCGCTCGTTGATCTCTCGAATGGCGTCGAGACTTCTTCGCCGGGCCTGTCGCGTCACGCCCGGGGGATCATTGGCGAAGAGGATCGGCTCGCCGCCACTTCGGCACTGCACTCCTTGATAGACCGAGGGGAGAAAACCCGACGACCAAAGGGCCTTGCCCGCGCTGGGATCGCTTCCCCCGGTCACCATGACAACGTAGCTCGGCAGATCGGCGTTCTCACTTCCCAGACCGTACGTGATCCATGAACCCAACCCTGGGTTGCCGAACCGTGACGCCCCCGAGAACAAGAGCAGCTCGGCCGGCGCGTGATTGAATTGATCGGTCCACATCCCCTTCAGAAAGGTGACCTCGTCGGCCACTTGGCTGAATTCGGGCAAGAGCTCGCTGATCCATGCGCCTGACTGGCCATGCTGAGCAAATCTGTAAGGAGTTCCTAGAAGTTTCGGCGTCCCCTTGATGAACGCGAACCGCTGTCCCTTTAGGAGCTCGGCAGGACACTCCTTCATGTTGTACTCAACGAGTTTCGGCTTCCAGTCGAAGAGCTCGTGTTGCGGCGGCGAGCCGGCCATGTGCAGATAGATGACCCGCTTGGCACGAGCGGATCGCGCCACCGCTGGCGGTTCAGACGCGACTGACCGACCTTCGATGGCCGCCAGCGCCATCGCCCCCATGCCGGCACCTAAGAAGTACCGTCGCGTTCGCGAGCCGACCTGTTCGACTCTCTCTTGGCGTTGTCGCGCGTCCACAATTTCTCTCCCGCTGACAAAGTCTCTTCACGTCCTCGACATCATCAAAGCACGACACCACACGGTGACCGCGAAACGCTCTTCATCGCATCGACAGAGGAGGTTACCCCTTCGTCAAGACCGCATCGAGATTCAAAAGAACGTTCCCAAGAGCGGTCAGTGCCGCTCCCTCGGCCGGCTCGAGCCCCGCGGGCAACGGCCCGACTGGTTCGGTAGCTGTCTCGATCGCTCGGCCTAGATCTTTGCGATACATCTGAAGCTCGTCTTCGTAGAGCCGAACCAGGGACGCGATCACTTTCTCATCCGTCGGCCGACCCAGGACGATCCGCCAACCGAGCCGAACGCGATCGACCGGACTGGGGCCTGCCTCGCGCGCGATCCGCCGACCGAGCCACTGCGCCGCTTCCACGTAGACGGGGTCATTGAGCGTCACGAAAGCTTGCAGTGGTGTGTTGGTACTGGGACGACGAAGAGTGCAGAGTTCTCGACTCGGAGCATCAAACACCGCCATCGAGGGGTATGGAATCGTCCGTCGCCAAAAGGTGTACACCCCTCGCCGAACACGGTCCTCGCCGGGACTAGTGGTCCAGTTTCGATCGGACCCATTGAAGGCTGCCTGCCACAGACCGGGGGGCTGAAACGGATAAACACTTGGCCCCAGCATCTTGGTGCTCCGGACACCCGACAGCGTGAGGGCTTGATCCCGAACAGTCTCGGCATCAAGTCGCTGACGAGGAAAGCGAGCCAACCATCGATTCGCAGGATCCTTCTCGAAGTCGCTGGGCCGAACCACCGACGATTGCCGATAGGTGGAACTCGTGACAATCTCGGACAACGTTCGCTTCATATCGAAGCCTCGATCGACGAAATCGATGGCCAACGCGTCGAGGACCTCGGGATGCGTTGGCAATTCTCCCTGCGTTCCAAAATCCTCTTCCGTCTCGACCAGGCCGCGACCCAAAAGACGAGCCCAGATTCGATTGACCGTTACCCGTCCGGTGAGCGGATGCTCGGGAGTCGTCAACCAGCGGGCAAGCGTTTGACGATGGAGCGGTTGACTGGCCGGGAGCGGGGGCAGGAATGCCGGGACTCCCGGTTCGACGGTGTTGCCAGGCGCGAGAAAATTTCCTTTGGCCATCACGCGGGTCACGCGTCGCTCACCAGGGGCCAGCTCTCGCATGATCGGAAGCTTAGGACCGACCGGCTTGGATGCTTCCAGACGAGCGATCGCTTCGCGGACGCTGACAAGCGAGGGAGCGATCTGCTGATAGTAGCTGACCAGTCGCGCGAGTTCGTCAGCCGAGCGCTCGGCCGAGGGGCGATCGATGATATCGAGCACATCCTTCGGGACACCGGCGCGTCGTGTCAGCGAAGGGTCGCGCGACACCGCCAAACGAAATCGGCCGATCGTGTGATTGCGCTGCGGAAAGAACTGTTGCAGGGTCACTCGCCATTTCACCGAAGAAGCCTGCAGCGCGGGCGACGCGAAGACAAACCACGCGGTCTGCGATTGGCTGTACTTCGGGCTGATCCCCCAACCCTTTTGACGGACATTGTCCGAACGTACCGCGTGAAGTACGGGAAGGCCGGTCTGTTCGAACGTCGCCCACGCGTTGGCCAGTGGGACGTTTCGCCAGGGGCCTGGCTCGAAGGTGACCGACGTCGCAGGAGGCTCGGCCAACACCTGTGACCAGACCGGTCGGCGGTCCGCATCGAGAATCGACACCACCGCGCCGGCAAGCCGATCCCCCGACGCTCCATCGGTCCGATTCCAAATCACGATTCGATCGATGGTCTCATCCTTGGTCAGCTTCACTTCCCACCATGGATTATCGTCCGTGGCGGTGTGCGTGACCGACGAAGCCGCAAAGTAATCTCCGTTGGTAACACCGTCGATCGCGCGGATAGGAGCCCCGCCATAATCGGTACTCTTTTGCGATGCCCTTCCCGTTCTTGCGACGTTCTGATCGCCGGCGATGACTTCGACCTCGGCCAGCGAGAGAATTCGACCCGAACCGGAAAGATCGACACGAATGAATCGGCCCGCGACTTTTTGATCGACCGCGCTGGCGTCGGCGACATCCACAAGCAAGCGAGAAAGTACAAAGCCGCCGTTCGACGCTCGGCCAGGCCCTCCCAATGGGAGCGTTTTATCCGCGAGCGCTTCCAGTTGCAGACCGGTCCAGCCTCCGGTGGAAAGGGTCGCCTCGACGGTGTACGTCTCTTCGACTCCCATCGCGTCGTTGGCGCGAATCGAACCATCCTCGATCTTTTCCAGCGACGCCCCCGCGGCCGATCGAAACGAATCGATCTCGACCTGTTGCCAGGGGGTTGTCATCGCCAGCGACGCCTCCCAGTCCGATTGCTCGCGGGCAAGCTGCTCGGGTGAAATCGACAAATTGCTTCGAAGCGCAGCCACCTGATCATCGATGCGAGCGATCTCATCGCGCATCGACGCCGTCGGCGCAGGGATGGTCGGCTCATCGTCGGGCTTATCCGTGTCGGCGGTCTGATTGAAGAAAGCGTAGACGCGATAGTACTCTTCGTGCGTGATGGGGTCGTACTTATGAGAATGGCACTGAGCACATCCCAGCGTCAGCCCCATCCAGACCTGAAAGGTTGTGTTGGCTCGATCCTTGACGGCAACGACGCGGAACTCCTCGTCGTCGGTCCCACCTTCGCCGTTGGTCATCGTGTTGCGATGAAAGCCTGTCGCGACCGTTTGATCGGTGGTCGCCATGGGGATCAGATCGCCAGCAAGCTGTTCGAGCGTGAATTGATCAAAGGGCATGTTGGCATTCAACGATTCAATCACCCAATCGCGGTAACGCCACATATTGGGACGAAGCGGATCGGAGGCATACCCGGTCGAATCAGCGTAGCGAGCCAAATCAAGCCAAACCCGGCCCCATCGTTCGCCGTAGGCTGGAGATGCCAAAAAACGATCGACCAATCGATGCTCTGCATCCGCGGACTCATCGTTCACAAAACGATCAACCTCATCCGTCGTCGGAGGTAGTCCCAGGATGTCGAGGGCCAGTCGCCGAGCCCAAACGAACCGGTCTGCTTTCGGCGAAACCGTCATCCCCTCGTTTCGAAGACGATCGAGAACGAATAGATCACTGACACTGTCACACCACCTGTCGATCGGAGTCGAATAGGTCGGCCAAACCGGCGAGACGAACGACCAGTGCGGCGTGACGTTGGCCCCTTGCTCGATCCATCGGCGAAGAAGATCGACCTCTTTGGGCGTAAGCGGAACATCCTTCCCCTCGGGGGGCATTCGCTGCGCCGAGTCGCGGGAGGTCACCCGATGAAGAATGGTCGAGCGAGCGGGATCACCCGGAACGATGGCGCGCAAGCCACTCTCTAGAACCGCCGTCGCTTGATCGCGATCATCCAACCGAAGACCCGCCTCGCGGTGCTCGTCGTCTGGACCGTGGCAAGCGTAGCATCGACTCGAAAGGATGGGACGAACATCGCGATCGAACGAAATCTCTGATGGATCGCTGGCTCTCCCCGTTGGGGCCAGAATGACCATCGCCCCACTGATGAGAACGGTCAGGATCCTTGGTTGTCTCTCAGAGATCGATCGAAGAGGAGATTTCATTCGTGCTGACTTGCTCCTATTCGCGAATCGGCGCGCGTTGACATTCCCAAACCATTGCATCTTCGAGTTTACCCTGCCGGGGTGGTGATCGGCTAGAATCTGTCGGAAAAGTCGCCCACCCTCGAATGAGGAACGGGAGCAAGGAGACTTGCACGCATCGTCGACGAAGGGAGATTTCTCGGAACGAGTCGCGACGTGAATAGGGAAAGTTGGCATGACCCCGGTGACGCCGGTACCATGTCGGGCGATACATCTTCATCGCGAAAGTGATTGTCCATGAAACAGTTCCTAATGGTTGGCATGGTGGTTTGGGGATGGGGGTCTCTTTCCATTCATGCGGAAGAGACTTGGCAAAGGCTGCAAGTCCCTGGCAGTTGGGAGGACACTTCCGAGGGTCGCTTGGCCGAGTACGACGGTTTTGCGTGGTACCGGGCACAGGTTCGCATTCCCGCGAACTGGAGGGATCTCCCGGTCGAGCTCCTTCTTTCGCAGATCGACAACAGCTACGAAGCCTACGTTGACGGCCACAAGGTCGGCTCATCGGGGTCGTTTCCGCCCGACTATCAGCCTGCCGGTGATGACTTGAAACGGTTTGTCATCCCGCGCGAGCATCTCCGTTTTGGCGAACTTCATTGGGTCGCCGTTCGCGTGTTCAACCACGATGGACAAGGGGGCTTCAAAGGTCCCGTCCCCATCGTGACCACTTCCAAGCAAGCGGTGCAGATGCGAGGAGGATGGGAGTTTCGTACCGGCGATGATCCTTCTTGGAGCAAGCCGATCCAACCGGCAATACCGGCGAATCGCCCTTTCGAAGACATCCTCACCACGCCGGACATTGTCCAATCGTTGATGAGTAAGCTGGCCGTCCGAGCGGCCAAATCGCCCGCCGACTCACTCAAGATGTTCACCCTACCCGAGGATCTCGCGCTGGACCAACTCTTAACGGAACCGACCATCGAACAACCGGTGTTTCTCCATTTTGACGAGCGAGGTCGATTGTGGGTCGTTGAGTATCGGCAATACCCACACCCGGCCGGGGTCAAGATGATCAGTCGGGATAAATTTTGGCGCGCGGTTTATGACAAGGTTCCGCCACCGCCGCCGAACCATTTTCCGGGCAAGGACCGCATCACCATCCACGAAGATACCGACGGCGATGGAACACTCGATTCGCACAAGATTTTTGTCGAGGGGCTCAATATTGCAACCGCTGTCGAGCGTGGGCGTGGCGGCGTTTGGGTCTTGAACCCGCCGTATCTTCTCTTTTATCCCGACGCCAACAATGATGATGTTCCGGATGGCGATCCCGTCGTTCATCTCTCCGGATTCGGCCTCGAAGATACGCACTCGGTCGTCAACAGTTTGTGCTGGGGGCCGGATGGTTGGCTCTACGGAGCACAGGGAAGCACTGTCACCGCTCGGGTTATTCGACCCGGTCTAGACAAAGATCCGATCTCGACATCAATGGGTCAGCTCATCTGGCGTTATCACCCGACGCGCCGCGAGTACGAAGTCTTTGCCGAGGGGGGAGGAAACGCCTTTGGATGTGAATTCGACAACAGTGGACGTGTCTATTCCGGTCATAACGGCGGCGACACTCGCGGGTTTCATTACGTGCAAGGAGGCTACTACCAGAAAGGATTCACCAAACACGGCCCTCTTTCGAATCCCTTCGCCTTCGGCTACTTCAAGCAGATGGAATCCCCGCCCGTCGCCCGATTCACACACACGTTTCTCATCTACGAAGGGGGCTCGCTCCCCTCTCCTTATCACGGCCTGCTGATGGGAGTCTCCCCGCTCGAAAGCTTTGTCGTCGCTTGCAAGGTTACTCCGCAGGGATCAACTTTTCGCACCGAAGATGTCGGCCATCCGATCACCACCACCGATGGATACTTCAAGCCCGTCGACATCAAGGCAGGCCCCGACGGCTCGGTGTATGTGGCCGACTGGTATGATTTCAACGTCAATCATTACCGGAACCACGAGGGGAACATCGACCCCGCTTCCGGTCGAGTCTATCGCCTTCGTGCCAAGGGACTCTTGCCGAGCAAACCGCGCGACCTTTCCGCCCTGACGTCCGCACAACTTGTCGAACTCCTGGGCGACGACAACAAATGGACTCGCCAAACGGCAAGGCGATTGCTGGCCGATCGTGAGGACGCGAGCGTGATCCCGATGCTGCGCGAAACGCTGGCGCGCACGACGGGACAGAGATCACTCGAATCTTTGTGGGCGCTCTACGTGCTAGGAGATTGGAACGATGAGCGCGCCCTCGAAACTTTAAGCCATGCCGATGCCGAGGTCCGCGAATGGGGCGTTCGGCTCGCGGGCGATGCTCGACAAGTATCTCCCGCCGTCGCCGAGGCTTTAGCGGCTCTGGCCAAGAGAGAACCTGCCGTGGCCGTTCGAAGTCAACTCGCTTCGACCGCCAAGCGTCTACCCGGTACGGCTTGCCTTGCGATCGTACGCGGGCTCGTCGAGCATGATGAGGATGTGGCCGACCCTCATCTACCTTTGTTGGTCTGGTGGGCGATCGAATCGAAAGTATCCTCCGATGAATCGGCCGTGATCAGCCTGCTCGAAGACGCAACCTTCTGGGCTAGGCCGATGGTGGATCAGTTTCTTCTGGAACGATGGATCCGGCGTTTCGCAGCTACCGGGAGCAGGCGCGATCTTTCGGTCTGCGCCAAACTGCTCGACATGGCCCCGACGGCCGAGGCAGGCAAGCGACTGATGGTGGGATTCGAGCAGGCCTTCGCCGGTCGCTCGTTGGCGGACATTCCCGATGACTTGGCGAAGGCTTTAGCCAAGCAAGGAAATGTGTCGATCGTGTTGGGCCTTCGATTGGGGCGGCAAGAGGCTGCCGATCAAGCGCGGGCGATTCTGGCTCAGGCGGACGCCGACGTCTCCACGAAACTCGCGGTGATCGAAACGCTCGGCGAAGTCCCGAGGGCCGACGCTCTCGAACCTCTCTTAGCCCTGTTGAACTCGACCCAGCCCGAAGAGATCACTCGGGCGACGATCACATCGTTATCGCGATACACCTCTCCCGAGGTTGGCCGGGCGCTGGTCGCACGGATTCACCGTGCGCCGGCGGAGCTTCGCGGAATCGCGCTTGCGACCCTCGCCAGCAGGCCGGCTTGGTCACTGCTCTTGATGGAAGAGATTAAAAAGAACGCCTGGTCGGCCAACGACGTTCCCGAGGCAATCGTTCGGCAACTCGCGAGCCATCGCCATCCTGTGCTGGCCGCTGCTGTGAAAGAGGTATGGGGGCAGGTCAAGGGAGTCACGCCAGCCGAGGCGCAGGCAAAGATCGAGAAGACAAAAGCGATTCTCGAACAAGCGGGGGGAACGCCTTACGCGGGGTATCAGGTCTTCGCGAAGAGTTGCGCCCGATGCCATAAGCTATTTGGGCAGGGAGGCGACGTCGGCCCCGATCTGACCAGCTTCAAACGAAGCGATGTCGACAACATGTTGCTAGCCCTTGTCCATCCGAGTGCCGAGATCCGCGAAGGATTCGAGACCTATCAGATATTCACGCAAGATGGCCGAGCCGTCATCGGCTTCATCGCCGACCAGGATTCCAGCGTGGTTGTCCTGCGAACGGGCGAGGGGCAATCGATCTCGATTCCGCGAAGCGACATCGACGACATGGAAAAAAATGCAAAGTCGATCATGCCTGATGGATTGCTCGACAACCTCGATGTCGGCCAGATTCGCGACCTGTTCGCTTATCTGCGCAGCACGCAGCCGTTGAATCAATAAGCCGACCCAGCCCTCCCCAGGGCCCTATTCTGTTTTCGAGAGGAATTCTCGGCAATTCAGTGGGATCTGTTGAGAAACAAAGACGGATAATGGGGATTTGCGGCTGACGTCTCGCCGTGCATCATTGCATGGAGCCGATGCAGTCACGATCGAGCCCGACTATTTTCCAAATCTTCAACACAGCTTGGGCAACGTTTGATCTTTTCTGTTTCACCGCGCTGTAGCTTGAATCTGTCGACCGCAGCCGGAAATCGATTCTGCCAGAAAGAACTACTTAACCGTCCAGTCCGTCGCACCTAGAGTGCCCGGCACGCTCTTTGCTTACCCTGGGAATACGGCTCGGTTCCGTTTTCGGTCCGAGTCAAATAACGTGGAAGGATTAATGTTTTTGAACCAACCTTACCTTCGACTGCCTGCACCGCCAAGCCACTTGATTTTTGTGAATCGAGTCAAAAGAGCAGTGATCAGGCCCATCAACCGAGGGTGATCCTTTACCTCTAAACGAAATCAAACCCCACACCACGCGTACATTGAAGATGGTGCTTAAGGAGAAAGAACAATGGCAAAGCATGGCTACCTCATCGACATGGATGGAGTGATCTATCGTGGCCACGACCTGATCCCCGGTGCGGATCGATTCATCAATCAGTTGATCGAAAGAGGAACTCCGTTCCTGTTTCTGACCAACAACAGTCAACGAACTCGCCGTGACGTCGCGACCAAGCTTCAGCGAATGGGAATCGCGGCCGAGGAGAAACATATCTTCACCTGTGCCATGGCCACCGCCCGCTTTCTCGCGCAGCAAAAGCCCCAGGGAACCGCGTACGTCATCGGCGAAGGAGGCCTTCTCAACGCGCTGCATTCCAACGGCTACTCGATCGTCGATCAACATCCAGACTATGTCGTCGTCGGTGAGGGTCGAACCCTTACCTTTGAAGTGGTGGAGCATGCGGTCCGGATGCTTCAGCAAGGGGCCCGTTTGATCGCGACGAACATGGATCCTAATTGTCCGACCCAGCACGGCATTCGGCCAGGCTGCGGCGCGATCGCGGCCATGCTGGAAGTTGCTGCTGGCGTCAAAGCCTTCAGCGTCGGCAAGCCCAGCCCCATCATGATGCGAGCCGCCCGAAAAGAGCTCGGCCTCTCGGCTGCCGAGTGCACCGTCATCGGCGACACTATGGAAACCGACATCCTCGGCGGCGTGCAGATGGGCTGCTCGACCGTTCTGGTCCTCACGGGATCCACCAAACGCGAAGACGTCGATCACTTCAGCTATCGACCCGACCGCATCGTCGAATCGATTGCCGACCTCATCATCGCGCGGACCCGACATCCGCTGACTTCGCTCAACACCGACACACTCGTCGGTGGATCGGTCGAACTGGCGATCGGCGTCGTGGATGAAAGCCAGACCTCGGCCACGCATACCCACTGACCCCTGTCTCAATCGAGAGGATCGGCGGAATTATCGCCGCGCTCCCGTAGAAAAAGAGTTCTACAAGGAACTTTTTTCCTGCGCGGAGGCGGACGGTTGGTGAAGATTCTTTTTTTGCACGGCCTCGATGCGCAACCTGGAGGCATCAAGCCGACTTATTTGACGCAGCAGGGCCACGAGGTGATGAACCCGGCTCTTCCGCGAGATGATTTTGACGAGTCGTTGAACATTGCTCGGGCTCAATGGGAGCAGGGCCGGCCCGATGTCATCGTCGGCTCCAGCAGAGGGGGCGCGTTGGCGCTGGCCATGGACCAACGAGTCACACCGATGATTTTATTGGCGCCGGCCTGGCGGTTTTTTCTTCCATCGATCCCGAACCCTTGCCGGGCCGACATCCTCCACGCTCCGCTGGATGCGTTGGTTCCAATCGACCATAGTCGTGAGCTTGCGTTGGCTTGGCCGACCGTGGTCCGACTCTTCGAGATTGGCCAGCGTCACACCCTCACCGATGCCGAGTCATTAGCTCGAATGGACCAATCTGTCCGCGAACTCGTGGCCCATTCGCCCTAGAGGCGAAACGTTCACATTAAGCCCTCTTTTTGTTTGTTTGCTTCGAGTTTTGGGACAAGTCACCTTGAAAAGGGAGCGTTACCGCTTTACGCTAGGCGTGCCTGCTCGATGATCATGATTCCGATTCGCATGGATGCCGACTGCCAACTTTTGCGGGAAGGTTGAGCCGGGTGACGTGCGAGATGCCGTCCGTCATTGTCTTTGGTCTTTTTTGTTTCAAAGCGTCACTTATTCGCAGATTCTCCAAGCAATGATCGCGTTCCCTCCTTGGTTGGGACGAGGTATGCGAGTTGAGGGTCTGCCGGAATCCGCTTCAAGTTCTGAAGCACTTCATTCGCAGCGGGACTCATGCATGTCGAGACCTCAAGATCGTCCTTCGGTGACACAGGGTTGTCAAAACCTCTCGCTTGAATCGCTCGAAGAACGTCTAGTGCTGGCGAGCAATTACTTGGGAACGCCTTTTTTGGGCGCGCCGGTGGCCCTATCTCTCGTCGATCCGATCACCGTCGAAGCGGAGCGTTTCGACAACGGTGGGCCAGGAGTGGCTTATGTCAACACATCGCCGCGCATCGGCATCACGACATTTCGCCCCAACGAATCGGTTGATTTGTTTTTAGGCACCACCGACGGAGCGGAAGGCCAATCGGTCTTTAACTTTCAGCCCGGCGAATCAATCTCTTACACCGTGAATGTTCCTCGTCATGATGACTATGACATCACTTTCCGCGTCGCTTCCGCAGCCGCGGCCGGCCAATTGGGAGGTTACTTTCATCTCGAAGCCAGCAGCTTGGCTCACCCCGATGACCCTGCCGTTCGTTCGCCTTTGGTGATCGTTCCAGGGACGGCCGCCATTCTGGCCTGGACGAACGTAACAGTCCGTGGCGTCCATCTGCATGAGGGGATCAACGTTCTAAAACTGGTGTCCGATTTCGGTAACGTGGCGATCGACTCTTTTCAGATTTCGCCAGCCACCGACGTCCACATCGGCAACGAGGCCTCCTCCGAGGAACACCATCAACTTGAAGATCTGCTACCGGCAGGCGAAGCAACGCACGTGGCGATTCGTTCGGGCAATTGGTCCAGCCCATCGACCTGGTCGTTCAATCGAGTTCCCACAGCCGGAGCAAAGGTTTGGGTTCCCGATGGCGTTTCCTTGCTTTATGACGCCAATTCCACGACGCCGATTCAATCGATTCGCGTCGACGGCACGTTCTCCTATTCGACGACGGCCAACACGCGACTCTTTGTCGATACCATCGGCATCATGCCGCGCGGCGAATACATTCAAGGGACCGCTTCCAATCCGATCGGTCCCAACATCACCTCCCAGATCATCTTCACGGACGCAGGGGCAATCGACCGGACGTTGGACCCGACCGAATTAGGACGCGGGCTGATCTCGCATGGAAAGGCCACGATCTACGGCGCGGAAAAGACCACTCAGGCCTGGCTCCAAATCAATCCAGGCGGAGGCGTGCGAACATTGACACTTGCCACCGTCCCGACCGGCTGGCGGGTGGGGGACGAGATTCTCATCGCGGGGGCGATGAGCCGATACATCGATCTCGTGCCGACGCCGACCGCCAATACGCCTGCCAGTCCGCAGATCACCACCGAGGATGAAGTCCGCATCGTCACGGCGATCAACGGCAACAGCGTGACGCTAGACCGCCCACTGAGTTACAGTCACCTTCCTCCGTCGGGGCTCTCCGATGCGGCCGGAATTCCTCTTCGGATCTACGTGGCCAATACGACTCGCTCCATTCGCTATCAGTCGGCCAATGTCGATTATTCCAACAACAGCCAGATCCATCGCCATGGGCATGTCATGTTCATGCACAATGACAAGGTGACCGTAAACTTTGCGGAGTTCCGTGATCTAGGAAGAACCAACAAAGCCATCAGCATCGACGACGTCCTGATCGAACCGGTCAGCAACCAGCAAACCAAGTTCACCCCCGGGACGGGCACCAACGTGCGCGGACGTTACGCGCTGCACTTTCATAAGGCGGGGATCAACGGGCAAGGTTCCCCCGTTATCACTCGCGGCAACGCTATTGTGGGAGGGCCGGGATGGGGTCTAGTCAACCATCAAAGCTACGTCGAAGCTTATGACAATGTCGCCTTCAACGTCCCCGGGGCAGCCTTCGTCGAAGAAGATGGGACCGGGATCGGCTCGTTTCGTCGAAACATTTCCATCGCCACTCGCGGCACCGGACGGGCGCAACCTTTCACCGATGATGGCGACCTGCGGGATGTCGGTTTCGCGGGGCACGGATTCTTCTTTCGGGGCAACGCCGTCATTGCCGAGGACAACGTCGCCGTCGGGGCGGCCAGTGCCGGCTTCACATGGATGAACAAGGGGGACGAACGGGTCGTTGTCAACGAACTCGAGATCCCCAGCTCGTCGCTGCTCGATCCGGAGATAACCCTGGGCGGCGATTCGCTCGCCTGGCAGGCGGCTCCCACAAAGTTCTTCAGGCGAAACGTCACCGTCGCTTCTGGAGCGGGACTCTCGGCCCATTTTTGGATGCAGCCCGCTTCCACTCAGCACGATGGTCGAAACGAGATCCGCGATTTCACCGGCTGGAACCTGATCGGCAATGAGGGTGCTCGTACCCATTACACCCGCGCACTCACCTGGAACAATGTTCGTCTCTATCGCGACCCCTCTCTGGCCACGCGAGGCGGTGTCGGCATTCTGGCCGAGGTCAACGCCACCGGCGACCATGTCTACGACAATGTCAAAGTCACAGGCTACAACGTCGGCCTCACCAACAAACCGATCTCCAACAACCTCACTCAGCGATACATCATTCTGGACAACTCCGACTTCTCGACGGGTAACGGACAAAGCGTGGCCGAGACCACCAGCGTCCTCAACATCGCCCGATCGAAAGTCCCTTCCAATCCGACGCTCTTCTTCGTCGGTACGGCCGAGCCCGTTCGCGAAGAGGGAGCAATCAACGTCGGCATGTACATCTCTGGAACGAAAACCGATTCCCTCGGGACCGAGGATATCGGCGGGCGCGGGACGAGCACGTTTCGCTTCTTTCTGGGGGGCGAGCAAACCAGAGACCTGATCGCGAAAGGTTATTTTCAAGATTCGCAGGGAACTTACCTGATCGTTCCCATTCTCATCACCGATCGACTCACGGGACGGACGGCCGTCATCCCGATCCGCGCGACCTTCGATCCGACCAAATACACCACGATTCCCGTCGGGCCCAACCTCGGGACTTACGCGGGGGTCAATGGCCGAGCCTATCGGCAAATCAATGCCGGGGGCTCTGCCTCATCTGGTTTTACAAGCGATGCGGGATTCACGGGTGGAAGCGTTATCACCACCTCGCAGACAATCTCGATCGACCGCGTTCGCACGGCATCGCCTGCGCCCGTCTATCAGTCCGCACGGGTAGGGGAATCGACATACACCATGACCGGCCTGGCGGCCAACACGGCGTACACCGTTCGGCTTCACTTTGCCGAGATTCAGCAGAACAACGTCGGCAAAAGACAATTCAGCGCGAAGATTCAGGGACAGACCGTCCTCGAAAACTTTGATATCTACTCGATCGTCGGAACAAGCTTCAAAGCCGTCGTACGAGAATACACCGCCATCACGGACGGTGCCGGCATGATCAAGATCGAGTTTCTGCGGGGCCGGATCGGCGACCCGTTGGTGAGCGGAATCGAAGTCCTCGACCAAGTCGCCTCACTCGTCGCGCAGGCACCCACCCCTGGGCCGACACCAGGGTCCTACGTCGAGACCGAGGTGGTCGCGCTGACGAGCAAAACGCCGAATGCAACGATCTATTACACGCTGGATGGTAGCAACCCCACGACAAGTTCGGCTCGATACACCAAGCCTCTTGTGATCACGAAGACAACCACCCTACGGGCGATCGCGGTCGCCACGGGACTTCGCCCGAGCGAAGTGATGGAGGCGACGTACACGATCCAGCCGGCATCGACCCCCTACCGAATCAATTATGGTGGGTCGCCCGTCGCTGGTTTTTCATCCGACATCTACACGACCGGCTACACGAAAAACGTCGTCAACACCCGACCGATAAACATGTCGGCAGCAGGTGCAGGCCCCGCAGAGATCTATCAGACAGGCACGACGATCTGGGCTGGCTATGATATGTGGTCGATCTTGCCGAACCTTGAGGCCGGCAAAACCTATACGCTTCGCCTGCACTTTGCCGAGCCGACCTACACTCGCGTCGGTGACCGGCGATTCGACGTTTGGGTGAATGGCGAGCGAAGGCTGGCCGCCTTCGACATCGTTGGCGAGGCCGGCGGCCGAGACATCGCCGTGGTGAAGGATCTTTCGGTGACGGCCGACGCCTCGGGGCGGATTTACCTCTTCATGGAAGGCTCCAGCGGAGCGTTCAACCGGACCGTCATGATTAACGCGCTCGAGGTTCTCGACCCTAACCCGTCGTGACTTATTCGTCCCTCCTGACCGCACCGGGTTCTGGCGACCGGCCGCAATGGCATTCCCTCAAACCGCCGGTTCCCTAAAATCATCTCGGAAGGCGACCCGTCGGCCTGTGACAAGCCCCGTTGGATTACCGGCAGGGCCCAGGCCGTAAATACTTTAAGTGAATGACCTTACAATACCGAATCCCGGCGATTTCAGAAGCGATCGCCCACTCGAAGAGGAACACCGTACCGATGGGACAGGAGGCCAAGCCCCCCTATTTTCTCGGGATTGACCTGGGCGGAACCAACATTAAGGCCGGCGTGGTCGATCGTGCCGGCAAACCCCTCAGTCGGGCCGATTTGCCGACCCATGCCGAGAAAGGGCCCGTGGAAGGGGTTCAGCGAATTTGCCAAGTCGGCCGTCAAGCGATCGAAAAGGCGGGGCTGAAGCTGGCTGACATCCATTCGGTTGGGGTTGGTTCGCCGGGGCCGATGGATCTCAAAAGGCAAATCATCATCAATCCGCACAATCTTCCGGGCTGGGTCAACCTCCCGCTCGCGGAAAAGGTAGGAAAAGAGCTGGGCCTTCGGGCTGTGCTTCAAAATGATGCCAATGCCGCTGCCTTCGGCGAGTACTGGGCCGGCGCCGGCCGAGGCGTCAACAGTTTGGTTCAGTTTACACTCGGGACCGGCATCGGGTGTGGTGTCGTGATCAACGGCGTCATCCTCGAAGGGGAGCATAGCCACGGGGCCGAGTCGGGACATATCCGTATCGCCTTGGACCGTCCTCGTTACAATGCCACGGGGCTATACGGTTCGCTCGAAGCGTATGCCAGTGCCAAAGCGATCGTCGAACGGGCCCAAGAGTCTATGGCGACCGGTTGGCGATCGTCCCTAGAAAACATCCTCGCCCGCGGAGAGGAGCTCACGGCCAAGGATGTTTTCGACTCGGCCGCGGCGGGAGATCCGCTGGGAGAAAAGCTGGTCGAAGAAACGGCCTTTTACCTGGCGGTCGGTGCCGTCAACTTGATGCACGTGATTGATCCCAACGTCATCGTGTTCAGCGGCGGCATGATTGCGGCCGGTGAAATGTTCCTGGAGCGAATTCGCTACCACGTTCGCCGAAACGCGCTGCCGGTGCCAGCGGCGGAAACTTTGATTACTTATGCCCAACTCGGCACGGATGCGGGCTTCATTGGAGCGGCCGGATGCGCCCAGAGCAAATTCGCAACTTCTCGATCATAGCGCATATCGATCATGGCAAGAGCACCCTGGCCGATCAGCTTCTGCTGAAGACCGGGGCCATCAGCCAGAGAGATTTTCGCGCGCAAGTCCTCGACGACATGGATCTCGAACGAGAGCGAGGCATCACGATCAAGGCCCGCGCCGTCGCGATCAATTACACACTCCATGGAAAAACGTACGAACTGAACCTCATCGATACCCCCGGGCACGTCGACTTCAATTACGAGGTCTCACGAAGCCTGGCGGCATGTGAAGGGGCCCTTCTGCTGGTAGATACCACGCAAGGAGTCCAGGCGCAAACAGTCGCGAATGCTTATCTGGCGCTCGAAGGGGATCTCACCATGATCCCCGTCCTGAATAAAGTCGATATGCCTGCATCGCGTCTGGAGACTGTCCGGGAAGAGGTTTGCAACACCTTCGGCTTCACCGAAGAAGAGACGATCGGCGCGAGCGGCAAAACCGGGATCGGCATCGAGGAGATTCTCGAAGCCATTGTCGAACGGATCCCCTCTCCGCCGGGCGATCCCAGCGCCCCGCTTCGGGCACTTATCTTCGATAGCCATGTCGATGAATTTCGGGGTGTGGTCATCTATTTTCGAATCATCGACGGGACGATCAAGACCGGCGATAAGTTCCGCATGATGCAGAACAATAAGACGCATGAATGTCTCGAGATCGGCCAGTTTCGACCCCACCGAAAGCCGGTGGCCGTGCTTTCAACGGGACAGGTCGGATACCTGATATCCAACATCAAGGAACTGAAGGATGTTCGGATCGGCGATACGATCACGCTCGTCGATCGGCCGGCAGCCGAGGCGTTGCCCGGCTATAAAGAACCCAAGCCGATGGTCTATTGCGGCATCTTTCCGACCGACAACGATCAGTTCGAAAACCTTCGCAAGGCACTTGAAAAGCTCAGCCTGAACGATTCGAGCTTCACGTACGAACCCGATGCGAACGAAGGGCTAGGCTTCGGATTTTTGTGCGGATTTCTAGGCCTTCTGCACATGGAGATCATCGGACAACGACTTGAACGCGAAGAAGATGTCGACATCGTTCAGACCGCCCCCAGCGTTAAGTATGAAATGGAGCTTCGCTCTGGCGAAACGATCACCGTGAATAGTCCCGATAAAGTTCCTGATCCCTCGACCATCGAGTCGTGGCGCGAGCCCATCTGCAAGGTCAATTTCATTATCCCGGCCGAGTCGATCGGCGGCGTGATGAAGCTTTGTCAAGATCGGCGAGGCACCTATCTCCGGACAGATTATCTGTCGAAAGAACGAACGATTCTCATCTATGAGATGCCGCTCGCGGAAGTCATCATTGACGTCTACGACAAACTCAAGAGCCTGACCCGCGGCTACGGAACGATGGACTACGAAATCATCGGCTATCGCGAAGGCGATCTGGTTAAGCTTGACGTGCTGGTCGCTAATGACAAAGTCGATGCCTTATCGACGATTGTTCCGCGTGAGTTCGCGATGGTGCGGGGACGAAAGCTGGTCGAGAAGCTCAAAAAAGAGATCGATCGCCACATGTTCCCGGTGGCGTTACAAGCGGCCATCGGTGGCAAGATCGTCGCCCGAGAAACCATCCCCGCCATGAGAAAGAACGTCACTGCCAAGTGCTACGGCGGCGACATCACCCGAAAGCGAAAGCTCCTAGAAAAGCAAAAAGAAGGCAAGAAGCGGATGAAGCAGTTCGGTCAGGTCGAAATTCCGCAAAAGGCGTTCCTAGCCATCTTGAGTGTGGATGAGGAATGACCACGGCCACGGACGAAACGCCGGCCTCGATACGCCCCACGATCGAATTCGTCCTCGTGCTGGTCATGGCTACATCGCTCTTCAAACTATTCGTCGTGGACGGATATTTTGTTCCGACCGGGTCGATGGCGCCGGGCTTGCTCGGTGTCCATCAGAATCTCACGTGCCCCTCGTGCGGCTACCGTTTTGCCGTCGGGCACGAACCAGCTGGCTGGTCCCCCCCTACCCTGCCTTGTCCCTCCTGCAAAAAAGGGACTATCCCTTTTTCTGACCCCATTGTTCAGCCCGGCGATAGACTTTTGGTGCTCAAGGGCTTCTTCGAATTCTTCGAGCCTCGTCGCTGGGAAACCGCCGTCTTCTTGAACCCCAACGATGCGGGCGCAGCATACGTCAAAAGAATAGTCGGCTTGCCGGGCGAGAAGATCGTCGTTCGCCAAGGAGACGTTTATGCCAACGATCAGATTCAACGAAAGACGTTCCAGCAGTACCGATCGGTTGCCATCCCGGTCTACAACACTCGCCCGGGCATCGCTGTTCCCCCTACCCTGACAACGCGATGGCTCATCGATCAAGAGGGTAAGGCAACCCTGCAAGAGACGAACTCCGGTTGGATGATTCGCGCCCCGGGCCGACAAGATCTGTTTCAAGCGGCGTACCAAGAGACGGACGGGACCGGTCAACCCGTGCCGATCCGCGATGACCTCGCGTACAACGCCTCTCGGCTGAGTTCGGCACCCGTGGCAATCACAGACCTGAGCGTCCGTTGGATCTTTCGCTGGAAGAGTGGTGACGGGGCCATGGTGGTTCACCTCACACCGGCCATGATGCAATCTTTCACGCTGACCATTCGACCTGCCCGTGGGACAATCGAATGCAGTCTGAGCCAGGCGACCGAGGGGCTCGCGAAGCATCCCTTTTCTGCTGGCCAACCGGTTGAAATGGAGTTCGGCTTCTGGGATGCGCAGGTGATGCTCGCGATCGACGGAAGAGTTTTGGCTCGGTTCGCCGTGGATCCGTTGCCCGCCGGCAGCGAGCCGACCCTCCACCCCGTCGAGATCAAAATGCGCGAGATCGTCGGCGAGATCGAACAACTGCAGATTTTTCGTGATATTTATTATCGCCGGGACGCGAGCCGATCTTGGACGGCCCGCCAGGGGGATGGCTACCTTCTGGGACCTGATGAATACTTCATGATGGGCGACAACACCGCCGTCTCCAACGATAGTCGGTCTTGGGACGTACCGGGTATCGCCCGGCGGATGCTTGTGGGAAAGCCTATCGTGGTCCATTTGCCGATGTGGTCGGGGCGCGGCAAGATAGCTGGGCGAACTTGGCACTGGAATTTGCCCGACGTAACGCGGATGCGGCGGATCGATGCGTGGTAACCCCCGCGATCGCAGGAGACTTCATTCATGACATCTTCCCCGAAAAGCTCCTCGACGGCGAAAGCGCCTCCTGCCCCTGCAAGCACGGGTGAACCAAGGCTCGTCGACATCGTTCATGTCTTCACCGATGCTCGCATTCGCCGAGAGTACATCGAGATGATTGTTTTCGTATTGATCCTCGTCTGCTTTCTTCGGCTCTACGGGGCCGAGGCGTATCAGATTCCCTCGGGTTCGATGGCTCCCACGCTGCTGGGCAACAACAAGTCGTGCCGATGCCCCTCCTGCGGTCACGTGAACGTCGTCAATGCACGGGGCGAAACCGAGGATGGCCGACCCGTGTATGAGGGTCTGTGTCAAAACTGTCAGCACTCCTTGCAGTTTGCTCGCGGACAAGTGACGGCCGGCGACCGGGTCCTTGTGGATAAACTCGAATTTCAGCGCAAGGATCCCGATCATTGGCAAGTGGCCGTCTTTAAGTTCCCCGACGGCGTTCGCCGAGACCCCAACGGACAAGTTCGCAGCGCCCGAACCAACTACATCAAACGCATCGTCGGCAAGCCAAACGAAACCGTTGGAATCGAGTTCGGCGACATCTTCATCAGTAAGAAGTCCCCATTTGAAGTCCTCCGAAAGCCGACCCGCGTCGCGATGGCCACGCGCCGGCTCGTCTCCAACATTGACGAACCGGCAAAGGATCTTGTGCAACGAGGCATCCCCGCCCGTTGGGCTCCCGCGGCCGGCAGCGGCTGGAAACCCATCAACGACCAGAAGGCATTTGTTATTCAAGATGGGAAAGAAGATTGGATCGAGTACCGGCATATCTTGCGGCCGGAAGTCACTGGACGAACTGATGGAAAACCCTCTCTGATCACCGATTTCGAGACCTACAACAGCGACGACTTTCATAGCCGAAACTTCGACGCTCTAGGAGAAAACTGGGTCGGCGATTTGATGGTCGAGGTCGACGTGAAGCCAAGCAAGGACGCGGGAATGTTCATGGTGGAACTGATCGACGGGCAGCGGCAATGCGTCGCGGCCTTCGACCTACAAGAGGACAAAGTCCGCCTTTTGGCCGACGGCAAAGAGGTCGCGTCCGCTCCATGCAAGCTCTCGGCTCGCTCTAGCACGCGGATTTTGTTTTCCGATTTCGATGATCGATTGTTGCTGTCGGTCGATGGAAGCGAACTCTTCCCGGCCGGCATCGATTTGCCGACACAAGAACGCGACGCGCGGGGCCCGACCGCGGCCGATTTGCGACCAGTCCGAATCGGTGGACGCGATCTTTCGGGAGAAGTTTCCCGCATCCGCCTGTATCGCGACATCTACTACACGAAAGGGGGCCCGATGAACATCGTTCGCGATGTCAACATCCCCGGGCTCGTCACCTTCGCGACTCCCGAGCAAATCGATCGCTGGCGCATTCAGCTCTTGGCGGGACGGATGCGGACCTTCCCCCTGATGGAGAATCAATTCTTTGTTCTCGGCGACAACAGCCCGCAAAGTGCTGATGCCCGCGACTGGTACCATGCGAAACTCGTCGAGCGAAGGCTCCTTCTCGGGCGCGCCGTCGTTCGGTATTGGCCGATGTTGGCGATTGAGCAAAACTGGCCTGTCCTGAAATGGAAGTTCGTAGAGTAAACGAGCAGGTCTGCAAGAAGAATCGCCGGTCGTATTCTTGATCTCTTGCAAGATCATTGCCCGCAAGGATCGCCGACCATGGATGGCAGGGGTCAGGCAGAAACCGATTTCGACAGAGCCCGGCATCTGGCCGATCGCCTGATTCTCGGCGTCGCGCTCGTGATGCTGGTCCGTCTCTTTATCGTTCAGGTTTACCACATCCCCTCGAATTCGATGCTGCCCGTCCTGGCGGGCCCGACCTATCGCGCCACTTGCCCTTCGTGTGCGTTTACCTCGTGCAAAGACTCGTGGGTCGATCCCAGCCGATGCCCCAATTGCCGACAGATAATCCCAAATGCCCTCGGACATCCGGTGGCGGGCGATCACGTAGGGGTGATCAAATCGGATCCCGCTCTGCTACGTCGCTTCGACGTTGTTGCCTTCAAATCCCCCGAAGAACCCCGGACCATGCTCGTGAAGAGGATTGTCGGCCTACCCGGCGAGACGATTCGAGTTGCCCAAGGCGAGATTGAACGGCGAGATCCGTCCTCCGATCAATTCGAGGTCTGCCGAAAGAGGGCCGAGCAGATTCTTCAAGGAGCGCGCGTCATCTACGACGATCGATTTCGATGGCCCGCCGGCCCACCCCGATGGCAGTCATCCGAAAACGGTTGGCTTCCAATCGAACAGGGCTATCAGCTCCTGAAGCAGGAAGCGACCCTCACCTACGTCCATCTCGGGCGAAGCGGTCAAGAGACAACGATCGACGACGACGAACCGTTTCAACAAGCCGACACCCCCACCAGCCCCGTCCACGATCTTATCCTCGACTTCACTTGGAATCCCCACGACAACGCATCAGTCGTGACGTTGGAACTCTCCTCGGTCGTCGATCACGGCACCATCGTGATCCGAAACGAGTCGATGGAGTTGATCGCCCAGAGTCTCCCACAGGGAAAGATCGTCGTCTCTGCGGGCACCCAAGCGGGCCGGTGGCGAATCGGCTTTGTCGACCGAAGCTGGCTTGTCTGGAAGGAAGAACGGCTGTTGGGCCACTGGGCGATTCCAACAAATCCCAATCTTAGCAAGACTTACGCCCAAAACGAGGCCGGCGTTCGGATCCGCGGTCTAGGGATCGGCTCGGTCATAACTGACCTTGTTTTAAGCAGGGATGTCCACTACAGAACATACGCTTGGGGCGACGATATCAGGGCCAAGGACGATCCTCTATTGGGCACTTCGGCGACCACATGGTCCCTCGGGCCTGACGAGTACTTGACCTTCGGCGATTTTGCGGCCCGAAGTCGCGACAGCAGACACTGGCCCAAAGGGCATGCCGTCCCAGGGCAGTTGATCGTGGGAACGGTCCTCGGTCGGCTTTCGTTCGCGGAGGGGCCGAGCGTTTCTCGAATCGTTCGGTCACCAGAGACCGTCGGAAAACCGCCGGGAGATCGTCCGAAAGATCAACGTGCTTGGCCCATGGCTCGACAAGAGGAAACCCTTGACCCCCCGCGGTGATGGTCCAAATCATCGAACGGTTCGGTCATCGGCGAGGAGCGAAATCGACGATGTCCTTGCTCGAAGTTCGAGGCCTTCGAAAACAATATGGTAGTCGAACCGTCGTTAACGGCGTCGAGTTCGATGTCAATGCCGGCGAGATCGTCGGCCTTCTGGGACCCAACGGTGCCGGCAAGACGACATCCTTTCGCATGGTCGTCGGCATGATCGCTCCCAAAGCAGGAACCGTCACCTTTCATGGCAAAGAAATCACGCACTTGCCCATGTACCAGAGGGCTCGATTGGGCCTGGGGTATCTCGCGCAGGATTCCAGCGTCTTTCGTCGGCTGACGGTCGAGCAAAACCTCTTTGCGATTCTGGAATTGATGACTACCCGCCGGGGCGAGCCCTATCGCGCCACGCGGGCCGTTCAGCGGGCTCGCGTTGACGAGCTTCTCGAACAATTCGGCCTGACCCGCCTGCGTAAAAGCATTTCGGGCAATCTATCGGGCGGAGAAAGACGCCGACTCGAGATCGCCCGGTGCCTGGTCTCGGAACCGATGCTGATCATGCTCGACGAACCGTTCACCGGGATCGATCCCAAAACGGTCGGCGACATTCAAGGAATCATCGAGAACCTGAAATACGCGGGGATCGGCGTTCTTATCACCGACCATCATGTGGCCGAGACTCTCCGCATCACCGATCGAAGCTACCTCATTGCCGACGGTAAGATGCTGTGTCACGGAACTCCGCTAGAGATCATCAACGATCCACGTGCTCGTGAAGCGTATCTGGGGGAAAACTTCAGTTCGGCGGCCATCACCGAGGCGATCGCACGGCGCGAAAAGCCCTCAACCTCGGTGAAGATGATGCTCGGCGAAGAAAGTGTCAACGATGCCCTGCAACACGTGGGGCATATGGATCCGATCCAGCTTGCCTCGCTGCTTCGGCCTCGCGCTCGCTTCAGCGCTCATCGATTGATTGACTTGATGGAGAACAGCGAACCCAAAATGAGGGCGCATGCCCATCGGGTCTTGTGTGAACTGCTCGCTACGAATCTACCTTTTGATCCGCAGGCCAACGATATTCTTCGATTTCAACAGACCGCACGAATCCGGCAGTATCTCGATCAGCGATTGGCCGGCTGATCGGGGTCGGCTCTTCATCGCTCCTGTACTGATCGGCCCATTCGCAATCTGTCAAGCGATTACTCGCACGATGCGACGCAGCAAACTTTTCATTCAATCAGCGAGGCAAGGTACGCCTTCCCTTGAATGAGAGACTTCTCGGCTTGGGCGCCGGGCTCGCTGATGAGAGTCAAATGTTGACAACCTTCCACCATCGACAACAGCCTTAACAGCCTTCGCCAGTTGATTTCTCCCTCTCCGAGAGGAACCTCGCGGACCCCTGATGCCGCAAGGGAACTTCGAACCACATCGCGAGCATGGACGCCGACGATCCAAGGAGCAAGCTTTTCCACGGCGAGTTCTAGATCCTCTCCCGACGCGACGAGCGACGCCGGCGCGAAATTGACGGCCAAACCTGCATTTGGGATCGACGCCAACAAGTCGGCCCAAGTACTCGGCGAATCGGTTCCTGTTTGCAAGGCAAGCTTGGCCCCGACGCGATCTCCCTCTTGGCTCAATCGAGTCAGTGATTCGGAAAGGATCTTTTGTCGAGCTTTGTCTTCATCGGGTGGAATCTGCCCGAGTTGATTGATGACGATGGGGACGCCCAGATCATACGCCAGAAGCAATGCCGCTTCGGTGCCGGCAATCCGAGCTTCCAGGCGATCAAGATGGTCGTAGCCATGCCGCGTCGGAAAGCCGATCGCAACCGGTCGGAGTCCATATCGCCGAAAAAGCGCTATAACTTCTCGGCGACCGGTTTGACTCAACTGCGAAGGGGCCAAATCACCGACCGCGTCGAACTCGATTCCCTGAAAGCCTGCTTGTGCCAGCACCGGCAAAGCTTCTCGAAACGATCGACCCACGCTTTCCAATCGGACGGCGATCGGCCAAGCACGCATGTTGGAATCCTCTTTTTCGATCAAAGATGTTGTCGCGGATGACTTTCGATCGGCAGCGACCTTGATTTCTCGACCCGCTTACGTCACCCTCGGTAAGAATAGAAGAAGAGGCCGGCGTCGGAGCCGATCATCGAGGCTGGCCTTCTCCGAGAGAGTTATAGGAGCGCGACACGGATGCTTGGGAATGCCGGCCTGCTTTGCTGCCTTCTGTCGGTCCGCGCGGTTTTGGCCGACGACAACGCCAGCGCCGCGGCTGAACCCATGGTGATGGACGCCATCCAGATCGAACCATCGAGCGTGGTTCTTGATCATGCGAGGGCGCGAGTCAAGATGGTGGTGACCGGCGTGCAGGGGTCGCATCAGCGGGATGTTTCTGGCCAAGCCACCTGGGAACTTGCTTCGGAAGGTATTGTCGGCCGGGACGGCCTGGAGCTTGCCCCCTTGGCCGAGGGAAAGACCGAACTGGTCGCGCGGGTCGGCTCTGCCGAGGCTCGCATCCTCGTCGAAGTGAGGGGATTAGGAGAACCGCGTTCGGTTAGCTTCGATAATGAGGTCCAACCGATCCTCAGCAAGTTGAGTTGCAATTCAGGTGGATGCCATGGGAAATCGGGGGGCCAGAACGGCTTTCGGCTCTCACTTCTCGCGTACAAACCGGAAGCCGACTATGCCGCCATCGTGAAGGAAGGACGGGGCCGACGAATCTTCCCCGCCTCTCCCGCGCACAGCTTGCTGCTGCGGAAAGCGACCGGTGAATTGCCGCACGGCGGTGGAAAACGGATGACGCGCGGAGATCACGATCATCAATTGATCGCTGACTGGATTCGGCAAGGAATGCCCCATCAGCCTGACGATCCGAAGGTGGTCAAGATTGCCGTTTTTCCCGACGCGCGGGTCATGACGAAAAGGTCGTCTCAAGAACTTCGCGTGGTCGCGACGTATTCGGACGGGCGTCAAGCAGACGTCACGCGTCAGGTACAGTTTCAATCGAATGACGAAGCGGTCGCCAAAGTGAACGACGGCTCGAAGGTGATGACACTCGACCAGAGCGGCGAAGCCGCGATCATGGCGCGATACATGGGACAAGTCGCTGTCTATCGAGCGAGCGTCCCCGTGGGAAAAACTCTTCCTGACAAAATCGAATTCACGGCAGCCAACCCGATCGACGAACTCACCGCGAAGAAATGGAAGGATCTGGGACTGGTGCCGTCACGACGGACGACCGACGCGGAGTTTGCGCGTCGGCTGTACATCGACATGGTTGGCCGACTCCCTTTGCCGGTCGAGGTGACCTCGTTTGTCGCCTCGACGGATCCCGATAAGCGCAATCTTCTCATTGACCAGCTTCTCGATAGCCGAGGCTTCGCGGCCCATTTCGCGATGAAGTGGGGTGCGGTGTTGCAGAACAAGCGGGCGGGGCGAGCGGACTATGCCCCGGGAACTCATGCGATGTCGCTTTGGCTGAAGGATGCGTTCCACCGGGACATGCCCTATGACCAGTTTGTTCGGGCGATTTTGACGGCCACAGGGACGCCGACGGACAATCCGCCCGTGACGTGGTATCGGCAAGTTCGCTCGCCGCAACAGAACGTCGACAACGTCAGCCAACTCTTTCTCGGCACACGAATTCAATGCGCGCAGTGCCATCATCATCCGTTTGAAAAATGGAGTCAGGACGATTACTTCTCGCTGGCCGCGTTCTTTGCTCGCGTGGGACGCAAGCCTTTCGAGAACAGTGACGTCGGCGAACCGACCGAAGCAGTGTTTGTCGCTCGCTCGGGGAAAGTGACGCATCCCTTGACGGAGGTGGTCATGAAGCCGGCGGGTCTGGACGGCCCGAAGCTCGACATTCCTGCGGGCGATGATCCTCGTCGACAACTGGCGGACTGGATGATCGACCCTGCTAATCCGTTCTTTGCGCGAGCCCTCGCCAATCGGGTTTGGGGACACTTCTTTAAGCGAGGAATCGTCGAGCCGATCGATGACATGCGAGTCACCAATCCGCCGACAAATCCCGAGTTGCTCGATTGGCTTGCCGCCGACGTCCGAGAGCATGGTTGGAGCCTAAAGCATATGGTCCGAACGATTGTTCGCTCGTCGACGTATCAACTGGCGAGTGAACCCAACGAGTTCAATAAGCAGGACTCTCAGAATTTCGCCCGGTTTTATCCACGTCGACTCCCTGCGGAAGTGCTCCTCGATGCGATTGATGTGGTGACCCAAGCCCGGACGGCATTCGACTTTCCCGAGGAGATGCGCGCTGTCGATTTGCCCGACGAGCAAATCAATTCGTACTTCCTCGATATCTTCGGTCGGCCACAACGACAGAGCTCTTGCGAGTGCGAGCGGACGACCGATGCGAACCTCAGCCAATCGCTTCATCTTTTGAACTCTCCGGAAATCCAAGCCAAGCTGACGGCAGATTCTTCTCAAGCGAGCAAGTTGGCGGCAGACCCTCGTCCTGACGAGGAGAAAGTCCGCGAGCTCTACTTGATGTTTTTCTCGCGTCTGCCGACGGCCGAGGAAGCAAAGGTGGCGGGCGATTATCTGTCGCAGAGAAGCGATAAGAAGCAGGCCTATCAGAATCTCCTCTGGGCTTTGATCAACACCAAAGAGTTCCAGTTCAATACGTAGCCGACTCGGTGGGATGGATTTCCCCGCCGGCCGGCGAGCAACTCGCTCCGAATTTTCCTCAAGCGATCGTGGCGCGACGCCCCTGCGACAGCAGGAACGTAGCCGTCCTGCGCGGATACTCGGCGCCGGCAACTTTCAATAGCCCCGGCGGTCGGGCTCGGGTTTACTCCCTAACAGACGACGGACTCGACGAATCGTGTCGAACGAGGTGAACTTCATCTGGTCGATCCAAGGAGATTGACCCACCGGACGAGGCGCGAGCCCCGTTCGCCGAAGATGGTGATTGATGCGGTAGAGGATTTCGCGGCGATCACTAGCCGACGTGCGGAAGGTGACGCTGAATGAAACGGAAACCTCCGGCCCGTTTTTGACCCAGTGCGGCATGGTGACGGGAAAATGAAGCCCCTGCCCCGGAAGCAATTCAAATAGGCGAGACGTCGTTCCCTCTTCGTCTCGACACGTAAGATTTCGCGAGGCACCCGCGTAGAAGCGTTCCAGCTCTTGTTCAGTCAAAATGGCCGCATTGTCCCGCGGATACATCCGAACAAATTTCGAGCCTCTCACCTGCAACAGAAAGTTGCATTCCGGGTCGATGTGAAACGGCGTGATCGATCCGGGCGAGGAGACGAAGACGAACGCCTCGAAGTAGTGCATATCCGGGATGATCGATTGCATCGGCGACAAGCAGTCCCGAAGGAGTGCCGAATACTCGGGATCGCTTTCGACATTCTTGAGCACCAGCCAGGATCGGCATTCTTCGATTCGGCGAATCGTTTCTTCGGCGGATAAGCCCGTTCGCGGCGTCACCTTTGGATCAAGCGTGATCGGCACGTCGCCGGCATTGTACTCGACGCGATCAGCGGGGAGCGATCGGGTCAACTCCATAATCCGTTCGAGTTCGAACAGAGGATGGCCGGGCAATCGATGCTGAATGAGGAACGGCTCGCGATCGAACTTCTCTCGAAAGAGACGGGTATCGAAATCGACCAAAGCCTCCGTGAAACGAGGCGGCGCGGTTGTCATACGTTGGCCCCCGAATCAGACGCGTTTCCTCTCAGTCCCTTTCGCATGGAGGCTACCCAAGGGAATAACGCCACGATCGACGCCCCCCAACGACTGAGCGGAACCCACCATGAATGAATCGATCGGCGATCGCGCCAGAGATGATCAATCATCGGATGATCAGGGTCGGCACACGAATCCATCCATGGCAAGTCGATCTCCGCATGGAATCGGCGAATGTTGTCGATTTCCAACTGGACGCCCGGCGAGAATCGGGCGAATTCTTCCGCAAAGCCAATCTTGAAGGCGTAGGCAGCATTCTTCGCGACGAGATTGCATTTGCCCGCAATCACTCCTGTTTTGCCTTCTAAAAAGTTTAGTCGAAGGTGGCCTCTTTGATGGAGTTCCATCGCTGCCTCGCGGAAGAAGTCGGCATGAGCAGGCCGGCAGGCAAGTGCCGTCCCCTCTCGCTCTTTCCAGCCCGACTTTTCGACTAAGAGGAATCGCTCGATGGCTTCGGAAGGATCCTCATCAGGGCCAAGCGAACGAAAGAGCAGTTCCCCCTCTTGCTCGCGCAGTCGACGTTCTAGTCGCCGAAGTTCCTTCAGTTTGCCTCCCGAAATACTCTCTCGCAGATAGGCCTCGGCATTCTCCGCAGGGCATAGGAGAGCACGGACTCGCGTGCTCGCCATCGTGGGGCGTAGGCCAGCCCGCGACATCCCTTCTACCAGATGAGCGTGGTACGCTCCGTCCCCTGCCTGGTCAGGCAAATCGATCAAGGAGGCCCCCGATTCGAAACGGACCCAGTTCCAGAAAAGGTCGATGACTTCTCTCGCCGCATCAGAACGAATCAATGGCGTGCGAAGAAAACAGTAATCGTGTGAATGCATCGTCAGCACATTCGCTGGTATGCCACGCCAGCGACGGCGACGAACCATCGGGAAAAAGCCACACCACGTCGGTTCCCGACCGGGAGCACTCCGGTCGATCGCTTTCACGATCAAGACCACCATGTCGTCCGACGGCGTCAAGTGCTTACGGGCGGCAAAGTAGAAGGGAGGACTGTAAAATACATTCGCCTCGATCGAATGCATGAAGAGATCCCACCACTCGGCCTGCCAGCCCTCGAGCGAACGATCCTCTTCAACGACTTCCACGACGAAGTCGCGTGGCGCGACGCCCCGCTGGACATCGCCTGGAAGGGGGGGCGGGAGCGTGGAATGAGCCTGCGCGAAAGGATGAAGCAAATCGACCGAGGATTCATCCGTGGGACGTGCCGGCACTGAGTCTGGCCGAGGCCTCATCGCTTTCGAAGCTCGGGATGGTGCATCCAACGTGTTTATTCCAACCTATCGCCAAAGATGAATCATGAACCGAAGTCGCAAGCAAGGAGCCGCGCAACTCATGCGCATAGGGACCAGGTGCCCCAGAACCTCGGGACCTCATCTCGCGAACATCGATCCAACTCCATCTATTGAACGGGCGACCTTTGGTAGGTTCCATGAAAGAGTCTACGCCGTGGTGGGAATTGTAGGCGCAATAAGGCAATTAGGCCGAAAGGTTCCTAGAGTCGCAAGCTGGGAATCGGGATGCCTGCTATCAAGAAGCTCGGCAGGCAGCAAAACGAGAAATCTCCTCGAGCCGATCCCGGCACGGCCCCGGAGGAAGGGTTTCGAGCTCGGCCGCTGCCCGGGCGGCGTACTCGTCGGCAAGAGCCTGGCTTTCGTCGACAATGTTGGTCGAACCCAACCAAGTCACCAACTCGGCCCGGCGATCGGTTTCGTCATGAAAAAGAGTCCGGAACGCCTCTTTCTCCGAAGGGGTGATGCGATCGCGAAGCAGGATTAAGGGAAGCGTCATCTTTCGCTGGTCCCAATCTGTGCCGGCGGACTTTCCGGTCCTTTTGGGATCGCCGACGATATCGAGGATGTCATCGGCCATCTGGAAAGCGATCCCCAGATAACGACCGAACCGTGCCATCGATTCAATCTGATCAGGATCTGCCCCGGCAAACTTGGCACCTGTTCGACAAGCGCACGAGATCAACTCCGCGGTCTTTCCCGAGATCAATTCGATGTACTCGTCGAGCGTGAGATGAAAGTAACCCCGGCGCGAGACTTGTCGAAGCTCTCCCTCGCAGGTGGCATTGGTCGCCTGACCGATCAGCCGACAACCTTCGGGGGTTTCCAGCGTTGCCGCCAGAAAGTACGCCTGCGAGAAAAGGTAGTCGCCGAGCAACACACTTGCCTCGGCACCCCATTCGGCATGGACCGTCAAAACATGACGTCGGCACTCGGCTTGATCGAGCAAATCATCATGCACCAGCGTCGCGGCATGGATCATCTCGATCACCGTTCCGAGAACGAAGTGATCCCATTGAACCGTTCCCAGTGACTTGGCCACCAACAACAAAAGTGCCGGGCGGATCCGTTTGCCTTGGTAAAGCCGAACTCGGCTGGTCAACTCGTCGATGTAGGGGTACCG
This sequence comes from bacterium, assembly GCA_019753235.1. Classification (GTDB taxonomy): domain Bacteria; phylum Planctomycetota; class Planctomycetia; order Kolteriales; family Kolteriaceae; genus JAIELF01. The sequence continues at coordinate 95,689 of JAIELF010000038.1, forward strand.
CGATGTCAATTGTTCGCGCAGGAGTCGATCGACTTCCGTCAACTCCAGGGCGATCGGCTCGTAGAAGTTAATCAATCGCTCCTGACTGGGGGCGGACGCAAGCTTGATCATCCACGTATCCTCTACTGTCCTATTCTGCACAGGAACGGACAAAGTGGCCGCTTCGGCCGCCACTTTTCTCTTCGAGACGAATCTCGGTGATCCTCATTCCGCGATCGACACCCTTGCACATGTCGTACACCGTCAGGCACGCCACCGAAACGGCGGTCAGTGCTTCCATCTCGACTCCAGTCTTCCCATCGACGATGCAACAAGCCTCAATGCGAAGAGCGTTATCCCCTTCCGATTGAAAGTCGAGCGTGACGCTGGTCAAGGGGAGCGGATGGCACAAAGGGATAAGTTCGCTGGTTTTTTTGGCCGCCATGATGCCGGCGAGCCGGGCCACTTCACGAACATCGCCCTTTGACGCCGTCCGATCCACAATCATGATCAACGTGGCCGGGCTCATCAGGATCACGCCCCTGGCCACCGCCCGCCGGCGTGATACTTCTTTGTCCGATACATCGACCATCCGACTGGCGCCGGAGTCATCAAAATGGGTGAGCTGCCCCATGAGTCGCCTCTCCCACCATGAATGCTAAGTAACCACTGGGAAGAGTCTTAGAAGCACCGCCCTGTGATAACAACCGACCTTCCTCGGAGCCATTAACTCCATCCGGAAAGGACCGGTTCCCGGGACCTCTGACTTCTTGCATTTTCGACCGCTCCATTCGACCGTTCGAAACCTGTACAATCTGTTCAGAGGAACGAGAACGCCGGCATGTCCGACGGCCTGTTTTGTCGACTTTTGTCGACGGATCCCCGCGCGGGTAGGTTCCTCTCTCGCCACGAGAACTTTAATAAAGAGAGTGCGGTCATGATCACGATCTGCTGCTGGGCTTTGTGCGGTTTACTTGGGGATGATTCGCCTGAATGGACGGAGCATCGGGCCCTGGCTAGGCCCCTGGTCGAGAAAGCGACTGCCTACTACCGAGGAGTTCAGGCCGACGACGGGAGCTTTGCCGAGGGGGATTACGGGCCGGCGGTGACCGCTTTGGTGGTGACGGGGCTGCTCCGCAACAAGATCGTCCCCCCTTCTGATGCGATGGTTGTCCGAGGATTGGATTTTCTGCGAAAACATGCTCAACCGGACGGCGGCATCTACGTCCCTGGACCCAATCGAAACTATCCCACCGCGATCGCGCTACTTGCCTTCCATGAGGCCAACGCGGACGGAAAGTATCAGGGGCTCATCGATCAAGCGATCGCGTTTCTCAAGAAGGATCAATGGGACCAAGGGGAAGGTGCCGACCCATCGAACCCCAAGTTCGGCGGTGCTGGCTATGGGGCCAAGTCCCGTCCGGATTTGTCGAATACCGCTTACTTTTTGGAAGCTCTCGAAGCGGCCGGCGTTCCGAAGGATGATCCCGCCTATCAGCGAGCCCTTACCTTCATCAGTCGTTGTCAAAACCTGAGTGGCGAAGGAGCGAACGATCTGGCACAGGGAGCCCTCATCGACGACGGCGGTTTCTATTACACCCCTGCCGAGGCCTACAACCCCGGCGGAATCGAGGCCAACGGCGGACTCCGATCCTACGCGAGCATGACCTACGCTGGGCTGAAGAGCTTCATTCATGCTGGCTTGAAGAAAGATGATCGCCGAGTGCAAGCGGCATGGAAGTGGATTCAACAGCATTACACTCTGGATGAGAATCCTGGCCTGGGGCAAATGGGTCTCTTCTACTACTACCAGACGTTTGCCAAAGCCCTCGACATTCTCGAAATCGACCAATTTGAGTCGTCCGACGGATCTAAGCACGATTGGCGAAAGGATCTTTTGACCGCGCTTGCCGCTCGGCAAAAAGAAGATGGAAGTTGGTCCAATCCAGAGAAACGCTGGCTCGAAAGCGACGGTAGATTAGTTACCGCCTACGCTCTTTTGGCGATCAGTCACGCCACGCGATAGTCGGCTTTCCCTTTTCAACCGCATGCGGGAACCAACTCATGAACCTGCTTTCGAGTATTCTTTTTCTGTCCGTCCTATTGCCAACGGACGACGTGCCCAAGCTTGAGTCCGGCAAGCAACCCTTTCCTAAACAAGTCGCACAAGAGTTGAGCGAAAGCCTAGCGCCCGCGAGCTACACCATCTTGGAAGATGGAAAAGAAGTCCTGAGATTTTGGATTCGAAAGCTGGTTCCCAGTGCCGCCACTCCCGGGGGAATCGTGGGGTACGACTCGATCGAGGATGGGACGTTTCTGGGCATTTTCGAAGTGATCGACGACAGCTTCAGTGATTTCCGTGGCCAGACCATCCCGGTTGGGATCTACACCCTGCGTTTGGCGACCCATCCACAAGATGGCAATCACATGGGGATTGCGCCGAGCCCGGCCTTTGCTCTGCTCAGTCCTCTCGACGAGGATCAGAAACTCGACGCGGTCTCTCGTGATGACCTGATGGAGCGGAGCAAGAAAGCCGCCAAGACAGGTCATCCCTGCGCCCTGTTCCTAGACCCGTTTGTCGAAGCTCCGACCGAACCGCTGCCGCGCGTTCGCGAGAATGAGCAGAAGCACGTTGTCCTCGATGTCTCGAGCAAGGCCAAACTCGAATCCGAAGAAGCGGACTTACCCCTCGGGATCGTTTTCATCGGCAAGACCGAAGCCGAGTAAGCACGCCCCAAGGAAGTCGGCGTGACTGGTCAGCGCAGGCCGTTGTCAGCCTCGACGGGACTCTCATCGTGACATGGTGCTGTCACGATGATTCGCAACATGGGAAACGCCCCTTCTCTGGTTGCCGACACGCCCACCGAACCGCCCCTTGTTTACTCCAGGGGAGGCTTTTCTAGCGGCCGATACGCTCGGCAAATCTTGCCCATTCAACCCATCCGTCCTCATCATAAATCTCTTATCAGCAAGGGTTTTCGACGACCTAAGTGTCATGTCTCGACCGCGCGATCGCTACAATCGTTACAACTCCACCCCTTCTTTCGAGATTCCTCCGACTATTCGTCATGATTGATTGATGTGGACCTACCTGCGATCTACGCTGACCTCATGAGGGCGCTCGTTGTCGCGCCATCGACTCCGCTCTGTCGCGGCCGAGATGTGCTCGGTGGCGGCAGGCGACGAGCAACAAGAGTAGACATCGTTGAGGGAGTCCTCGCCATGGTGCGCGGAATCGTTGGCTGGGTCATGATCTTGTCGGCAGGCTGGATCGCTTTCGATCCATCGCCGGCCTCGGCTTGCATGTTCGGCAGGCGCCGTTCAGTGCAGACCAACACTTCCTTCTACCAACCTGCGGCAAGTTGCTCGAGTTGCGGCGTGGCGGCGACCCCGGTGGTGGCGCAGTTTGTGGCCCCCGTCGCCCCTGTGGCGATCGCGACTCCCGTCGTGGCCCAATACTTCGCCCCGGTCGCCCCGGCACCCATCGCCGTTCAGGAAACGCGAATGGTTCAGCGAAGCTATTTGGCCCCGGTCACTACGATGCAGACGCAAACACAGTTCGAAAACGTCGTCAGTCTGCGGACCGAGTTCTTCGATGAAGCGGTCACCACCATGCAAACGTCCGCGTATTACGACCCATGTGGGTGTGGCTTTAAGGCGGTGACCACGCCGGTGACGTCGGTGGTCAGGCGCCAGCGACAGGTTCCCGTCACACAGACTATCGCCCGGAATTATCAGGTTCCTGTGACCACGTTCGAACAGAGAATCGCGTTTGAACCGGTGACAGAGACTCGGATGTACTTCCCGCCGACTCCTGTTGTCGCGGTCGCTCCGACGGTGTCCCATTTCGTTGCACCGGTCGCCGTGGCGCCCACTGTCTCGCAGTTTGTGGCCCCTGTTGCTCCAGTCGCGCCGGTCGCGGTAGCCGCCCCGGCGATGGCGGCAGCTCCGGTGGCGAACTTTGTTCCAGCCGTACCTGCTGGTCCGGTAGCTCAAATGGCACAGCCCGCGCCGCAAGCGGTGGCGACAGCGGTTCCGGGCGCTGCGAACTATCTCCCGCCGGCCCCTACCGCGGTGGGAGCGATGCCGGTTCCCGGAGCAGCGCCTCACGCCCAGCCCGCTCCTCCCCAGGGACAGCCGCAACCGCAGTTCTACCAGAACCCTGCTACGGCACCGGCAGATGATCGAACCATGATCATCGAGCGAGTTGTCAAAAACGGCCAGGTGATTCATGAGAACAAGCGGTATCTCAACCCAGGCGAAGCGGTCCCACCGCCGCAAGTTCCCGGTACCAACCCTGCTCCGCCGGCCAACGTAAATCCTCCCCATGAAGAGGTTCGGCCCCAAGAGGCGCCGGCGACGCCGTCATCGATGCCTTGGCAGGGGTTTCCCTCGGGGCGGGGTAACTTCACCGCACGGGTTGATTCCCATTTGGTGCCGGTCTCGGCCAGCATCTACTACGGTAACCGATAGTCACACTTAACAGACTCTCTGTTCGTCTTCGGCATGACGCGCTCGAGTGATCGAGCGCGTCATGCCGTTTCTTGGCTCGTCGACTCTTTCCAACCGCTCCTTTTGTGGGATCCATCGCAGAATGGTTTTTGTGTCGATCGGCCACATCGACACAGAAAGATTCCTTTCGGATCGCCGACCACGTCGATTGGCGAACCGTCGAGATTCTCGACGAGGATCGGCCCGAGAATCTGCAAGGGCCCATCGGGTCGAACGATTACCTTCACGTCCGGCATGGCCCTATCCCTCCTGGTCTTGTTGATCATCCTTGCTACCAAAAGTCTACCAAGATCCTCTTTCACGGGCCGAGCACAATGACCGATCCTCCCGACCGTTGGCCCACGCGTCCTTCTTGGGGCATGGCTCTCCTTTTTTTAATCATTCTGTTGACGGCTTTAACTCTCCTCTATTTCATCAACGCCCTAAGCGCTTTCGGCCAGAATGCGCGATAAGACGACCGCATGTGGCGTGAAAGCGACATGTTGAGTGCGACGAAGAAGCTTCTCGGCTGCGGTCGGCCAACGAAGGCGGATCCTCTACAACGACAGGGCTCGGCGGCGAATATTCCCCGCCAGCGGAGGGAGTTCGCTTTCATGCACAAGTTGGTGCTGCTGCGTCACGGCGAAAGTGTTTGGAATAAAGAGAATCGATTCACTGGTTGGACCGATGTCGATCTCTCGGAAAAAGGTCGGCAAGAGGCAGCCTCGGCAGGGACGCTGCTGACGAAGGAAGGCTTCACGTTCGATATCGCCTACACGTCGGTCTTGAAGCGAGCCATCCGGACGCTGTGGTACGTCCTGGATGAGATGGATCTGATGTGGCTTCCCGTCATTCGGGATTGGCGGTTGAATGAACGCCACTACGGCGCTCTTCAAGGCCTTAACAAAGCCGAGATGGCCGCCCAGCACAGTGATGAGCAGGTTAAAATCTGGCGACGCAGTTACGATGTCCCCCCTCCTCCACTCGATCTTTCTGACGAGCGATACCCCGGCCACGATCGCCGATACGCTCACTTGTCGCCCGCGGAACTACCTCGAACCGAGTGTTTGAAGGATACGGTCGCGCGATTTGTTCCCTACTGGGAATCGACCATTGCACCGGCGGTTCGTAACGGCAAGCGGGTTGTTATCGTGGCGCACGGCAACAGTCTGCGAGCGCTGGTCAAGTACCTTGACGGGATCAGTGACGAGGCCATCGTCGAACTCAATATTCCGACCGGAACGCCACTCGTCTACGAACTTGATTCATCACTGAAACCAATCCGAAACTATTACCTGGGGGATGCCGAGGCTATTGCCAAGGCGGCGGCCGCCGTCGCCAATCAAGGCAAAGCCCAGTAGCAATTCGGGTATTTGATAGAGTGTCATCGAGGTGTCACTTGCAAAGGTGGCATGGGAGTTTCGAGCACCGAGGCCACTGCCCTTAAGAGCTCGAACTCCGCCACGCTGACGACGGCATCTTCCACGACACACGCCGTCGCTGCCGAGGTTATCCTTCGTTTGAGCGCGGGAACTGCCTCCGCCAGATGCTCCAATGCATCGCCGAAAGCAGTCAGATTCAATTCATCCTTCGCCACCATCGGGACTGGTAGATTCGAATCGAATGCTTTCCAACTCTTCTCGTAAAGAGCACGCACGACAGCGGGATCGTCGTTGCCGACATGCGCGAGCAGACTGATCACGCGAGCGACTTCGTCGCTGACCTCCGCGGGTTTCGAGATCTTGGCAGGCTTGGATTTCCTCAATCCGAACTGTTCATCCAGACAACGCACCACAAAGATCTGCAACACAAACTCAAAGAGCGTGATTCGCTGGTCGGCATGAACAAGGTTCAAAATGTTGTCGCGAAAGTGCGTGTATTGCCCGCGCGTCAATTGCCGAAGGGCCGGCAATGCCAACTCGACGGTGGGCAACCGCGAGCCGGCCGGCATCGCCTGCACCGTCGGGACCAACTTCAACGTCGCCTCGAAGATCGAAGGCTTGAGTTCTCGTTGAAGATGCGTCAGTTGCCGAGACCGAACATCTTGATCGGCGTGCAACAGTAACGCATACACCAAGCCCTGTGCGGAGAAAGTTTCGTGCGACGCATCGGCGATCGGCGGCGAAAGCGATTCCAAAATCGCCGCGGCCGTCGCGATGTTCTCCGGGCGGGGTTCGCCTACCTTTTGCAAGACTCCTTGAGTTCCGATTGGAAATGGAATCGGAAAACCTCCTGGGAGCGGACCCCGTTTGGGCTTGGCCGGAGCGGGAACCGCCACGTTTGGTGCGGCTTGGCGCGGATCGGGAAAGGTCCCGTCCCATTGGGGCAGAACGCGCTTGATGCGATCGGCCAAGGGGGGATGAGTTGCGAAGAGTTGGCTCACGGCGGTGGAGAAGAACATGTGACTCACTTCGCCTGCATGGGCTTCCGCCACGCGTGAACCGGCCGACCAGCCGCCGATCTTCGCCAGGGCGTAGGCAATCCCCTCGGGATTTCGCGTGAACTGTACTGCCGACGCATCGGCCAAGTATTCTCGTTGCCTGGAGACGGCAGCCCTTATCAATTGCCCGAAAATCACGCCGATGTATCCCAGCACAAATAACGCCAAGCCGAACAGCATGAAAAGGGCCCGGGGATCGCCCTTGCTCTCGGATCTCCCTTGTCGGGAGGAGGAGAGCCCGAAAATCATGACATTCTGTTGCGAGCGAAGGATGTAATAGCCGATCGTGCTGATGACCAGGATGCCATAGATCAGGCCGGTGATCCGAAGATTCAGTTTCATGTCGCCGTTGAGGATGTGACTGAACTCATGTCCCATCACTCCTTGCAGCTCATCCCGCGTCAGAAGATCGATCGAGCCACGGGTCACGCCGATGACAGCATCCGAAGGCTTGTGACCCGCCGCAAACGCATTGATGCCTTGCTCGTTCTCGAGCAGATAGACCGGCGGGACCGGCACACCCGAGGCGATCGCCATCTCTTCAACGATGTTGAGTATCTTTCGCTCGGCAGGGTCACGCGTATCGACGTTGATCGGTCGACCACCCAGCATGAGCGCGACGGTCTCGCCCCCTTTGGAGAGTTGGGCAATCTTGTAGAGACTCCCCGCCCCGACAACGGCCGAGGTGGCGCCTGCGACGGCCGCTAAAAGATTGGGATAGAACAAGGGGACGTCTGCGATCGTCATGGCCAGAGGCGAATCGTCGGGTGTGTTCATGCGAAAGAGAATCGCCACCACGAAGTAAATCGACGCCACTAGACCCAACATCCCGAGCGCGAAGTAGACGACGAGAAAGCTACTCTGCCGGCGCGCGTGCTCTTGGGCTGCAAAAAAATCCATTCGCTCGTTCCCGTCCAAGGTCCGCCGGCCCGCACCGTGTGGAAGTGCGATGCCGGCGATGGATCGCTTGATCGACTGATTAGGAGAAGGAAACCTTGGGCGCCTGGCGTTCGGCGGTGTCGGTGATTTCGAACTGGTCGGCCGTTAGGAACCCGAACAAGCTCGCGACGATCACGGTGGGGAAGGACTCGCGCATGTTGTTGTACTGCATGACCGAATCGTTGTAGGCTTGCCGAGAGAACGAGACTTTGTTCTCGGTAGAGGTCAGTTCCTCTTGCAGCGAGAGCATATTCTGATTGGCTTTCAAATCGGGGTACGCTTCGGAGAGAGCAAATAAGCGACCTAGAGCGCCGGAAAGCTGCGACTCAGCACCGCTGAGTTGCTTCATGGCATTGGGATCGCCGGGATCGGCGGCGGCCTTTTGCCCGGCCGAGACCGCTTCATTGCGGGCTCGAATAACCGACTCGAGGGTTTCTCGTTCGTGAGTCATGTAGCCTTTGACGATTTCGACGAGATTGGGAATCAAATCGTATCGCCGTTTGAGTTGGACATCGATCTGCGCGAAAGCGTTCCTGAATCTGTTGCGAGCCACGACCAGGCCGTTGTAAAGCCCGGAAAGCATCGTGACGACAACCAGCGCAACGACGGCCAACACCACCCACACAGGGACCGCTGAAAGGTTCGGCATCGAAGAGTTCCTCTTCATCGAAATGGGGGACGGAAAATCACCCGGCCCCGTGACAGACTTTTATCGAACGAGCATCCCACGATTGTACATACCAAAGATATCGACGGTCCCTCAGGTCATGGCAATTCCTTGATAAAGATATTCTTCCAACGGATATCGCCGCCATGAGTTTGAAGCTGAATCGGACCGGTCTGGGGGAGAGGTTTTTTGGCGTCCCAAAAGTTCTCCATGGGGACTTTATCGACGACAAGCTTGTCATTGAAGACAACCGTCACGATGTCATCCTTCATGGTGATGTGAAAACGATTCCATTCGCCGAGCGGCTTGTCGGCCAAGACGAGAGCATTCTTGCCGGCCTTCTTATTGTTCCAGAGCGAGCCCGAGCCGAAATTGGCACCGAGGTTCCATTTACCCCCTTCTTCTCGCGTATCCCAGATCTGCACCTGCGGGGTGCCACGAAGGTAAATTCCGCTGTCTCCTAAGGGTGCCATGTTCCAATCGACGTAGAGTTCAAAGTTCTTGTAGTCCTTCTCCGTGGTGAGATAAGGCCCCTGCCCGTCGTTGAAGATCTCATCCTTGTCGGCTCGCCAATGCTTGGCCATCTCAACATTCTCTTTCTCTTGCCAAGTCTTGCGAGCTTCGGGCGTCATGGCTGCTAATTCGTACGGGCTGATGTGGCTTTGACCACGCCAACCACTCAGGTCTTTGCCGTTGTAAAGAGAAACAAAACCAGCCGGGGGGCTATCCCCCTGGACCAACAGCGTCGTGGTGAGAATCCATCCCGCACAAAACAAACCAGCCTTCGAGGGCAGCAACATCGATCGCTTCAAAGCAGATTCTCCCATTGATTGGTTGGATGAAAAGAACTTCCCCCAGAAGCGACATCATAAAGGAAGGAGTGCCATTCTCACCAGCGCGGAGGGAAAAAATTGGCTCGCCTGTGAACGACGCCGACCCTTCGTCGTCATTCAAACTCCACGAACGCAAAGCCGAAATGAACCAGAAGAACCCAGATGGTGGCGAGAAGAACCGTGCGGGTGATCGATCGACTGATGTCTTCACTTGATCGCTTGGGTTGCCGGCCAACGGCATAGGCGATCTGCCCTGCCCCCAATCCGCACAGCGTTACCTTCGCGAACCACCATCCCAAACCGCTGGGAGTAGATTGGTGAGCCGGCCAAAAGGCGTCCGCAAAGTAACGATCCCAAAAGGTTGGCCCCCATTCGGGCCGAATCGCGGTGAAGACCACCAAACTCGCGCCGCCCGCCAGCAGGCTTGCCCACGCAATCAGGATCGGCGTCGTTAGCATCATCGACCAGAGTGCCCCGAACTTGGCGTATCGATCGGGAGAAACCCCAAGCGTGGCCAAGGCGTCGTGCTGTCGACCATAGATCCGCCCGCCGACATCGGCCGACAGCGCCGCCCCCGATCGAGCCGCGATTAAGATCGTCCCGAAAATCGGGACCAAGATCCGGTACAGTGCAAAGCCAATGGAGGAGAGCAAATTCTCGACGAACAGCGTTTCGGTGTACTTCGCGTACGGCATGTACCGGAATGTAAAATACGTCGCAACAAAGCCGACAATTAGGCCGGCCAGTGCCAGATAGATCCAAGCCGATGGTCCTGCCACCAGCCTTAAACTGTGCGCCAAGGCCCGCCCGCCCCATCGCGCCGACCGCCACAGCGGAAGCAAGTCGATCGGTGTCCAAAGCGCCCCCCCGACGATGTCGGCAGTTTTCTGAAAAAATGAAGCGATCGAGCCGACCCAACTTCGCCTGCGCGCAGAGGCAAGCCCTTCGCGGTCATCCTCCTTCGGAAGTGCCTCTTGCAATGCCGAATGCCAATCATCGACGGCCGCCGGGTCAAGCTCGCGAAGCTGGCGCTTTTGACCATCGAAAAGAAGAATTTGATCGGCCATGTCGAGAAATGGACGAACGTCGTGCGTGACGATCAAACAAGTGGATCCATGTTGCCGATGAATGTCGGTAATGAGCTGGGCGACTTGCCGGGCGGTCGCTTCGTCGAGTCCGGAAGTCGGCTCATCGAAGAACAACATGGCCGGCGAAGAGGCCAAGGCCCGCGCGATCGCCAACCGCTGCCGCTGCCCTCCACTCAAGAGGGACGAACGAGTCCCAGCTGGAATGCCGAGATCGATCAGCCACTGATTCGCGGTTCGCGACGGCGGCCCACCTCGGCAATGATCGATACTGATTTGAACGTTCTCCGCAGGGGAGAGATCGTCGAAAATCGCCAAGCTTTGAAAAACAAAACCAATCGTCGGCCGTTGACCCGCGGGGAAGGTTCGCCCCGAAGGATCGATGAATGAGGCGACCCCGCCCGTCTCGATCCCCGATTCGAAAACGCTTGCCAGGCCAGCCAGCGACTGTAGGAGAACCGATTTGCCTACACCGCTTGGCCCGACCAGCAATGTCATCGAACCGGCCGGTATCTCGGCATGCGCATCGGTCAGCAGCGTTCGGCTCGGGGTCTTCATCGAGTAACTCGATAGCCGTAGGCCGACCGGCAATTGAACCTTGGATGAAGAAGCGTCCGTCACGGACGGCTCCTTTGGCGAGTGGGGAGAGGATAAAATGCCTGCTCGCTGGCCGATACGATTGCGATCGGCGCCAACGAGGAACGAGGGCCATCCTTGATGACCAGCCACCGAAGATCCTTCCCCAGCAGCGAACTTCGCAGCACGCGAGCCAACTCAGGGGAAATCTCTCCCTCGGGTCCAGAGACGATTCGCTCCACCAACGAAACCACGACCGGTTCCCATTCGCCCGCCAGTTGGGACCAAGCCTGTTTCACGGCCGGCCGATCAAGCGTGTGAGAGACCGCCTCGCTGACGGCGGGATTATCCATGATTGCTTCACGGAGAATCTTGCCGGCGAGTTCCTGAACGGCAGCATCCTCAATGAATCGATGGACCGCCAAACGAAGCGCTTCTTGCACGCGTGGGTCGGCAGCCGACTCGGCCAGGACCGACGTTGCCACATCTGCCAACTGCGGCATATGACTCTCTACGATAGGAAGGGCATCCTCAGCAATGATTCGGCTCCACTCGGCTTCGAGAGCGCCATTTCCGACACCAACTTTGTCCACCAGGTATCGCCAGCCGAGCCGCCAGACAGACACCCGCTGAAAAATCTCGCCCGCCATGTCGTCGAAGACCGGCTGGGCCTTCGTTCGAACGATTGGCCAGGCAACTTGGCTGGCGAGGCTGGCAAACTCGTCCGACCAGTAATCTCGGCGGTGCCGTTCGACGATCTCCCCAAATTGATCCTTGTGACGAATGATCGATTTCTCGAGTTCCGACTCGATCACGGGATAGAGGTCGTCCATCATTTGTTTGAGGGCCGGTGTGATGACGCGCATGGTTTGGTCTTTTCGACTCGCCCATGCCGTTGCTAAGTCGGATAGGAGCTTCTTTTGTTTCTCGGCAGGCAAAAGTGTTCGAAGAACGCCCTGCCCTGAACGATCGGTCACATGGGCCACAAGCTCTTGGATGCTGAGGGCTCCCGGAATGTCACTCCCTGTCAGTTCGATGGAAACCGTTGCCGATCCCGGTGCTGAGATTCGATCGACGTTTCGAACCGAACCAACCAGCTTGGCCGGCTTGTCAGCGAAATGGAGGAAAACCGGGTCGCCTGACTCGACAATAATCTCCGCTGCCGCTGCCGCCTGAATGATTTGCGTCGGCGTCACGAGATATGCCCAGACGCGGGCCACGGTCGTGCGCAGCACGGAATCATCCCCCAGCAGACTGGCACTTCGCAGGCCTGCCAGTAGACAAACGCCCCAGATACCGACCCCCACCACCACGCGCGTTGCCGCACGAAGACGATTCAAGATCGTGGTCTCCTCGAACTCAATCAAAGCTGCTTCTCCCAGCCATTATTCATGCCCGGTCCTTTCGAATTGGAGCGATCCTGCAAAAACGATCTCTCTTTTCGAATATTCCTTCGCGAGATTGTCGCAAAAGAGGAATGCACCCGTGCAACAGGGAGAGGCAGTGCCTGCCGTGAGGAGACGTTTTTCGCTTGGGTCAAATTGACGCGGCCCGCTCGGTCGGTATCTCCGGCGTTCCGCATTTACAAGTGCCCAATGATCAGAGATGAGAGACCGATGTTTCTACGCTTAAATGACTTGAGACAAAAGTGATGAAGTATTTGCCGTGCGGAGCTGGTTTTGTCTTCATGACGATTTGAGGTAGGCGTCTCATTCCAGCCTGTTCCCAATGCGAATGGACCATGTTTTGCCTAAAAAGATGGAGCTATTGGAGATGATTTTGGAGGAAAAGAGGGACTGGCTTGGGTATAATGCGGCGACGCATTATCTCGGAGTTGAGTGTGCCTGTTTTGCAGGCGTGCTAGGCTTATAACCGAAGCGGTATTTTGGGTATTCGAATACCCAAATCTGAGTGAATAATGAGGGTTTTCCCCTATTATTCAATTTTCGATGCTTCGAGTTCGAGACGGATTTCAGGAGGATGGGTCGCGAAAGCGTGACCTCCAGAATCCAGTTCCAATCGCAGGACGCGAGGGTAAGGCGTCGTGTTTTTGGGCCCAATTTCATCTCTGTAGGGTGCTCGATTCGACGTCGCAGGCCGGGGCCAGCATGACGTTTCGGTAATCTCGAAAGTTTTGCCTCCATCGGACGATCCACCAGGCCTTGAGTGGGGTTCGATCGAATTGGCTCAAACGATCAGGTTCCGAGAGAGTCTCCCTAACTTATGCTCCCTTCAGGGAGAGCGTGCTCGCTCAAGGAATGGGAATTGGAGAAAGCGCGGTCCAAGCCCAATCAACGCTTTGCAAGGCAGAGCCAGAACGAAGCTCGGCAAGGCAAGACAGTCTTGGACCATCGGCACGGAGGTTACCTGGGTCTATGGAGAAAAGCGGCGTGACACCCATTATTGTCGTGAGCCCCAGTCATCGTTTGAGCGCGTCGTTGGCCATCGCGGCCAACCGGGCCGGCGAGACCGGACTGCTTGACCTGGGCTATTCGGTCGACGCCGATCAATTCATTCGCGAGATGGCCAGTCTCCGCCAGCATGTTCGCTCCCCGCAGTGGGGCATTCGCGTCAACGGCCTCTACGACATGATCCCCTGGGATCTGATTCGCGCGGGTATCGGCGATACCAAAGTTCCCATTATCTCGCTGGCCGTTTCCAGGAATAACCTCGCCGATCGCGATCTCCTTTTCGACCAAGCTCGTCAACTTGCAGAGTCGGTGCTCGTCGAGGTGACCGACCTGGAACAAGCCGCTTGGGCTCAAGGGAAGCTCGCGGACGGGATTATCGTTCGAGGGATTGAAGCAGGTGGAGAGGTCAGTCAAAAGACCACTTTCTGCTTGTTACAACTTCTCAGCAATCAATGTTCGATTCCGTTCTGGGTACAAGGAGGAATCGGGCCTGACACGGCGGCGGCGGCTCTCTTAGCGGGCGCACGCGGAATCGTCCTGGCCGAGCAGCTTTGGCTGGCCGACGAATCCCCGCTCGATCGCGAGGAAAAGTCGGCACTGGCTTCCCTGAAGCAGGTTGACACAACGCTCATCAGCGACGGTCAATTCACCTTCCGCACGCTGACGCCCGCGGACCGACAGACCCTGGATCAACTTTCGACATCGGCAAGCGACCCGGCAGCATTTCACCGCAAAGTTGCTTCTCTGATTTCGGAAGGGTTGATCGTCCCGGCGGGTCAAGATGTTTCGCTGGCGGCCCGGCTGGCTCGGCGTCACCACCATGTGGCAGGCATTATCAAGGCGTACCGCCTGCGTTCGGAAGAAAACTTCAAAATGGCTTGCAGGGCCGAGTCTTTGGCCCCCGAGTCCCCGCTGGCCGACTCGCTCGGCATCAAGTTCCCGATCGTGCAGGGGCCCATGGCCGGCATCACCGATCAACCCGCTTTCGCCTATACGGTTGCTTCGGCCGGCGCTCTCCCGATGATCGCGCTCGGGTCGCTGGGGGTTGACGAGTCCCGAGCGTTGCTGCAACAGACAAAGGCAAAGCTTGGCTCACTCCCTTGGGGGGCCGCCGTCAGCATGCACACGGCGGTCGAGCTTCGCCAACGCCAAATCGACCTCATCCTTTCGATCAATCCGACGGTCGCTCTTCTGGATGGTCGTCATGCCGATCGAGCCGACGATTTGAACAAGACCGACATCATCACGTTCTGGCACGTCGATTCTCTTGAAATGCTGGAATCCTTACTGGCGCAGGGGGCCCGGCATTTCGTCGTCGAAGGGAACGAATCAGGCGGGCCTTTGGGGCCGAGAAGCAGCTTCTCTCTCTGGCAATGCGCGATTGATGCACTGCTTGAAACCAAGCTCGTCAAGCCCGATGAGGTCCATGTCGTCTTCGGCGGACCAATTCATGATTCCTTGAGCTCCGCGATGACCGCGGCGGCGGCGGCGCCACTCGCCTCCCGCGGAATGCGGATCGGCGTTCAGCTTGGCAGCGCTTACTTCTTCACTCCCGAATCGGTCGAGACCGGCATCATCACCCCCACCTATCATGAAGCGATCCTCCAAGGGAAGCTCATCGCCCATCTCCATACCGGCGCCGAGACCACTATCCGTTGCATCCCCTCCCCATTCGTCGACGAGTTCGCTGCTTTCCGGGCCGAACTGATGCAAGGGTCTCTCTCGTCCCAGAAAATTCAAGAAGAATTGACTTCGTTGTCGGCCGAGCGACTTCGCTTGGCCGCTCGGGGAGACTGGGAAGGCTCACAGGCCTCTGTGGAGACGATTGCCCGGCGCGGTCTTTTCCGCGTCGGCGACCTGGCGGTATTGCGACATGAAGCGGTCTCGATGCCACAACTTCATGAGGAAGTCTCGCCCGCCAGCGTCCTACTGCTATCGCAATTGGCGAACACGCAGCTTCCCTGGCAGCCGATCTTGCGGCCTGCCCGACCCAAGTCGGAAGACATCGCCATCGTGGGCATGGCATGCATGTTCCCCAAGGCAGACGATTTGCGAACCTATTGGGAGAACATCTGCAACTCGGTCAATGCCGTCGAAGAAGTGCCGGCCGATCGTTGGGATGCCGAGACCTATTTCGACAAAGATCGTCTCGCGCGCGACCGAGTTTATTCAAAATGGGGCGGGTTCATCGGGAACATCATCTTTGACCCGATGAAATGGCGGATCCCTCCCGCCGCGCTCAAGGCAATCGAACCGTTGCAGATTCTTTCGTTGGAAGTCGCTGCCCGCGCCATGGCGGATGCCGGCTACGACAAACGGGATTTCCCCCGCGAGCGAACCGGCGTTCTTTTCGCTTGTGCTGGCTCGCACGAGATGGGCTCGGCATACGCGTTTCGAACCATGATGAGGCACTACCTTCCCCAGGTAAAGAGTCTCACTCAAGAAGCACGCGAAGCACTCGAAGAAGAACTGCACGAGATTTTGCCGGAATGGACGGAAGACTCTTTCCCGGGCTTCCTCATGAACGTGGTCGCTGGCCGAATCGCCCGCGAGATGAACGTCAATGGACCCAACTACACCGTCGATGCCGCGTGTGCAGCAGCCCTAGCGGCATTTCATGCGGCGATCGAACAGCTTCGCAGCGGCACGTCCGATATGGTGATCGTCGGCGGCGCCGATGCGACCAACAATCCCATGTGCTACATGAGTTTCTCGAAAACCCATGCTCTCTCGCCCCAGGGACGCTCTCGACCGTTCGATGAATCGGGTGACGGCATCGGGCTGGGCGAAGGGATCGGCGTCTGCATTCTCAAAAGACTTCGCGATGCCGAGCGAGACGGCGACAAAATCTATGCCGTCATCAAGGGAATCGGTAGTTCGAGCGACGGCAAGAATAAGAGTCTCACCGCCCCGTATCCTCCTGGCCAGATCAAGGCGGTCGAACGAGCCTACGCCGATGCTGAGATCGAACCGACGAGCGTCTCGCTCATCGAAGCGCACGGCACGGGGACCGTCGTCGGCGACAGTGCCGAGATCACCACCTTGTCGGAGGTGTTTGGTTCGCGGACCGATGCGAAGCGCTTCGCGGCCGTCGGCAGCGTCAAATCGATGATCGGCCACACCAAGACCGTCGCAGGCATGGCCAGCATCATCAAGACGGCACTGGCACTTAAGCACCGCGTTCTACCGCCGACGATCGGCGTCGATAAGCCGACCTCGCGGTTTGATTTCCACCAGAGCCCCTTTTACGTCAACACGCAGACTCGCCCCTGGATCGAAGATATGGGGTCTCATCCACGCCGTGCGGGGGTGAGCGCGTTTGGGTTCGGCGGAACGAACTTCCACGTCGTTCTCGAGGAGTACACGGGGAACTACCTTGCCGACGCCGACATCAATTTCAGCCCGCGCTCGGCCGAGCTTTTAACCATCGCGCGAAGTTCGAGAGAAGTGATCCTCGCGAGACTGGCCGAGTTGAAAGAGGCTCTCGCTGGGCGATCGGTCGCCGAGTGGACCGGCCTAGCATCGTCAATCGCTCACGAAGAAAAGTCCCGCTCGGCCACGTCGAGCTTCTGTCGGCTGGCGATCGTCGCCAGTTCGACCGAAGACTTCACGAAGAAGATCGAGCGAGCTCTGACTCTGCTGACCAATAAGAACGAACTCGTCGACCCGACGGGGATCTTCTACTCCGAAGCCCCACCCGTCAGCGAGAAGGAAGTCTGTTTCCTCTATCCGGGTCAGGGTTCGCAGTACGTCAACATGATGAAGGACGTCCTGGTTGGATCGCCCGATTTGCAGGATATCGTTTCGTCGGCCAACAACGCACTGGCGGACTTTCTGCCCGATCCTCTAAGCCGATACATCTTCCCGCCGCCGACATTCACGGAAGAAGAACAACAGCAAGCGTTTCGCTCGCTGAGCAACACGCGTGTCGCACAGCCGGCCTTGGGCGTAATGGAGTTGGTGGCGACCGATCTTCTGGCGAAGTTCGGTTTGAAGCCTGGCATGGTGGCCGGCCACAGTTACGGCGAACACGTCGCGCTGTACGCCGCCGGCGTCCTTGATCGCGACGAATTGCTTTGGCTGTCGGCGATGCGCGGACAGGTCTGTGCGGAAATCGCTTCCAGTTCCCCCGGCGGGATGGCTGCGGTCCAGGCGAATGCCCAGACGACGCAGAACTTGATCGACGAGGCTGGCCTGACGGTTTATCTGGCCAACATGAATGCCCCCGATCAAACCATCATTGCCGCCGCCGAGGCTCAGATTGATCAAGCCGTCGACATGATAACGGCCAAAGGTATCCGGGCGAAGCGGATCCCCGTGTCGGCCCCGTTCCATACACCACTGCTTGAAGCCGGCTCTCATGCGATGGCCGAGCACTTCGCTAAGGCAACCTTCCAGCAGCCGACCTTGCCGGTCTACAGCAACACGACCGGCCGACGGCACAGCGACCATGCCGACGAGATTCGGGATCTGTTGACTCGGCACTTCTCCGAACCGGTCCATTTCGAGGAAGAAATCCGCCAAATCTACGCTGACGGGGCTCGCGTCTTCATCGAGGCGGGGCCGGGGAAAGTTCTCACCGAATTGACTCAGCGCATTTTGAAAGATCAGCCGATCGCCACGGTGGCGATCGATGTCCCCGGGCGAGATGGCTGGACCCAGTTGGGTCACGCGCTCGGTCGATCTTTTGTTCTGGGGTTGCCAGTCCGAAGCGAGGAATGGTTCTCTCAACGCGACTTAGGAACGCTGTCGATCACCGAGTTCCTGGCCGATTACGAACGACGAACCGTTCCGAAGAAATCCGATTGGATTCTGGGAGCCGCCAAGGCCGAACCGGCCTTCCCTTCGGCAAAATCGAAGCCAGTTCCTGTTTCATCCCGTATAATTGGTCTCGTCGGACGGGATATCGACACAGGAACCAACGGATCTGCCGTTGAGTCCAAAATCGTAGCTGGGGCGCCCTCGGCTTCCGCGGTCGCTGCTCCACCGGCACCAACTTTCGAACGGGCTGCCGAGTCGATCCCGGCCGGACGAGAGAACGAATCACGAACACCGGTTTCGACGGTGAGCGCATTGGCTGGGCCGGCGTGGGGGAGTAGCCCTTTGTCGTCGCCGATGCCGATCAGCACGCCGCTCGCGAAAGTGGCACCGGCGAGTGAGCTGCCGGCCAGCAGTGTCGCGGTGACTTTGGCAAATCAAACACCTCTGGGAGGGGTGTTCGTTTCCGGGAATGGACGCTCAGAAGGTTCGAGAACTTTTCGCCATTCGCTCTCTCGACCTTTATCTCGATCGTTAAAACATCAACCGAGATTGCAGACGCGTCCGTCTATGCGGACCCAAGTGAGGAAGCCTCAAGCCATGACGCCTTATTCGACGTCTTCGCACGATACCAACGGGACCACGCAAGGAGTCCCACCGATCGGGGGCGGAGTGGACCTGTTCATGGAGTTGCAGGCCTCGACGCGGATGTTCATTGAGTTTCAGCAGACGCAGCAAGTGCTGATGGAACGATTCCTCGATACTCAAGAACGGCTTCTGACAATGTGCCTCGGGAAGGGACCGGTACCCGTATCGGCCCCGACGCACCAACTATCGATCGCCCCCCACTACCAGGCCGCTCCAGCACCGCCGCCCCTGGCACCGGCTCCGTATGTCAATGGACATGCCGCACCGCTGGTCGCTCATACACCAGCGCCGCCCGTCGCGCCGCCGGCACCTGTTGCACCGGTTGCTCCCGCGGCGACGGCCGCTCGTGGACCGATCACCATGCCCGGGGCAAAGGCCCCCGTCCCGACATCGAACGCCTACATGCCCGCGGCATCACGACCAGCTCCGTCGGCACCCGCGCCCGTCGCCGCTGCCCCTGTAGCGTCCGCGCCCGTAGCGTCCGCGCCGGCTCCGATGGCGGCCCCCGCGCCGGTCGCCAAAGCGCCGGCTCCGACGCCTGCCGCGTCGGCCAATGGTGCTCCCCCCGTCGAAGATTTCCGCAAGGATCTGCTCGCGGTCATCAGCGAACGGACAGGATACCCCGAAGATATGCTCGATGAAGAACTCCCGCTCGAAGCAGGCCTCGGGATCGACTCGATCAAGACCGTTGAAATCTTCAGCACCCTCAAGAAGTATCACCCGTTCATGCGGGATGAGGATCGCGATGAAGAAGAGACCCTTGCCGAATTCACCAAGCTAAAGACGATCAAGGATATCATCGATAGCTACGCCAATCGGCTCGTACGGATGAACGGTGCCGCACCGGCCTCGAATGGAACGAATGGCTCGGTCGAAAGGCATGTCCTGACGACGGCGTCGGCTCCTGCCGGAGAAGCCTCAAAAAAAAATTCCCTAGCGAGCACCTAGTCCTTGTCATCGGGGAAGCCCCCCGGCTGACCGCTTCGGTGCTCGCCTCTCTTGTCTCGGCCGACCTGCGTGTTCGGCATGTGCTTCCGGGAAAGAGCACACGCTCCCTCGGGGGTGATCGATACGAAGCGAACTTCCAAGACGCGGACTCGCTTCGCTCTTTGCACGAATTATTGGCCGGCCCCCATCACGCCATCGTCGGTTGTCTGATCAATTTCTTAGGACTCAGTGACGCGGTTCTTTCCCCCACCGGCAGTCAGGCTCAAGCAGCCCTCGAGACTTCTCTGGCGACATTCCATCTCCTCAAAGAATTTGAGGCCGACCTCGATTCGAGCGCTCGACAAGGTGGTGGACTGGTTCTGAATCTATCTGGGATGGGAGGTTCGTTCGGCATCGATCCTGGTCCGACGACAGGCCTGGCGGCCGCTGGCACGCTCGGAATCATCAAGACATTCCGCCGAGAGTATCCGAAGACCACCGCGAAGAATGTCGATGTCGATCCCACGCTCGACTTCAATCTTCTATCGGCCCGCATCGTGCAAGAGTTGACGATGGACGATGGTGTGATCGAAGTTGGTCTCACGCGTCAAGGACGTCAACGGCTCAAGCTGGTCCATACCGAACCAACCGGGGTTGCTCCTCTATCAATCGGGCCGGAAAGTGTCGTCGTCGTCACGGGCGGGGCCTACGGCGTGACTGCTGATGTCGCGATTGAATTGGCTCGGCGAACCCGGTGCCGAATGGTTCTCGTGGGACGTTCGACCCTCCCTGATGCCGAGCCTGCCGAGACCGCGTCGCTGGACTTGGCAGGATTACGCCAATGGTCCATCAAACAAGCCAAGGCCGAGGGGAAAAAGATTCTCCCTGCCGAGATCGAGAAGTCGGTTCAACGAACCCTTCGCAACCGCATCATTCTGGGGAGCATCGACCGTTTCCGCACGGCCGGCTCGAATGTGGAATACCACGCCGTCGACGCTCGCCGAGAGGATTCCTTCGGCAAGTTGTTGGATGATCTGTACGCTCGCTTTGGCCGAATCGATGGCGTGATTCATGGCGCGGGGGTCATTGACGACAAAAGGATCAAGGATAAGTCGACCGAAAGTTTCACGTCGGTCTTCTCGACAAAGGTCGATTCCGCTCAGATATTAGCCAATCATTTACGGCCAGATTCGCTTCGCTTCCTGGTATTCTTTTCCAGCGTCTCGGGCCGGTTCGGTAACGCTGGGCAAGCAGACTATAGCGCCGCCAACGAGTTCCTCAATAAGCTCGCCGACGATCTCGGTAAACGCTGGCCAGCACGGGTGGCGAGCATCAATTGGGGCCCCTGGGACGGCGGAATGGTCTCCGATGAGCTCCGTCGGCTCTACGCACAGGTCGGCTACGATCTCATTCCGATCGATGTGGGCGCATCTTACTTCTGTCAGGAAATCGCTCTTCCTCCGGGGACAGGGGCCGAGGTGACCGTATCCGGAAGCGTGGCGAAAATGGCCGACCCCACGATGCTTTAACGACCGCTCCCTTGCGAAAAGGAGGCCCGGCATCGTATCA
The DNA here is from genome assembly GCA_019753235.1 of bacterium. Classification (GTDB taxonomy): domain Bacteria; phylum Planctomycetota; class Planctomycetia; order Kolteriales; family Kolteriaceae; genus JAIELF01. The sequence continues at coordinate 117,012 of JAIELF010000038.1, forward strand.
ACGGGATAGCCTTGCCCCGGGTGAAGTTTTCATGGCGCGGTTCGATTGTGAGAAGAGGCACAGGTCGATCGATAAAACAAACAAAAGATGGTGCGGGCATGGGACGGACAAAGACAACCTGCCCACCGTTGGCTCGCTCTTTGATGAGTTGATTTTGGACCGGATGGGGACATCGCGTGCGGAGTTCGTCGATTACAAGTAACGACATCGCAATCATCGGCATGTCCTGCATCTTTCCGAAGGCAAACAACCTGCGGGAGTTCTGGGCCAACAACGTCAACGGCATCGATGCGGTCATCGACAAGCCCGCCAAGCGATGGCCCACCCAAAAGAATTGGTCGCGCGATCGCTCGCATGAATCATACCTTCCCTGCAGCAAGGCGGGGTTCCTTGCCGAGGGAGTGTTCGTTGATCCGGTCCGCTTCGGCATTGTGCCCAATCTGGTTCGGCATGGCGACCCCGATCAGTTCTTCATGATTGCCTGTATCGATAGCGCTTTACGCGATGCGAAGATCGGGGTGGACGACCCTATCCGCGAGCGGACCGATGTCATCGTCGGGCGCGGGGGTTACGCGTCGATGAAGATGATCGAGCTCGGCATGCGCGCGGAGCTCTTCGAAGACTTCGTCGAGATCCTCGATCGCAAGTACCCTGACATGTTCGAAGGCCGCCGACAGGAAGTCGAAAGGTATCTCTTCTCGACGCTGACTCCTTTACCGGTGGACAACGTATCGACGGCGGTGTCGAACATTGCGGCGAGTCGGCCGGCCAATCGTTTTAATCTTCGCGGTGTTTCTTACGTTGTCGACGGGGCGTGTGCTTCGTCCCTTCTCGCGGTGGAATCGGGTATCTGGCGGCTACGCAACGGCCAAAGCGATATGGTTGTCGCCGGCGGGCTTTTCGTCAGCATGAACCCGTCGTTCTTCTACATCTTCAATCGCCTGGGGGGGTTTTCCGAGAGCCAAGTCATTCGTCCCTTCGATCGCCGAGCCGACGGTTTGATGGTGGGAGAGGGTGGCGGCGCGGTCATCCTCAAGCGGCTTGAAGATGCGATCCGCGACCGCGACCAGATCTATGCCGTGATCAAGGGGGTTGGCTCCTCCAGTGACGGGCTTGGACTGGATGTCCTTGCTCCCAATACCCAGGGTCAAATCCTCGCAATCGACCGAGCGTATAATGATGCCCAGGTCGACCGAGGAACCATCGGCTACCTCGAAGCCCACGGGACCGGCACCCTGGCGGGGGACGAAGCGGAAGTCGCCTCCATCAAGGCGGGGTTCGGCACGGTCAAAGAACCCGCCACCGCTCGCGCGATGGGAAGTGTCAAGTCGATGATCGGACACACGATGCCCGGGGCGGGAATGGCCTCCATCATTCGTGTCGCGATGTCGTTATCCAACAAGATCCTCCCCCCCAGCTTGCACTGCGAAGAGCCACGCGAAGACCTGGCCGATGCCCCCTTCTACGTCAACACGCAGACACGTCCTTGGGTGCAGGCCACCAAGGGAGGCCCCAGACGCGCGGGCGTCAATGCCTTCGGCTTTGGCGGCGTCAATGTTCACGTGGTCATGGAGGAAACTCCTCGCTTCGCGCCGGCGGCTATGGCCCCGGGATTCGACCCGATTCCTCGACCGATCGAACCGGGATTGGCTCGCGCCAGCGAACTGGCCCCCTTCTCTGCCGAGAGCGTCGCTGCCCTCGACGCGAAATTGGCACGGACCCTGGCGTATCTCGAACATGCCGACGCGCCCCTGGTGGATATCTGTTTTACTCTTGCCCAAGAGGTAGAAACGGATCAACCGGTCAAGGCCGCCGTCATCGCCTGTGACGTCGCCGAGCTGGCCGACCTGTTAGTCCAACTCCGTCAAGGACTCGATCAGCCAGAGAGTTTTGAGAAACACGAAAACATCTACCTAAGCAAGCACGCGCAGCGACCTCCGGGCAAGATCGCTTTTATTCTCCCGGGGATGGGCTTCCCCGGATTGATCGGCAACTACCCCGATCACCTCCTGGAACTCGCGCTTCACTATCCGGACATTCGTGAAGAGTTCGATTTCTTCGAAGAGCGCGACCGCCATCCCGAGGACACCGTCCCAACGAGTTCGATCTTTTCGCCGCCGGCTGTGTTGCCCGAAGCCTACCGCAAACAGCTCAAAGGTCGATTAGCGCCGCCAAAGGCGGATTCCGATTTCAGCAAAGAGAATGCCCCCCACGAACGGTATTTGGCTGCCATGGGGGTGACACTGGCGAATTGGGTGAGCTGGATCCTGCTCCGCAAGTTCAAGATTCCCGTCGACATGATGACCGGACAGAGTCAGGGTGAGATGGCCGCCATCTGTGCGTGTGGCTGTGCCGACTTTCACGAGACCGCACCACGGTTTTGGAAGTTTCTCGACGTCGACACTCGCGACAAGATCGGCGGACGGCTCGCCTTCGCCTGGGCGCCGAGCACGCGACTGGATGAATTGACTGCCCAGTTTCCCGGCACGAATATCGCCATTTACATGGCCCCTGTCGGCGTGATATTCGGCGGCGATCGGGCTGGTCTGGAACAGATCTGCGAGATCCTTCGGCAAGAGGAAATCCTCGTTCAGATCCTCCCCTATCCGCCGATCCACACCCCGTCTCTGGCGTTCCTGAAGGATGACCTTAACGCCAAGTTGGGGGATGACGACCTTGTTTTGAAGCCGCCCCAGATTCCGCTCTACTCGTCGATCACCTCCGAGCTTTATCCGTCGGAGTCCGACGCGATCCGCGAGCATTTGATGTACAACGTCGATCGGCCGCTACGAATCTGGCAAACCATTCAGAAGATGTACCTCGACGGGGCGCGGGTCTTCGTGCAAGTCGGGGGTGGGCACATGGCCGCCCATCTCGAAATGCTTCTTCCCGAGAATGCCGACCCGGTCATCACCGCGGCCACCGACACCGATGTCCGCAACCCGTTGACGCAGATCAATCACGTCTGTGCGTCGCTTTTGACCGCGGGTGTGTCGCTCGACTTGATGCCTCTTTTTGAGTGCCGATCCGCGAACGTGGTCGATTGGAACGCCAAGCCCAGCTCGGCGGAAAAGAAGAGCCTCTCCGTTCCGATACGGCTCGACTGGATGCCCAGCTACAACGAGAATGTACCGCCGGCTCGCGTCGTCCAGAAGACCGAAGTCGCCATCGACACGTCCGCGACGTTGACGCCCATCACCGATTCTACCGTTGTCACCCAGCCGATTGCCGAGCCCGACCTTCGGCATCTGCTCCCCTTCGAACCCGAGGTTCTTGCTCGCCTGCCGGTACTCGGGCGAGTCACGCACTACATCGAAGGACAAGAGGTGACGGTGGAACGTCTCTTGTCGCTGGAGACCGATGTCTACCTTGAAGACCATGTTTTTGTGTATGCCCCCAAGCCGACCGCCGAACGTTTGCCTGTGTTGCCGATGACGATGAGTCTGGAGTTTCTCGCGGAAGTCGCATCGCTTTTGGCTCCCGGCGAAGGCTTGGTCGGTTACGACAACATTCGCGCGATGAAGTGGATCTCCCTCAAGGATCGGCCGGTCGAGACCATTCGCATCGAAGCCAAATTGCAAGAGATTGATGCGAAGGGCGTCCGTCGGATCATGGTTCGCTTCTACACACCCGACGGCCTCTCTTTTCAAGCAGTCGCCTTGTTCTCGACCACGCTGATTCAAGAGATCAATTTCGACCTCGTTGATTCCAGCCAAGATGGCCCGTGGCCGATTGAGTCTTCGCAGCTTTACGGCGAACGGTACACGTTTCATGGCCCCGCATTTCAAGTGACGCCCGAGCTTCGCACCTACGGCAACCCAGGGGCTTCGTGTGCCTTTGTGGTGAAGCCGACGGATCGGCTCTTTGCTCACATCCCCGATCCTATTCTCCTGACGGATCCTTGCTTGATGGATGGCGTCGGGCATCTTGTTGGGCTCTGGGCGTACTTTGCAGGTGCCGTCTGCCTGCCCAATTCCACTGAGCGGATCGAGTTCTACGGGCCAACACCGCCGATCGGCACCATCTGCCCCGCGCGAATGGAGTGCTACGAACTCAACTTCGAGATCAAACAAGTCCGCGCGCACGTTGAGATCGAGGATGGACAGGGGAACCTATGGGTGCGCGTTCAGGGATGGTCGGAATGGATCACGACACCGACTTTTGAGTACACCGAAACGACCCGCATGCCGGGCTGGTATCACATCGCTTCGGAGGTTCCGCTGCCGTTGCTTCCTGAGTCGGCCCTTTGCACTCAGTTGGATCAGGTCCATCTCTCGCAGGGAGATCCGGAGTGGATGGGGATGTTCTTTCTTCATGCCAGCGAGTTGCCTGAATACAAGCAATTAACCGAACGAAAGAAGATGCGCGAGTTTATTCGTCATCGCGTCGTCGCGAAGGATGCGGCCCGGATCTGGTTGTCGCGGCGCGAAGGGACGGGCTTTACCCATCCTTGCGAATGGCCCATCAGCCATGACGCGCTCGGCGCTCCTCATTTCGAGCCGGCCAGCGATCCTTCGTTGCCCCACCTGAGTATCTCACACACCGGCGGCGTATCGCTCGCGCTTGTGGCACCTTTCCCCGTCGGAATCGATTTCGAAGATGAAAGGCGATCCGTCAACGATTTACAAGGTTACTTCCTCTCCGAACAAGAGTCTCGTCAACTCGAGCCCTTCGTGCGGGAGATGCCCGAAGAGGTTTGGCCGCTCCGCTTCTGGTGTGCGAAGGAGGCCCTCGGAAAAATGCTTGGGATCGGCTTGGAAGGGCGACCCAAACAATTCGAAGCAGTGGACGTTCGCAGCACCGGCGCGGTGGTTCTGGAACATCGTGGCATAGGCAAGCAGTACGAGATCCAAACGATCCGTTGGAACGGCTTCGTATATGCCTATTGTTGGGCCCCCACCGAGGGGGGATTGGCCGCCTCATCCACGTCGGCCCAGTGGGCAGCAACGTGAATCACGATTGCCCCAACTCCCCAGGCCTTGGCTGGATCGGCAAAAGAGCAACGAGAACAGGAACCTGATATGGCAACGCCAACAATCTCACCGGAGCCCGCGATGGACGACAATCCGGCAGAGTCCACGCCAAAGAACATGGCCGAGCCGAGCTCCCCTGCCCCGGTCGCGCCCCTCGATCCGATTTCAGAAAGGCTCCGTTCCCTTCAGCTTGAAACCAAAGAGCGGCGTGGCGGCGGAGGAATCCGCTGGGGCAGACTCCTAACGCTGTTGCTCCTGATCGGGCTGGGCGTCGGCGGGTATTTCGGTTGGGAACAGTATCAGAAGGACTTGGTCGCGAAAGCTCCTTCCCTCGAAGGGATCAAGTTCGGCGAACGGGCCGGCAGCGGCATTCTGCTCGAGGTCGGTGGATACGTCGTCCCGCGCACCAAGGTTCAGATCTCGCCGCAAGGGGCCGGGATGATCGTTTCTCTTCCGATTGAAGAGGGACAGAAGGTCAAAAAGGGCGATCTCCTTTGCAAGCTGGATGACTCGGCCGCGCAGGCCGAGCTCCTTCGTGCCCAGGCAACCCTCGTTCAACAGCAAGCCAGTCTTGATCAACTCGTCAATGGCCCGCTGCCCGAGGAATTCCTCAAAGCCAAAGCTTCGGTAGAGAGTGCCGGTGCTCAGTTCGAACTGACTCGGCTCGAGTTCGAGCGGGTCTCGAAGCTGCGCGACAGCAATGGTATCTCTCAGTCCGACTATCAAAAGTCCGAGGCCGCGTTCATCAATGCACAACAGCAGAAGATCATTGCCGAGCTGAATCTCAAAATCATCGAGAAGGGGACTCGTCCAGAACAGATCGCCGCCGCCAAAGCGATGGTCGAGCAAGCCAAAGGTGCCATCAAAAGCAGTCAGGTCAATCTCAACAACTCGTCGATGTTTGCTCCCTTCGATGGCGTGATCCTTGAGAAGAACGCTCAGCAAGGAGAGCTCATCCTTCCGACCACCGTCATTAAGAGCCTCTGTGTGCTTGCGGAAATGGGGAATCTTGAGGCCGAAGTCGACATCCAGGAACGTGAAGTTGGCCGAGTGAAGGTCGGCCATCCTTGCCAGGTCATCCCCGATGCCTATCCCGATCGCGTCTACAAGGCCGAGCTCGCGCGGGTTCAACCGCAGGTCAACCGCCAGCGCGGGGTCGTACCTGCCAAGGTTCGAATCATCGAACCCGATGATCTTTTGTTGGCCGACATGAACTGCCGGGTGCAGTTCCTCCGGCGGGCCGATTCAACAGAGAAGGTAACGCCCACCGTTCCCTCGCGAGCCATCAGCACTCAAGACAATGCCAGCGTTGTCTACATTCTCGATGGTAACTTCGCCCGGCAACGAAAGGTCGCTGTCGGCAAGACCATCACCGATGAAGTTGAAATTGTTGATGGGCTCAAGCAGGGTGAAGTTGTCATTCTAGCCGGCGAAAAGCCTCTCGTTGACGGCCAAAATGTCAAGGTTGAAGTCCTCGACGAGAAGAAGGGGGCACAAGCCCAACCATGAGCACCCCTCCCCTGCGATCCAACGAACCGATTGTTTTGGTCGATGGATGTACCAAGAATTACTCGCGAGGCTCCGAGACGGTCTCCGTCCTTAAGAGTGTTCATTTGGAAATCGCACGCGGGGATTTTGTCGGGCTGATCGGCCCCAGCGGCTCGGGTAAGACAACCCTGTTGAATCTCATTGCCGGCCTCGACCAACCGACGACCGGCCGCGTCGTCATCAACGGCGTCGAGATATCTTCTCTCACCGAGGCCCAGCTTGCGCTCTGGCGAACCAACGCGATCGGCTTCGTCTTTCAATTCTTCAACCTGATCCCGGTCTTGACCGCCTTCGAGAATGTCGAGTTGCCGCTTTTGCTCCTCAACATGTCTCGACGTCGACGACGCGAACAGGTCCTCAATATTCTCGAACTCGTGGGGCTCGGCCATCGTCTGACCCACCGCCCTGGACAACTTTCGGGTGGCGAACAACAGCGGGTCGGTATCGCCCGGGCCCTGGTCACCGACCCTGCATTGGTTGTCGCCGACGAACCGACAGGCGATCTCGATAGCCGAAAGTCGCAGGAGATTCTCGATCTCTTGCAAGAGCTGCAAGTTCGCTTAAACAAGACCATCTTGATTGTGACGCACGACTTGGCGGTTGCTGCCCGCGTTCGTCGGCTTTTGCGAATCTCCGACGGACAATTGATCGACGACACCGAGAATCCGGAGTCGGTCACGCATCCGCTCTTTGGTAGTTTGAATGTCTCCAATGCGGCCCGAGTAAAGAGAGCCGAGGCCGCCCGGTCCTAACAGTCCATCTTCATGCGAATGACGCGTTCTAAGACAGGATCGAGACGAAAGGATCGCGAGAAATGTGGAACTTCATCTCGCTGGTCTTTAAGAACCTAGGCCGAAATAAAATCCGCACCGCCCTCACTTCTCTGGCCGTCACGGTCTTGGTCATCATCTATGCCGTCGCCACCAACGTGATCGAATCCGTTCGAAAAACCGTCGATAGCAGTGCCGGCCAGACCAAGCTCTTCGTTACCGAACGCTGGGCCGTCCCAAGCCAAGTTCCCATCCGCTACATGCAAGAGATCTCGCGCATTCCCGGCGTCGACCACTGGACAACCTGGAATTTCTACATCGGCTTCTTCGACAAAGTCTTCCAAGCCAATCGCATGGGGGTCGGCATCGCCACCCGCATCGAAAGCATTCGAGAGATGCACGCCGGTTTCGAAAAAATCCCCGATGAGACGATCGAAAAGTGGAAACAGGAACGTACCGGTTGCCTGGTGGGTGTCGGATTGATGCAGATGATGGGTTGGCACGTGGGACAAGAGTTCACGCTCTACAGTTCCACTCACGTCGGACGAGATCTCAAGTTCAAAGTGCTCGGCTCCCTTCCCTCCGGAACTTGGCAACTCAATTTCTTCTTCCGGTCAGACTACTTTCAAGAAGGAACAGGCAACAAAGACGTTGTCGATTGCTGCATGCTCCGAGTCCGCGATGCCGAGACCGGCCGCCGAGTCGCCGCCCAGATCCAACAGGATTTCGAGAATCGCCCCGCGAGTCTCAAAGTCGAAACCGAATCTGCCGGCGCTGCTCGCTTTGCCGAGAAAGCCCAGGTCATTCTTGATCTCATCAAACTCGTCGTCGGCATTCTCCTCATCGATATGGTCATCATCCTTTCCAACTCGATCTCAATCGCGACCCGCGAACGCCGAACCGAAATGGCTGTCCTAAAGGTTCTCGGCTTTCGGCCGTTGCACGTGATGGCGATGGTGATCGGCGAAGCCACCTTGATCGGTGCGGTGAGCGGCGTCTTCGGCGGACTCGTCGCCTGGGGGGCATCGGAAATGGCCAATCGCCAGATTCTTCCCCCCAATGGTATGACTGGCTTTCTGCTGCTCTTTCCGGTTCATCCCGAAACCATCGTCAATGGATTGATCCTTGGTGCCGTCGTCGGATTCATCGGCAGCGCTATCCCCGCATGGGGCGCGCGAACGGTCAAGGTATCAGAAGTCTTCTCAAAGATCGCGTGAGGCAGCATGATCCCGGTTTCTTACAGCTATCGAAGCCTGATGGTCCGTTGGAAGACGACGCTGATGACAGCGACCGGCTTCACCCTTGTTATTGCCGCCCTGATTGTGATGCTCGCCTTCATCAATGGCTTAGCCGAGGTCTGCGCCATCAGCGGCGATCCCAATAACGTCATCGTTCTCAACGAAGGATGCACCGACGAGATCCTCAGCAGCATTTCCCGAGCGACCGCCTCCCAAATCGAAACCAACCCTTTGGTTGTCCGTAGGCCCGACGGAACTTCTCTTTCCAGCCGGGAACTGTTCGGCGTGCGAACTGTTTATGACAAGAAGATTCGTGACTACGTTTTGATGCCCTTTCGAGGTGTATCGCCGAGCGCCTTCGAAGTTCACAACACCGTGCATGTCGTTTCCGGGCGAACATTTCGCCCCAGCCAAAGCGAAGTCATCGTCGGCATGAGCATCAAAAACGCCCAGAAGGTCGAACTAGGGGATGTGCTGGAAATCGCGCGCAAGAAGTGGAAAGTAGCAGGATTCTTTGCCGCCGGCGGGGCGGCCCTGGAAAGCGAAGTCTGGGGCGATCTCGACGAGATGGCCGGCCAGTTTAAAAAGGAAGGTTCGTACAACTCGATCGTCGTCCGGGCCGAGAGCCCCGCCCGCGCGAAGGATCTCGCTCGATCCATCGATTCGAGTGCACAGATCAGTGTCGGTGCACAGACCGAACTGGATTATTACGCCAAGCAAGCGGAGTCGACGAATTTTCTACGCTCGGCCGTCTGGGTCATCGCCTGGTTCATGGGTATCGGAGCAATCTTCGGCGTCATGAATACCATGTTCGCCGCCATCAGCCAGCGAATCAAAGATATCGCTGTCCTTCGCTTGCTCGGGTTCATGTCGTGGGAGATCCTCATCGCGTTCTTACTCGAAGCGATCATGGTCTCGCTCATCGGCGGGGGACTCGGAATGCTCGTTGGCTACAGTGCCAACGGCTTCACTCAGCGATTCACGATCAGTGGCCACGAAGTGCAGTTCCGCTTCCTAGTCGATGCCTCTCTTTTAGCGCTGGCGGCGGCGTTCTCGCTCATCATGGGGATCATGGGAGGACTCCTTCCGGCAATGTCGGCCATGCGCGTTCGTCCCTTGGAGGCATTCCGATGAAAGAATGCCGAGCGAAAGGGGTCGGTATCTTCCTCAGACAAAGAAACCTGGAACCAACGGGACAAACCCCGGGAAGACCTGAGCGAGGAGGTTCGCCGTGGTAAGGAGCCCGCGATGAACGTATTCATGATCGGCTTGGGGAGTATGGGGGACACCCTTCCCTTCGTGACGATTGGCCAGGAGATGGCCCGTCGTGGCCATCAGGTCACGTTCTTGGGCAACGAGCATTTTCGCGATTTCATTCTCAAACGAGGGCTCGGTTTCGAAACCGTCATCACCAAGGAAAGTTATCAGGCATTCGTCGACGCGCAGATGTCCCAAAGCCGAATCGCCTCCCTTCGGCAAATGGGCTTTATGCTCATGGAGACTTTCCAACGAACCGTTGATCTCCTCGAAGAACGTTATGTTCCGGGACAGACCGTGGCGTGTGCACAAGCGTATGCGATGGGAGCCCGCATCGCTCAAGAGAAGTTCGGCCTGCCGCTGGCGACGGCGCACTTGCAGCCTCAATGGTTCCGAAGTCTCCACTCGATGCCGCCGATCGACTATTGGCCCATGTTTCTCAAACGTGGCGTGCAATCGATCCTAGATTTCTTCATCGATAAGCGCGTCGGCAAATCGGTGATGGATATTCGCGCGACCTTCGGCAAGCCGCGAGTAAAAGGGACCATGCGGAAATGGTGGGTGTCACCCACATGTCACTTCGGACTCTTTCCGGATTGGTTCGCGCCGCCGCAACCGGATTGGCCGAAGAATGTCGTCCTACCAGGATTTCCTCTCCCCAAAGAATCCTTCGAGAAGTTCGACATGTCGGAGGTCAATGCCTTTCTCGAAGCGGGTGAGCCACCCCTTGTCTTCACGCAGAGTTCCCTTTCGAAAGAGGCGCACGAGTATTTCGCCACCTCGATCGATATCGCCCAGCGGACACGAAGCCGAGCGATTTTTTTGACGCCCCACCCAGAGTTATTGCCCTCGACGATCCCAGACGGGATGCGGTATTTTCCTTACGTGCCGCTCGAACATCTGTTATCCCGCGCGAAGGCTCATCTGCATCATGGTGGGATCGGAACGATCGCGCACACTCTCAAGGCAGGCATTCCGCAGATCACGGTGCCGATGGTTTACGATCAACCCGACAACAGTCTTCGCCTAGAACCCTTAAAGGTGTCGATCAACTTGAAGCCGAGCCAATACCGAGCAGCGAAGATCGCCCCCCGGTTGGCCGAGCTTGTCGGCTCCGATCAAGTGCAAGCCCGATGCAAGGATTATGCCCAGAGAATCGAGCGCTCGGATCCTCTTGGGACGATGGCCGACACTCTTGAGAGGCTGGCCGAGGGAAAGCCCATCGTGTCGATCACCTGATTCGGCAGATCAATTTAACGCGGGCAGAACACGATACAACTATGAAAGTTATCTTGCTGAGTGGCGGAAGCCTGGGAGACACGCTCCCATTTGCACTCGTGGGCAAACACCTGCAATCGCGCGGCCATCGTGTCGCGCTCGTGGCTACAGGGAAATACGAATCGATTGCGCGGGATTTCGGCCTCGATTTCGCCCCCTCCATGAGCACCGACAGTTTCGATCGCTTCATCACGTCGCAGCATCACGCGAGCCTGATGGAGAAGGTTCGCCTCAGTGCGCAGGCGATCAACGAAGCGATCGAACCCTCTCTTGACGCCATCTTTTCGCTGCATGAACCAGGCCAGACGCTTCTCTGCTGGCAAGGATTCATGGTCGCCGGTCGGATCGCGCAGGAAGTGCTCGGTTGCCCCTCGACCACTGTCCAAGTCTACCCCGCCGGCTTTCGAACAGCGGACATCGCTCCTCCGTTTGATCGTTGGCCCGGATTCCTAAGACGTCTTGTGATCGGGCAGATTGATCAAATCATGTACAAGGATGTCAAGCGAGCGGTGGAAATGAAGCGTCGTGTCCTAGGATTGAAGGCTGATCGTCGACCACTTCGACATTGGTGGGGCAGCCCGGATCTTCAGCTTGGCCTTTTTCCGGATTGGTTTCAGTCTCCGCAGCCCGATTGGCCGACGCCAACGATTCTCACGGGATTTCCGCTGCCTGATCGTGACACTAGTATGTCACTCCCTGCCGACCTTGACCGTTTTTTAGATACTGGCCAGCCAACGATTGTCTTTGCGCCGAGCAGCTTGACACGAGCAACTACGTCCTTCTTCGAGCAGTCGATCGACCTCGCTCGTCGGCTGAGCATGCAAGCGTTGTTCTTAACCTCTCAACAGGACTTGCTCCCGTCACCTCTTCCTTCGTTTGTGGCTGTGCATCCTTTTGCGCCGCTCGATCTTCTCTTGCCGCGATGCGAAGCCATTGTCCATCAAGGGGGGATTGGGACGATTGCCCAGTCGATCCGCGCCGGTCTGCCGCAAGTGACGACGCCCGTCGCCTACGATCAGCCCGACAATGCATATCGGCTTGCCAAGTTAGGGGTCTCGCTAAACGTTCCTCCGAACGAGTATTGGGCAGATCGGTTAGTTGACCGATTCAAGGCACTCCTGACTTCAGCGAACGTCAAGTCCGCTTGCCGCGTCTTTGCCGATCGGATCGAGCGGAATCGTCCGCTTGATATCTGGGCTGACTCTCTCGAACGAGTCTTTCATCGGCAACGGATCGTCGCGCCGGGGACAGGTGTACCTGAATGACCCGGGCAAGTATCCCTACAAAGTTTCTGATTTTCTGGATGGGGACAACAGGCGATGCCTTCCCATTCATGGGAATCGCCTCAGCGTTGGCGCAGCGCGGAAATAACGTAACCGTTTTCGGCAATGGGCACTTTCATTCTCTGGGCGACAGGCTGGGCTTGCCGTTTGTCGATCTCATTAGTCCCGCGAAGTATCAAGAGCGTCTGGCCGAGCGAGTCCATGCGCTTGGCCTGGAGTCGCTCACGCTGAATGCAAAGTACGTGCTTGAAGATCTCCGGCCTGTTCATCAAGCGATTCTCGACCATCATGTTCCAGGGAGAACCGTGGTCGTGAGTCAGTCGTATCTTTTGGGCGCGAAGATCGCGCAGGAAGAACTCGGCTTTCCTCTTGTGACGACACATCTCTATCCGATGCTGGTGCGTTCGGCGTACGGAGGCCCCTGGTGGTTGCCGAGATGGTTGATTCGGCAGGTTCATCGCTTGGAAGATTTCTTAAGTGATAAGGTTCTCGCTGACTCAGTGAATGCGCTTCGTCGCGAGCGGGGCCTTCCGCCGATCTCCCGGATCCTGCACGAGTGGTGTCACTCACGTGACCTCGTACTCGCCTGCTTTCCGGAATGGTTGTCACCGAGACAGCCTGATTGGCCCATCGCCGCGCATCAAGTCGGCTTCCCTGAATTTAACGCGGAGCAAACGATTTCGCTTTCGGAGAAGGCGAAGCATTTTCTCGATACTGGTCCCGCACCAATCGTCTTCGCACATTCGGTCGCGGTCCGATTGCTTGATGGTTTCGTTGAAGAGTCGATCGCCGCCGCCCGGGCGCTCGGGTACCGAGCCCTTTTTCTCGGGGTGCCGAATCCTCAAGAGAGCAGCAATAGTGTTCTATTCTCGTCGGCCGAGCCGCACGCGGTTCTTCTGCCCCGCTCGGCAGCGATCGTGCATCATGGCGGACTCGGGACAGCGATGGCCGCGTTGCGAGCTGGCATCCCGCAACTCTTCATTCCCCAAATGCTCGACCAGCCTGCCAATGCCAAAGCGCTTGAACGAATTGGCGTGGGCCAATCGATATCTTGGAAGAGTTATCGCCGAAGGCCGCTGACGACTCGCCTTCGTTTCCTCTTGAATCGGCACTCGGTCAAATCGGCATGTGCGACTTTTCAAAAGCTCGAAAGCGAATCGTTCGACGCGTGCAAGGAGGCTGCCCTCGAGATTGAATCGCTTGCCGATAGGCGGTGCCATCCGTCCTGAAGATGAATTACACCAACAACTCGCGCATGATGTTTCCATGCACGTCGGTCAGCCGAAAGTCCCGGCCTTGGAAACGGTACGTAAGTCGAGTGTGATCGATCCCCAGGCAGTGCAGAATCGTGGCGTTGATATCGTGCAGATGAACGGGCTTGTCGACGATGTTGTAGCTAAAGTCGTCGGTTTCGCCGTAGACGATGCCGGGCTTGATTCCGCCGCCGGCCATCCACATCGTGTAACATCGGGGATGATGATCCCGGCCATAGTTCTCTCGCGTGAGCCCACCTTGGCAATAGATGGTTCGACCAAACTCTCCACCCCATACCACAAGGGTCTCTTCGAGCATCCCCCGCTGCTTGAGATCGCGAATCAACCCCGCACAAGCATGATCAATATCCCGGCATTGATTGGGGAGATCCACTGTCAGGTTGCCGTGCTGATCCCAGCCACGATGAAAGAGCTGAATGAAGCGGACGCCGCGCTCGGCCATCCGTCGAGCCATCAAACTGCAATAAGAGAACGTCCCCGGCGTCGAAACTTCGGGACCGTAGAGATCCAGCACGTGTTGCGGCTCTTGAGATAGATCGGTCAGTTCTGGGACGCTTGCCTGCATTCGAAACGCCATTTCGTATTGGGCAATGCGGGTGACGATCTCCGGGTCGCCCACCGCTTCTTGTTGATGGCGATTGAGTTCGCCTAGGCGATCAATCATCGCCCTACGGGTCGTCCGATCGACGCCTGGCGGATTCGGCAGATAAAGAACTGGATCACCCTTCGAGCGGAGAGCGACACCTTGATATCGTGAAGGAAGAAAGCCCGCGCCCCAGAGACGGGCGTAGAGCGCTTGATCCTCTTTTCGCCCCGTCCAACTGGGATGCATCACCACAAAGGTCGGCAGATCGCGGTTCTCGCTTCCCAGTCCGTAGGAAGACCACGCCCCCATACTCGGCCGACCTGGAATCTGCGACCCCGTGACGAGGAAAGTGATTGCCGGGTCGTGATTGATTGCCTCGGTGTGAACGGTCTTGACGATGCAAAGATCGCCGGCCACCTTCGCGGTCTGCGGCAGGAGTTCGCTGATCCATGCTCCGCTGGGGCCGTGTTGGGCGAACTTGTAGATGGATGGAGCAATGGGAAACCTGGCCTGCTTCGAGGTCATCGTCGTCAATCGCTGGCCGTTGCGAATGGATTCGGGGAGATCCTTGTCGAACATCTCCGCCATTTTGGGCTTGTAGTCGTACATGTCGAGTTGGCTCGGAGCTCCCGACATACAGAGATAAATGACGCGCTTGGCTGTTGGCAAGTGATGCAGGCTGGGCAATACGCCCGCTTCGCCTGGAACGATGGGACCGACCGTGCCAACCCCGCCGGGCGATTCCTGAGCAAGGAGAGAGCGGGCGGCCATCATCCCGACGCCCACGGCCGAGTTACGAAGGAAGTATCGCCGAGTGATTGACTGTTGCCAACCCGCCCAGTCCGTCCGAACGTCGTGTTGATTCATTTTCTCTTTTCCTCGTACGATCGATAGGGTGATTATCCCTTGGTTACCGACTCGTGTAGGTTCAGTAGGATGTTCGCAATCATCGTCCAAGCGGCCCATTGCCGGGCCTCGAAACCATCCACCGGTTTGGATTCGCCCACGGAGAGAAGCTTCTGAGCGCCCGCTTCGTCGGCTTGAAATCGGGCAACCTGCTCGGCCAGTGCCTGGCGAAGAATCTCTCGCTCGCGCTCATCGGGCCAACGGGCCGTCACCAGTCGAAATCCAAACGCGAGCCTTTCCTCATCACTGGCTCCTCCCTCGCGCCATAGCCGGGCCGCCAGGTGACGCGACGCTTCCACAAACTGCTCGTCGTTCATCAATACCAGAGCCTGCAGCGGCGTATTGGTGCGCGCTCGGCGAACGGTGCATTGTTCGCGGGAAGGAGCGTCGAAAGTCTGCATCGACGGTGGATGCGCGGTTCTCTTCCAAAACGAATAAAGGCTTCGGCGATAAAGAGCAGCACCGGTATCGCGAACGAAGTTGGCGGTGTTACTCGTCGGATAAGCGACGGCTTCCCAGATCCCTGGGGGTTGATACGGTTTAACGCTGGGACCGCCGACCCGTTCCACGAGCAGTCCACTCACGAAGAGAGAATGATCGCGAATGACCTCGGCATCCATGCGGTAGCGAGGCCCGCGAGCCAGGAAGCGATTCTCGGGATCGCGCGCATGCTGCTCGGGGGAGACATGCGAACTCTGTTGGTAGGCTTGAGAAAGAACGATGGACTTCACCATCGCTCGCACATCCCATCCGGTTCGAACGAATTCGGTGGCAAGCCAATCCAACAACTCGGGATGACTTGGGAACTCTCCCTGAACGCCAAAATCCTCGGCAGTCTTGACTAAGCCGGTGCCGAAGAACTGCTGCCAAAATCGATTCACAGTGACCCGCGCCGTCAGCGGATGTTCCGGACTGACCAGCCACTGGGCCAACCCAAGCCGATCGTTGGATGCCCCATTGGGAAGAGGAGGAAGAATCGCGGGGAGAGCCCGGGCGACCTTTTCCCCCTTCTTGTCGTATTCACCCCGAACGAGCATGTACGCCTCGCGAACCTCGTCGCGTTCTTGCATGACCAATGTCGGAACCAGTTTCGCCTGCAGTTCGCCTTGCTCGCGGCGGAGTGTTTCCAACTGCTGCTTCATCGCTTGATAAGCGGGGACATTCCTGAGCCGATAGTAATCGCGAATTTCTGCGCGTTGTTGATCGCTTCGCTCTGCTGCGGGACTGGAAAGAACCAAAGACGTACCGACCGTGGAGGCCCCCTCTTCGTCGATGGTACGGAAGGTGAAGGCGTTGGCCCCCGCATAGTTGACGATCTTGACGATGAGCTGATGATTGCCGGGCTTAAGATCAAGCGTCAATTGATCGGTGTCGGCCGCGACGGCTCGCTGGACGTTCTGTTCGAGAATCACTTTGCCATCAAGCCAGACCTTCAAAGCATCATCAGATCCGATACCGACTTTGACCCGGCGAGCCGATGCGACTTCGATCTCTCGGACGAGATAGTTTGCCGAGACATTTCCACGCAGGGCATGGACCTTTCCATCAACGAATTCTCGTCTCTGCACCCATTTGAACTTCTTGCCATTGACGTCGAACTTTTGCGCAAGATCAGTGGAAGGGCCGATCGCAGCCTCGGGCGGAAACGGCGTGGCAAAAGCCGTCGCACCATCGTTTGCGGGGAATGGACCGATCAGCCGCCAATAACCAAACCGAGCCGATGACAGCTCGGGATCGATGGCGTATGTCACTCGAAACCGTCCGATGCCATGGCGAGCGATAGATGCTTGATGGCGAAGTTTGACTCGGAGTTCTGTTCCTCCAGGAAAGCCGAACGGGCGAAGAGCAGTGAGCACGATCGCCCGGTTTTCATGCCGCTCAAAAGAGGCGGTGGCCCAACCATTGTTGCCGTCGATTTGGCCGTCAATCACCTTCTTGGCAAAGTAGTCGCCGCTTTTCTGCTCGAAATCCGCCTGGGCCCCGGTGAAACGGATGACCTCTGTTTTGCTGGGGTCGGCAACGCTGACGGCCACCACTTCGATCTCGCTGAGGATCAAGTTGCCGTTATCGGCTCGGCCCGGTCCTTTGCCCGGCAACGAATCGTGCAGTAGTGCATCTAGCCGAATAGAAGCGACCAGCCCTTCGGGAACCACGCCCGCCAAAAGGTAATCATCCTTGTCGGGGTTCTTTCCCTCGACCAAGATCGAACCATCTTCCAGCCGACGAAGACTCGAGCCTGCCGACGAACTAAAGCTGCTCATTTCCAAGGGCTTCCAGAGTTCGGTCAACTTCGATTGCCACTCGTGCTCCCATGCCTGTTGCTCGCCGTCCACCTCGGGCATGGGTGAGGCCATCTCGATCGACAAGCGATTGATTGTTCCTTCGATCTCTTTCAATCGGGATCGCTGTTCGGTGCTGGCGACGCGGATGACGGGGGGAGGATCGTCCTTGTTGCCATCCATGGGGAGTTCCGTCTGATTGTTGAAGTATGCAAAGAGCTGGTAGAACTCCTTCTGCGTGAATGGATCAAACTTATGATCGTGACAGACAGCGCAGCCGAGCGTTAATCCCATGAAAACCGTCGCCGTCGTCTCGACGCGATCGACAGTGTAGCGCACGTAGTACTCTTCATCGATCGAGCCCCCTTCACTGGTCGATACATTGCATCGATTGAAACCGGTGGCGATGCGTTGATCTTGTGTTGCTTGCGGAATCAGGTCGCCGGCAAGCTGCTCGATGGTGAAGCGATCAAAGGGCATATTGTTTTGAAACGCTTCGATGACCCAGTTCCGGTAGGGCCACATCGATCGATAGTTATCCAGATGCAAGCCATGCGTGTCGCCAAAGCGGGCCGCATCCAGCCAGTACCTAGCCATGTGCTCCCCGTAGCGGGGTGAATCGAGCAGTCGATCAACCAGCCGTTCGTATGCCTCGGGCGACTGATCCGCGAGAAAGGCATCGATCTCGGCAGGCGTCGGCGGCAAACCCGTCAGATCGAAAGTGAGTCGGCGGATCAGCGTCACGCGGTCGGCTCGCGGGCCGGGCAACATTCCTTCTTTGGCAAGCCGAGCTCGGATGAACCGATCGATCGGCGGAATGTCGAGTGAATTCTCCTCCGCGTTGGGGACGGGTGGCGACGTCGGTGTTTGAAACGCCCAATGTTCTTTCCAGGATGCTCCCTTTTCGATCCACTGCGACAAGAGGGCAATCTGCTCTGCGGAAAGGGGCTTCTGAAAGGATGGGGGAGGCATCTGTTTATCAGGGTCTGCATTATTGATGCGGTCGACCAGAAGACTGCCGGCAACATCACCCGGGACGATCGCCTTGCCACCAGACTCGACCGGCGCGAGAGCCGCCTCACGCTGATCGAGGCGAAGGCCGGCTTGCCTCTGCTGAGCATCGGGCCCGTGACATTGATAGCAGTGGTTTGAAAGAATGGGCCGAATCTGTCGCGTGTAATCGATATCTGTCGGCCCCGCCGTCAGCCAAGGCGCCGCAACCAGCCATGAGAACCAAGTCATTCTGCTCAATCTCCGCAAAGGCTATCTTTTGGCCGATGACCTATCGAACATCAGCCAGCCCGGCCCCTAGTATACCCGCCCAACCCGTCTGGGTGACAGCGAACGTGATCAGTATTCGCCGTCGCCCCCCCGAGAAACCCGCTTCCGCTTGGCGGAGCAACACCGCCGTCGCAGAATAAGCCGAAAGCCAGGCTCTTTTGATAGAGCTTGCAGGCATCGTCCATCTCTCGAGGAGCACCCCATGACCGACGTAGGCTCAACCCTCCCCAAAGATTCGGACTGGGCCATCGAGCGTATTCTCGAACTTTTTGAGAAGCGCGGCGAAGAACGTTATGGCGGTGAGGACGTGAGCCAAACCCAGCACGCGTTGCAATCGGGCTGGGCGGCGGAGAAGGAAGGGGCGGATGCCGAGCTGATCTCGGCGGCCCTGCTCCACGATCTGGGGCATTTGCTTCATAATTTGCCTGACGACTGTGCCGACATGGGGGTCGATGATAAGCACGAAGATTTAGCGTACCGCTGGCTGACTCGGTATTTTGGCCCTCGCGTCACCGAGCCTATTCGGCTCCATGTCGAGGCGAAGCGATACCTCTGCGCTGTCCAACCTAGGTATCAGTCAACGCTCTCGGAAGCTTCGCTCACGAGCCTTCGTCTACAGGGTGGCCCCTTCACGCCAGCGGAGGTCGAAGAATTTCAGGCAAATCCGCACCATACCGAAGCCATTCGTCTCCGAGGCTGGGACGACGAGGCGAAGATCAAGGACCTCGTCACACCTGACTTGTTCCATTTTAAGAACTATCTGATCCAGGCGGCTGGGTCGGCCTCTCGATCCTGAAGCACCGACCAACGGAAATCACCTTTTTTAACGGTGACTTCTGGCGTGGCTTGTGTTCCCGTCCGAACAACTTGCGCGGGCAGGCGTCGCTTTCGAGACCAGCAAGAACTTTTCAACCTGTCGCGGGACTCCCCACGTCCTTGGACAACCTCATCCCCCTGCATCAGAAAGATGCGCCCCCCCCTCGTTAACCCGTTCGGTACAGATCATGATGACTGATGGATCGGGCCTTCACCACCAAGCTGTCGTGAAAATCAGCAAGTCGCTCTCAGGCCGAATCAAATTGTGAACGGATGATACGACGGCACACGGCGACCGCATTCTCGAACTCCTTTCGTTGGCGGCGGAACAGGGAACCGTGCTCGACATTTCTTCTCATCGAGAGGATCTGGTCGAATCTCGAATCCGTTGCGGGTCCGACAACGGCTTGCCCGGATAGCCATTGGGCGATCAATGACCGCTTGGTCCGATCGTCAATCTCGAAAGTGGATCTGGGCCGAGAGGGGCTCGCGGGGTTGCCGAGCCTGATTCGCTGGGACGCTGGGATCTTCGTATCCAAAGGAGATTCCGCAAAGGATTTCGAGATCATCGCCGATGCCGAGCCTCTCTTTGATGATCGTCGGATAAAGACGCAAGGAGGCTTGAGCGCAACACCCCACGCCACGAGCCCACAGAGCCAGCATGAGAGTCTGCACCCACATCCCGACGTCGAGCGCCACACCGATGCCGAAGCTCTTTTTCATGCAGACTACCGCAATATGAGGAGCATCGAAGAACTCGAAATTTCTCAAATGGGCTCGAAGGCGACCCGTGCTGTCATCGCGAGCAATTCCCATTTTGCCGTACATTTCGACAGCGCACGCTATCTGGCGTCGGCGATGTTCTCCATCAAAAGTATCAATCGGCGTGGTCGGATCGGGAGCTTGGCCGGATAGAACCGCGTTCTTCAGCGCATCGCGAAGTTGATCGCGAGTCTTCCCGGAAGCGATAAAGACTTCCCAAGGCTGCACGTTGCAATTCGAGGGGCTCCACCGAGCCAAATCGAGAGCTTCGTGCAATACATCGGGCGGAACGGGGCGATCTGAGAAAAACCCTCGCACACTTCGGCGAGTTTGAATGGTTTGATCAAGGTTGAAAACCGCGTCGCTCATTTCGCCACTCTCCTTGAGAGAAGATCATCCTTCGCTTGGTTCGCATCATCTCGATGGAAGCAAAAGTATGACCTCTCATTCGAAAACTCGATGCTACACTTCGCTTGCAGTTCTTGCTCGATGGACTTGCCCCTCGCCAGGCAAACTTTCTTTTAAGCTCGAGCGCATGTCGCCATCAAGAACACGAAGGCCGAGATCCATGAGCACAGTGGACGATACATCGCCGGCCACGTTCGAACAATCGAACCCGGTCGAGGCTGAACTTGTCCAGAGGATCGATCGCGCTCTATCTCGCGTCGGCGATTTGCACTCAGCCCCGAAGGTCGTTCAAGAGATCCTTTCGCAGACCCGATCGATCGACTTCGATCTGAAGGGTCTTACCAACACGATCGCCAGTGACCCAGCGCTGTCGGCCAAAATCCTTCGCTTAGTCAATTCTGCCAGTTTCGGGCTCCCCAGGCGCGTGAATAGCTTGCCGCAAGCTGTCATGATCCTGGGTCAGCGAACGCTTCGCCTTGTGGTCATGACTTTCAGCCTGGTCGACAAACTGACCAAAGGGCTCGGCCGGCGGATGTACAACGCGTACTGGCGACAAACCCTCACGATGGCCATTGCCGGTACTCGGCTCTCGCACGGGCGCACCGATATCGACGCGGATGAAGCTTACGCGTCGGGGTTGTTGGCCGACATCGGCATTCTGGTGCTCGCTCAGACGCATGCCGAGCGATACATCGACCTATTCGCCGAGACGCCTCACGACATTCGATTGATCGAAGCTGAGCGAGCCGCCTTCGGATACGACCACGCTCAAGTTGGAAGCAGACTGCTCGAAAGGTGGGGCTTCTCGCCACGCGTGGCTGCCTCGACGCGTTATCATCATCAACCTCGCCCGCACGCCAGCCGGCTGGAACGGACGGCATTTCTGTCGAGTCTTCTCTCTGACATTCTGTGGAATCCGTGCTCGCAGCAGGTTGCCATGGTACAAGACATCCTGCGGGCCGAGCTGAACTTTGACACCGATAAGTTGATCGAGTTGGCGATCGCTTGCAAAGAGCAGATTTCGCAGCAAGCCGAGCTTTACGGCGTCGATGTCGAAGGAGAGATTCAGGTCGAAGCGCTGCTGGACGAAGCCCGGCGACTCTTCGTGACCGCGTCGCTCGAAACCGCTATGGATTTCGATTCCACTCTCTCGCTTCTCGGGCAGAATCCACCACCAGCCATCTGACCCGGTTCGTGTGCAGTCCCAAATCAGTTTCCACCCATCATTCATCGAAACCTAAAGAGGGATGCTCGCGGTGGATATTCCAGGGACGATCCGACCAACGGGGCCGATTTGCCGGCGAACCCTGACCCCTCGACTCCGCGGCCATTGGCAAACGTTTTCCGCACATCCATGGGAAAGGGAGTCGGGTTTCGAATCTATTTTGAGAGCGATCATCATTAGAATGGAAAGGGTCGATCGGGGAGACTTTAACGTCGTGAATGGGTAGATTCCTCTCGCCCGGTCTAGGGATGGAGGACGGTAGAGGAGTTCATGCGTTGGGCATCGGCAGCGATCGATACAAGCCTCGCTCCCCTCTCGCTTGCGACTACTCCTGCCTTCTCTTAGCCATTGTCTTTTCATGCAGTTGGATCGCCTGGGGCGGCCACCGCGTCGGAGGACGTGAGGTTTCGGCCATCGCCATTTTTGCGGGCGGCGCCTGGGTGATCGGCTTGGCCTTTCATCGTCTCGTCGGTACTTTTCGACTCATCCGACGAACTTTTCCCCTCGTCTACGTCACTGGTGTTGCACTCCTTTCGGTGGGCATGTTTCTTCTCAAGATTGTTTTGGGACTGTCGCTGTCTGTATCGGTGCTGCTCCTACCCGCGATTGGCCTAATCGTTCTGATGACTTCGAAACAATATCCGAGGGAAGCCACACTCGTTGGATGGGAAGCCAGCATTCCTCTAGGGGTGACTATTTTGAGCCTCCTGTCGGCGACGCTCTGGTCATCGCATC
Organism: bacterium; assembly: GCA_019753235.1. Lineage (GTDB taxonomy): Bacteria > Planctomycetota > Planctomycetia > Kolteriales > Kolteriaceae > JAIELF01. The sequence goes on from JAIELF010000038.1 coordinate 139,631, forward strand.
TTTTTCCCGAGTCGGTTGCCGTCACTGGTGGTATCCGATCGCGAATGTTCATCGAATACTATGCTCACGGGGTGAACGTCCTTCCCCTCTTAGGGGCAGGTACGCCGTCCTGGTTTGGCTCGCCTCATTTCATCGGCGAGCCCTGGTCCTTCTACCATTTGGCCAGCCATCTCTACCCCGCGTACCTCAGCGAATGGACCGGTCAACCTCTCGTTGCATTCCTTGGCTCTAGTTGGCATCCATTTGGTTACTCCCTGTTAGGACTGGGAGCTTACGTTCTCAGTTCAACCATCGTTTCCCATCGCCATGGTCTCTGGAGCGTGCTTTTTGTTGCACTTTTGCCCGACCCGACATTCTGGTCGTGGGAACTGATTTGCTATTCTTTCGGCCGCAACGTCGAGTGTACGCCCGCGGCCAGTCTCGGGTGTGCGTTAGGAGCTATAGCTGTCGCGATGGTCATTCGTGGCGCGATTGCCCGGTCGACGCGAGTCACGCTTGCTGGCTTCTGGCTGGCGACACTTGTTTTCTTCATCCGGGCAAACTTTCTGTTCTGCATTCTCCCCTCGTGCGGCCTCGCCTTGCTCTTAGCTCGCAATGATTGGCCCAAACCCTGGACAATCCGCATGGTCACAGGATTGCTACTCTTAGGTCTCTTCGGTGGCTGGCTTGGCTCGGAGCTTAAGTCGGCTCCGACACTTGAGTTCGGCTGGCGTGGTGGCGAGCCCTTTGCCATCTGGTCTGCAGGTGTGCTCGTCGACCGAACACCTTGGACGGATCTCGTCCCGGAACTTGGACAAGTGAGTATTCCCGAGAGTATCCTTCGCCGAACGGTCTTCCTTTTGCTTGGTGGATTCCAAGCAGGCTTTTACTTCGTCGTCGCTTTGGGTCTCTTTTCCCTCTTACGAGGAAAAACTCGCGGTGGGCTATTGATCGCGCCGGTTATCTTACTGGGCTTATTCGTGGTTGTCGGGCTCTTCATGATGCCGAATCAGAACGGCGACCCATTCGAAATCCCTCATCGGCCGTTTGTTTGGTACTACTACATCCTGGCCATTTGGGCCGCAAGTCTCACCGGTCAGTTCATGAGGGGAATGGGACTCTCTTCGTTTAGGATCAGCCTTCTTGCCTCTCTCCTCGCGGTCGTTCCCGCGTACATGATCGGTTCAACGCTCTTTGTCCCCTTCGAACCGAAAGAACACTTTATTCCAGAGGGGCTAGTCGACGCCTCCCGTTTTATTCGCGAGCATTCGGATCAACACGACCGATTCGTTGATAGCGAGTGCGATCCGCTGTTGATCTCGGGTGCTTTGGCAGAACGCCCCGAGTTTGTCTGTTGGGGAGAGGGATACAACTTTCCAGGATCAGGAGCCGCCCGCAACGTCCGAGCCGAACGATCGAAAGATGTTCGTCAACTGCTATCACTTTCGAGCGAGCCAGAGTTAGTCGATTGGTTCTCGGCCCGCCGTGTCCGCTGGATACTGGTGCATCCGCAAAAACATCTCGGTTGGCCCGCATCGATTGCCCAGCGACCCGTGTTTCAATCGAAGGGCTTCCGCGTTTTCGACCTATCAATGCTCCTTGAATCGACGAGGTGAGTTCGTCGCGACGTCAAATAGCCCCGTGCGCACGGGGCTCTTCAATGCCAACTCGCCCGCCGATAATAACTCTATCGTCGGTACTCCCGAAGGGGATCGGTCCATCGGCTCAGAGCTGCAATCCAATCGGCAATCGTCAAGCAGCTCCGGAAGTTTCGGAGCTGGCGGGGCCGGCGAGGCGTTGTTTGGGTACGCGTGGAGGGAGAACATCCCACACCAGGCCGACGGCTTCGAGACCTTTGATCGTCCAGTGCGTGAGATCGATCTCCCACCAACGATGTCCGTGCGAGGCGCTTCGCTGATCAGCATGATGATTGTTGTGCCAACCTTCGCCGTTGGTGAGGAAGGCGACGACCCAGTTGTTGGTGCTGTCTTCGTTGGTCACATAATTTCGGTAACCCCAGAAATGACTTGCGGAATTGACCGCCCACGTGATGTGCCAAACATAAACCGTTCGAACGATCACTCCCCAGACAAAAAGGCTTAGGCCAAACTGAATGGCTTCCTTGGTTGTCGGCGATACCAGCCAAGCGACCAGTGCAAATAGCACCGAGAGGATCGCGACGTGGCCGGCCCAATACAACAACCAGCGATTCCCCGCATGGGTTCGGCGATAGAAGCGGTCCTGAACCAAGTCGCGCGCATACTTTTCGACCATGTCGAGTGTTGCAAACTCGCGATTCTCTTTGATCAACCAACCCATGTGCCCCCAGAAGAAATTCACGAGGGGGCTATGAGGATCAGGCTGCTCATCCGAAAACTGATGATGCTTGCGGTGGATCGCCACCCAACGAACGGGGGAGTCCTGCAAAGAGCACATGCCGAGAATAGCAAAGAAGTGCTCCAGCCACTTGGCACATTTAAAACTGCCATGCGTCAACAGACGATGATAGCCGATATTCACTCCACACGAGCCGAACAGATAGTTCCCGAGAAAGACCAGCAGCACGCCGGTCCAAGAGAAAAAGTACGGAAGCAATGCGGCCAAGGCGAAAAGATGGAACGCTAAAAAGTAGGTGAGGTAAGGCCAAAAGATTCGGCCCCCTTGAGCCCCTTCCGGAAGGGATAGCCGCCTGCGAACGTGCATCGACTCGGCAGAACTTGCCATCATCTAGGGCCCTTTCATCTGGGCGTAACCTCTTCCCTCACCCACGAGATTATAGAGACTTGCTGTGAATCATCCGAGAGAGACTTGTCCTCATGATGAGTGGAGCCGAACCAGGAATCGCTGTTCAAACATGTAGATCAACAAAACGAGCCGCCCCAACCAAAGCTGGGACGGCTCGAAGCGCCGCTGTGCGCTGTTTTGTTAAGCGAAGACGTACACCTTAAGTACGCTTTGCTTCTGGAGGACTACTTGTTGGCGTCTTTGTCCTTGCCGGCAACGCGAGAGACCATCACCTTCGCGAGCTCCGCTTCGAGTTCGCCGAACTGAACGTTCTTGTTGACGACGTTTCCATTGGCATCCACCAACAGCAAGTAAGGAAGGCTGATGATCCCCAGATCGGTCGCCAGCTTACTTTCCATCGCCCCCTCTTCGAACATTTGCGGCCAGGCGTATCCCTTGCTCTTCAGGAACTCGACGGCTTGGTCCTTCTTGTGATCGAGGCAAACACCGACGATCTCGAAGCCAGCCTTCGCGTACTTGTCACGAAGTTTTTGGAGACGATCCATCTCCTCGACACATGGCTCGCACCAGGTTGCCCAGTACGAAATCAACACGACCTTCCCCTCGTACGCACTGGTGTCGATGGGAGCTCGGCCGAGACTGTTACCGGTCAGCTTGAGGGGCTGTCCAATCGATTCCAATCGCCGAAGCGCGCCGCGAGCCTTGACCGCAAAGGGACTGTCGGCATGTTTGTTGACCAGTTCCTGATAGTACTTGATGGCTTCATCGTCGCTAGAGGTGAACTCCATGCCGTTACCCAACTGCCAAAGAGCATCAGGGGCATCCGGAGCCTCCGGATATTGCACGAGGAAATCCTGCAACTGCTTCATGAAGCCTTTTTGGAGCTCGCCGGGATCGGCGGCGTCGGCAAGCTTGACGGCATAATCCGAATTGAGTGAACGATAGAGGAAGTACGCCGCCAGCGTCTTGCCCCAATTCACCTTGGCGAACTGCTCGCCATACTGAGTCAGGGTCGCGACACCCTTAGGATACTTGCCGGTCTGGACAGCCGCATTCAGGCTGTCGGCAACCTGCTTGTACCAGTGCTCACGGTTGCCAAGCTTCTTCGACTTCGCGCCGACTTTGGCACAGATGTCCGCTCGCTTAAGATGGTACTGCACGAGGGCTTCGCTGTCCTCGCCATCCTTCGGAGTGCTTTCATCATGAGCTCGCAACGCGACGACAAGGGCTCGGACATCATCATCGTCTTCGACGACCCCTTCCCCTTCATCGTTCTCTTGATTGGCAATGACGTCGGGCATGCCGGCGACGATGATACCGTCGGTTGCCATCGGCTTGGATTGATCAATCACGACCGGACCGGCCGACAGCTTCCAGGCCTCGCCGACCCGAACGAGCTCGGGAATGCGAAGCCACTTGGTGTCGCCCCCCGCATCAACAAGAATGGTTCCATTGAGATAGAGGACCAGATCCTGTGAGCCACCCACCTCGTCAGAAGGAATCATCATTGGGTTGTGGCCGTCAAAACGATTCCAAACGAGTTCTTTACCCATGGTCTTGGCGAGCTGGGCGAATCCTGCCTCCGCCTCTTTCTGAGCGGTGGTAACTCGGCCAGCAACATCGCCCGAGACGCCTAGTTGCTGCAGGTCGGGCCCAGTCAACAAAAGTGCTTCCAGTCGAGAAAAATCGCCGGCATTGATGGCGGCCACCACCTCAGCCGTCACTTCCTCGGCCGAGATCGCCTTCCACTCATCAACCTTGCCATCTTCGTTCTTATCGATCCCCCATCGCGAGCCGCCGGTGTGATAGTAACGGAATTCATCGGGACGACCGTTGAGGTTAGAATCGATGTCGCGATAGACTTCTTGCCCGTTCATGTAGTACGACCAACGATCGACTTTGCCGTCGCCGTTGGTGTCCATGAACTGGCGAATGGTCAGGCCGCGATGATCGCGAACGACGTATCCCCGCTGCTTGCCGTCAGTGACCTCGGCCTTGCACTTGGGGAGGGTTTCCTCGCCGGGAATGTCGTAGACGACACCGGGCTGCGCGGGCTGAAACTTCAATATCTGGGTGACATCAGGCTGCTCGGCCCCAACAACCGGACCCGCCACCAATGCCGTCGCGAGGACCGACTCCCATCGCAGACGCCTTTGCATCCCATCAATCTCCTTGGCCTACGGCAATCGACTCGGGCCAACTGGCGAAAACAGCTCGCCGGGCCACGACTAGGTACGATGATGATGCTGGAGCCACGTCGGCCAAACGCCCTCTCAGCACCGCGGAGATTTAACGCCAACGCTCGAAATGATGGAAGGTCAGTTTGGACAGAGAAAAAGGATCAGTGAATCTTCATAACTCGGGGGGAACAGGATAAGGGTTTCCTCATCAGCGAGAGGATAGCTCGCCGATTTTGAACGAGTCTCGAATAAGAGGACGGCGACCACCCAAGTTTCAGGAGCGGTTTCGTTTCTCGCGAATCGTCAATTGCGCGAGGCTTGTTGCTGCCTCGGGCGTCAGATCACCGCTGCGGTAACGCCAGCGCCAGTTGGGCCGAGCCGGCCAGGCGGTGCCCGGCTGATTCATGCGAGCCCAACTTCCCAAACCGAGCAGATCTTGCACGGGCGCGATGGCTAGGTCGGCGTTGCTTCGCCAAGCCAGATCGGTCAAGTCCCAGCCGATCCCATGACCGCTAGGAGGGGCGGCCCAATTGACTCGATCGAGGAGTTCCTTGTTGGGAGTGATCTCGGATCGAAACCAACCATCACTGGTGTCATTGTCATGCGTGCCGCTGTAGACGGCAGTATCTTTTTCGTAGGTTTCGACGCGCCAGTCGGTCGGTTGAGAACTCATGAGCTCGAAGTGCAAGACGCGCATGCCGGGGAGAGCAAAATCCTTGCGGAGCTTCGTGACCTCAGCCGTGATCGTCCCGAGATCCTCCGCAATGAGAGGGAGTTCCTGGGCAGACCTCTTCAAGTCGCGCGCGATCGCGTGAAAGAGCTTACCGCCAGGACCAAGATTCCACTGACCACCGACGGCGGTCTCTTCGCCCGCAGGGACTGACCAATACGCTTCGAACCCGCGAAAATGGTCGATTCTCGCGACATCGACCAGATCCAGCGTTCTGCGAATTCGCCGTTTCCACCACAGGTAATCGCTCGCGTCGATGGCGTCCCAGTCGTAGATGGGATTATTCCAAAGCTGTCCCGTCGCAGAGAAATAATCGGGTGGGACGCCCGCAACCTCGGTCGGATATCCCTTTTCATCCAGCTTGAAGAACTCTCGGCCTGCCCAGACGTCGGCACTGTCGGCCGCGACATAGATCGGAAGATCACCGATCAACCCAACCCCCTGGGTCCGCGCGAGATCTCGAATCCGCCGCCATTGGCGATCGAAGAGAAACTGCTCGAAAGCGTAGTAAGCGATGGCGCCGACCAAATCAGCCAACGATTTAACGCTGGGGAGTTTCGTCTTCGGATCGACATACTCGGTCCATTCGCGCCAGTCGCGCCCGCCATTCACGCCGCGCAAGGCTAAGAACCGAGTGTGCGGCCCCAACCAGTCGGCTTGCTCATGACAGAAACGATCAAACTCGCGCGAGGCCGGATGATCATGTTCATAAAAGCGATCGAACGCTCGGCGAAGAAGAACCTCTTTGGACCTTTGCGCGGCCGCGATCTCGGCATGGGTCTCGCCCGACGGTGTGGGGATCTTTGCTGCATCGACATCGGCCTGGTTCACCCAGCCTTCTTCCAACAGTCGCTCGGGGCTGATGAGAGCAGCATTGCCTGCGAATGCAGACGGGGACATGTAAGGCGAGCCATCATCGGTCGTTGGATTGAGCGGAAGAATCTGCCACCATCGCTGCTTGGCTTGTGCCAACCAGTTGACAAACGCCTCGGCCTGCGGGCCAAGATCTCCGATACCAAACGGGCCCGGCAGCGACGTTGGATGAAGCAGAATGCCGCTGGACCGAGGAGTAAACATCGACGAGACCTTCCATCACCAGAAAATCATGAACGTCGAAGTCTAGGACAGAACCGGCCCAGAAGCAACAGCGACAGACTTCCGCATCCCGAACCGAATCCAATTCAAGCGGTCACCCTCGAGTCGTTTCCGTCAGCAACCCGAACAGGGGAGTGATCAAGGGGCCGATTTTTGCCGAAGACTGAAATAGGCGATAGTGGGATAGATCTTTTCCCCAGGATGGGCGGGCCTAACGCCCGGAATCGATATTTCATGGACGAATCCAGGGCGAAGCGGCTCGACGCGCAGACGAACACTTTGCCCGTCAGGAGAAAGCTCCGCGTGCCGCACGGAAAGCGCGCGGCGGTCGCTGTCGGGGGTCGCGTATCCCCCCTTCGGCACTCGCGTATAGCTGGCCACCGAGTAGCTCGAAAGAGAACTCGCCGACGCGGGTTCGGCCGGCTGCGTCAAGTCGATGTCAAAACCCTCGGCCCAGGCGCGGACCTCGCGGATGCCAAAGGGAATCTTGCCCGAGAAGCGGACCTGCTCGATCGCGCCTCGATTATTGCCACCCCCCCAGCCGGAATCGATCATGCTTCCGACGTAGAGTGTGCCGTCGGGCGCGAAGGCCAGCGAGATCGGTCCCAAAAACGTTTCGTCCCGCTCGATGACCCCTTGGTCCGCCTCCCCCATGGGATAGACGCAACCCTGAAAGGTGTCGCCGACGGCTTGCAAGCTGATGCGGATCAATCGACGGGTGGTGTACTCGGCACCGATCATCTGGCCGGCAAACGGTCCGAACGACGCGGTGCTCGGAATGAATGACAGCCCATTGACACTCCCGGTCCACGGGTGCGGGATGTCGATCGCCGGCCCCTCGATGGCTTGGCCGGGCTGACGCTTTTCCATGGCGTTAAAGAATCCATAGTGTTTGCCCGGGCGCAGGTGATTGATCTCATTGAACGGGTTGGTCACACCTTGGTTATCACTGGCAAAGAGATCGCCCCGTTCATTGGCGACCAGACCCATGGGGAATCGCAGGCCGTCGGCGACGATCTCGACGCCCCCCTGCTTGGTTGTTCGCAATAACTTCCCGCGCCCGACCGTCGAGGGGCGAGACCGCCGATCCTGTTGACAGCTTGCCGCCAAGTAGAATTGGCCGGCCCCATCGGGAACGGGCCCGACGATCCAGTCGTGGTAGTCCGCCGTCACGCCCCATCCGCTCGCGATGACATCCGCTTGCTCGGCAAAATCATCCCCATCATTATCGATCAGTTTCAGAAGCTCTTGCTTGTGAATCACAAACACACCACGAGGGTCGCCGAGAAGCCCGAAGGGAGCCGACAAATGATCGGAATAAGGGCGATAAGTGTCGAGCTTTCCGTCGTTATCTTGATCGGTCAGCGTGAAAACGCCTCCTTTGAGCGACGCCACCAACAGCGATCCATCCGCCCGAACTGCCATCGCTGTCGGCATCGGGCCGTCCTCTAAAGCAAGCCGATCGACCTCGTAGCCTGGAATGGCCGGGAGTTGCTTGGCCCTCGGGAGAGAAGCGGGCAAAGGGGGTTTAAACGCGGTCACGGGTTCGATTGGTTTCTGAAGTTGCCAATCGATCCTGACCTTCTCGGAAAGAAGTCGACCGGAATACGAGCGACCCTCAAGGGATTCGTTCCAAGACTTCCCTCCAGTCACGGTTTGATGAGCGGGCCCGGCGGGGGTCGAGAAGCTCGCCTCTTGCGGAAGGATGATGCCAAGCGATTCCCGCAAGGGAATATCTTCCGAGGAGAACGTCATTCGGATGCCCCGCTCGATCTGTTCGACTCGGCAAGAGACCCTCCCTTTATCGCCGATCGCGATCGCGAGGATGACCGCATGATCTTCGTGTCTCCAACCAGCCAACCGGGCCGACGGTGAGGACTCGCGTTGGATGCCGACCCACTGGTTGTTGATACTCCATGCAAAAAGCGAAGGAGCATTGGGCTGATCAAGAAGAGTTGTCCCCGCGAGATTCCAAAACCAACTTTTGCCTCTCGTTTGCTCTTGGGCGAAATCCCCCAGCCACCATCGACGAAGATTCATTCGATCCAGATCGAGGAGCAGGCTGTGCCCATTGGTCAGTCCGATCGCCATCGGACGCGAGGTCGTGTCCTTAGGGCCATGTTCGATCAGGTCGCGCAGAACGATCGGCCGATCAGCATGGATGGCCGACAGACTCTGCACGGCTTGTAACGCGGGGACTTGAAACCCCGGCGTGTTGAGCCCCAACCACAGAGCAGAAAGCTGTGTTTCAAGATCGTCCCCCAACAAACCGGGACTCGCGAGGTTGATTGCCGGCATCTCGACACCGCCGGCAATGCGAGCTGGGTTCCGCGTCCACCGTCGATACCACTCGTAACGAACTCGCTCTCCCAATCCCGCGAGGTCCGGCCCCCGCGCGCTTGGCTCGCTCCCGGTGGGAACATGCTTCCCGACTTGATGGCAGGACATGCACCCAAAACCAGCCGGTCCCACCAATCGCTGGGCTGCCACGAGTTGCTCTTCTTTCGGCCGATCAATCTTTACCGGTGAATGGGCCGGCACCCGGTCATGAGTTCGGAAATACTCCCCCAAATCCTCACGATCGCGTGGACTCATGCGAAAGCGTGGCATCCGCGGGCTAAGCCATCCTCGAAGCCGAGGGGCATCGCCGACAACCGCTCGCGACAACCATTCATCAGTCAGCTTGTCACCCACCGATTGCAACGTGGGGGCCGACCGGACCGCCTGTTCACGGCCGTCCGTGGTTCCCAATTCGGTGAGGATCTCGCGCAGACCAACACCGTTGTCACGTGCGTGGCAACCCATGCAGTTGTGCCGAGCGAGAATCTCACTTCCTCGCTGATCGACCGAGACAGGCGACTCATCAACACGAACCTGTCGCAGATAGTCGAGAACACGTTTCTGGTTCATCGGAGACCAGCGATAGCCCGGTTGACGAGTCGTAGCGATCGGCTCGGCCATGCACCCTGGCGCTGTTGCATTCAGCGACCAAGTCGTCTCGGCCGAGAGTTCTTTTATCGCGTGACACTGTGCGCACCGGTGCTGCTGCGCCAGCTTTCGGCCCGCGACCGGGTCACCTGTGACGAGTTCTTCTTTCGGTTCGGGTCGAAGTGACGTCAAATAGCCGGCAATGGATGCAATTTCTTCGGGAGCCAATTCGAAGGTCGGCATTCGGCGATCAGGCTGAATCGTGTCCGCATTTTTCAACCATTGGGCCACATAACCCGGAGGTCTCTTTAAGGAAATCGCGGACAAGTCTCCCCCCGAGCGCGGTCCGATTGCACCAACATCCTCCACGCGATGACATGCCAGGCATCCAAGCGACTCGACGAGCTTTTGGCCCGCCGTCCCGTCCGTCGGCTTGGCGTCGGGCAATTTAAGCTCATCACCGGCGATCAAGAGATAGCTTTCGATGTCCTTCGCTTGCTTGACGGTGAAGCCGAAATCGGGATGTGGATGATGATCGTTGCCCGACGTGAGAAGCGTGGTCACCCAACCGGGCCGGATCGCTCCGCGCGACCGCGTCAGATCAGGGCTCGGCCATGCCGCGACGGGAAGTTGATGGCATGCCGCGCAGCGGCCCGCGCGGAGTAGATCGGTGACCGGCGGAGCATCATCACTCTCATCAGAGAGATGCCGTAACCTTGTCGCGGGGATTGCTTCTCGCTCAAAGAAGTCGCTTGACCATTGAAGATGTATTCTGCCGCTAGTGCCGGTGCGATTGTAAACGATCCGGAGAGGGTGGTTGCCGAAACTCAGGTCGATCGGCTCGCTCTCCATCCAGCTTGCGGAGATCGGCGAACCCTGAACAATCCTTTTGTCATCGAGCCAAACAGTGATGTCACCTTCGACGAACAGACTCAAGCGATGTCGGCCTGGCTGAGCTACGAACAAGATCCCTTCCCATTGAGCAGAGAAAGGGCCGGCCGGCAATCGCACGTCGGGCCGGGACGACCGCCAATCAAAGGAGATGGTTTCGTCCACCCGATCAATGGCAGCGGTGCCCACGGAAGAGTATCGAGCCCGCAAGCCCGGCCGCTCGGCAGGTTCTGCGGTCATGGAGCCGGGGATGGCCAACATCCAGGCGAACCCGATCCAAATCTCTCGCCTCATGCGGTTCGAAACTCCCTCGATCTTGATCCACCGGGCTGTCGCGTGATTCTCTTCCCTTCGCCAATTCCACGGCGATGGTACAATACTGCCGTGAAGAAACGCGCCGAAATCGAATCTCGAACGGAGAGGATGTCATGATGAGTTCGACGCTCATCTTGTTATTGACGCTCGCTCCGCTGATGCAAGATCCCCCCAGTCACGAACCGATTCACCCGACAAACCGCGTCTTCACGGCAGACGAGTTTCGCCAAAGGTTGCTGGTGCTACGAGGGGAGAAGGAGATCCTTCGCCTTTTTGGCAATTCCGATCTTTCCAAAGATCAGCAGCGAAAGCTGCTCGAATTCGCCAAGCGGATCTCTGAGAAAACCAAACCAGACGATGGGAAGAAGGATCTCCCGATCCCGCCAGAACTTCTCCGGAATCCGGAAGTACAGAAGATTCTGGAGGACGAAAAGCTCCTCGGTTGGTTGGCCGACAATCAGCGGGTTCAGGAAATGGCCGAGCGGATGGCATCACGCTGGAATCTTCCGGACCTTGCCCCACGATCCCGTTTGCCCACTCGCTCGGGTCGACCGGGCAATGGCTCGACGCCGCGCGAAAACCAAATCGGCCCTCGCGAGGAAGAACAGGCAGGAGTTGTCTCTCCAGAAAATGCCCCCGCCACATTCAACCCGGGAGGCTCGGCAGAGACCGAACCATCGAAGGGAACCACCTCGAAAGGGCCGACAACGGATCCGGGGCCCGCTCCTCCCCGACGTCCGCTGCAGAAGTTGACCGATGAATTGCGAAAGATCGGTCCGTTGTCGAAGTCTGCCACGCTCGACCGAGTCGACGAGATGCTCGATGGGAGTTTGCCGCGCCCAGCTTCGATACCGACGCCGTCTATTCCGTCTGCTTCGCCGGAACCGATACCCCCCATTCCCGAGCCCTGGAGTATCTTTCAGGGATGGAATGAGCTTCCGTTTGTGCAGAACGAACCGGTCACAATTGCAGACATTCCTCTCCCCCCTGGTCTCGAACAATGGGCCCCGACGATTGATCGGGTTCAAATCCCAGCAATTCCGTTACCGGACATCGACATCGGCTCCGGTAGCATGCCCGCTTTCCCCCCCCTACCAGTCGGGATGGAGGGGAAACTCTCTGCCGCGGGCTGGCAAGCGCCGGTCTCCATCATGGTGATCCTGGTCGCCGGTATGTTGCTGGCTCGCTACTTGGCGGTTGCCGGCTGGTGGCGGCCCGCATCCCTGGGTTTCGAGGGACCACTTCGCGTTCGCCCGCCGGCTCATCCGTTCGATCCGCACAGCCGATCGTCGATTCGCGAGTGGGTCGAGTTTGCCGCCTTCAAGATTCTCGGTCGAAAAGCAACTTCGATGTCGCATGCCGACTGGGCTCTCGCGATCCAAGCCACGGTCTCGACGCCCGCCTGGCCCGAACTTTACGCCCAGGCTCGCTACCTTCCGCCCCATCAACCCGTCGATCCCACCCTCGCCCAGCAAGCCGCCACCGAACTCCCCCGCCTCACCGATTCTCCATCCACCTCGCCACGCTCCATCTAAACATTGCTGCACCCTGCCCATCGCCCGTTCAACCCAGAATTGGATTGACATCTGCCATGGGTATGATTACTGTACCACTACGGTAGTACACATCAAAGGAGCACGAATGCTTCTATCTATCGACCCCCGCTCGCAGCAACCGATCTACGACCAGGTCGTTCGGCAAATCAAGTTTGCCATCGCCTCGGGCGTGCTCCAACCGGGCTCGATGATCCCTAGTGTCCGCGAACTCGCGAAAGAACTCGTCCTCAATCCCAACACCATCGCGCGAGCGTATCGCGAGTTACAAGCCGACGGCATCCTCGAAACCGTCCGGGGCGTCGGGCTGCGGGTCCAGTCCAAAGCGCGGCGCCGCTGTGTCAATGAACAGCGGGAACTGATTCGCGCTCGCCTCGAACAGATGATTCGCGAAGCATCTACCAGCAGCCTGGCTCGCGAAGAGGTCGAAGCCATGATCGATCGAGAACTCGACCGGTTCTTTTCTCCATCCTCTAGCGACTCAACGAGGACAAAATGAATCCATCTATCGAACTTCGGCGCGTATCGAAATACTTCGGCTCCCGTCCCACACTCGATCAAGTCTCGTTCGAGGTCCGGCCGGGCCAGATCTTCGCCCTGCTCGGCGACAACGGCGCCGGCAAAACCACCACCATCAAAATCCTCCTCGGCCTACTCAAGTCCGATCAAGGAACAGCCAGCGTTCTCGGTCTCAACGCCGCCGTGGATGGCCGATCCATTCGTCAACAGATTGGCTATGTCCCCGACCATCCCACTCTGTACGAGTGGATGACGGTTGATCAGATCGGCTGGTTCGCTTCCGGCTTCGCGCCGGTGGGTTTCCTTCACCGCTATCGCCAGGAGGTCCATCAATTCGGACTTAGCTCCCGTGCCATCATCTCCCATCTCTCGCGCGGCATGAAAGCCAAAGTCAGCCTCGCGCTCGCTTTGGCACGTCAACCCGAAGTCCTCGTCCTCGACGAACCAACGAGTGGCCTAGACGTCATCGTCAGGCGTTCATTCCTTGAAAGCATGGTCGACGTCGCCGCCAGTGGTCGAACGGTCCTTCTCTCCAGTCATGAAATCAATGAAGTCGAGCGGGTCGCCGACACCGTCGCGATTCTTCACGCGGGCAAAATCATTCTTTGTGATGCCGTCGAGACCCTCAAGCAAGAGATCCGCGCCGTCCATGTCGACGGCCAGTGTATCGAGTCCGAGCGCTGGCCGGGCGAGGTCATCACCCGCGAATCGAAGGGATCGCAGACGAAGCTCGTCATTCGTTCATCCCCTCAGACCGATCTCGTCGCCGCCGCCTACACCGGCGCCGTCAAACGGGTCGATGTCCGCTCGGCCTCGCTGGAAGAAATCTTTGTCGCCTACGTCACCCGTTCCAACCAAATCGAGCAGCAAGGAGCGTCGCTCCGATGAACGCCTCTCTCTTCCACGCCCTCTTCTGGAAAGAGTTTCGTCAGATTCGTGGCATCTGGCTGGCGGTCCTTTCCCTGGGTCTACTCATCATCTTTTTGGTAGACGTAACCCGCCGAGATCCAGAAACCAGGGGCATCTTTTGTTTCCTCTTACTCTTGATGTTCTGTGTCGGGTCGCTCGCCATCAGCTTCACCGCCGAAGACGAAAACGGCACGCAGCGCTGGCTCGTTGGCCTCGGTATCCCTGCCGTGCCGCTGGTCTTCACCAAGATCCTGGTCAGCCTGATCGGTGCCATCCTTTTATGGGCCATTCTCTTTCTCTGCGACGCTTGGCTGCACGTGCCAGGAGTCGACACGAAGACCGCGACGGAAAACTGGATAGGCTTTAGCTCGCTCGGCTTCTGCGTTTTCTGTCACGCTCTTGTTTGGACCAATCTGCAACGGCAGGTTCTCATGGCAGCAGCGTCATCGGTTCTCTCGTCCCTGCTGGTCTCGGCCCGTCTTGAATACATGATCCGTTCCAATTGGCCGGACCAATCAACCGTCGACAGATACGCGGCGCTCGCCCTCATTCATGTCGGCATCCTTTTGCCGGGCATCCTGCTCGCCATTCGACGTTTCTCCGGGACCACCTCCGACCACCATCTTCGTCGCTTCTTCCAGCGAAATCCAATTCACGCGCCCCTCCTCCATAC
>JAIELF010000032.1 GCA_019753235.1 bacterium
CGCCTTCGCTCCGGGCTGATGCCTTGGACACCTGAAACACTCAACTTCGAAGTGGATCAGAAAACCAGAGCGGGTCACCAGTGCCCTTACTCTCATAACAACTGGCACAAACCTTAGAGGCAGGTCACAGTCGAGCCTCGCTGGCCCAAGCGGAGACCAGGTGCAGCGGATTCTTCTGAGCAGCTTTGTCGAAGGAACCACGCAGGGTTTTCCCATCGATGGCGACATGCGGACCAATCTCCCGGCCAACCTCGTCAAGCCATTGCCGCAGGCATTCAACCAACTTGGCCGGATCGAGCATGGCAAAGACCCGGCCGAACGTGTCGTGCGATGCGATGCCGTTGCGAAGCGTCAGAAAGGTCCGCAGCCAATCCAGCCGCTCCTTGCCGAACCGCTCGATGTCGGCCCAGGTATCCGAACCAGCAATCGTCCCGCAAAGGGCGACGACGACAAGGTCGAACAGTTCATGTCGGCGCGATCGACGCATGCGAGGATCTGTAAGAGTTTCAAAGGTTGAAAAAACTGCAACCAAGCGATCAGACATCATCAGGCCTCCGTGAAAAGTTGATCCACGAAGGAATCCTTGTCAACACCCCTTGATTCCAAACAACCCCTTGCAATACTCACCACGATTTGATGCGATTGCCGTGGGTGTCGACAGAATGTTTAACCTTCTCCGGTGTTGCATGGAAGTCCATCATGTTCTGAACCTGAGGGGACTATTTCACGGGAAGTGAGGGGACAATACACGTACTCACGCTGGCGATTTCTTCGACGTTGTCGACCTTCAGCCAATCAGGCTTGGGAAACTTCTCCTTCGCGCGGTAGCCGAGCAGAACCCAATCATCAGGCGTCATCATTATCTACCGTCCAGGCATTAGAAATAGAGACGGGCACCTCGCAACCATCGTATCCCTTTGTACATCGCCACCAGAGTTTGGAGCCAGTCCCCGTTTCCAGAGACGCGCGCTGACGCTCAGGTTCACAGCTACCGAACGAGCCCACGCTCACGCAAGTATCCGAGCACAACCTGCTCGAACGGAACGTCGCTAGCCGTGAAAAGGTACGAGACACCTCGCTTGTGGCAATAATCGCGAATCTCGGCGCAATAACTTTCGAGCGTCTTTTTGTAACGAGCTAGAAGGGGGGCACTGACGGTGATCTCGGCGGCATCGCCATCCTCGGCATCGACCAATCGGAGGTCGCCCGTTGCCGGTGGATCAATCTCCTCCGTTGAGAGTACGTGAATCACAAAGAGATCCATTTGCCGAGCAACCAAGTAACGGATGGCCGACTCGAAGCCGGCCTTGTCCATCAAATCGGAGATCATCACGACGATCCCTTTTCCCGTCGCCTGCGTGGCGAACGATTTGCACGATGCTTCCAGCGAGGTCTTTCCGCCGGGAGTCAGCTTTTCGATCTGATCCAGAACGCGTAACACGTTGCGCCGACCGCGTGCGGGAGGAAGGGACGTGTCGATCGCGTCGTCAAAAGGGACAATTCGAACACGATCGAGATTCGATAGCCCGATGTACGCGAGTGCCGCCGCCACTCGCTGAGCGAAGTTGAATTTTGTGGGAGTACCGAAATCCATCGACCGGCTTGCATCGATGAGCAGATAAATGTGCAAGTCCTCCTCTTCTTCAAAGAGTTTGATAAATAGCCGATCGAGGCGGATCAGGATGTTCCAATCGATGAAGCGAAGATCATCGCCGACGACGTAGCTTCGATGATCGGCAAACTCGGTGCTGAAGCCCTTTCGCTTACTGCGTCGCTCTCCTTTCAATTTGCCCGCGAGGATTTTTTTGCTCACGAGTTCGAGTTGATCGATCTTCGCAAGGAATTCGGGCGAGAGAAGTTCACCGGGCACGAGCAACTCCTTCGGGAGGAGAAAATAGCGGAGCGGGCCGATAAGCCGGGTTCTGTCGTGAACGGTCATTTCTCTGGGGCGGTCGTTGCCGAGCCGCCTCGGTGCGGCCTACCCGAGAGTCATCGCAGACCGAGCCGGTCCTGCTCTCTTATTTGGCCTTGCTCCCGGTGGGGTTTGCCTTGCCGACGGGGTCACCCTCGCCGCGGTGCGCTCTTACCGCACCATTTCACCCTTACCGACCTACCGAAGCAGGTCGGCGGTATCTTTTCTGTGGCACTTTCCCTGTCCTTACGGACGGTGGGCGTTACCCACCACCGCGCTCTATGGAGCCCGGACTTTCCTCTCCAAGTCGTGAAACTCAGAGCGACCGCTTAGCCCACTCCGCTGCGGGAAGTATAGCAGGTCCCGCCACTTCTTTCACGAGGGAACGATCGATCAACACGACCAAGCCAAGGAGATCGTCGGTCCTTTCATCATCGACTTCGGCTGTTTTCTCTTTTAGCGGCCGCGAAACCAAACGAAACTGTCGGGGTTTAAAGGAGAGAGGGGCGGCGCCGCACCACATCATGGAATCGGGTCGAAGGCGCTTTACTTTTCATCCCGAACAATGAACCGAGGAGAGCGAGTTCGATGGCCAGGTTATTCCTAGGACTAGCGTTTGTTGCCAGCGGGGCGTTGCTCATGAACCCCGCGATCGGGCGGTCGGCTCCTCCGAACGTGGTGGTGATTCTCATCGACGATGTCGGTTGGGGAGAGATTGGCTTTCAAGGAAATAAACAGATCCCCACGCCCCACATGGACTCGATCGCCGCAAACGGGGTGCGCTGCACGAATGGATATGTCTCCGGCCCGTACTGCAGCCCGACGCGAGCGGGATTGATGACGGGTCGTTATCAAACTCGTTTCGGCCACGAGTTCAACACGATCACTAAAGGGAGTGGACTCTCGCCGAAAGAGATCACGTTTGCCGACCGCATGAAGGCCGCTGGCTACACGACGGCGGCCATCGGCAAATGGCATCTCGGCGAACTTCCGCCGTTCCACCCTCTCCAAAGAGGTTTCGACAATTTTTATGGCACTCTCGCCAATACTCCCTTTTTTCATCCGACAAAATTCGTCGACAGCAGAATCTCGCCCGACGTACGCCCGATCGAAGACAATGGTTTCTACACGACCGAAAAGTATGCCGAGCGCGCCGTCGAGTTCCTGGAAGAAAGTAAGAACAAGCCCTTTTTCCTCTACCTGCCATTCAACGCCCAGCATGCGCCGCTTCAGGCGTTGCCGAAGTACATGAGTCGATTCCCCAACATTGCCGACCCCAAGCGCAAGACCTTCGCTGCCATGATGTCGGCACTGGATGATGCGGTTGGTCGAGTCCTCGAAAAGATCCGGGCCATCGGGCAAGAGGAGAACACCCTCATCTTTTTCACCGCCGACAATGGTGGGCCCACGGCTTCGACGACATCCAACAACGGTCCTCTGCGTGGATTCAAGGCAACAACATGGGAGGGAGGCGTTCGCGTCCCGACGGCCATTCAATGGAAGGGACACATCGCTGCCGGACAGACCTATGACCATCCCATCATTCAACTCGATTACCTTCCCACCGTCATGGCCGCGGCAGGAATACCCGTTCAGCCTCAAGACAAGATCGAAGGGGTAAACTTATTGCCTTACTTGACCGGCAAGGATCCCGGCAAGCCGCACGAAACGCTTTACTGGCGGTTCGGCGATCAATGGGCGATTCGACATGGCGACTTCAAGCTTGTGGTCGGACGAGGGGGAAGCGGAGAACCCGAGCTTTACAATCTTCGAAACGACTTGTCGGAAAGCAAAAACCTCGCGAGCACCGACAAAGAGAAAGTTGCCGAGCTGAAGAACCTCTGGAACAAATGGGACGCTGATAACATTCCGTCCGCTTCGCCCAAGGATGATCGAGTGGGCACAGGTGCGGTAAAGAAGGCTCGCCGACGACAGAACTCCAAACCATCGCCGTGAGTTTAAGACGAGCAAGATTTCTTCTGGGGAGACAGGTCACCTGAAGGGAAAATCGTCCTATTCCTTTGCTCGCTTGATGGCCGATTGACGAACGAACGAGTCTCTTTTGGGTCCACTTTGTGTTCCATGAGATCCATGGTCGATCCTTTGTGCCGATTCGATTATCGTTAAGCTGATAGGGCTGAAAACGAGATCGATTCTATCAAGGGAGTCCTCCATGAGGCTGGATCGGCGTCAATTTCTCGCGAGCGTCGGAACGGGCCTAGCGATCAATCAATTCTGCTTGGGCGAGACGGAGGTCCCTAAGAAGAAGCTCGCCATCATCACCACCGAATGGCGTTATCATTCGCATGCTTGGCACATGGGAGAAAGGTTCCTCGTCGGCTATCCGCGATTCGGGCGTTGGCACCATCCTCCGTTTGAGGTTGTTTCCGCCTATGTCGATCAGTTCCCCGAGAATGATCTGAGTCGCGAACGTGCCAAAGAGTTTGGCTTCACTATCTATCCCACCATTGCCGAGACGCTTCGGCTCGGCGGTCCCAAGCTTGCCGTCGATGCCGTCTTGATCATCGGTGAGCATGGCAACTATCCCGACAACGAGCTCGGCCAACGGATGTATCCCCGCTATCCTTTCTTTGAACAGGCCGTGAAGGTCTTCGATGCCGACGGATGCGTTGCCCCCATCTTTAATGACAAGCACCTGTCATGGAATTGGGACTGGGCCGAGAAGATGGTGCGGATGGCTCGCGAGCGAGGGATCCCGTTCCTGGCCGGCTCGTCGTTACCCGTCACTTGGCGAATCCCCGCGATCGATATGCCGTTCGGCGCCGAAGTGGAAGAAGTCATGGCCGTTGCGATGGGGGGTGTCGATAGCTACGACTTTCATGCACTCGAGGTGATTCAGTGCATGGTCGAACGTCGAAAAGGAGCCGAATCAGGCGTTGTTCGGCTCGAGGCTCTTCGCGGCGACGCGGTTTGGCAACGAATGGAGTTGACCGATTGGAATGCCGGCGGATGGGATAAAGACCTTTTCTCTGCAGCCCTTTCACGAAGTCAAACATTGGCTCAGACACCGACGGGGAGTCATCGCTACCCCACGATGGCGCAGATGCGCGAGTGGGTCAAGGACCCGATTGTTTATCGCTTCGAATACGCCGACGGTCTCCGTGCGAGCATGTTCCTACTCAATGGACTAGTGGGGGATTTTACATTCGCTGCTCGGCTCCGAGGGAAGCAGGATCCTCTGTCAACACTCTTCTATCTTCCGCCGGTCCCCAACGTCGCGTACTCTGCTCCTCTGATGGGACGAGCCGAGGAGACTTTTCTCACCGGCAAAGCACCGTACCCCGTCGAACGAACACTCCTGACGTCGGGCCTGGTCGCGGCGGCCTGTCGATCTCTGAAACAACCGGGTGGTTGGCTCGAGACGCCCCATTTGTCTGTCCGTTATCAATCGCGTAAAGAATCGCTGTTTGAGAATAGCTGATGCCGTCCAGACGATTCCTTCTTCTCGGTCGCGGACCCAGCCTTGAATTTGGAACATGAAAACAGAACGCTCCCCGACTCGGTCTCGTTTCCGTATCTCGCCATCAACATTTTGGAGCCAGAGATAACGATGCAGATTTTGCCGGCGATCGATTTGCGGGGTGGTAAGTGTGTTCGGCTTCGTCAGGGTGATTACGCCGACGAAACCGTCTTCGGTGAGGACCCTGTCGCGATGGCCAAGCACTGGGCATCGCAAGGAGCTTCCATGCTTCACTTGGTCGATCTCGATGGGGCCAAGGAAGGTAAACCGGTAAACACCGACGTCATCCGCGAAATCTGTCAAGCGATCGATATCCCGTGTCAGCTTGGCGGCGGCCTGCGAACGACCGATGGCGTTCATGCGGCATTGTCTCTAGGTGTCGCGCGAGCGATCATCGGAACACAAGCGGTAAAAGACCCGGCATGGTTCGGCGATCTCGCCAGGAAACACCCAGGGAAGCTGGTTCTAGGATTGGATGCCCGGCAAGGAAAGGTTGCGACCGCCGGCTGGCTGGATACGACCGAGGTCGACGCCGTCGAGCTGGCCGAGACTTACCGTGATCTCCCGCTGGCAGCAATCGTTTTCACTGACATTGCCAAAGATGGGATGATGCAGGGGCCTAATTTCGATGCCACGCAAGCACTGGCCCAGCGTTCTCCCCATCTGGTGATCGCCTCGGGTGGTGTCACCACAGAAGAAGATGTCCTTGAACTGCAAAGACGAGGAATCGGCGCTTGCATTCTCGGTAGGACGATTTATGAAGGAGTAGTGCAGATTCCCCAGTTGCTTTCGCGGCTGAGGACCCAACAAGGGTAACGGAGCCGTCGACGCTCCGATCGACGTGCCCCGTACGTGGAGGCTGCGTCGATGCTACATCCCTGTCATATCCGCAACATTGTTTTCGTGGGTCACACCGGTCATGGGAAAACCAGCCTGGTGGATGCCCTGTTATTCGCGGCCAAGGCCGTCACGAGAAAAGGTTCGCCCGACGACGGCACCAGTTGGCTGGATGCCGACGATGAAGAAAAAGCCCGCAAGCATACGATCGATACCCATCTGGCCCATCTCGACTGGCACGGCAAAAGATACAACTTGATCGATTCGCCAGGCTATCCCGACTTCATGGGACAAGCGATCAGCGCGATGCACAATGTCGAGAATGCCGCCATCGTGATCGATGCCCGGCGTGGCATCGAAATGAATACGCGCCGAATGTTCGACGAAGCGGGCCAAGCCGGCGTCGCCCGACTCATCGTTCTGACGAAACTCGATGCGAGCGGTATCGACTTCGATCGCTTGATGGCCTCGCTCAAAGAGAACTTCGGCAAGAACGTTGTGCTGACCGAAATACCCTGCATGCAGCATGGTCAATTGACAGGCGTTGTAGAGCTGTTGCATGCCGACGAATCCGAAACGAAGGATGCCATCGGCGATGTGGAGTCTCTCCGTGCGGACTTGATCGAGCGCATCGTCGAAACCGATGACATGATGCTGGCCGAGTTCCTCGAAGGAAAGATTCCGCCTGTCAGCGAGTTAGCGCACACGCTGGAGTTGGCCGCCGCCGATGGCCGGATCATCCCGGTCTTCTGTACATCGGCGAGAACCGATGTCGGGTTGATCGAGTTTTTGCACTCGATCGAAGAGTTCGGCCTGTCGCCGGCCGATGCTCATCGGCGGAAAGCTCATCACGGTCAAGCCGATATCGACTTGGTGCCAGCCGAAGAACAGCCTTTCGTCGCCCGGGCATTCAAAGCCGTGGCCGACAAGTTTGGAAACATGACCTATCTGAGGATCTATCAAGGAAAAGCGCAGCCGAACATGGCCGCGAAGAATGGGCGCGATGGTTCGAGTCTCAGGCTCGGGCAGATCACGATTCCGCAGGGCAAGCAAAGCGAGAAACTGGAAGATGCGGGGCCCGGTGAAATCATCGGCGTTCCTAAGCTCGAAGGGGTCGAGATCGATGATGTCCTTTCTTCGGATGGGACTTACTCGCTCGATCAGACTCCCTTTCCGAAGCCGATGTTCCCTTTGGCCATTGAAGCCGTTGACCGCAATGACGACGCCAAGATCATGGCTGCCCTTCGCAAGATCGCCCATGAAGATCCTTGCTTCGAACTTCACCGCGATCCGCAAACGCTCGAGATGGTGATGAGTGGCCTCAGTCAACTTCACCTCGAAACCGTGCAGCACCGCGTGAAGTCTCGCGATCATCTGGACCTGCGGACGAAAGAGCCAAAAATCCCGTACAAGGAGACGATCGCCGTGGCGGGCGAAGGGATGTATCGGCACAAAAAGCAGACCGGCGGGCATGGTCAGTTTGCGGAGGTGCATATTCGATTGATGCCAAGAGAAAGAGGGGCCGGCTTCGAGTTCATTGATTCGGTTGTCGGCGGCACGATTCCTCGCCAGTTCATCCCCGCGGTCGAGAAAGGAGTGCGTGATACTCTTAAGGATGGGGTGATCGCGGGGAGTGAAGTTGTCGATGTCGCGTGCGAAGTTCATTTCGGCAAGTATCACGACGTCGACAGTTCTGAAGCGGCCTTCAAGCTTGCCGCCAGTCACGCTTTCAAAGAGGCGTTTTTGAATTGTCGGCCTCTCCTGCTCGAGCCGATCGTCACGCTGACGGTCACTGTTCCTGCAGAAAAGATGGGCGAGATCACGGGTGATCTCAATACGAGGCGAGCCCACATCACCGGGATGGAAGCTTTACCAGGCGGTTTTCAACAGGTGCAGGCTTCTGTTCCTTTAGCCGAAGTGATGCGCTATCAAACCGAACTGAAGAGTATGACCGGCGGCCAGGGCTTTTTTACCTTGGAATTCAGTCATTACTCGCCCGTTCCTCCCAATGTCCAACAGCAAGTCACCGAGCTAGCCGCGCAGGGGCGACATGCTGTCGCAACATGATCGGTGGACTGCCGGCGACCGGATCGTGCTGCATCGTTAGAATGGAGCGAGGCCGCTCCTCAACCGGGGCGGCCTCTTTTGTCTAACGAAGGGGATGCGCGTGTCCGCAAGCAGTTCATTCGATGCGATCATTGTCGGAGGAGGCCACAACGGCTTGGTTGCGGCGGGGTATCTCGCGCGGGCCGGCAAGAAGGTTCTCGTGCTCGAACGGCGAGACATCGTCGGCGGCGCGTGTGTCACTGAAGAGATCTTTCCCGGTTACAAAATTTCGACGGCCGCCTACGTCAATAGCCTGCTCCGCCCCGAGATCATTCGCGATTTCGGCCTCGAAGCACGGGGCTACGAACTCCTTCGCCGAGATCCCTCCTCGTTCAGCCCTCTTGCCGACGGCCGATACCAGATGTTCTGGGCCGACGCAAAAAAGACCCATGCGGAGATCGCGAAGTTCTCGACCCGCGACGCCGATCGCTATGCCGACTACGAAGCCGAGCTCGAACGGGTGGCGGCTCTCATGGAGCCAATGCTGATGGCGCCCGCGCCCGACCCCTTGAGCCGATCGCTGGGGGATCTTTGGAATCTCGCGAAGATGGCACTTCGTTGGCGTCCCGAGGTCGACACCATCCTTCGCCTCTTTTCGATGAGTGCCGCGGACTACATCGAACGCTGGTTCGAGTCGGAACCGCTGAAGGCTCGGCTGGCGACCGATGGCGTGATCGGCGCGTGGGCCGGCCCGCGAACGCCCGGGACCGCATACGTGCTGTTTCATCATGTCATGGGACAAGCTCATGGACAGCGCGGCGTCTGGGGATACGTTCGTGGCGGGATGGGCACCATCACGGCGGGCCTGGCCGACTATGTTCGAGAGAAACGAGGGACGATCCTCACAGAGGCGGCCGTCGCTCGTATCGACATCAAACAAGAGAAGGTGACGGGCGTCACGCTCGCCGACGGCCGATCCTTTCAAGCTCCGGTGGTGTTATCGAACCTTGATCCCAAGCAGACCTTTTTGAAGTTGATCGAGCCGACCCATGTTTCGAATGAACTCCGTCGAGATGTCGATAATGTTCGTTGTCGAAGCGGCGTCGTAAAGATCAATGTCGCGACGAACGGCGTACCCAACTTTACGTCGCTACCATCGAATGGACCGGGCCCGCAGCATCGCGGAACAATCCACTTTGTGGAATCTATTGACGAGATCGACGCGGCCTTTGACGACGCCCGCGCCGGCCGGCCCTCCACGCGTCCTGTGGTTGAAATGTGCATTCCGAGTGTCGTTGATCCGACACTTGCTCCGCCGGGCAAACACTTCGTTTCGCTCTTCGTTCAATATGCACCTTATCAGCGATCGGATGGCTTGGTGTGGAACAAAGAAGCAAAGGATGAGTTCGCTCGCCGAGCCTTTGCGATGATCGCGGAGAAGGCGCCCAATTGGAATGACATCGTCGATGACTACATGGTGTTGACGCCTGTGGATCTTGAAGAGCGGTTTGGCATGACCGGCGGGAACATATTTCACGGCGAAATGACGCTGGATCAACTCGCTTTTTTACGGCCGTCACGATCGCTGAACCGCTACCGCACACCGATCACGGGCCTCTATCTGTGCGGGTCGGCCGTCCACCCAGGGGGAGGCGTCATGGGGGCCCCTGGTTTTCTCGCGGCGCGAGAGGTGCTTGGACGGCGAGCGTAGAAGTTCTCTTCTAGGGCCAACCGATCACGAGGCACCTCCATAGCATAAATGAGGCAGTCGCGCGACGGTCGAAATGCTACCGGAATGACCGCAGCAAGGATGATCGATCGGTGCACGCGGAGTACCAGCGTCGTTGAACGAGTGTTCTAACTCGGGATCATGAATGGAACAAGGACTCTGGGGCGATGGCGGAACCGACGATCGAAACTCCGCCGACAGTAGCGCTCACCGATCATCATTCGGATGTTGTCTGCATGGGGTGCGGATGTCTCTGTGATGATCTTTCGACCCAACAGCGCTCCGACTCTTCGAGCGACTCAGCCGATCCGGGGATGCTGACGATTCTTCCAGCGTGCTCGTTAGCCCACGAATGGTTCGCGGGACTAATGGCAGAGGACGGTCCCGCCTGCCTCGTTCGGGGGCGCCCGGTTTCGATCGAGGAAGGAACAGCCGCCGTCCGTGCCATTCTCGCCACCGCGAAACGCCCTCTCATCGCGGGTCTTTCGAATACCAGCGTCGAAGCGCAGCGTGAAGCGGTCCATCTGGCCGAGCGCTGGCGCGGGGTTTTGATGGGACATGCCTCCCCCGTCGCTGCACGGGTTCACCGGGCTGCCCAGGCCGCGGGTTTGGTCACGTCGACGCTGGGCGAAGTTCGACAAAGGGCGGATGTCGTCGTGTTGTGGAATGCCGACCCCGTGGTGACACACCCTCGTCACTTTGAACGATATAGTCTTCATCCCAAGGGTCGATTCGTCCCTCGGGGGCGGAAAGACCGGCAGCTGATCTGGATCGGTTCGACACCCTGTGCATCGAGTGAATTGGCGGACATTAAGGTCATCTTTGCGCCTGGCCGAGATGTCGAAGCGCTGAGCGTCCTTCAAGGTATCTTAAACGGTGTCGAACTCGACGAGAAAATGGTCCTTCGACAAACGGGCGTTTCCCCGGATGTTTGGCGTGATCTATCGACAACGCTTCGCCAGGCTCGCTACGGCGCCGTCTTCTACGATCCTAATCTATCTCCCGAATCAGCGATCCATGCCGAGCATGATGCGCGGGCCCTCATGCAGTGGGTGACGCTCCTCAACGAAACAACCTCGTTCGTCTTTCATGCTCTCACCGAAGGTGGAAATGGATCGGGCCTCGAACAAGTGGTCGCCTGGACGACCGGACGCTCGGGCATTCTTGATTTTGGTTCGGGGGTTCCAACGGTCCTGACCGATGTCGACTCAGCACAAGATCTGATTTCGCGCCGATCCGTCGATGCGGCTTTGTTTGTCTCGTCGGATCCACTTCGGGAGTGGGAGCCTGCCGAATGGCGAAGACTTGGATTCATTCCGACGGTCGTCCTTTCCAATTCTTCCACGGCCACGAGTAGCTCCGCGACCGTTTGGTTTCGCACGGCTCCTTTGAGTTATGCCGCGGGGGGGACTGTTTTTCGCAGCGACGGTGTTGCATTGCGGGTCCGGCCCATCACGTCGTCGGCGCTTCCATCGGACGAAGAGATCCTCAGGCGACTGGTCTGCTTGGCGTGAAAGGGCTCCATCGAGTATGGCCTTGCACTTAACAACGCGAACGCATTGGACGTTGCCGATCGATTTGTCCGGCGAACTCCCAGGGTTACTTGCTCCCTTGAGTCCTTCCGAAGTTGGCAAAAGAAAACTCCTTGTTGGACGCGAACAGGTCGATCTAGGCGAGATTTTCTCGATTTCCGGCTCGGCCGGTGATGGCGTTGTCGTCTGGGAGGGCGATCTTTCCACTGCATTCGGCATCGGTCATTTGCTCAAGGAGGGGCAAGTCACCGTGCGGGGCTCGGTCGGATCCTATTGCGGCTCTCAGATGAAAGGGGGCAGCATCGTCGTCGAAGGTTCCGCGGGCACAAGCGTCGGCGCGGCCATGGCGGGTGGAACGATTCATGTCCTCGGATCATGCGGCAACGATGTTGGGCACGATCCCCGCCGAGGAGTCGGGATGACGGGCGGAACCATCGTCGTCGATGGGTCGGCCGGTACGCATGTCGGTCGAACCATTCGAAGAGGAACGATCGCGGTACGCGGGTCGGTCGGCGAGGGAGCAGTGATGGACGCGATCGCGGGAACGGTCATCGTGATGGGGAAGTCTGGTCGAAACGCGGGCTCGGGCATGCGGCGTGGCTCGCTCTTCTTGCTGGATGACGCCCCCCCGGAAATCCTGCCGACGTTTCAACGAGGCCGATCGCTTAAACCATTGATACTTTCGCTGCTCTTGCCCCACTTGGCATCAATTGGTTTCAAAATCGACCCTTCGTTCGCCCATCGCGACATGCGACTTTATCACGGCGACATGCTGTCATTGGGACTGGGCGAAATATTCTCTGTTCATCAAGGAGACGGAGAGTGAAGCTAGGCCCGACGACGATTCGCGAGAGTTTTGCCGAGGCTTTCGGCATGCGATTTACTCGCTTGATCGTGACCGCACATGATGAACATTGGCTTGAAGCTGCCGTGCGCGAAGCGACCGGGTTTGCCACGAGCGTGATCGCCTGCGATGTCGAAGCTGCTCTCGAGCGCTGGTTGCCAACCGGGGAAACTCCGGATGGTCGACTTGGCGCTGCTATTTTGATGTTTGGATTCTCCACCGCGTCGCTGGCCGATTCGGTGACTCGTCGAGTGGGGCAGTGCATCTTGACATGCCCAACAACTGCGGTATTCGATGGATTGCCCGATGGCACCGAACGAGTTCCCCTCGGAAAATTCCTCCGCTTTTTCGGCGACGGCTTTCAGAGAAGCAAAGTTATCGGCGATCGTCGTTTTTGGCGAGTGCCGGTGATGGACGGCGAGTTTCTTGTGGAAGAGTCCGTGGGCGTTGCCAAAGGAATTGCGGGCGGGAACATTATTCTTCAATGCATTAACTCGGAAGGTGCACTTCGAGCGGCTCGAAGCGTGGTCGATGCATTGGCCCCGATGCCTGGCGTGATTGTTCCATTTCCCGGCGGCGTGGTGCGGAGCGGAAGCAAGGTTGGCTCGAAGTATCCCAAGCTTCGCGCGTCGACCAACAATGCGTATTGCCCGACACTGGCTGGTCGCGTCCCCACCGAGCTTCATCCGAACGCGAACTGTGCCTACGAGGTTGTCATTGATGGGGTGGATGAGCCGAGCGTGGCCGGGGCGATGGCCAAGGCTGCTCGCTCGGCTGCCGGCGAAGGAGTCCTCGTCATCGAAGCCGGCAATTATGGGGGTAAGCTTGGGAAATTCCACTTCCCGCTCATCGATGTTCTCGAGCGATTCCCCGGCTGAATCTAGACCTCTGCAAATTTCGCCAGCATGGATAGCCCCACTTGTTGGCTCTTCTCCGGATGAAACTGACTGGCGAAGAGATGCTCTTTCCAGATCATCGACGTGAACTTGATCCCGTAATCGGTGACGGTCGCGATCACCGAAGTATCCTTCGGACGAACATAATAAGAGTGCACAAAGTAAACGCTTGGCTTGGGACCAAGATCCTCAAGGATCGGCGCGGGTCGAACTATTTCCAATTCGTTCCAACCCATGTGCGGCACCTTCAACGTTTGCCCTGGAACCTGGGACGCGCGCGATTCGAATCGAACGACATCCCCGGCGAGGATTCCTAATCCTTCGTAAAGGCCCTCTTCCTCGCTTCGATCGAACAACAATTGCAAGCCGAGACAAATACCCAACATCGGTCGGCCCTTCGCATGATAATCGCGCAAGGTGTCATCAAGGCCGAGCTCCTTGAGCCGAGCGATCGCATCGCGAAACGCCCCCACGCCCGGCAGGATCAATCGGTCTGCGGAGAGAATCGTCGTCGGCTCCGACGTGATCACCGCCCGGTGGCCGACGTGCTCGATTGCTTTCGAGACACTTTTGAGATTACCCATGCCGTAATCAACGATGGTGATGGTATTGACGCCCACGCCGTCTCCGTCTCCAAGCCCGATTCCAGGCGCTGCCGAGTTTCAAATGAAAACGCGGAACACTTGACCAACGGGGCCGACTCGTCCGCGAATCTCGGCCCCCTGCCTTCCCAGCGAGCGGCCGACGTTATCAGTTTACAGAGCTTCCCTCGCCCGGCAGGGTTCGCCTCCGAGAGGGATGTTCATCATCAATTGTTGCTTACTTCCAAAGGAGGCGTTGAATGCGGTGGTTGTTCGAATCAACAACGTAGAGTCTCTCTTGAGGATCAAGGGCAAGCGCCCATGGATTCCAGAATTCCCCCACGCCACGACCCGGTCGGCCCCACGTCCCCAGCGATTCCCCGGTCGAGTTGAATCGCTGGACCCGGCTATTGCCGTACTCGCAGACAAAGAGCGTCCCATCCTTGGCTAAAGCGAGATCGTATGGATACATCATCTCGCCGGGTGCGGACCCCGCTCGGCCAAACTGTGACAGAAACTTGCCATTGGTATCGAAGATCTGGATCCGGTGATTGCAGGCGTCGGCAACGTACAGTCGATCATCGGGCCCAAACACCATGGCGCGAATCCGCTGAAACTGGCCAGGCTCACTCCCCAGCGACCCCCACGATGTTAAGAGTTCCGCGCCCGGCGAAATCTTCGATATGCGCTCGGCATTCTGACTCTCGGCCACATACAAGTTCCCAAGCGAATCGACCTCTACATCGGCCACATAACCGAACCGACCCACCAGTGAACCTGTCCCTTCGTCGCCACCGTACGTCGTCAGGAGCTCTCCCTTTCGATCGTAGACCAACACACGGTGATAGTGAGAGTCTGCGACGAGAAGCCGACCGGAATGATCGATCCCCAAACCGCTCGGTCGGCCGAACTGATGCGTCGGTGTTTGCCATTGGGTGATGGGTTCGCCATCGGGAGTAAGCCACTGAATCATCGCGCGAAAATCGACCACGGCCAATGAACCATCTCGATCGATAGCGATCGCTCGCGGCTTATTGAACTGACCGGGCATGAGACCCTGCTCTCCGATCACCCGATCAATGAGGTCGTCCCCCGCGCGCCGACCACATCCTACCAGCGAAAGCAGCGTGAGCAGAATTCCGAGGATTGACCAACGCATGGCACCGGTTCTCTTTGGCATAGATCGCCTTTCTTCCATCGCTATCGTATCAGAGGAGAGGGCCCGGCAGGATAGTCCGCTGGAGACGCCTGTATCGGAAGGTTGGTCGAAAGCGACTGCTCACTGGTCGTCCAAACGCCGGGGATTGGCTCTGCATCGGGAATGTCCCAGAACAATGACTGGCTGGGAGATGATTGTTTCCTCTTTTCCTCGAGCGGCCCTGCGAGCCGAGTTTTGAGCGGGAGAGATCGATGCCGAGATTCGTTCGAGTCTGCCCTGCGGAGGAGTTGGCCGAGGGCCAGGTCCGGATGCTGGAAGCGGATGGGACCAAGTTGGCGGTCTGTCGACATCAAGGGAAAGCGTTCGCCCTGTCGAACTTCTGTCCGCATTTGACGGGTAACCTAGGGGAAGGATTTCTGGACGAGGGATTGCTGGTCTGCCCGGAGCATGGCTGGCGATTTAAACTCTCCAGCGGCCGATGCGTCAGCGTTGCGGACCGATCGGCCCACCCCTTTCCGGTTCGAGAAGAAGAAGGCTGGATTCTCGTCGGCATTTAGCAACTGTGATGGAGGACATAGAATTTCCCACCATAAAAATTCAAGAGAACCATCCTCGGTCGCCGAACCGAAGCGATAGGGACCGCCTCACACTCTTGCGGAAAGACGCGGAAAGAAGAGACCGAATGGCCGGGAGTCCGCGTTCGTTGGTTCTCGGCTTTGTCGGGGTTCGGCGCGAGTCGTCGACAACCTTTCGCGCGGGATATCTTCTTGTCACCGATTACGGTCGCCCGATCGAATTTCATTACACCGCGCCGGTCACGGTCCCTCAATCTCATCAGCTTCTTTACGGGCCTGACTTCGAACCGATTTTCTTTTCGGAGAGTCTGGCCAAGCCGATGACCGATCGGCAGTCGGCCGCTCCTCATCTCATCGTGGTGGCGTCGCCCGCGCTGCTTCGCCTTCGTCAAATGATCCCGGCGCCAGTTGTGTACGTGTTTCGGGTCAGTCCCGACGGACCTTGGGCATGCCAATCGCATCCTGAATTTGCCAAGGATCAGGGGATCTTTGAGAAGGCCGCCAGCATGGTTCCGCCTGGCTTCGATTGGCGAGAGATCTTTGAGCGAATCGATGCTGCTCTTGCCGAGACGAAAGAGACAAGCCCACTGCTCGTCGCGTGAATTCATCACCAGTAACGGATCAAGAACGCTCGGTGATCCGGGCGCGAAGCTCGCGTCCCCAACTCCGCATCGCCGTCGCGACCAATTTGTTCGATCGCTCGATGGTGAGGAGTTCTCTTAGGAGCGTTGGCCGACGGATGATACGACCAAGCGCCGTCATCAATCGAGGATTGCCCGCCTCGTCGACCAGGCCGACGATCTCGGAGGGCAATGAGTCGCCGGCCCTATCCGAGACAAACCGGACGACTTGAATGGGCCGACCCGCTTCGTTGCACGCCCGCGCCACCGCCAGCGATTCCATATCGACCGCGCGAGCCCCGGTTCGCACAAAGAGTTCGCTCTTCTGAGTGGCTTGGAGAATGATCCGATCTGTCTGCAACAGGGACGTTTTTGGGGAAGTTTCTTCGAACCAAGGATGCTTCTCGGTGAGAGTGATCTCTCCCTGATGTTCGTCGATGACTCGGAAAGGAACGACCTTGGTGGCAAGTGGAAGGGCCGGGTCCAGGCCGCCGGCGATTCCGACCATGATGACGCAAGCGGGGTCGATATGTTCGAAAGCCCATTTCATCGCCCGTCGAGCGCGTGATGGACCCATCCCCATCTGCATGAGGACGACGGTCTTTCCGCCCAAGCGGTTGACTTGAAGACGATAGTCTTCGTGCCGACGCCCGCTGGGCCCGATCCCTTCGGCAATCGACGAAAACTCAGAAACAATCGCCGTCACGATGAGAAGGTCGACTTGCATGAGGTTTGCAAACTCCTGATCGATGGGCTCGCGAGCGATGTTCCGATGAATGATGTACGCGCCGAAGACATGGTCGACCATGGAAGCAACAATGCAGACTCGCCCATCATGTTCTGCCTCTTTGCCTCCGTGTCGAGCGGCTCTTGTTCTTTGGATCATCGAATTCACGAAAGCCGAAGGGCGATCGGCAAGCACGCGAACGCTTCATTCATCCATTGCTAATCGAGAGGACGCAAGGAGTCGGGAGAAGCGAGCCAGACAAGCGTCCCGCGGGTCGACTCGATCTCTGACCAATGGACGATACTCAGATCGACTCGCGCGATCCCCGCCGTCGGAAGCGGAATCGGAACCGGAGCGGCAGGGCTAATCAATCGACCAACCAGTTCCTCGACCCCAGGATTGTGTCCCACGAGAAGCAGCGTCTCTGCTTCTTCTTGACGGGCGAGCAAGGAAAGAAGCATACCCGTCGTCGCTTCGTAGATCGATTCGTCGAAGATCACCGGCACGTCGCGCTTGAGTTTCTGCAAAAGCCCTTCGACGGTCTGTCGCGTTCGAACAGATGGGGAACAGAGAATCCGGTCAGGAAAGAGTTCGAGTTTCCTCAACGACTTGCCTGTCACGAGAGCATCGCGGTGGCCACGCTCACTGAGAGGGCGGTGAATGTCCGTCCCATCGGGGGCAGACGCCTCGGCTTTGGCATGTCGCAAGATGATCAGCGTCTTCACGGAGATCCTCCTCTACTGCAGAGTTTTTCGAGGCACCACGTCGGGATTGATAGAGAAAGGGAGCGGTTCGCCCGACAGACCCGCCAGGATGTTGCGTGCCGCCATCTCTGCCATCCGATTTCGCGTCTCGATGGTGGCGCTGGCGATGTGCGGCGTCAGCACCAATCGAGGCGTGCGGTAGATAGGGTCGTCCGGCGGAGGGGGCTCGGGATCGGTGACATCCAGACCTGCGCCAAAGATCTCGCCCGCTTCGAGTGCCGCGATGAGATCCTCTTGCCGATGGAGCGGGCCTCGGGCGCTATTGATGAAGACGGCCGACCGCTTCATCTTTCGAAACGCGGAGCGATCGAAGACATACTGTGTGGATGGATTCAAATCGGTCATGGCGATCACAAAGTCCGACTGTGTTAATAGCTCGTCGAACGAGACCCGCACTCCCTTCAACTCTCGCTCCGCGTCTGGCCGGGGAGTTCGACTGGCGTAGAGGATTTTCATCTCCCATCCATGATGGAGTCGCTTCGCGATCGCGGTTCCAATCCGTCCCAAGCCGACGATGCCCACCGTCTTGCCAAGCAGATCGAGTCCCAAATAGCCCAAAGGTTCCCAGGTCTTCCAGAGACCTCGCTGGGCATCGAGATGACTTTCCACCACTCGCCGAGCCACCGCCAACAACAGCGCCACCGTCAAGTCCGCCGTCGATTCCGTCAAGACGCCCGGCGTGTTGCCGATCGCGATTCCGCGCGCCGTCGCGGCTGCGATATCGATGTTGTTGACCCCGACGGCCATGTTCGAGACGACCCGCAATCGCTTGCCGACGTCCAGCAGCTCGGCATCGATCTTCTCGGTCAACAGAGATAACAAGCCGTCGGCATCGGCAACCTTCGAGAGAAGGGTCGAGCGGTCCGGCGGAAGGGCCCCGGGCCAGACCTCAACCTCGGCCTGCGAGGAAAGAAGCTCTGCCGCCACCGATGGTATCTTTCGAGTGATGAAAACGCGCGGCCTAGTCATTCCGGGCTTCCCTCCGAAGTCAGGTCATCTTGTAAGAGAGAGAGATCGTGTCCAGCAACCAGTTTGGCGAGAACAGTTTCTTTCCAACGACATCCGGGCAAACATTATTCCCATCCCTCCCATCTGCACCATTTTAAACATCGGTTCCCATCAGAAAGAGAATGGAGATGACTTGGTTGGGTAACTTTTGCCACTCTTTCCGCCAGCAAGTTGGAAAGAATGAGAATTCCGTGAGCTAAGCCCATTTTAACTAACAGAACCCAAGGTATTTGGGCATAATGGTTTGCGTAGCAGCGAACCAACCTGGAACTTCGTTTGTCTTATTGGCACGAGCCATGCTCTTCTGGTGATGACTCAGCCAGACAATGCACCCACGAATGCCAAACAACGGCGGAGGGGGCTGCGTATTAGGGGGTGTGGAAACTCACCGAGGGCTCGATTCGGCCGAAGAACAAAGTTGTTCGGCAAATCGAATCCAAGATTGAGTGCCGACCCTCGAACTTGCTGGTCCACAGGGAACGGTCTCGAAAGAGGTTCGTTCCCCTTACCAACCCGCAGGGTGTCGTAATGACGCCGATGCGTTTGTCCCCGGAAATGACGCGGGGATCACGCCAGAACCATTGAGGTAACGCGTTCATGAGGCAAGAGAATCCGACGTCGAAATATTCGATTCTCTTTCCCGTCCGCGGCAGGAACGCCGCTGAAAGGATTCAGTAGCTCGGTTTTTCGTCACAATCAGACTTGGTCCCCATGAGTCTGGTGAGGAGGAGTTACGTGTCTAGCTACCGCCACCCAGCGATGAAACAGTTTGCAGCGCAGCTGCAGGCTCCCTTCATTCGGCACGATCTCATGATGGAGCAGCTTCAGAAGGCGGAGCAGTTTCTGTCGGAGATCGACGATGCCCGCACGTACTCCTACCAGGTGGTCTGCATGAGGATCACCGGGTTCAAACCGGACGTGTTTCCGGATCTGGTCCTCAGCGGTGGTGATCTGATTCATGACCTTCGACTTTTCATTGAGGACGTCTCTGCCAGTGCCGACATCGAAGCGGATGATGCAGGCGAGCCGGTCATGACGGTCGAAGACGTGAGCCAGACCTTCAACATCTCGACCAAAACGGTTAGCCGTTGGCGAGACCGTGGACTGGTAAGTCGGCGATTTGTGTTCGGTGGCAAAAAGAGGGTCGGCTTTTTGAAATCTTCGGTCGATCGGTTTGTGCGAGATCACGCCAGTGAAGTCGATCGAGGCTCTCGCTTCAGCCAGTTAACCAACGAAGACAGGCTTGAGATTCTCAGGCGGGCGAGAGTCCTGGCGGAAAACCCCACCGCAACGCTGGCCGAGGTAAGCCGAAGAATTGCCGAGGAAATGGGACGATCCCAAGAAACGATTCGTTACACCATTAAGAACGCAGACAACTCGAATCCACGCATGGCCATTTTTCCAACGCTCCGCGGGGCACTCGATGCCGACATGAAACAGAGGATCTTCAATTCCTACCGACGCGGGGTGGGGATCGATCGTTTGGAGAAGCAGTATCGCCGAACGCGGTCAACCATTTACCGCGTGGTGAATGAGCTTCGTGCCGAGCGGCTCTTGTTGCAGCCGATCGAATTCATCGCGCATCCTGATTTCGATCGACGAGGAATCGAGGATCAGATTCTCGGCCCTGAGCCAGCCGGCGATGAAAAAGGACGGACGATTCGCCCCCCCGCGGACCTGCCGCCTTACTTGCAGAATCTGTATGGCATGCCGCTGCTCAACAAGGATCAGGAACAGTACTATTTTCGCCGAATGAACTTTCGCCTGCATCAGGCCAAGAAGTTGCAGTCGCAGATCGACCACGCTCGGCCTCGTACAAGCGATCTCGATCGCTTGGACATGTTCCTCGAAGACGCAGCGGCGATCAAGACAACGCTGATTCGCTCGAATCTTCGCCTGGTGGTATCGGTCGCCAAAAAACATGCATTCGGCGGTCGAAACTTGTTCGAGCTGATCAGTGACGGCAATGTCTCGCTGATGCGGGCGGTCGAGAAGTTCGATTACTCCCGAGGATTCAAGTTCAGCACGTACGCGAGCTGGGCGATCATCAAGAACTTCGCGAGGACGATCCCGGCCGAGTCGACTCATCAGGATCGATTTGTCACCGGGCACGAATTAGCCTTCGAAACCGCCCAGGACGAACGTGCTAATTCGACCGAGGTTGAAAGCAACCATCGGAAGATGGCGATGGCGCTCGGGAACATCCTCGACAAGCTCGACGAGCGCGAGCGACAAGTGATCGTCTTCCGCTATGGACTGGACAAGAACAAAAAGTCCGAGACCCTTGAGGAGGTCGGCGTTCGTTTCGGCGTGACGAAGGAGCGTATTCGACAAATCGAGTCGCGTGCCATCTCGAAGCTTCGTCGGTTCGCCACCGAGAATCGACTCGACTTGGCATTCCTCAACTAGCCTTAGGAGTAGGCCCGTTCCATCGATCAAAAGCGAGTGCACTCGGTCGGGAGGCCAAAGTCTCCAGGCTGAGTGCACTTTGGGTTTCAGGCAGTCCGACCGCTCCAAGACCAATTATCGCTGAACAAAACTCAATATCCACGATGACGGCTCGCTGGTAGACAACCCTGTCCAGCTGGGTACATTGGCTGAGAAGTCTGTTTCATTCATGTTGCCGAGTCATCGTGCCATCCCGATGGTTCTGTTGGGAGGAGTTTCTCTGAACCGTCTCGAAGTGATGGCGAAGCACGCCAAATTCCCATGGCTTTCCGATCGCAATAGCAGCGTGACCGAAGAGTTTCTGCGCGGACGAGGCTGGATCTTGCCCGGAGAATCGATTCTCGACGTCACCAAAGCTGGCGAAGGGAACATGAATCTGACGCTTCGCGTGATCACGAGCAGCCGACGCTTCATCCTCAAACAAGCCCGCCCTTGGGTCGAAAAATACGACCACATCGCGGCCCCGTGGGAGAGGATGCAGTTCGAGTGCCAGTTCTACGAGCGAGTCTCTTCGATTCCCGGCGTGGGGGATCGAATGCCACGACTCCTTGCCCAGGATCTGTCGGCCTCGATTATTCTCTTAGAGGATCTCGCACCCGCCCGCGACATGACCGACATGTATCATGATCATGCCATCAGCCGAGAGAATCTCGAATCGCTTGCATCGTACCTTTTTTCTCTGCATCGCGCGACGCGAGGGACCGAACTCGATGATTTCATCAACTCGGCCATGCGACGTCTGAATCACGAACACATCTTTATTGTCCCCCTTGCCGGCTGGGAGGGTCGAGATCTCGACAAATTGGAACCGGGTCTTTCGGAAGCAAGCGAAGAACTTCGTCGAGATACCTCGGCACTTGATGCGATTCGCGAACTGGGGAGTATCTATCTCCAAGCAGGCCCCGTCCTGTGTCATGGCGATTTCTATCCGGGGAGTTGGCTGCAAACGGACCGTGGACTCCGCGTGATCGATGCGGAGTTCTCTCATGCCGGGCAAGCCGAACATGATGTTGGGGTCGCTCTGGCGCATTTGTTTCTGGCGGGGTGTCGGGTGGAAGACCTCGCCCATCTTGTCGAATGCTATCGTCGCGAGGGAGGAGACATTCGCCGGGATTTGTTGGCGGAGTTTACTTCCATCGAGATCATTCGGCGTATTCTTGGAGTCGCTCAACTTCCGATCCCTGTGAGCAACGGTTTTCGTAAGCGTGCCCTTACACAGGCGATCCGCTGCTTAAAGTCGAAGTCTTGGGAGAGTCTGGCATGACTCTTATTCATCTCTGGTCGATCCTTCTCGTTCTCGCGGCCGAGCCTGTTGATGTATGGCTCGACGTCGACACGGCCAACGGTGTCGGCGACGTGGATGATGGCTTAATGATGATTCAATGCTTCCATTCGCCTGAGATAGCCGTGCGCGGCGTGAGCGTTCTCTTTGGCAACGCGTCACTTGATCAAGCGATGCCGATCGCTCGAGAGATTTGCCGAAAGTTCGGCCCGGCGGGGATCGAGCCCCAAGCCGGCTCCTCGTCCGCCGAGGACCGTGGCCAACCGACCGATGCCGTCAAAGCTCTCGCGAAAGAACTCGAACGGCGGCCTCTGGTGATCCTTGCCGTCGGTCCCGCTACCAACATCGCGACACTGCTCGCAACGCGACCGGACCTTGGGCCGAGAATAACCAAGCTCATCATGGTGGCGGGCCGCCGACCGAAGCAGAGGTTTGTGACATCCCCCCGTCAATGGCAGCCTCATCCCGATGCCAACTTCGAGAAAGATGTCGAGGGGATGCGCGTCATACTGGCTTCCTCGGTTCCTCTCGTATTGGCCCCGTGGGAAGTCTCGTCGCATGTTTGGTTATCACGGGCCGACCTTGAACGAATGCGAAACATCAGCCCCTCGGGGGAATGGATCGCGCGAACCAGTCAGTATTGGCTGACTCTTTGGGAAGCCAGCATCGACGAACGAGGTTTCAATCCCTTCGATACGCTGGCGGCCGGCTATGTGACTCACCCCGATCTGATCGAGTCGATGAACGTTCGCGTGGAAATCGTCGAGGATCTCGATGATCGCGCTTTGCCCAAAGAGAAGGCTCAGGGGAAAACAAAGCATTACATGCTGGTTCATGAGGCTGGCGACTCGGGCCGAGAAGCAATTTACTGCTACCGCCCGAAAGCAGCGTTCCACGACCTGCTCGTCGACCGCTTAGCCGGCACTCACGTCGTGGTGCCGCCGGCACCCTCGAAGAAGCCGTAATCTCTTTTGAACGACGTCATGTGCTGCGGTCCATTTCCGGTCACTTCGGAAAGAACGAACGCAGAAAATCTTCCGCTGAGCCAGGATACCTCGCGCGAGCCAAATGCTCGACTCCTTGTTGATTCCCCCATGAGTAGAGAATGATCGTCTCACCCTTCCATGTGCAGAAATCAAAGTCAGAATTGTTGATGTTCTTTGCCTCGCGGATTCGCGTCTGCTCGGGCAGCGTGAGCTTGTCGGAAGCGATCTTCTGATCATCGCCTGTATGCGTCAGCACCGGACCGGTTTTACTCGATTCCCAAGCACGCAGATCGCGCGAACGAACGATCGACGTTTCATATTCGGGACCAGGCTTGGCTTCAAGGTAGGTCATGTAAAACCATCCATCGATGTATCGGAGCGTCGGGCAGGCGGCGTAGCGATCCTTCGAATGAACACAGTCCGATGGTAACAGCTTCCACGAACGCAGATCGGTCGACTCCGCGAATCGTGTCGTGAAGGGGACCCCCGCTTCCTCGGTCGGCTTGTCGATCTCGAAAGCCATGACGTATCGACCATCAGCCCGACAAACGGAGTTGTTGAAAATGCTCCAGCCCGGCAAATCGAGCGCGGGCATGCTTTTCCAATCTTCGAGATCGTTGGTCCAGAACATATCGATTCGGCTCGCGCCCCAAGCTTTTACGCCGAAAACATACATGTAATCGCCAATCACCGTCGCGCTGCCGAGATGATAACCCAGCCCAAACGGGGCCATCGGTCGATGCTCGGCTTCATCCCAGAATCGAAAGTAGCATTCCTCGACGCCCGCTGCTTTGTGCTTGTAGTCGGGTCGAACCGACTGAAAGAAGAGAAGCCTGTCGTTGAAGACAACGGGTGTCGCTTCGACGATATCGCATTCAATCGTTCCTTCCTTCTCGATCTTGGGCCCGGTAGCATTCTCCCCCGCAAGCAACAACAAAATCGTACTGACAAGAACGTCGATCATGTTTGATTCTCTTCTTCTCGGAGAGATCGATTCCCATGGCTGACTCACATTACCAGATGCGATGGACGGGGGGGAGACCGGTCTTGGCCGAGCCACCTGGTTAGGTCGGCTGGGTTTTTCTCAGGAGGCGCGATACAACGAGCGGACATGTAGAGCGGGTCGAGCCCGATTCCGGGCCCATGCCATGGGGAATCAAGGTAGGAGATGGAATGGTCGTTCTCACGATCAGCATTCCTGCCTACAACGATGGCCCTTCGATCGAGAAGGTCGTCGACGAAGCCCTTCAGGCAGGTCGACATTTGGGTGTTCCCTTCGAGATTCTCGTCATCAACGACGGCAGCAAGGACGACACGCAAGAACGCGTCCTGAAGCTGCAGGAGAGAGTTCCCGAACTTCGCTATCGCCTGCACCCGGTCAACCTCGGGTTCGGCCCCACCATTGCCGAGGTTTACATCAGCCCGACATCCGAATGGGTCTGGTTCATCCCGGGCGATGGCCAAGTCCCCGCCGACGGTGTGCTCGAACTTTGGAAGCATAAGGACAAAGCCGATTTTCTGCTTGCTCGGCGAGCACAACGACAAGATACGGGTTGGCGGTGGTTTGTTTCTTACTCTTACAACTGGTCGATCAGCATCGTTGCTGGCCGTCGAATACGCGACGTGAATGCTGCCGGTCTGGTTCGAAAGTCGACCTTAGCCGACGTGACGCTTCGAAGCCAAAGCGCTTTTGTCCATGCGGAGCTCTTGCTCGAAATACTGCGATCGCGAGGCCGATTGTTGGAAGTCCCCGTCCCGCACCGAGCTCGCGAGTTTGGTGTCGGATCGGGAAACCGCTGGCGCGTGATTCTGACGACGGCCCGCGATCTCTGGATGTATACGCTCGACCGGCGGTTGGGAATTCCCTGGTGGCGAAGAAGACCCAGTGTCGTCACTACGTATCCGCCAACGACATGATTCCATCCGCGTTGAGGATGCTTCTATTCGCCGACGAGTAGAGGCCCCGTTCCGTGTTTTCCTCGGCACGAGGTTGTCTACACTTCTTCCGATTCGGGGTAGGGAATTTCCAGGCCACTCAATTGACTTATGGCATTCAGGGCGGCTCGCTGCTCCGCTTCCTTCTTATTTCGGCCCCATGCCGGTGAGTACTGATGAGTCCCGACGACGGCGGCAACACGAAAACTCTTCGAGTGATCGGGGCCAACTTCAGAGAGGGTCTCATAAACGGGAATGGCGCCGAACTGCTTTTGTGACATCTGCTGCAAAAGCGATTTGTAGTTTCCGCCGTGGTGCCCACTCGAAGATCGTTCGATCTCACTCTGTGTCTGTGCCAGGATAAACGTCTTTGCTGCCTTGAAGCCTCCGTCAAGGAACAGGGCGCCGATCAATGATTCGAACACGGCAGCCATCACACTCGCGGGAACTACTGCTTGCGT
Source organism: bacterium (assembly GCA_019753235.1). GTDB lineage: Bacteria > Planctomycetota > Planctomycetia > Kolteriales > Kolteriaceae > JAIELF01. The sequence goes on from JAIELF010000032.1 coordinate 25,824, forward strand.
GGTCATGCCTCGGCCTAAAATCAGAAAACGGTCTAGACCCATCGCTCGACTAATGCGGGCACATGTTCGCCGACTCACCACCACCGACTTGATCTTCGTCAGTTCTCCTTCGAGAAGGCTGGGGTAAAGGCGATAGAGTTGCTCGCAGATCACCAAACCAAGGACCGAATCTCCTAGGAACTCAAGCCGTTCGTTCGAGACAACCCGCGAGTTGGCCCCCGACGCATGCGTCAATGCCGCCAACAGAATCGCCCGGTCTTGAAACTGATATTCCAAAATCTCCTGAGCGGCATCGAGAAGGTCGGCTTCGTTGGTATACACTCCGAAACGACAAGCGCTCGATCGAGACTTATCGCTTGCAGAAACCTTCGACGGCGTTGGCTGTACACTCAAGAGTTTACTCCCATGCTGGACGAAAGAATCGGCGGCCGACGTCGAAACTCCGACAACGCTAGGGACGCGAATACCAAGCTCCTCGAACGCCGTTCGAGCGACGAACGGGCGTCTTGGCAGTACCCTGATCCGTGAGCGAGCATGACGGAAGAAGAGGAAATGAAAGGAGGATCGGACGCCGATCCCGCTTTTATTTTCTCTCCAGGCCCCGAGGACATCGTTCGGCCCGCCTGCTCGGCAGGGAAAACCGTCGACCACATGCCCCGCAACACTATGACAGAAAGCGGGCGGATCGACAAGCCTTCAGGAGTGGAAAACGTGTCATTTCTCGCCTCATCGAAGATTGAGCCCCATCTCACCAGAACGCCACAAAGCATTATTATAAAATGCCTTACAGAGCATGATTGCCTTCGACACCGGTTCCAAAGCGTCAAGCCTTCCCCCAGTCGGGGTCGTGGACAATGAACAGCAGATGGATTCTTTCGGAGCAGCTTCTCCGGGGCGCCTTTCTGGGTTTGGTCCTCGGTGGGAGCACGTGGATTACTCAGTACGATCAATCGGTGTGCGCCATGCTGGCGACCGCCCTTCCGATATTCTTCGGGCTCGCGGTCTGCATGATCCGCCGAGGGAACCAGCCTCTATTTTCCATCGCGGGCTTGTTGCTCGCGATGATCGACGCGCCGGTTCTGATGCACGTTTTGGTGCCGGTCGGCATACTGGCCGGCATGTGGTGGATCGGCATGCCGCCGACCATGGCGCTCGCGTCTTTGGCTTTCGGATCGCTGGTGGGGGGGGCGATTTATTCTGTTTACCGCCTGCGCTCGGCAACGATTCGTCGGTGGGGGATGTTCCTCTTTCTTGCGATCTCAGTTGGTTTTGGAATGTCCGCTGCCGGCTTCGGTTGGGTGGACTTTGGTTCCCTGGAGCGACCGGCGGGTCTCTTTCTCCTTTTCGCCAGCGGAATGATGTACCTCCTTCTGTTTGCGGGCCGATCCGAAGAGGCCGAGCTGGATATCGGGATCGTGGCCCTGTTGCTTGCGTTGGGTTTGGCGGCATGCCTCGTCTCGCGGACGGGTCGAGGGATTGTCGTCCTGGGCCCTGTCGCTCTCTACGCGCTCTACTGCGAATGGGCGCGTCGAAAGATGATCGTCTTCAAGCATGTCGTGCGAGGAATCGGTCACGAACAGAATCGGCATTGGCCCGAAGCATTGATCGAGTATCGATTGGCGTTGATGGCCGACCCGCGATCATCGGCTTCTTCCGCGGGAAGTTGGCGAGTCCATCAGCTTATCGACATTGATCAGATCGGTGGGAACAACACACTCCTTTCGTTGATCGATACGACGGCCTGTTTGGATCGCGCGAATCACCTTGTTTCCGCGTCCGATCGAAGTGACAAGACTCGCCTTGAAACAGAGCGACTGCTAGACCTCATCGATCGATGCGACAAGACGCGCGTTTGGCAAACTCGATCGGTTCGCCTTAAACTCCTGTCGAAAGAGGGACTCTTGGACGAAGCCATCTCCCTGGCACGCCCGATCCGAAACTTGACGACGGACGATTTTGCAAGCCTTTCCTCGGCAGAGTTGACCGCGGTCCAAGCCATCTGGGAGATGTCTCGGCAAGATCCACTTTTATTGAGTCGAAGCGAAGAGCTTCTTCGCGAGGGTGGTACGGCGTCGTTTCTTTCCTTGATGGAATGGCTGATCGAAAAGAAGATTCGAAACGAGGGGTCTCTTGCTCATCGCCCCTTCTTGTACCGAAAACTGAGGCGATCCGACTACGAACAGGCTCGGGCGACCCCGCACAAGGAACGCTTTCCGAAGCTTGACTTACCCAGTCTTCTCGAAGCGGCTCGTTCGCTTGGTGCCGAGCCTGAGTCCGGGCTGTTGGGAGTCGAGTTGTTTGAAATCGCGGCAAGTGAGAACCCGGCTGGCGCACTACTCTATTGGATGGAAGCAGCCGAGATTGCTGACCGCGCGGATCTGGGGACGGCCGTCAAACTTCGCCGGCAAATCCACGACGTCGGACTATCGCGTGGCGTGGCGTCTCTTGCATCTGATCAACGGCAAGCGTTCGACCGCGCGATCAAGCACTTAGCTCAACAGGCCGAATCGATCGGCGATGCGGCCGAGAGCGTTCGGCTTTGGGAGCTTTATGCCGGCAGTTCATCGAGTGGTCTGCAGACGCGCGAGAAGCTCTTTCGCCTGTATGAACAACAGGGCGATTCTTTGGCCGCCATTCGGCAAGTCGAGGCGATTCTCCTTTTTGATCTCTCTCCGCGGGAGCGATCTCCATGGATCGAAACTCGGAATCGTCTCTATGCCGAGCTCGATCCGGCAGGACTGGCTGCGCGGGCACAAGAGTCTCAGGCATTCTTTCAGTTTCGCTACTGCACTCGACGCGCGATGCAACTTCTCGAACGCGGGGCCTCCGAGAATGAGATCTCGCATTATCTTCAACTGGCCGAGCTTGGCCCCATCGGCGAACTGCGACTGGTGAACTATGTCCTGGGGCGAATGCATGCTCGGGCTGGACGCGTGATCGAGGCCGCCGACTGTTTCGAAGCGTGTTGCAAAGACCCGCTCCCGGCGTCGGCCGATGAGGAAGAATCGCTGGCGTATCATCGTGCCTGTCGGCTGTTGGGAGAAATCTGCGTGGAACAGATAGACCAGCCTCGGCGCGGTATCCCGTACTTGCTGCTCTTCAAAGATCATGTTGAAAGCGGGGCCGAGACCCTGTTCCTACTGGGGCGAGGTTACGAGAAACTTGGGGATGTCGCGCGTGCCCGGAAGTGGTACGACATGGTCAGTGTCTATTCGAGCCATCCCAAAGTGGCCGAGGCCAAGGCCGCTCTCGATCGATTGGCACACTCGTAACACGTCGGCTCACTTCTTACCGGTCGCGGTCGGCTCTTTCTCTGGCGGCTCGGCTCGGTCGGCCGAGAGTTCAGATTCGATCAGCAGCGATTCAAAATCCTCGAGCACCATCGGTCTTTTGCGCCTTCCTGCCAGGACGGGCATATCGCCGAACTGCAGGAAGTGCTTTTGGCTTCGCATCGGCGTTTCGTTTGGCTTGCGCGTGATTCTTCGCCAAGAGCCGTCCGGCAACAGAATTCGGCATTTGACGTTGTCGGCCAGTGATACTGCCAGGATCTGCATGCAGCGAGCCCGAAGACGATCATCCTCGATGGGAAAGACAACCTCGATGCGCCGTCGAAGATTCCGGTCCATCCAGTCGGCTGAGCCCGCGAAAATCTCAGGCTGGCCTTTGTTGCCGAAATAGTAGAGGCGCGAGTGTTCGAGAAAGCGATCGACGATCGAAATGACTCGAATCGATTCGCTGATTCCGCGAACGCCCGGTCGCAAGGCACAGATACCTCGACAGATGAGATCGATTTTGCAACCTGCTTGGCTGGCTTCGTAGAGAGCCTGGATCACCGACGGTTCGAGAACGGCGTTCACCTTCGCGACGATCCGCCCCTGCTCGCCGAGAAGTCCTTCATCACGAATACGATCGAGCAGAAAAAGTCTTAGACCGCTCGGCGCGACTTTGAGACGCTTCCACTGAGGCAGATCCGAAAAACCTGTCAGATAATTGAAAAGGACGCTGACATCGTCGGCAATCTGCGGGTCGCACGTCAGAAGGCCCAAATCGGTGTAGACGCGAGCCGTGTCAGGGTTGTAGTTGCCCGTCGCCAGGTGAACGTAACGGCGAAGTGTCTCTTCTTCTCGTCGAACAACCAGCGATACCTTGCAATGCGTCTTCACCCCAACGAATCCGAAGACGACGTGAACGCCTGATCGTTCGAGCATTCTCGCCCAGGCGATATTCTTCTCTTCATCAAGCCGAGCTTGCAACTCGACCAGCGCCGTCACCTGCTTGCCGTTCTCGGCGGCCCGCTGAAGCGAACGAATGATCGGCGAATCGGCACTGGTTCTGTAAAGCGTCTGCTTGATGGCCAATACGTCAGGGTCATCAGCCGCCTGGGCAACAAAATCAACCACCGGCTTGAATGATTCGTAGGGATGATGCAGCAGAATATCTTGCTGGCGAATCGCTGCCCAGATGTTCCGGGCGTTCTGCAACATTGGTTCGACGTGCGGCACAAAATCGGGGTAACGAAGCGTGTTGTATCCCGGCAAGGAAAGAATCTGCGACAAGCCGGTCAGATCGATCATCCCAGGAACTTCGTAAACATCGCTCATTTCCAGATCGACCGCATCGCGCAGCTCATCGATTAATTCCGGCGCGGTCCCGATCTCGATTTCCAGCCGAGTCGCAGCCCCGTGCCGACGTTCGCGCACTTGCCGTTCAATCGTCTCGGCCAAATCCTTGATCTCTTCGTAGTCGTCCAGATCCAGGTCGCTATCTCGCGTGATTCGAAAGACGGTACTGTCGAGAATCTTCATGCCCGGAAAAAGATCGCGAAGATGACGACGAATAATCTGTTCCAACGGAAACAGGCGGTGCCCAGTACCATCACTGGGAAGGATCGCCATCCGCGCTAAGACGGCGGGGACTTGAACGAACGCCAGGCGAATCTGCTTCTCGTTCGGCCGGCGCAGACGAATGGCAAGATTGATCGATCGCTGAAGCAAGTGTGGAAAAGGATGGCTTGGATCAACCGCCAAAGGCGTCAAGACCATGAATATTCGGCGATGAAAGAAGTCGTCGAGATGCTGCAAATCCCCTTCGGAAAGATCCTCCGGCCGAAGGATTCGTATGCCGTGATCCGCAAGCGGCGGAAGGATTTCTTCTTCGAGGCAAGCCACCGCACGAAGAAATAGATCATGCACCGATTGGCTGATGCGGTCGAGTTGTTCTCGCGGCAACATTCGGTCGGCACTGGAGGTCGTCAGGATGTCCTGGGCGATCTTCTCTTTTAAGTTCGCCACGCGAACCATGAAAAACTCGTCGAGGTTGGATCCGAAAATCGAGATGAATTTGAGCCGTTCAAGAAGCGGAACGGTGTTGTCCTCGGCCTCTTCCAGCACGCGACGATTGAACTCGATCCAGCTCAGTTCGCGATTGATGAAAAGTCGCGGGTCAGAGACAACTTCGGGCTCGGCAGGGTTCCGGGCGGTCACCTTATCCACCGAACGTCCTCCGCCGATGTCGGCCCTGGTCCCACGAACTCGCCTCCTCCCCTCGATCTCATCGATCGATGACGGTAAGGGCTATACCCCGGTATTTTACCCTGCGGCGTCAGAGGTCGGCGAAACGATCGAGGAAAATCAGACCGGAAGACCCCGCTGACACAGAGGCGGCGGCAGGAAATCCCCCTCAAATGGTCCAGGAGGAAGGAACAAACGGGAGCTAAACCAGGACTTTCCCAAAATGGCCAACGGCCGTCCGGAAGAGACGCAAACCATCCCCCTCGGGGGGCTGTGTCCTTCGGCGAGTCCAGCGGGGATGCTGAAACGGTGAAATGTGCCTTTCCGGGTGCGGCATCAAAGCGAAAACTTGCCCGCTTTCGTCACAGACCCCTGCGACATCCCCGAGCGCCCCGTTGGGATTGATCGGGAACGGGCCAGGCTCTCCGTTTTCATCGACATACCGGGCGACAATGCGGTGGTCCGCGTCGAGCGAGCCGATCATGTTCGGATCGGAAACCAAAAACCGACCCTCGGCATGCGCGATCGGCAAGGTGATGATTTCGTTCTTCGCGACGAATGCACATCGCCCCGCGGTCATCTTCAAATGAACCCAGCGAGCTTCAAAGCGACCCTGCTGATTGAAGGCGAGCGTCGCAGGAATCTTCCCTGTCGAATTCGGTTCGACCAAAAGACCGGTCTGAAGCAGAATTTGAAAGCCGTTACAGATGCCGAGAATCAATCCGCCGCGATCGCGAAAAGAAAAGAAAGCGTCAGCAAGTTTCGTCTTAATGATCGTGGAATAGATTCGTCCGGCCGCGATGTCGTCGCCGAAACTAAAGCCCCCTGGGAAACAAACAATCTGAAAGTCGTCGAGCAACGAGGGATCTTCGACCAACCGACGAAAATGCAAACGATCCGTTTTTCCACCGGCTTGATCGAAGGCGAACGCCGTCTCTTCGTCGCAATTGGTTCCGGGAGCCCTTAAGACTAAAACGCGCGGCTTCGACATGGAACGATTCGTACCTCCTAGGCTTACAGCAGTTTAGTCGCCGTGCCCTTCTTTGACGAGGTTGCGATTCCAAGAGGGGATTTCCACAACAAGATTCTTCGAGCCGTTCGGGACACACTGGCAGGCCAGTCGGCTCGTGATCTCGATGCCGCGTGCTTCGTCGAGCATGTCCTCTTCATCGTCGGTCGATGAGTTGCAGCTTTCGAGCCCCTCGCGAACATATACATGACAGGTGGAACAAGCACATACTCCGCCACAGGCGTGATCGATCGCCACGCCGGCCTCTTCTGCAAGGTCCAATAAACACCCAGGCAAGCCATCTCGGCCGTAAGGGAGATCCGCCGGGTCAACCTCCAGCGTCACGTTCTCGGGCAAGAAGGTGATCTTGAATTTCTGGGTCGCCATCGGAGCATCGGCCGGCTTGATGTAGGGGTTCTCTCCGCCCATCGAAAGCTTCTTCCTCACTCCACGAATCGTTGGATCGCAAGCAGTCCATGGCCCGGGCACCTAGGCCCCGACCCGGCGAAACTCATTCTAGGCAAATCTCTCGCTTGGCAAGAGGATAATAGTACTTGTCCAATACTATTATGTAAGCCATTTGCTGAAAAAGATTTAAGAGACAGTTCTACTTGTATTGCTCCACTTGAATGGCGAGTTTCTCCACCGAAGCAACGCGAAAGTTTGCTCGATAAGTTGGGACGGCCCGCCGGCGGAGGCGACGAGCCTCGGCCCCTTGTGGCTTGACGGAGAGAACCTCGTCGATCTGATCGATCGCGTGGCCCGGCTCGGCTTGCCAAGCCCGCTTGGCTTGATCGGGCCCGAAGCCGGCCAGCGCACGAACCTCGTCGATAGTCTTGCCCAGGCATTGTTCGGTCGAGAGCCCCAAACTCGATGGATCAGGGTAGACCTCGATCACCTGGCCGTCGGCATCCAAGCCCAGCGACACGACAGGCCCGACGCACGGCCAAGAGACAAGCATCGCCTCGACGTCCATCATCTCCTTGCTCATTCGGTACCAAGGAAGGGTCCGCTGCGCTACCCAGCGCACCATCACCGGCTCGTCTGCTGCGGAGGCAACCCTTGGGATGCGAATCGAAGAAATCTGTTGTGGACCGCTCGGCCCGATCCGTTCGAGCGCTTCGTCCAGATCCAGCGGGTTCATTCGCCAATGCAAGTACGAAATGGGCGCAGAAGGATTCTCTTTCACAACCTGGTCGAACGATTGCCCCAGAAGATCTGACGGGTTCGCCAGCGGTGAAGAGTCCCCCTCGATCGAGATGATTTCGCCCCAAGGCTTCTCGACCAGCGCGATCCATTCCTGGCTGTCGACCAACTCGCCAGTTCGCTGCCGGGCCTCTTGCTCTATCTGCATCGATCGTTCGGGATCGACAGTGGTGCCGACGAGGAGCATCGTCGTACCGAGACAACGACCCTCGGCATCGATCGTGGGAACTTTGCTCGAGCGGACGTACGTCCATCGCCCGGGCCGAGAGTGCTCGCGCGTGATCGCGATTTCGCCGGGCTTCTCGATCCATTGCCGATAGTGACATTTCCCCAGCCGAGCGGCGAGTCTTCCTTCGATGTCGTCAAGCGAGATTCCTCGCCAATCCGTGGAAGGAATGCCAAGCCAATCGCCCGTCCCCGTCAGGTGAACCTGTTTACCTTGACGATCGAAGGTGACTTCGATCAATTCCGCGGACGACCCCAGCAACAGGGTCGCGTCTTTCATCGATTGGCGAACATCCTCGACGGATGATTTCTGGAGCGTGGTCGACGCGATCAAGCATGTGCGACCTTGGTAATGGCCACCGGCATTGAAGTTTGGAACCGCGATCATTCGGAACTGATGATAGCCATCGTCCGCGAGAGCATCGACTTGCAGATCGAGCCGCTGGCTGTTGAGATTCCATCGAAAGATGTTGCCGCCACCCCAATGTTTGACGAGCGATTCGGGTACTTGCCAACCCTTCATTCCCACGAGCGAATCGACCGGAAAACCTGCCAATACGTCGCTGTCACCATCAAAGCGAACAACCTCATCTGCCCGATTATGCTGCACGCGTACGAGCGCAGAATTACCGGCCCATTCCAGCAGCGTCGCCTTGGCTTGATCAGCAATCTCCAGAGCTTTCGGCGGGTCGATCAATCGGTACGAGATATCGCGCTGGTAGCCGAGATGTTTCCCTTCGTGATCAAAGCTGGGTCGAGTCATCATCCGGGCCATGAGGATGTCGTGACCGCGGACATGGCAGAAAGAATACATTTCTCGTTCGGGTGAAACGTCGTCGTGCAAAATCTGCTTTTGGCCCCAGGCTTCGACCGTGGCCCGGTCGAACTCGGCTTCGGTCATGCCGACACGGAGCTTTTCGAGCAGTCCCAATCCGCCCGTCAGATCGGTTGGCATCTCGATCAAGCGACCTTCGGGGTCGAGCATAAAACGCATCATCGTGCCGGCCCAATCGTCCATGTGCCGGCAAGAATCCTCCTCTCGGCTCGCAAGCGAGGTTGGTTCCATCCTCAAGAATGCAGAGGCGGCCACCGAACCCGACGGCATTCCAAACTCGTTGAGCTTGGGGACCGCGATCACCCGAAGGGCATCGAGTCGACCCGACGGGTGATGGAACAGCACCGCGCGATCGACGTACTCGGCCGTGCGATAGATGGGAATGGTTCGTTGCGGCCCACGGCGATCGACCAGTTGCCGAACAATCTCCTCGAAGGGCTGGCCGGCGGAATCGGCCGAGGGAACACCGAAAAATGTGTTGTCGGGGCTTTCAAACGATTGGACCCGGTCATCCTGATCGGCTGAGAAGACGATCGTGTCGGCTCCTGTTCCGACGGCATGGACAAGTCGTGACTTCGCCTTCTCGAACGTCATCCGATCAGGGCTTTCCAGGATGGGATTGCGATCGAGGACCACCAATGCCAAGGGCGTCGCAAAGGGAGAACGGGACGACTCCGAAGAGTGTTCGACTCGACGGCGGATCGCGGTCAGCTGCTCGATCCAAACCCGGCGATTCTTTCGCAACTTAGGGAGATAAATCGACGATTGCTTTTCCAGCGCATCGGCAATGGTGCTGAGTTCTTCGACGGGTAACGTGTAGAGGGAACAGTGGGGCGGCTCGCGTACGAGATTCACGCAGACTTCGCAGTCCCAATCGTCGCCGAAAAGGAGGTAATCGCCGAACTCATGCCAATTCTGCCTCATCAAGCAATAGGTCAAGGTGATGTCGGTCTTTCGTTCGCGACAGTATCGATGGAACCGCCGAAAGTTTTCATTCACGACGTCGAACTTGGCGTTCACGCGAATGCTTTCAACAGTCTTCGCGGTGGTCCCATCCATCGAAATGCAGATCGAGATGGGGAATCGTTCGAGAACGTTCTCCACCCGGTCGTTCCATTGAGTCCCGTTGGTCGTGACGTTGCAAAGAATGTTGGCTTTCTCTTCATGCATCAAGTCCCACACGCGGAACGATTCAGCTGCGAGGAAGGGCTCTCCTCCGAGAAACTTGGCGAATTCCAGATGTTTCAAAAAGGGCCTTAAGTCGTGAAAAAACTGCTCGCTGTACGCCTTGGGCAAAGGAGGAAGCCCTTCTCGGCGAGCCCGAATCGATGAACTCAGAGTCCCGATGCACATGATGCATTCGAGGTTGCAGGTGTTGCTGACGGAGAACTCCATCATGCGGGGCCAATCGGGATTTTGGCTGGTGACCGGGAAGCGATCGAAGTTCCGGGTGAACGCGTTGACGTAGTTGCCGACCGAAATCTGCCATTCACAGAATTGGCAGCCGGCACCAAAGCGATCTTTCTCAAGTGCATTCCGAAGCTTTTTGATCTTCGGCCCGTTCCAGATGTCGGGAAGACGTTCGGTTTGGACATTGCCGACGGGGTACTTGGTGTTTTGGCAACAGGCGAGAACGTTGCCCAGCGTATCGAAATACATCGAGACGTGCGCCGCGTAGCACGACGACCGGAACGGTTTGTCCGGCAACGGCCGACTCGCGTGGTACTCTTCGATTCGTTTGGCGTCCATGAATCGCCACCACCCTTTCCGGCTTGTGTCCCACCGTTCGCTTGGACAACGAGATCAATACTTCGGAATCGAAGGGTCGATTTTTTCCGACCAGGCAAGAATTCCACCCGTCAGATTTTTGACGTCGCGGAAGTGGTGCTGTTGCAGAAAGATTTGCGCCTGCGTTGCTCGTCCGCCCATCTTGCAATGAACAACAATCTCGCTGTCCGGATCGAGTTCGCCCAGACGGGCCGGCAGTTCTCCCAACGGAATGAGCGACGATCCGATGATTCGGCCCAGCGCGAACTCGTCAGGGTTTCGAACATCGAGAATGAACGGGGGGTTGCCCGAATCGATTCTTGATTTCAATTCTTCGGGGGAAATCTGAGGCAAAGAAGGATCTGGCATTCTCTTCTCCAGCACTGTTTCAAGATCAAGTAGTTCTCATCCTCTCCGACCAAAGTCCGCGGATGCGACCCGCTTTCTTTGTCCGGTTTGATCGGCAACTTCGTATTCACCATCGGTCCTGACCCGCTCGCGTCCGAGCCGACCGCGGAAAAGTACCGACGAGGAGGTGTCTCATCATGTTCGCTAAGCAAGAACCTTGGCGACTAATCGACCAGCGACACCGATCCGCCGGCGAATCTGGGTCACTTGCCTCTGCGACGGCTAATGCTTTCCGAACATGTTCAGGATTCCATCCGTTCTGACGTGCCGACGGCCTGGCGAAACCGAGAGATCCTTCGTTCTGGAACGTCCCATACGCCCCGCAAGGCGCTAAGTTGTTCGAGAACGGTCGCCCTATTTTACCGAAGCCGCACCTCACGCACGAGACGGAGTCACTTACTCTGCTCGGCATGAATGTTAGGATGGACCCTAGATGATTGTTATTGTAGCGAAAACTGGGTAAGGTCCGATGCAGGATACAGGGAGGTTCCTTCCTGTTCTCAAGCGGATCGGTGATGAGCCCTCGGCAAGCTTCGTTTGAAACACGCCGCCGGCGAAACCGCGACATCGGTGGGGCCGGTCGAGGTGAGAATCCTTTTGGAGGAGAATCCCCCTGTGAATGGTTTGCCGGATGATCGACCAACGCAGGCCGAGTTCGAACCCTCGTCCGACCGACCCACGACATCCGACGGGCCCTCGGCCGGCTCAACCCCCTCCTTTCGCAAGGAGGATACTGATCAACTTGGGAAAAGCTTGGCGGCGATTAATCTGATCACCTCCGAGGATTTTCGGACGGTGGCCGACATCCATCAGCACAATTCCTTCAAGATTCTCGATGACCTGGAACGAAAGGGGTTCATTACCTCGTACCAGAGGGCTCGTTTGGCTGAGGGGCATGGCGAAACCCTTATCATGGACGAGTACGTCATTCTCGATCGGATCGGCATCGGTGGTATGGGGGAAGTCTTTAAGGCGCGCAATCGATCACTGGATCGAATGGAAGCGATCAAGACCATGAACCAGGGGCACGACCCCTCGTCGAGCGTTTCCCAACGATTTCATCGCGAAGCGAAAATGCTGGCCCGCATCGAACATCCTTCCATCGTGCCGATCTACAAAGTTGGCCACGCCCAAGGGGTCGACTACATCGCGATGAAATTCATCGACGGAGTGAATCTAAAGGACAAGATCGACCAATCTCTCGCGATGGGGCAATCGATCACCGTTCGCCAAGCGGTGGAATGGGTCTCGCAGGCTGCCGCGGCATTGGCCAAAGCCCACGAAGAGTCGATCATTCATCGCGACATCAAGCCCAGCAACTTGATGGTGACCCCTGAGGGGCGTCTATACATCCTCGATCTAGGTATTGCTCGACTGGCTCTGTCGACATCATCGCCGACGCCCAATCTGACTCGGCACGCCTCGGCCATTGGAACGCCCGAGTTCATGCCCCCCGAGCAATGGGCCGACGCCACCACCGTGACGCCGGAGACCGACATCTACGCCCTTGGATGTACGCTGTTTTTCCTTTTGGCCGGTCGAGCTCCCTTCACAGGCGAGAAACTCTCGGATGTGATGCGCGGCCACACTTCGGAGAAGCCCCCGGCGATTTCGTCACTTCGCCCCGACGCCCCCAAACTCTTGGACGCGATCATCGCCAAGATGCTCGCCAAGGATCCTCAACAGCGATACCGCCAGGCTTCGGAAGTGCTCGACGCGCTGCAACGATTACCGAAAGAGGCGGACGCTCCCGCGGTTTCGCCGAGACCGAGTTCCCCTCGTCGCGTCTCCACGCCGAGCCCTGCTCGATCGAGGTCGCCCTTTCCTTTCGTTCTCCTGTCGCTTTTAGCGTTGGGAGCCGGCATCGGCACCGCAAGCTGGTGGTACTCGAAACAGAAAACGACCAGTCCGACGGCACAAAAGAAAGCCCTTTCGGATCAACCGAAAGGGGGTGTCGCCTTGCCATCCCCGACCGTCAAGCCGACGACTTCTGCCGACGCGGATGTCCTGAAGCCTCTCCCCGAGGTGACGCCCGCGCCGCCTGGTCCGCCTCCGGTTCCCGATCCCCTTCCCGCGTGGGTTGCTCGCTATTCGCTTGAAAATGCACTTGAGTGGGGAGATGAACTCGACATCGTCGCGTTTGCGAAGAGAGAGTCGGACGGGAAGATGCCCGAGAGTCTCTCGGATGAACTGAAGAAGAAGTTTGATGCCGAGACCACTCGCCGGCGAACCTCGCGCGTCGACACTTTGATGGCCGAGCTATTGACATCGTTGCCCGAGGAATCCCGCCCTGCTTGGCCCGATCGCACGGAACTGGCCGAGTACGTCGGTTCGCTGAAATCGTTCGATTCTGTTTCTTCTTTGGCCGACCTGCAGAGTGTTCGTTCGTCGATTGAATCGGAATCGGCCAAGCTCGCGCAACCGTTTGATGGGCTGAATCTCAGCAAGGCGGGTGATGACTGGGCGAAGGAATGGGCCGAGTCGGCAACGAATACTCTTCAGCAAATGATGAAACTACACGCCAAGCCCGCAACATTGACCGGCTTCGAAGCCAAGTTCCTGGATCCCAACAGCCAACCCGTCGAACAGACTCCGGTGAAGGTGCCGGTGACGCTCGCCTATCGTTCCCCCAAGCCAATTTATTTGACGGTCGTTCAGTGGGACGAACAGGGACTGACCTCGATCCCACTTACAAAAGAATCGGCAGCGTCGGATCGATTGAAATCGCTGTCGACGATTCGTTTCGACTTGCCAGGCCCCAAACTGGTCATCTTATACGCGACCGATCGACACTACTTCAAAGGGTCGGTGGATCGCGTCGATGGCGAGCCGATCAAGTTGGACGAGGTTTTCTCCTCGCGCCGAATCGTGCCTCGTCTCCGCCGGTCCTTTGAAGAAGGAAAACCACTGGCCGGCGTTGCCGCCACCACTGACGAGGTCCAATGGACGCGATCGGTCCTTCGCCTCGATGTCAAGTAGCTTGCTTCGCCATAAAGTTGATTCATGCAGGCGAGGGTAAATCACGAAAAGCGATTATTCTTCTGCCGGTACTTCCACGGGCTCGTTGGAGCCGTGCCGGGTGGGCTCGGCCGGCACCAGCGACCGGTATCGGCGAGCCAGCGGATGTTCGCAATTGGTATCTTCGATCGGCTTGGGATCGGCAGTCGGACGGAATCCCCATTGGTAACGGTAAGGGAATCGGAATGATTCGACCGTCCCGCGCGTGAGTCCAGGCTCGATCGGGCAGCCGTACTCGTAGCGACCGTAGTGTTGAAAAGGCCGAAGCCGATAGAGCAAAATGCGATCGCCCGGGTCCAGAGGGAATTGCTGAATGTAAGCACGAGAGTAGTACGGCCCCGGGGGGTAGTACTCACCCTGATATTGCCTGTAGTGGTGCTGCAATTGATGGTGTTTATCGATCCCCTCGGCCCGAAGGGATGAACTCGTCATCAACAAGCTCATCAGCATGAGAACGACGGTAGTACGTTTCACGCTTTTCTCGCCCCGCCTCATCGCAAAGAAAATCGAACCTATTCTCCCTTCGACGGATCTCCGGGCACGGGGGGAGGGGAAGTTTCTATCCGCGGGTGGATTGATCCGTTCGATTCGGTTGCAACCGATCGAAGTGATGATCCGCTCAAGGTTTCTCAGCCCCCCCCGGTCTGCGCGATCGATACGATCGGAACCCGCCCACGCCGTCGAAATGCCGTAGAATGATTCGACCATCGTCGGGCGGCGAAGTCTGATTTCTCTGATTCGGTTCGCCGATCGACGACGAATTCGATCGGCAACGAGTGGAGCTGTTCGCAACAATCATGGCAAAGAAAGCTTCCCAATCCCAACGCAAGATTCGTGGCCAAGCAATGTCGGCAACGAAAGGTAAGACCGGCTCGAAAGCCTGGGCCGGCCGATTCGATAGCCCCACCGATGCGCGGGTGGAACAATTCACGGAATCGATCAGCTTCGATCGACGACTTTACCGTCACGACATTGCCGGGAGCATCGCCCACGCGACGATGTTGGCCGAGGTCGGACTGATGACGAAGAAAGAGGCCGCCGAGATCGCGCGGACCCTGCGAGCGATCGAAGAAGAAATCACGGCTGGCGAATTCTCTTTCGACATCTCCAAGGAAGACATCCATCTGCACATCGAAAGCGAATTAGTCGCTCGGCTGGGGGATGTGGGACGAAAGCTTCATACGGGCCGAAGCCGAAATGATCAGGTATCGCTTGACCTTCGGCTTTGGACACGCGACGCCATCGATCAACTTGATCGGGGATTGATCGGCCTGCAAAAATCATTTGTGAGTGCGGCGATCAAGTCGGGCGACCTAATTATTCCCGCATACACGCACTTGCAACGAGCCCAGCCTGTGCTCGCGGCACACTACTTACTCGCCTATGTCGAAAAGTTTGCCCGCGACCGCGATCGTTTGCGCGACGCTCGCCGGCGGGTGAACGTTCTGCCGTTGGGGGCAGCAGCATTGGCGGGAACGAGTCTTCCCATCAATCGAAAGCGTGTTGCAGAGCTGCTCGGATTCGATTCAGTGGCGGCCAACAGCCTGGACGTCTCAAGCGACCGCGACTTCGTGATCGAATCGGTGTTCGGTGTGACGTTGATTGCCGAGCATCTTTCTGCTTGGGCCGAGGAATGGATTCTTTGGACGACCACCGAGTTCGACACGATCCGATTGCCCGACGCGTTCTGTACCGGTTCAAGCATCATGCCGCAAAAAAAGAACCCTGACGTTTTGGAATTGATTCGTGGCAAGACCGCCCGCGTGATCGGATCGTTGCAGACGCTGCTGGTTCTGATTAAAGGCTTGCCGCTGGCTTACAACCGAGATCTGCAAGAGGATAAACCCCCCTTGTTTGATGCTTTTGAAACCGTGGCGCACAGCGTCGAGTTGGCCAGCGCCATCGTCGAGAATATGAACTGGAATCGCGCCGCGATTGAAAGCAAGCTCGAGTTGGGTTTCTTAGATGCAACCACACTCATGGAGCAGCTCATTCATCTCGGGATGCCGATGCGTAGCGCCCACGAAGCAGTGGGTAAGCTGGTTCGCACCGCTATCGAGTGCAACGCCACACTTGCGAATCTTCCCGTCGAGCGATTCGAAGAACTCGCTCCTGGGCATGGCCGAGAAATCCGGGGCCGGCTCGGGGCTCGGCAAGCGGTCCTTGCCTTCCAAAGCGAAGGTTCGACCGCCCCCAAACGAGTACAAGAACAACTGCAGCACTGGAAACGCGAATTGAAGATCTCGTGAGGCTCGCAGATTTACCACCCGCGGGGCCGATCTCCCGTGGCAACATCGGATAGGCAGTATGACAGAATCGCAGAGAAAACACATGTTCGCGGGTGACAGTAAACCCATCGGCCCTGCCAGCTCAGTGAGGATCGGGATGAAACGTTGGTTGTGGAGCGTCGTGGTCGGATTCGTCGGGTTGACACCTTTCGCTTCGACAAGTGACGCTCAAGAGACGGTGGCGCCGCCTTCCTCGGCGACGCCGAACAATAAGACTCCCGCACGGTCCCTGACCGACATCGAGAAACTATTGGGCAAGCCCGCAAGCATCGATCTTCTTTGGCAAGTCATCGAACGTGATTTGAAGTATGGTCTGATCGATCAAGCGTCGAAACACTTGCAAGATTTGATGGGCAGGGGAGATCTATCGGGCGAAAAGCTTCTTGAGCTTCGTGAGAAGTTCGGCGTCGGATTGCTTTCACGCTTAAAGCGTCAACCCGAACTTGCCGAGCAAGCGAAACCTCTTCTCGACATGTTGACCAAAGCGTCTCAAGCTCGGTCGACGGATGTAAACCGAATCCGCCATTTCATCAGCAAGCTGGACGATTCGAGCAGCGAGCGATCCTACGCCATCGAACAACTGAATCAGTCCGGCCCGCTGGCGGTGCCATACTACTTAGAAGCGTTTCGCGAGGGGACTGTCGAATCCAAGTCGCTGCTGAGGGGGATGTTGTCACTCCCTCGCTCCGCTTGGGCACCGTTGGCGGCGGCGCTCGATGCCCCTGACGAATCCATCATCTCGCTCGCGATCGACATCTTGACCGCGCTCGGCGAAACGACTTCGGTCGAATCGATCTACCCCATCTTGGGGAACAACAAGTACTCGGCTCCGCTACGCGAGAGGGCTCGTCAAGCCATCGCCAAAATCGAGGGAATCTCCGTCGACGAGATCGGCTCGCCGGTCGATCGATTGATTGAGATCGCTCGGCACTATGACGAGAGCCCGACTTCCCCGGCCGAGCGAAACGAACCGACCACTCTCTGGGCTTGGAAAGAGAACAACGTCACGGCAACGCCCGCCACCCGTGGAGACCTCGAAGAGTATCTCGGCTTGCGGGCCGCCCGAAGCGCCCTCGATATCAATCCGGAGAGTCAGCCGGCAAAAGTTGTTTTCCTGAAGCTAGCTCTCGAAAACTCGACTCGACGAGAAGGGATCGATCGAGTCCTCCCCGCGCAAGCGGATGGTTCTCTCGAAACCGCACTGGCGGCGGGGCCGGAATTGCTGACACAGGCTCTCGAGGACTCCCTTGCGGAGCGTCGCCCTGCCCTGGCCGTCTCGGCGGTGCGGGCCCTCGCTCATATCGCGAGCCCCAGTGCCATCACCGGCGATCCTTCTCGCCCGTCCGTTTTGATCAAGGCTCTCGATTTTCCCAACAGTCGCGTTCGATTCGAGGCGGCAATAACCGCGCTAGAGATCCACGCGAATCAATCATTTGCCCATGGCGACCGAGTGGTCGCTACACTTTCCCAAGCGATCGATCCACGACAACGACCGACCGCTCTCGTCCTTGATGTCGACCTGACCCGCGGACAGAACATCGCCGGCTTGTTTCAAGAGATTGGATACGAACCGATTGTCGGCATCAGCGGAACCGATGGCTTCAAGCAGGCGATGACCTCGGGACTCGTCGAACTCCTTGTCATCGATTCAGAGATTCGCAACCCCGACTTGCTCGACACCATTGCCTCTTTCGAGAAAGATGGCCGAACCGCAGGCATTCCCGTCGTCGTGATCGCTCGGCAACCTCTGGCCGACACGCTCATCGATCGGCTTTCAATCTATCCGCACGTATTGGTTCTCCCCCCGCTGGGGGATGCAAAAAAACTTGCGGAGGTTCTCGCAAGCGAACTCTCGGATACGACACTCGCCCCGTGGACCGAGAAGGAGCGCAACGATCGTCGGCAGGCGGCCCTTGCATGGCTGGTACGTTTGGCCCGAGGCGAAATGCCGTCGGTGGATGTTCGGCCCGCGATCGATCCTTTGACGCGACTCCTCAATGATGAGGGTCTGTCCGTGATGGCGGCCGAGGCGCTCTCCTATTTGCCCAGCGCGAGCGTTCAGGCGAGCCTGGCGGCAACAGCTCTGGATGGATCATTGTCGACGGAGGTCAGAACCGCCAGCGCCTCAGCCCTGGCCAGGAACTTGGCCCGCGGGGGGAACGCGATCTCGCAGGCTCAAGCCAAAGCACTGGTAGAATCGCTTGACAAAGAGACCGACGCGACACTTCGCCAGAGTTTGGCCGCCGTCGTCGGGGCCATCGATCGCCGAGGGTCGGCCGCTGCCGAGCGAATGAAGCGGTATCGTCCACGCGCCACAGAGCCCGCCCCCTCCCCTGCCGAGCCGCTCGAACCAACTGACGAGAAAGATAAACCCTGACCTCGCGATGACGCTACGGTGGTCGATGGCGTTCATAGTCAGCAGGTTCGTCGATATCCTCGATGATCCCAGCATCGTTGATAGCGACGAGCGTCTGCTGGGACTCGTGCAACCGAATCAAGGCGTTCAAACCGCGGTCGGCAGCAAGCCCCCGCAGCCCACGGAGAACAAACATCGGTAAAACAATCGGATGTCCCCGTCTTCCTTGGAAAGTCGGGATGATGATTCGACTTGGGTGTCGACGATAAGCCGCGATGACCGTGTCCATCACCACCGATGAAAGGTGCGGTTGATCGGCCAGCAAAAGCAAGATGCCAACGTCGTCTGCCTCACCGGCCAGCAGCGACAGGCTTTGTTCGATCGTCTCGCGCATCTGCTCGGTTTGCCTCTCGATCAGCAGCACCTCGGCACGTGCGGGCAGTTGGCTTGCCAACTCGTGAGAGATCGGTCCCAATAAGACAATCATTCGGTCGACATGCTCGATCGCCTGATGCACCAAGTGGGATAACAACGTCGTTTCTCGCCAGGGAAGCGCGAGCTTGTTCGATCCCATTCGACGAGACTCCCCCCCCGCCGGAACCAACGCCACGATGCGCGGGGTCATCGGATCGGCTCGGGAGGAAATGCGTCGGCACCACGATTTCGGTGCCCCACCAGGAACGAAACAATCGACAGCGCAATCTCCGGGACCGTCTGCGAGCCGATATCGAAACCGAGCGGGGCATAGACACGATCAAGCGATTGTGGCGAGATCCCTTCCTTTTCGAGATCCTCGAAGATGAGTTTGATTTTTCGTCTGCTGCCGATGAGGCCAATATACCGGGCCGGCTTCCCCGCTAAATGCAAGAGCGCCTCCTCATCCTTCGAGTGGCCCCGGGTCATGATCAGGACATACGTATTGCCATCGGGCATGAAGGACCGAAGAGCCTGTCCGATATCGTCGACCCAGATTCGACTTGCCATGGGGAAACGCTCTTGGCTTGCATACATCCCGCGATCGTCAAGCACCCAAACATCAAAGTCGACGCGCGAGGCAAGCTCGGCAACCGCTTGACCGACGTGGCCTGCTCCGACGATCAAAAGCCGACATCGCGGCAAGATCGGAACGTATGAAAGACCCATAGCCGTGTGAGGACGTGGCCTGCTTGATACCTCCGCCACCTCCCCTTCAATCGATGACGAAATCTCTTTGGTGCCGATTGAAGTCAGAAGTCTTCTGTTTGCATCGAACAGAATTCGGGAGCCGCCGGGCATGCCCGCTTTCGCATCGTCGATTACGATAACTTCGGTGCCGCCCGCCCCCGAGGTGACCAGTTCCGAGAGAGTCCGGAAGTAGGATAGGACAGGTCCCTCCTGCACCGGCTGCGCGAGAAAAGTCATTCGCCCGCCGCAGATGAGTCCGTCGTCCCATCCATAGTTATCGTCGAGGGTAAATGTGAAAAGCTTGGGCGAGGTCGTACCGAACAAGAGGAGGGCTTGCCTGCGGACCTCGGCCTCGGTGCAGCCGCCGCCCAGCGTTCCCGCTTGCGAGCCATCGGCAAAAACGAGCATCACCGAGCCTGGCTTTTGTGGTGTCGAGCCGCGCGTCTCAACGACTTCACAATGAATCACCTCTCGGCCTGACGCGACTCGCTGACAGAGGGTATCGAGCAATTCTCGCATCGGGAGAACTCCGAACCGGGCCGACCAGGAAAACGCCGTTGATGAGCGATGTTTATGGTATGGAGGCCGGCAAATCGGCCCGGCGATTCTGCCTTCGGAAACTCTCTTTGCGGCCAGATCAATAGGATAAGGTGCGGAAGGGGAAATCTGTTTTGACAATGCCAAACGAACCTCATGATGACGATCTACCGCCGGCCGAACCGAGCTTGACGCCCGAGGGACTTTCCGACAAGTCAACCTCGCGTCTTCACCTCAAGGGAGAGCCGCAACCTTCGCTCTCCTCCCGAGAGCGGGCGATCCTAGCCGCCCGGGTTGCCGAGGACAATCGTGGCCGCGATGTCATCGTTCTCGACATGACGGCGGTTGTTGCGTGGGTAGACTATCTCGTCATCTGCACCGGCTCTAGTCGACGACAGCTTTGCGCGATTGCCGACGATGTCGAGAAGCACCTCCTTGAGGTCGGCGACCGGAAGATCGGCACCGAGGGGTATGAGAAAGGTGATTGGATCGTTCTCGATTTTGCCGACGTGATCCTCCACGCCTTCAGTGATGAGAAGCGAGGCTACTACGAACTCGAACATCTATGGGGCGACGCCAAACCTGTGGAATGGCAACGACCAACTGAGACCGCATGAACACCATCGACCTTGTACGTCAGGCATTTGTTTCGCCGCTCGGCCAACTTGTCGAGTCTCCGGCCGAGTATTTGTCGCTGATTCGCGCGACGCAAGACGCGAAGTTCGGCGACTATCAAGCCAACATGGCGATGCCGCTCGCAAAGACTCTCAAACGTAAGCCCAGGGATGTGGCCGACGAGATCGTCAAGACATTGCCCGTCGGCGGTGATTTTGAATCGATCGATGTTGCGGGGCCCGGCTTCATCAACATCAAGCTCAGCAAATCATTTCTGCAATGGCGGCTGACCGAGCAATGGAAAAGCCCAACTGTTGGAATCACGCCGATCGACGCGACGAAGACCATCGTTGTCGATTACTCTAGTCCCAATGTCGCCAAGCCGATGCATGTCGGCCATCTGCGCAGCACTGTGATCGGCGACGCCATTGCTCGCACGTACCGCGCCCTTGGGTGGCGAGTTCTCTCGGACAATCATCTCGGCGACTGGGGAACGCAGTTCGGCATGCTGATTTATGGCTGGCGAAATCTGCGAGATGAAACACTTGCCCAGGAGAGCCCGATTCAAGAGTTGGCTCGGCTCTACAAGCTCGTCAATCGAATGGGCGAAGACGATGCGAACCTTGCTCGGGCATGTCGCGATGAAACAGCCAAGTTGCACGAAGCCGACGCGGATAACCTCGCGCTATGGAACCAGTTCATGCCGTGGTGCCTGGCGGATCTTGGGAAAATGTACGATCGGCTAGGCATTGCGTTCGACATGCAGCTAGGCGAGAGTTTTTACCAACCGATGCTGGCGGACGTGGTGACGTCGCTGACAACGAAGCGATTGGCGGAGGTAAGCGATGGCGCGATCTGCGTCTTCTTCCCCGACCCATCGGGAAAGGTGGATGAGGAGGGCAAGCCGATCGCGCTTTTGCCGCCGACCATCATTAAGAAGACCGACGGTGCATTCACGTATGCGACCAGCGATCTGGCATGCATCAAGTATCGCGTCGAGCATTTCAAGCCGAGCGTGATGGTCTATGTCGTCGATGATCGACAGAGTCTGCACTTTCAGCAGCTTTTCAGCGCGGCCCGAAAATGGGGTTTCGAGAAAGTCGGCCTCGTTCATGTCGCCTTCGGCAAGATCACGGGTAAAGATGGGAAGCCCTACAAAACGCGCGAGGGAGGGACTGTCGGACTCGAATCGCTTTTGGATGAAGCCGTGGAACGGGCTCGCCGGGTGGTGGATGAGAACTCGCCGGAATTGCCGGAGTCAGAGCGAGCGCACGTCGCCGAGATCGTCGGCATCGGCGCCGTGAAGTACGCGGACTTATCCCAGAATCGCCAAAGCGATTATGTCTTCGATTGGGACAAGATGATTTCGTTGCAAGGGAACACCGCGACCTACTTGCAGTATGTGTATGCTCGCAATCGAAGCATCTTTCGGAAAGGTGAAATCGACCCCGCCTCGCTTGATCCTGGCCAGACGGAAATCACTCTCGATCATCCCAGTGAACGAGCGCTAGCGATCAAGTTGATTCAGTTCGGCGAGGCGGTAACGATGTCCGCCGAGGATTATCGGCCGAACGTGATCACGAGCTATCTCTTCGACCTGGCCAATGCTTACAACGGTTTTTTTCGAGATTGCCGAGTTCTGAAGGCGGAAAGCGAACCGCTCCGAAAGAGCCGACTCATTCTGTGTGAGATTACCGCGCGGACCATTCGCCAAGGTTTAGATTTGCTGGGAATCAAGACAGTTGATCGAATGTAGAGACCTGCTCGAGAGGAGCCAACCATGAAAAAGTTCACCACATTAACGGGGCAGGTCGCCCCCCTGGATCGTGTCAACGTCGATACCGATGCGATCATCCCCAAACAGTTTTTGAAGCGGATCGAGCGAACCGGGTTCGGCGAATTTCTCTTCTTCGACTGGCGCTACATGGACGGCGACGCCAGCAAACCCAATCCCGATTTCATCCTGAATCAGCCTCGCTATCAAGGATCGCAAATCCTGGTCTCGCGAGCCAATTTCGGGAGCGGTTCTTCCCGCGAGCATGCTCCATGGGCCCTTTCGGACTACGGCTTTCTCTCGGTGATCGCGCCGAGCTTTGCGGATATTTTCTTCAACAACTGCTTCAAAAATGGAATGCTTCCCATCGTCCTTTCCGAAGCCCAAGTGGAAGAGATTTTCCAGCGAGTGACGAAAACGCCGGGCTACCAACTGACGATCGATCTGGTGTCGCAAAAAGTTCGATCGGCCGACGGCTTGGACATATCTTTCGAGATCGATCCTTTTCGTAAGGAGTGTCTCGTCGAGGGGCTCGATGACATCGGGCTGACACTGCTTAAGGAAGCCAAGATTGCCGAGTACGAAGCAGCTCACGCAGTCAAGTAAAGGCCCATCGGAGGGACTGCCCCCTCCATCGCACAGGAGAAGGTCGATGCTCGAGCGTTGGTGCGTGATCGTGTTGACGTGCGGAGTCGTGTCAAGCGCGCTTGCCGAGGACAAAGTCGCCGAGCGCTACGAGATCCGAGCGAATCATGACCCCAACGGCATCGGTAAGTTCTACATGGGCCGAGAAATCGCGCATGTGATGGGACACCTCGGCGCGGATTGGTTGGACCGGGCCGAACGCGAACAAGAGGAAGAGCCGACCAAACTCGTCGAGATCCTGAAGCTGGATCCCGGGCTCGAAGTGGCCGACATCGGCGCGGGGACCGGCTATCTCTCTTTTCGTTTGGCCGAGGGAGTCGGGCCCCAGGGGAAGGTTTATGCCGTCGATATTCAGCCCGAAATGCTCGACATCATTCGAGAGCGAATGAAAGAGCGATCGATTTCCAACGTCGAACCGATCCAAGGTACAGAGAAAGATCCGAAACTTCCCCCCGAGTCGGTCGATCTCATCATCATGGTCGATGTCTATCACGAGTTTGAGTACCCGTATGAAATGACTGTCGCGATGCACCGCGCCCTTCGGCCTGGCGGAAGGCTAGTCTTTGTCGAGTATCGCCGAGAGGATCCCAACGTTCCCATCAAGCTGGTTCACAAGATGACGCAGAAACAAGTCATCGACGAGATGAAGCCCCACGATTTGCGTTGGGTCGGCACGGCGAATCTCCTCCCCCGTCAACACGTCATTTTCTTCGAGAAGACCAAGCCTTAAGTGTCGTCTTGGTTTGTCATCCGCGAATGAAAAAGAGATGACCCCTCCCGGCGAACGAATTCCACGATCCTCTTTCCGTGCCGATAGACGCTTCGAAGCGCTCCCTAGAGCCGGTCTTGTTTCTGTCAGCTCCTTAGGGATCGTTTCCTTCTGGATCGGAGATTTGCCGACTGTAGCGAGCAAGGATTGATTGCAGAGCCTGGACCTTTTGCCACGATGCCAAAGGTAAACGAGCATCGATCGCCTGCAGCGGAATATGAACGTCACCGGTCGCGTCGGACAAGCTGCGGTGAAGAAACTCAATTACCTCGGCCAATCGAGCCGCCTGCGCGGGGGACATTCGTACCGGCAACGAAGGGGGATTGGCCGTGAAAACGTCGATCTCTTTGTCCGATCCGAAATCGAAAGGGTCGGCAGACGCGCCGTCGGCCGAGGGGGGCTCTCCCCCTTCCGGACCCACGGTCGCTTCGAGTTGGTCATCGCTTTCGTTGGCTTTAAAGAAGTTTCGAATCTGCTCGTTTGTGCCGTAAATCAGGGTCGATCGCCCGACGTTGATTCGGTCGCCTGGACGGAGCAATCGAAGCTGGATGGTTTCGCCGTTGACGCGGGTTCCGTTGGTGCTGTCGAGATCCATGAGGACGAGTTGACCCTGGTCCTCTTGAATCTTGACGTGGAATCGGCTGACGCGGTCATCGGAAAGGCGAATGACGTTGCCGTCCTCTCGGCCGATGGTGATCGGGAGTTCCAGATCGGCGAATCGGCGGCCTTTGTCGACCCCTTCCACCACCTGAAAACAGATATTCTTCACCGAACCCATGCTTCGCTCGTTGTTTGGAGAGTCCTGGTTATCGATCGTCGCCCATCGAAGAATCTCGGCCGCGGAAGGGATGGTCTGGATCCGCGTTTTGAATTCAATCCTTCGAAATGCCCCACCCTGTGAGCGTAAGCCTAGATCGTAGAGAAATCAACAAGGTCAACGCTTTCCGCGCGACCGGATTGACTGATTCGATCCGCACAATCAGAAGCGTCGGGGCCACCGGCCGGCCTACCCCCGGAGTTTACCGAGCCAGGCTCAAGGTGAAATCCTTCAAGCTGCTGGCCGGGGCCGAGCATGTCCAGCCTCTGCAGACATAGAATTGCGTCCCCCCTTCCCCTGCTGTTTTCCCCTCAAGAAGCTTGACCGGGCCGATGTCGCTTTCCGCTTGGCTAGGCCGTCGCAAGGCAATGACTTTATTGGGAAGGAACTGCTCGCGAACGATACGCAGGCCCTCTTGAACTTCGGTCGATAAGGGCTCACCGACCAACACAATCTCACGCGTGGTCGGTTGATAAAGATCCCAAGCGATCAACATCTGTGCCGACTCCATGGGGGACTGTCGCATCATCGTGGCAAAGAGGGCAAAGGTTCGTTCAAGTCGGTCGCCCAGATCCGATCGACCGGTCAGTTTCACCAAGCGAGCCATCGCCGTGGCGGCGATCGCGTTGCCCGAGGGGATTGCTCCATCGCGCGGATCTTTGCCTCGCGCAATCAGCTGTTCATGGTCTTTACCTGTGAAGAAGAATCCCCCTTCATGGTCGTCCCAGAATTGATCGATCATGACATCGACCAGATCAAGGGCATGCTGAATCCACTTGGGGTCAAAAGAAGCTTCGTAGATCGACACCAGTCCCTGCGCGAGATACGCGTAATCCTCCAAGTATCCATTGAGTCTCGCTCGACCATCCTTGTATGTGCGTTGCAACAGGCCAGCGGGTGTTCTCATACGATCGAGAATGAAAGTGGCGGCCTTCTCGGCTGACTTAAGCCAAGGCCCCCCTCGGCCCGCGTCGGCGACGGCCAAGGCATCGATCATCATCCCGTTCCACGCCGTCAAAATCTTCTCGTCTCGACCTGGCGCGATTCTTTTCGACCGATCGCCGAACAACTTGCAGCGAATCGTCGCCAGCTTCTGCTGCAGTTCCTCGACGGTGACTCGCCGCATGAGGGCAACCTCTTCCAGTGGGCGAATCAACTGCAAGATATTCGACTCCTCCCAGTTGCCATGCTCGGTCACATCGAGCAGCACACACGCGAGTTCGCCGAGCTCTTCCTCCAGAATCGAAAGGACTTCTTGCTTGGACCAGACAAAGAACTTTCCTTCGACCCCCTCGCTGTCAGCATCTTGCGTGCTGTAGAACGGCCCCTCGGGAGAGGTCATCTCTCGCTCGATGTAAGCAAATGTCTGCGTAAGCGCGTCAAGGAACGTTCGTTTTAAAGAGGCATCTTCGGTCGCCTGAGCAGCTTCGATCAGCGCTAGCGGAATGAGCGCATTGTCGTAAAGCATTTTCTCGAAGTGCGGCACCAGCCAGCGTTCATCCGTGGAATAGCGATGAAAGCCTCCCCCGATCTGATCGTAGATCCCTCCGCGAATCATCCGATCCAGCGAGAGTTCCACCAGTTGCCTAGCCTCATCATCCCCCATGGCCTGCGCCGCCCGCAGAACCACACGCAGCTCGGTCGAATGCGGAAACTTGGGCTTCTGACCGAATCCGCCATACGTCCGGTCGATGTACCTTGCCAAGGTTCGACCGGCGGCCATCGTCATCCGCTCGTCGAGAGAGTCCTCCTTGCGGACGACTTGATTGAGATCGCGAACCCTCTGGACAACCCCCTCGGCCGATTCGAGAACTTCCTCTCGCCGGGTTCTCCAGGCTTCGCCTAAGTACTTGCACAACGAAGCAAAGGCCGGCAAACCGTGCCGCGACGCGGGGGGGAAATAGGTACCGGCATAATAGGGTTTCAAATCGGGCGTAAGCCAAACGCTCATCGGCCATCCCCCGTGCTGCGTGATGAGCTGTGTTGCCGTCATGTAGATTTGATCGAGATCCGGTCTCTCTTCTCGATCGACTTTGATGTTGATGAAGAACTCGTTCATAACTTGTGCGGTCGCTTCGTCCTCGAAGCTTTCTCGCTCCATCACATGGCACCAGTGACACGCGGAGTAACCGATCGAAAGAAAGATGGGCTTATCGAGTTCCTTCGCTTGCTGGAGAGCCTCCTCATTCCAAGGATGCCAATCGACGGGGTTATGGGCATGCTGTAACAAATAAGGGCTGGTTTCATTTTGAAGCCGATTGTGGAAACGGTGCTCGGACATGAAAAGATCCTCGTTACCCGATGGCCCCTAAACGATGGCCGGCAGAGAGACTCATCACCCCGCCGTCGGCTCTATGCGGTATAGTGCAAGCATAGGCAGGATCGCGTGACACGGCGAAAATGAATTGCCGGCGAGCAAGTCCTTGGAGGAGAACAGATCGATGCATGCTGCCGCAAAAATTGTCGATTTCGCCGGGATCGATCCGGTTCGCTGTCCTTGTGGCTGGGCCCGACGGGCGCTGGCTGACCTTCCGAGCGCTCCACTGTCGCTTCATCAGGTACAGATCGAGCTCGATGCGCTCGCCCACCACCACGATCATCACACCGAGGTCTATTACATTCTCGAAGCGGGCCCCGATGCGCAGATCGAACTCGATGGAAAACTCTCGCCGGTACGACCGGGTCAATGCGTTTACATTCCTCCCGGCATTCGCCACCGAGCCGTGGGGAAGATGAAGATTCTGAACATCGTCTTGCCGCCTTTCGACCCCGCGGACGAACACATCGACTGATCCCCCGCGCCGTCGGCGACCAAGCGATGGCACATGTTAAACCTTAGCGATTCTTCTCAAGACAACGAACAGCGCACCTTCGCGATGGGACGATTCCGCCGAACCATTCCCCATCGGCCGGCCGGCGTCCTCTTTGTCGCGCAAGATTCCGATCGAGTTATTGATGTTCAGAAGGAGTCTCCCCATGCGCCGCGATCTGTCGGGTAAGCGCGTCATCGTAACCGGTTCATCGAGCGGCATCGGCCGAGCATTGGCGATGGAACTGGCCCGGCGGGGCTCGCAGGTGGCCCTGGCGGCGCGGAGCATCGGCGAACTGGATCAGGTTGCCGAGGATATTCGCCAGAAAGGTGGTCAGGCGCTCGTCATTCCGACGGATGTTACGAGTCCTCATGATCGCCAGCAGCTTTTCGAGACGGTGCAACAGCAATGGGGCGGACTGGATATTCTCGTCAATAACGCGGGCATCGCCGCCCACGGCCATTTCATCGACCTGGACCCCTCGATCCTTCGGCAAACGATGGAACTGAACTTCTTCGCGATGGCCGAGAACTGTCGGCTCGCCATCCCGATGCTGGCCGAGGGACATGCCCCCATGATCGTGAATGTCAGCTCGATGGCCGGCCGGCGAGGGGTGCCGGCATGGTCGGAGTATTCGGCCAGCAAGTTCGCGGTATGTGGATTCTCGGAAGCGCTGCGAGCGGAGCTGGTTCGTTTTGGCATCGACTTGATGCTGGTGGTGCCTGGTCTGACGCATTCGAATTTCGGAAAGCATCTTTTGGCTCGCAAGGGGCGGATGCCGGCCCGCTTTGATTCGGGACTGGCTCCCGAAGTGGTCGGCCGGCTGATGGCCAATGGGATGGAAAAGGGTAAGCACGAACTTCGCATGGAGAAGGATGCCCGACTCCTTCTCTTCATCAATTGGTTGGCGCCTCGCTTCGTCGATTGGCGCATGGGAAACGTCGTTCGCAAGCTGTACCAGCGCGAGATTGCCGATCAAGCAAAGACCCCGTGCTAGCCTTCCGCGACAGCAGCGGTCCTATTCTAAACCACGCGAGCATTTTTCTTGCCGGCTCTTGAACCTCGCTCCCTTCCCTCAGGAAGAAACCAAGCGATTCACGTATCATCAAACCTGGTAGAATCACCCCTCGATCACAACCAGGAGTCAAAACGGATGAAGGCGGCCTACGTCATCGAGCCTGGACCCGCTTCGAGTATCGTCATCGGCCAGGTCGATCGACCCGTGCCGCACGGACGCGAGATCCTGGTGAAGATTCACTCGGTCGCGATCAACCCGATCGAGACCTACGTTCGTTCCGGCGTCGTTAAGATGCCGATCCCGACCCCTTACATCATTGGGACCGATTTTGCCGGGACGGTCGAATTGGTTGGCCCAGAGGCGAAGCGTTTTCGGGCCGGTGACCGCGTTTGGGGCAGCAATCAGGGGCTTCTCGGTCGACAGGGAGTCGCCAGCGAATGGGCGGCCATCGATGAGGAATTCGCTTACCCGACGCCAGCAGAAGTGGACGATGACCACGCTGCCGCTGCCGCTCTTGTAGGGATCACGGCGCATCTGGGCCTCTTTCGCGATGCCAACCTTCAACCGGGCGAAAAGGTCTATGTTTCGGGTGGGACGGGCGGGGTCGGTAGCAGTGTCCTGCAGATGGCCAAGGCGGTCGGAGCAAAAGTTCTGACGTCGGTAGGAAGCCCTGAAAAGGAGAAAGAGGCCTTCGAGCTCGGGGCGGACCAAGTCGTGCAGTACAAGACCGCGAACATCGAAGAAGCGGTCAAAAGCTTTGCCGAGGGGGGAATCGATGTTTGGTGGGAAACCACCCGCGAGCCCAACCTCGAGATGATTATTCCTCTATTGGCCAAGCGAGGCCGAGTCATCCTGATGGCGGGCCGGGACGCCAAGCCGCTTTTGCCCCTCGGGCCCTTCTACACGAAGGATTGCAAGATCCTGGGCTTCGCGATGTTTAATTCCTCTTTAGAGGAACAGCGAACATCCGCCAGCGACATTGGCCGCTGGCTGGCAGAGGGGAAGCTTCGCCCAAAAATCAGCCGATCCTTTCCCTTAGAAGAGGCCGCTCACGCCCATGAATTACAGGAAGCAAACACGCTCCGCAAGGAAGGAACGCTGTCAGGAAAGATCATCCTACACATGTAAGTAGACAGGCCAATCCAAGGCGTCGCCTTTCGCTTGGCGAGATGAACTTCCCCCAAATGGCAGCGAAGTCTAGACTTGGGTCGTGATCAAGGCGGTGAACGCCATTTAATGGGGTCTGGACGCCGGGCCTGGATCGACGCGAATGTCGGGCGGGGTTAGTATTTGCAGCGGCTGAGCCCCCTAGGGGCGATTGTCCGGCAGGGTAGAGAAGAGCATGCGGCATACATTGCGGACTTGGACTTCACTCGTCGTCTTCGCGATCGGTCTGGCGGGAATGCCCCCGGCCGAGGCGCTCGCGCAACTCGACGTTCCTCCTTTGCGATTCGCCCCTGCCAAAGATTCGAAGGTGACACACTCGCTCGTTGCGGATGTCCAATCGATCACTCCAGGCCAAACGTTCCGCGTCGGAATCCTGTTTCAAGTCAAAGAAGGGGCATACTTCTATTACCGCACGGCCGGCTCGCTCGGTTTGCCGACACGGGTAGTCTTCGAGGTCCCAGAAGGAGTGATGCTGGGCCCTACCGAGTTTCCTGTTCCAGAAGTGAAGTACGACGAACTCGACAAACCGGTCATTTATTACATCTACACTCGGCCAACGGTCATCTTTGCCGAGGTAACGGTCCCAGGTTCCGTCAAGCCGGGCGAGTCGATCGAGATTCGCGCACAGGTCAACTATCAGTTCTGTGATGAAACCAATTGCACCCCTGCCAGCGATCGGAATTTAAGTCTTCGCTTGCCCGTCGTCGAATCCAATAGCGAACCTTCCGAGCATGCAAAGAGTTTCGCTAGGGCGGCACGTCAAGTTCCGAAGGCAGACAAAGCGGGTGTTCTCTCGGTTCAGCCATTCGTCAACGTGTCGGCATTGCGACCCAATGACCAAGCGACGTTGGCCTTGGAGCTAGAAGTGGCCGAGGGCTTTCACATTCAGATGAACCGTCCTCCCGATCGCTCTCTGGTCTCAACCGAGGTCATTATCGAGACCCCGGAAGGTCTGGATTTCTCGGTGCCGATCTTCCCCGAGCCGTTACAGCCACTTCACCCTTTGGCCGGGGCCGAGAACATGAAGGAGTATCGCGGACGGGTGACGATTCTCGTTCCTCTGCGGGCGCGAAGGTTTCTCGAACCGGGCGAAACGACGATTAAGGGATTGATTCGTTACCAAGCTTGCGATGTGAAGAATTGCCTGCCGCCGGCTTACGCCGATTTCTCAATCCGTTTGCCCGTCGCCAAGGAAGGTTCCACCGTTCAGCGTATCAACAGTGATGTCTTTGCTCATGCGGGGATGGCCGAGCCCCCCGCGGCCGAGACACCGCAGTTGCCGGCACCATCGGTAAGCAATGACGTGATGACGCCGCCGACAGTCGCCTCGGCGCCGGCCCAGCCGGCTGTTGTCACAAGTCCCCCCGCCATGGGTGAATCCGCGATCGCCGGCGATCCCTCCCCAGCGGTCACGCCGACAATGACAGCGGGTTCGGTTCTCGACCGTATTCAAACTCAGTCGGACCAGCAGGATCTCAGCTTTTGGGTCTACATGCTGTACGCGTTCGTGGGGGGGATGGTCCTCAACGTCATGCCGTGCGTCTTGCCGGTGATTGCAATCAAGATTCTCGGATTCGTGAATCAAGCCGGGGAAAGTCCCTGGCAAATCAAACTGCTGAACTTTTCTTACACGGCCGGTGTTTTGACGGTTTTCATGACTTTGGGAACGTTGGCGGCACTGGCAGGTTATGTCCAAGGAACGCTGTTTCAGAATGCCTGGTTCAATGTTGCCATGGCCTCGCTCGTGTTTGCCATGGGTTTGAGTCTGCTGGGTATGTTCGAGATTCCCGTCCCGGGTTTCGCCGGCACGATCGATACGTCGAAGAAGGAAGGGCCGCTGGGGGCTTACCTCACGGGCGTTTTGGCGACGCTGTTGGCGACCCCGTGTTTAGGTCCCTTTCTCAGTGCGACGCTGGCATGGACCGCGAAGCAACCCCCCACGACGGTGTACGCGATCTGGTTTCTTATGGGTCTGGGGATGTCGTCTCCCTACATCGCGGCCGCCTTCTTCCCCAAAGTGATCAGGCTCCTTCCCAAGCCAGGGATGTGGATGGTCCGTTTCAAGGAGATGGCGGGTTTTGTCCTCATGGCAACGGTCATCTTCTTCATTTCTTTTCTCAACAGCGATTATGTTCTGCCGCTCTTGTCGATCCTGTTGGGCTTGACCGTGGCGATCTGGATGGTGAGCAATCTGTACGAGATTGGTTCCAAGCCGGGTGAAAAATGGCTGATCCGCGCGTCGGCCATGGCTGTGATCGGGGCGTCGGTGTTCTTTGGGCTGCAAGTCATGCACCCTTATGCCCAGAGACAGCGTCAAGAGAAAGTGCAGGCGGAAGTCAGTCGTCAACTGGCCGCGATCGATTTCGAGCGATCCCGCGCGTTGGCACCGAATCATCAAGGAATCGCTTGGGAACCGTTTACCGAAGAGCTTCTCAAGCAGCGTGTGGACGAGGGAAAAACGGTCTTCATCGACTTCACCGCCGACTGGTGCGCTATCTGTAAGACGAATGAATTCACCTCGATCGAAACCAAGAAGATCGAAGCCTTGATGGAAGAGATGGGTGTCGTTGCCATCAAAGCCGACTGGACGGAAAAGTCGGAAGATATCTCGAAATGGCTGCACAAGTTCGACGGCGGAGGCATCCCACACTACGTCGTCGTGCCGGCCAAAGACCCGACCAAACCCCTCGTCTTCGGCGGGACACTGACAGAATCATTCGTCGAATCCCAGCTTCGCAAGGCAGGCCCCTCGAGGGGCTTCGAGCCACGCGCTTCTGCCACACTTCCGGTCTCGATCACAAAGTAAGGACACGTCCCTCTCACGATCCGGGTTCGACGATCGGCATCGGTCGTTGACGAATCGACTCAAGCACCGACCGATTCGCGGGGGGAAAATTTCCCTCGAGCGTCCTCTCCACACTCCACCATTCGAAAGGCTCATCAAGCCTTACCATTGAAGAGGTCATGCCCGTCGGCACGACATCGAAGAACCAAAGTTCCATTCTCCTCGACTCGGTCTCCCAATCGACCTTGAGTCGAAGACCCATGACATCCACGTGGAGCCCCGTCTCCTCGAGGATTTCGCGAACGACGGCTGCCCGCGGGTCTTCATTTGGTTCGCATTTACCCCCAGGAAACTCATCCATACCAGCATAAACTTGGCCCGGCTGTCGCTTGCCGACGGCAAGTTCACCTTGGTACCAAATCAAGCCCACCGCAATCGATAAGGTCGGTTTCATCAGTCGGCCAGTGCATAGCGAATGATGCAGTAGAAAGCTTCGAACGCATCCTTCAAACCGATCTTCTTCCCTTCCGAGTAGTCTCGACCATGGTAAGAGATCGGGATCTCATAGATTCGACAGCGCCTCCGGGCGATCTTGGCGGTCACCTCGGGATCGAAGCCGAAACGATTTTGTTTCAGTGGAATCGATTGAATCACCTCCCGCTTGAAGACCTTGTAGCAAGTCTCCATGTCGGTGAGGTTGAGGTTGGTAAAGACGTTTGAAACCAATGTCAGAATCCCGTTGGCCACCCGATGCCAAAAGAGATGAATGCGAGAGGTCTGCCCGATGAAACGAGAGCCATAAACAACGTCGGCTCGGCCTTCGATGATCGGCTCGATCAGTCGAGGATACTCATTGGGGCTGTACTCCAAATCCGCATCCTGCACAATAACGACATCGCCGACGGCATGCTTAAAAGCTGTTCGAAGGGCTGCCCCTTTCCCTTGATTAACGTCGTGAAAAAGAACCTTGAGATCAGGCTCATCGACCAACGACTTTAGGATTTCTCGCGTACCGTCGGTGCTACAGTCATCGACAAGAATGATCTCTTTGGCGATCGGCACCGCGCGGATCCGGCGAAGGATTTCGTTAATCGTCGCTCGTTCGTTATAGACCGGCACCACGATGGAGAGACGGAAACGGGAGGGGATGCGATAGACCCCCCATTGGCGAAGGACCGGTGAACCAAGAACGCGTTCCAATCGTTCGAGAAATGCAACATCCGATGGATCGATCGAGGAGATCCAGATCGATGAGTCGCGGGCCGGGACGTTGTGCCCCCCCTCTTCGTCGGCCTGGGTCATCGACACGCTCTTTTCCTCGCTCGGCTGCTGCGACATCCTACTTCCTCGGCCACCAAAGATCCCTCTTGGAACGGGTCATGACTATCAGCCTGAAGACAAATTCGCCAGAGATACCACTCCAATCGGATACTCCTCATACCCCCTCTTACTCCTCGCGAACGTTACCGATTGTCTGAAATCGATGGACCGGTTACGAACAATTTGACCTAACGGATTCGAAACCCAAAGGAGGAAGAAATGGTCGACCGCCAAGCGACCCTTGCTCCTGCGCGAGAACGCTCCGCGGAGCGCGTTTCCTCCATTCAGACGCTGCCGAGAACCGCATCACCGCTTTGTGATGAGTACGGCACGACGCCGACTCGCCGACGATCGCTGGTGAGCCGAGAGATCCTGGCGTTCGCTGCGATTGCGTTGATGGCTCGGCTTGTTGCCTGCTTTTGGATGGATGCCCCCGGAATGCTGCCGGCCGCAGCCTACGAGCATGGCACTATTGCCCGCTCGATCGTGGATGGCCGAGGCTTCTCCTTCCACTTCTACGGACCGCCGGGCCAAGTGGTTCCCACCAGTCAACAAGCTCCGTTGATGGCCGGTCTTCTCGCGGGCGCGTACGCGTTGCTGGGCACAGAGACTCGCGTTGCGTTTTGGTTGGTTCTCGTGATTCAATCGGTGGTGGGAAGTTGGGCGACTTGGCATTTGATGCGCGTCACCGAGGCGATGTTCTCCACCCGACGAATCACGTGGCTTGCGGGGATGATGGCGTCATTGGGGCCGGCATTCGTGGTAGCCCCCACAATGGTCCAGGCGGTGACATGGAATATGCTTGCTTTGGCGATGATGGCCGACGGCTGGTGGATCGTCCGACGATCTCCCTCCTCTCTTGGCGGCATCACTCTTGTCGCCATAGGGAACATTCTCGCGTGGCACGTCGATCCGATCATGGCGATCGCCGGCGCTTTATTGATCATTGCTTCCGCCTGCGGGTCATGGAAACGTTCATCGGTCGCCATCGTGAGTCCGTTGATACTCGTCGGCATTCTCCCTTGGACGATGCGAAACATCGACATGCACGGTCGGTTCATGATGGTAAAGGACAGCTTCGCTTACGTCTTCTGGCAAGGTAATACGATGGCCAGCCACGGGACCGACAAGCTTCCTTCGCCGACCGAACGGATCAGTGTTGATACGACGATGCCTCTTGCCTTTCGTGAGCATTTGGCAAGCCTTCCCACCGAGGTCCAGCGAATGGACGCTTTTGGCCCATTGATTGTCGAGGAGTTTTCTCGCCGACCCGCGCAGTATGTCGAGAAGTCCCTTCTTCGAGCCCGACAATGGATCTTTTTTGATGAGACGAATCCCAAAAGCAGATCGCTTCTCTACCGAGTCAGCTACATCGGTTTGATTCTTCTTGCCGGTGTGGGAGCTTGGCATCGGCGACTCCTCTGGCGAGAGGATCTCCCGCTGCTAATCCCTATTATTGTGATGACGCTCTTCTCGGTTCTGGTGATCACCTCCGCTCGCTTTCGTTTGCCGGCCGAGTTTCTCCTGGTTCCGTTTGCCGCCTCGGGAGCTGGATGGCTCACCGACGGGATGCGGCGGCGGAAAATCCTAACTTAATGATGTTCCCAAAGCAGAAGCCGTTGGCCATTTGTCCAGCCGGGCCGATTCGCCAACGTATCTCGGCGCCTTGCATTGCAGGGAAGGCGCTTTTGATTTTCGAATAACTTGAGCAGAGGGATCCACGGCCCCGTTGTTCTGACAACGAAGGACCTGAATCAAACCACTTCGATGGACGATCATTCTCTTTCCAAACTGGAGTTCGGCACCGTGCGGGAACGCCTGGCCGAGCACGCGCGGAGTTCGCTCGCCAAGGAATGGATCGCCGACCTTCGTCCGCAACGAGACATTGAATACATCCGCGAACAACTCGCGCGGACGGGCGAAGTGATGGACCTATTGGCGTGCCACATGGAGCCTCCCCTCGCGGGCCTGCGCGACGTTCGGTTACCCGTTAAACGGGCGCAGCTTGGTGTGCAGCTCGAAATCGAGCAGGCTGTCGACATTCGCGATGTCGCAGACCTTTCTGGCCGAGCCTACGAGTATTGGCTTCGGCTCACTTCCGATTCTCCCCGCGTCGAACGGCTTCTCTCTGACGTCACTGATCTTCGCCCGCTCGCGCGGGTCATTGATGAATCGATCGACGAGCGGGGCAAAGTCCGGGATGATGCGACGCCGGAACTTGCTAGCGTCCGCGCTCAACTGGCCGAGTGGGAAGCGAGAATCCAGAAGGAACTCGGACGCTTGCTCAGGCAGCCAGAAATCCGATCGGCCCTGCGCTATTCTCAAGCCACGATGAGCGGCGATCATCATGTTCTCCCTGTTGCCGTCAATCATCGCCACAAAGTCGCCGGGGTCGTCCATCGCACCTCGGCCAGCGGCGAAACGGTTTACATCGAACCCACCAAAGTCGCCGAGATCAGTGCCGAGATGTCCCTCTTGAAGAGTGCCGAGCAGCGTGAGATTCGCCGAGTGCTAAGGCGTCTCACCGACGCCGTCGCCAGCAAGGGAAGAGAACTCGCCACCAATCTTGACGTGCTGACGCATCTGGATTTCATCACGGCAAAGGCTCGGCTGGCGCGGGACGGGGAAATGACCATTCCCGAAATCTCTTCGCATGGCAGGCTTCGCCTCGAGCAAGCTAGGCACCCTCTGTTGGAGCGGGTGATTGCCGACTACAACGCCCGGGCAACAACTAGCGAGCAGCGCGACGTGGTGCCGATCACTGTTCATCTAGGAGAGGCGTTCGAGATCCTGATCATTACCGGCCCCAACACGGGGGGGAAAACGGTCGTACTCAAGACCGTGGGCTTGCTGGGGGCGATGGCACTTTCGGGACTGCCGATTCCCGCTCGGGCAGGGAGCATCGTCCCGATGTTCGACGAAATCCTCGTTGATATCGGCGACGAGCAATCGATTGAACAATCGTTGAGCACGTTTTCGGCCCACATGACGCGGATCACGCAGATCTTGCGAATCGCGACATCGCATTCACTGGTGCTGCTTGATGAATTGGGGGCGGGCACCGACCCGAGTGAAGGTGCCGCGCTCGGCCAGGCGATTCTCGACGAGCTTCGGGAACGTGGTTGTCGAGCCTTGGTCACGACGCATTTAGGGGACTTGAAGAGCTACGCCCTGCGGCATGCGCGGGCAGAAAACGGAGCTGTCGAGTTTGATCCGGAAACGCTTCGGCCAACTTATCGACTCCTCATGGGTCAGTTCGGCGAAAGCTGTGCCTTGAAGGTAGCTCGTCGTCTGCAAGTTCCCCGCGGGCTCTTAGCAAAGGCCTATCGCCATCTTCGTCGGCGACGAGGAAAGGGAGCCCACGATTTAAGACAACTGCAGGAAATGCGCGAGGCGACCGAGAAGGCTCGCGAAGAGGCTCTCGACGCGCAGCGGAAAGCCGACCAGGCCCAGGCAGAATTCCGCCGACGCGAGAACCTTTTGCAACAGGAAGCCGACGTTCACAAAGAGATCGAACGCTTTCGAACAACTTTGCAAGCGGGCGACGCCGTCCGCGTTTTGAAGTTCGATAAGAACGGAACCATCAAGCGAATCGATCGTCGGCGAGAGCTGGCCGCCGTCCTGGTCGGCGCGGTCGAATGGGAACTTCCCCTTTCCGATCTCTTTCCGCTTCCCCGAAATCCTTCGTGATCACCAAAAAATAGCCTAGATCATTCGAGTTTTTCTTTTTGAGGGGCTTTCTGGAACCGATAACGTCTGGCTTGAGTACAATGGCACAGCGGTGCGGGGGGAGGTCGAGAGGACACCGAATGCATCAAGAAAGTCCCGGAGCAGAAGGGTTTGCTCGATGACCATTTATCATCTTGTTTGGGAATCAGACTGGAATCGGTGCCTCGACGGAGACCTCTACCGAGCGGACAGTCTGTCAACCGAAGGCTTCATCCACTGCACGCGAGAGCCAGAGAAGCTTTTAGAAGTCGCCAACACGTTCTTTCGAGAACATCGCGTCGAAAAGTTGATTCTTCTTTCGCTTGACGAAGATCTGCTTCAATCAGACGTCCGATACGAAGACCCCGGGATCGGGCACCTCTTTCCCCATGTGTACGGCCCGATCGAAGTCGCAGCAATCATCTGTGCCGAGGATATGGAACATATTGAGGGAGAATGGACCCTCCCCATGACCTACCCCACCGCCATGAGAAGCTGAAGCGAAGGCGGGAATTTATTCTGCCGATCAATGGATCGATTCGCGAGATCGCGGGTCGGTCTTTTTTTGCACCCCTGGTTTCTGGGGAGCACGTCCCCCTGACGCCTTTTCGGCTCTTTTCCTTCATCTTTCGCCTGAGAGAGGCCCCATTTCGGCAAGCCATCAGCGATGGGCGTCGTTATTCCATAAAATATCGTCATTCCAAAACCACCATTCAGCGGAACCAGCGATTGTTTACCGGTTTAGTAGAGACGATGGGGGAAGTGACGCATGTCGCGGAAGATCCCGCCGGCCGACGTTTCTCGATTGATCTGTCGGAGATTCGCGGCGGCCTGTCGATTGGCGACAGCATCGCCATCAATGGTTGTTGCCTGACCGCAATCGCCCTTTCCTCCGCCGGCGCCGAATTCGAAGCAGGTCCAGAAACACTCGTTCGCACCAACTTGGGTGAACTTCGGGTGGGACATCAAGTTAATCTTGAACGAGCCCTGCGCGCCGATTCACGCCTGGGTGGGCACATCGTTCAAGGCCATATCGACGGTGTCGGCACCGTCCGGTCGCGGCAGCAGAACGGCGAATGGGAAACCATTTGGTTCGAGGTCGGCGAACTAACAAAGAGTTTGGTGCCGAAAGGATCGATCGCCATCGACGGCGTCAGCCTGACCGTTTGCGACGTCACGAACGATGCCATCAGCGTGATGCTCATTCCTCATACTCTATCGGTCACGACCCTCGGACGTCGATCGCTGGGGGACCGGGTGAACATCGAAACGGATATCCTGGGCAAGTACATCGCGAAGATGATGGAAGCCTCTCTGCCAGGTTGGCTTGAGCGTGGCCGGGAGGCTGCATCGACATGAATGAATCGACTCAGGGCGATCCCGCGATGAAATCGCCCCAAGTGAATCCACCCCGGCGACAGACTCAGACGTACTTGATGGAGTTACTCACCTCGCAGGGTCTCCGCGCGAAGAAAGATTTCGGTCAGAATTTTCTCATCGATTTGAATCTGCTCGACCTGCTCGTTCGAAGTTCGCCGATTACCAAACGGGATGTCGTTCTTGAAGTTGGAGCGGGAACCGGTGGCCTGACCAGTCGGCTTGTCGAGCACGCAGGCCGAGTCGTCTCCGTCGAGATCGACCATGGTTTTTTCGCTTTAGCGTCAAGCGAAGTAGAGAATGCTCGCAACGTCACCCTGCTTCGTGCAGACGCGTTGGCGGGGAAGAATCGGATCGAGCCGGCGGTCATGGAAGCTGTCGCGTCCGCCATGAAAGAGATGGGGGTTGATCACTACCATCTCGTGGCCAATCTCCCTTATGACATTGCTTCGTCGATCATCGCCAATGCCATCCTGCATGAGCTTTCGATCCGCTCGCTGACCTTCACGGTTCAGCTTGAAGTAGGTCAAAGGATCTTGGCGGAGCCCGGCTCGCGCGATTATGGACCGCTCAGCATCTTGGCCCAAACGGTCGGCTCGGCCACGCTATTGCGGACACTTTCACCCAAAGCGTTTTGGCCCCGCCCCAAGGTCGATTCCGCCTTCGTCCGAATCGATGTTGATCCATTGAAGGAACCCGACCGAACCGACTTAGCCCGCTTTCATCGATTCATCCGCGACCTCTTTACGCATCGTCGAAAAAACATTCGAGGGAGCCTGATGAGTCTCCCCGAGTTCAAGCCCCTCAAAAATGAGATCCCGGTGTGGCTCGAAGAGCTTGGCATCTCACGCGATGATCGGGCCGAGGTCATTTCCCCGGCCAAGCTTCGCGAACTCTACCAGCAGTTGACCAAGCGGGACGGCTAACGCAATGAAGGTGACGATCGAATTCCTTCATGAGCTCGACGACCGCTTCGCGGCCGCCACCAAAGCCAATGAGCAGACGACAGGCCGAACCGGGTCTATCGTGCAACTTGGAATCGACGAGGCGGACGACGTCTGGGTCTTCGGCGACTTGCACGGCAACCGGGCCAACTTCAACAAGATCCTTCGGTTTGTCGCGCTCGATGAACATCCTCGTCGACACCTAGTCTTACAAGAGGTTATTCACGGCGGCCCGACTTACGATGGGGGTGGCTGCATGAGCCACATGCTCCTCGAAGATGTTGCCAAGCTGAAAGTGAAGTACAAGGACCGAGTCCATTTCCTGTTGAGTAATCACGAGCTCTCCGAGTGTACGCAGACGTCGCTAGCCAAGGGAGGCATCTCGCAGAATCAGATGTTCGCCTCGGGCTTGGAAACCGCCTACGGGCCGGCCGCCCCGAGAATTGCTGACCTCTACAAATCGTTCATCCTCTCGCTTCCGCTGGCGGTTCGACTGAAGAACGGGATCTTCATCAGCCATACTCTCCCGGACAAACCATCCATGAAGACGTTTGATCCAAAAGTGATCACACGTCGGCTGACTTCCGAGGACATCTTGATCGGAGGGTCGGCCCACGCGATGGTCTGGGGTCGTGAACACGACAACGAATTTGTCGGTAAGTTCGCCAAACTTTTTAAGAGTACGTTCTTTGTCCATGGCCACGAACCAACCCCGGCGGGCTTCCAGTCTCCTAACGATTATCAGATCGTTCTGGATGCGAGCGGCAAAGAATGTTGGGGCGTTCCCCTTTCTCCACGAGGGAATCCGTCGATGGCCGATACTCTAAAGCAGATCGTCTAGGTAACGTAAACATTCAAGGCCCCCCAATAAGGGAGAGCCTATCAGCGGTCATCGATCGCAAAGCGATGAAAGGACCTCGCGAGGAACTGATGGAGATCGGCAAATTCACCATTCTGGGAGAGCTCGGCCAAGGGGCGGGGAGTCGAATCTATAAAGTTCGGCGAGAAGCCGACGGTCAAACATACGCTCTGAAAATCGTCGTCGTCGATTCAAAGGAAGACCGAAAATATGTGGATCAGGTGCAAAACGAGTTTGACGTCACACGATCTTTCGATCATCCGCATCTCTTGAAAGTCTATTCACTCGATATCCAGAAGTCGCTTTTCGCGATCAAGGGTGCTCGGCTCCTGATGGAGTACGTGGACGGAATGGCGCTGGCCGACTGTCAGGGACTCCCGCTGGTCAAGCTGATTTCGATCTTCTTTAAGGTGGCCGACGGCATGGCCGCGATGCATGCCGACGGGATTTATCATGCCGACATCAAGCCCGATAACATTCTCGTCGGCCGGCGTAAGGAAGTGAAAGTGATCGACTTCGGCCTGGCTTGGCGGCGAGGAGAGAAGAAAGACCGCGTGCAAGGGACGCTCGAGTTTCTCGCCCCCGAGCAAGCACAGTCCAAGATCGTTAATGGCAAGACCGACATCTTTAACTTCGGCGCCACCATGTATCGATCCTTCTCGGGACGAGCGGTCCCCGCGGAGCTTCGACAGTACGGCGGCGCGGAATTGGGAGCGTTCGACAACTTCGTTCGGCCACTGACGCGCGCGGTGGCGGGCTTTCCCGCCGACCTCGATCAACTCGTCCGTGAATGTGTTCGCTGCAATCCTGAACAACGACCCACCACCATGCGCGAAGTCCGAGATCGCCTCCGCGAGATTGGCCAACGAGAAAAGAAGTCCTCTCATGGAGATGGACCAGACGATTGATCCCATAAACCGGCTCGCTCGGGTGGCGACCGACGGGAGGTTACGACTTGACGCCTAGGAGCTCGCGTACCTTCTCTTCGAGCTTGGGACCTCGCAGCGACGTTGAAACCAATTTGCCATCCTTGCCGATCAGAAAGACCGTCGGAATCCCCGAGATCCCGTACTTGCGAGTGAAAGGGTTTTCCCAACCGTTGGGCTGATCCTTCGGAGGAAAGAGTTGCGGCCAAGGGAGTCGCTGCTCCTCAAGAAAGGCTTCCAGCTCGGCTCGCTCTTCATCGAGAGAAACGCCAATGACTTCGAAACCCTTTTCATGAAGCTCTTCATAGACCCGCTTCAGCTCAGGCAACTCTTGCAGACAAGGCCCGCACCAAGTCGCCCAGAAATCGATCACAATCACCTTCCCCTTGAGCGAAGCCGCGTCAAGCTTCTCACCCGAAAGGAGTGTTCCTTCGATGACGAAATCCTTCCCGATCGCCTCCAACCGACGAAGCGTTCCCTCGATCGACTCTGTCATACTCGTGTCGGGAAACTTCTTCAGAATGAGTTGATAGGTCTGAACGGCGAGCTCTGTCTTATCGAGTTGCATCGCTCGGTCGGCCAACTCCATCAATAATTCAAATCCCATCCTTTTCTGACTCGAGAACTCTTTCAGAAACTCCTCCGCCTTCACGAGGATTCCCTCTTTGGGCTCTTTTTTCTCATCGTAGTTATCCAGAGCAAAGAGGTAGAAGGAAGCCTTCGCTCGGAACGGTGTCGGCGGATTGATCGCTCGTTCTGCTTCGCATAGTTCGCGAAGCTTTTTGTCAAAGCCTTCGACACCGACATCATAAGCCTGAAAGGTCAGATCGAAAGCGGCACTGGTGGCGATGTCACGATCTCGCGGCGAGGCGGCCTTATCATCTCGAACTTCAAGGGAAAGTTTGACCGCTTCTCGGATGTTATTGAAGAGTTCCTCTTCGCTTGAGGCTTCGCGCTTGAGAACTGCCTCAAGTTCCACCAAGACCGGATGCCGTTCATCCTTGGCGGGTGGTTCTTCTGTTTTACCAGGCTCTTGGCCCCAAGCAGACCCCCAAGGAGCCATCATCCACGCCGACAGGACAAGTGCCCATCGATTTTGCCCGATCCGCATCATTCGTTCCCGCCCACTCTTAAAAATTGACTCGCCCTTGTCATGATACGAGGTAGAAGGGAGTTCGTGATAGTCCCGTTGAGTTCGTCCTGTCCCGAACTCCCTAAAAAGGGAGCAAGTTAGACTCGACCCGCCCCCTTCCGGTTGGGTTAAACTCATGGGGAGTCGACATTCCCAGGGGGGAAATTAGACGGCACACCGAAATGGCCGACCGCGTGTTGCGGATACAGGGGCCGGAGTTTCGCCGATGAATCGACCTTGTTGATCAGATGGTTGGCGGATTTCTTGGCGCAAATAGGGGAGGGAGAAGGATCGTGAGTATTTTTCGGTCGGATCTATTGGCAGGGAAAGTCGCTCTCATCACAGGGGGCGGTACGGGAATCTGCAAGGGGATCGCGCGGGGCTTGGCATTGCACGGCTGCCATACCGCGGTTGTAAGTCGAAAGGCCGACCACGTGGGGCCGGCCGCCGAGGAGATTGCTGCCGGGACCGCGACGCAATCGATTCCGCTCGTTGCCGACGTACGCCAACCCGAGCAGATCGACGCTGCGGTGAAGAAAACGGTTGAGCAACTCGGCCAAATCGATTTTCTCATCAACGGAGCGGCTGGCAATTTTTTGTGCCCTGCCTCACAACTCTCGGCCAACGGTTTTGGAACCGTCATCGACATCGACACGAAGGGGACTTGGCATACCACGAAAGCGGTCTTCGATCACTGGATGCGAGATCACGGTGGATCGATCCTGAATATCAGCGCGACGTTGCAGGTGGGAGGGACGCCGATGCAGATCCACGCATCAGCCGCCAAGGCCGCCATTGATGCGATGACGAAAAACCTCGCCGTCGAATGGGGACCGCTCGGGATTCGAACCAACGCCATCGCACCAGGCGGCATCGGCGACACGGAAGGAGCAAGACGCCTGATCCCGGAAGGATTCATGGATCGTTTGATTCAGTCGATTCCGATTCGGCGTATCGGCCAGATCGAAGACTGCGTGCAGTTGACCTTGTTTCTCTTCAGCGAAGCTGCCAAGAACATCAACGGCGCGATCATCGTCACCGACGGCGGTCATTCGTTGGTCGGAGCATACCTTCGCCCTGAAGACATGATGTAGTGTCAGTCCCCGCGCAACGGCCACGCCATCGATCCAGTCCCCACGACGACAGGAGTGAGGAATGCCCGAACTCCCCGAAGTCGAAACGGTGGTTCGCGGGCTGCGACCCAAGTTGTTGGGGCGAGTGATCCAAGCCTGCGTAACGGTGTCACCGTTAATGGTGGGAAAGGCCGCCTCGGATTTTCGTTTGAAACTTGGTGGCCGATCTTTCGAGCAGATCGACAGGCACGGCAAATGGATTTTCGTTCGACTCTCAGGCGACCTCACGTTGGCCATTCATCTCGGCATGACCGGGAATCTTCGTGTCGAGGATGCCATGCACGGGATCGAGCCTCATACTCACTTGCGATTGTCGCTTGAAAGCGGTCGGCAAGAATGTCGCTTTATCGACCCACGTCGTTTTGGTGAACTTGTTTTGGCGACCAGTTCTGACATGCCGACCCGCTTCGGTCCTAAGCAACTTGGAAAGGACGCCCTGCTAATAACTCTGCCCGAGCTAAAAGAGACGCTCGC
Organism: bacterium; assembly: GCA_019753235.1. GTDB lineage: Bacteria > Planctomycetota > Planctomycetia > Kolteriales > Kolteriaceae > JAIELF01. The sequence goes on from JAIELF010000032.1 coordinate 70,420, forward strand.
TCGAACGAAGCGCCGGGTGAAAAGCGTTCTTCTCGATCAGCGAGCCCTGGCCGGCATCGGCAATATCTACGCCGATGAGATCCTCTTTCACGCCGGCATTTACCCCGGCGCGCGGGCCGATCGCCTGGCCGACGAGGTCGTCGAAAAGCTGGCTCGCACGATCACGCGGATCTTGAAAAGAGCCATCAACGCGGGGGGATCTACGATTCGCGATTATGTTGATTCAGATGGAAAAAGAGGGTCCTATCAGAATCAACACGATGTCTACGGCCGGGCAGACCAACCCTGTCGCCGATGCGGCCAAGCCGTGGAGCTCGATCAGAAAATCGTGACGGGCCGATCGACGCACTTTTGCTCGGGTTGTCAAACGGCCGGCGGGCCGAAACGTCGCTTGAATCGTCGATCAAACCATCGACCAAATGGTCAAGCCGCGACCAATCCTCGTCGGAACGATAGATAGACTATCAGAGACGGCCGACGACTCGGTGCTTTCGAGCGAGGCCAGGTTCTCTGGGAGAAGGGATGGCCTACCGAAGCGTTCGGCGATTTCTGGGTGAGTCAAGCCTCGAACGAAAGTTCCGGCTTCTCTTAGGGGGAGGAATCTTTGTCCTCATCCTCGCCAGTTTCGTCCTCTACGGCTACCTGACCGAAGACCTTGTTTGGGACCAAACCGAATCGACGGCCGAGATGCTGGTCTACCCTGTCCTTCTCAAACGCCACGCGCAGGCAATCTCCGCCGAAAAGGAGAAAGAAGGTGAGACGAGTTCCGCCGACTCCTTCGCCAAAATGTTTCCACTGGAAGAAGATGTCGGAGAGATCGTCCCGTCCGATGCTCTCGACTATACGTCGCAGTATTTTCGGCCTCGCTCGAAGAGGACCGGTTATCAACCGACGTTTCCATGGGAACGCGACGCGGTGGCTCGGCTAGAAAAAGGAGAGACCACCAAAGAGAGCCGATTCGATACTCGGCAGGGGAAGTTTCAGTACTTGGCGGCCGTAACTTTAAAGACATCGTGCATGCGATGTCATCCGACGACGCTCGATAGAGAGCTCGGCTACGGCGAAGCCAAAGTCGGGGATGTGATCGCTGTCGAGAACGTCGATATTCCTCTCACGCAGACTCGGCTTCGCGTCAATGTCAACCGCGCGGTGCTGTTGTCGTTTGCGATTTTGACGGCTGCCATCGCCTTCTTTTTCTCCTACGCGATCGTTCGGTTCGTCGTCGTCAAACCGGTTCAACACTTGCGCAGTGTCAGCGAAGAAGTAACCGCGGGCAATCTCGACGTCCGAAGCAAAATACAGACCGGCGATGAGTTCCAAGAACTGAGCCATGCATTCAATCGAATGCTGCGAAGCCTGGTTTCGATGCAGGATGAGTTGCGGAAGGTCAACATCGACCTTGATGGAAGACTCGATGAATTGGCCCGAGCGAACATGTCCCTTTTCGAGATGAATCGGCTGAAAAGCGAGTTTCTCGCCACGGTCAGCCACGAACTCCGAACGCCTCTCAACAGCATTCTCGGTTTCGGCGAGTTACTGGCAGAGATCGAAGCGCTCGATCCCAAACAGAAACGCTGGGCACAGAATATTCTCATCAGTGGCAAAAGCCTGTTGTCGCTTATCAACGATGTCCTCGACCTGGCGAAGCTAGAAGCGGGGAAAATGCAACTTCATGTCGAAGAGTTCAGTCTGCGCGATGTCATTGAGGGACAGATTCAGATCATCAAACCCCTTGCCGACAAAAAGAACATCACGCTTGAGTCGGACGTGGATTCGTCCATCCCGATCCTCAAACAAGATTCGACCAAGCTGCAACAGATTCTCTCGAACCTGCTTTCCAACGCGATCAAGTTCACCCCCGAGGGAGGATTGATTCGCGCGGTCGCCCGGCAAGATGGCTCCTTTGTTTCGATCGGCATCGTTGATAACGGCGTCGGGATCGCTCCGGAAGATCAGAAACTGATCTTCGAGAAATTCCGGCAGACTGAAAGCACGCTGACTCGCAAATACGGCGGCACCGGCCTGGGGCTCTCGATCGTGCGAGAACTGGTAAAGTTGCTCGGTGGCGATGAAGTGCAATTGGTCAGTGAGCTAGGCCGAGGAAGCACTTTTACGATTCGCCTGCCGATCGTGCTCCCCGAGCAAACAGGGAACGATTTGGTTCTCGGTTCGGACGAGCCCGATCCGGTTCGCATTCGAGATCTAGGCGTTCGCTACTACACGGCTCAATCCCCTCCATTGGGAGCAGACAATCCGTGATAATCTTGAGCTTGGCGTTCAGTGGGTTGTTGTTGGCAGACATCTGGGCAACGCCACTATCCGAGGAGGAATCGGCAAGCTGGGCAGGACAACTCTTGACCGCGGTTCCTGGGTCATCATCGAAAGACATCGGCTTTCCGGCTTCGATCGACGCGAACTTGTCGGTATCGCGCGGCGTGGCTCGTATGGAAGGAAAGGCTGCCGTCGTCGTGATCCCGGATCGAGGAATGGTGGCCGAACCCAACCATCCTGCCTTGGATCAAGAGAAAGGACTTCCCATCGGTTGGATTTTTCTTCGTGGTCTCTGGCTGGTGGGGATCGAGTCGGCGGGCGTTCCCATCATCACACTCACCGAAGGTTCGCCCGCTGGTCAGTGGTACGTCCTTCAAATGACGGCCCGGCAAATTGCTCCTGGCGAGTACCGCATCGAGTTCTGGGCTCGAAAGGATAAACCTCTTTTCGCCGCCGACTTGACAACGACTCGGCGAACGTTGCCCGGCCCTATTGACTTGCATGGAGATACCGGAATGCTCTCAATTTATGCGCTCCAAAAATATGCCGCTTTCGTTCCGATCGCGATTCCAGCGGGCGAATAGTATTCGTTCGCTAGCCCATTTATCCATGGGACCGACTCGACGAGAGCGGACTCAATTCGTGGGTGAACCGGTATAACTCTTGTTGAGTGTCACCTTTCCCACGTATCATCACACAGCGGCGTGGGACAGAGTCCCCGTCTGAACAGTAGTGAAAGGTATGGATGTCTTCCTCCGAACCCTCGGCAACCAAGAAGTCCTGGCTCGCGTGGATGAAGGCGGAGATCGTCGATTTTCCTGTCACCTGGACTTTATCTTCGATCTACGTCTCTCTCTTTGCGCTGATGGCGATCATGCAGGGCAACCTTGCCGCGGGGGGAGGCCCGCTTACTTTTTTGAGCCTGTCGATCGATACGCTGGTTGATTTCGGAGCGATCGACGGCCAGCGGATTTTCGAGAACCACGAGTGGTGGCGACTTCTCACCGCGACTCTTCTGCATGCAAGCTTGATCCACCTGATCCTGAATCTGTCGGCTCTTTATCAGTTGGGACGCATCGTCGAGGATTGGTACGGCGGCTGGGCTCTTCTGGTCATGCATGTGGCACTCGGGCTGGCCGGGAGTGTTGCTAGTCTGTGGGTCCATCGAATGATGCCGGGCCGACTGATTCAGGTTGGCGGCTCGGGGGCGATTTTCGGTTTGGCCGGCTTTCTACTGCTGGCAACATACTTCGAAGACGAAGAGGACAGTCCACGGATTTTTCGATCGCTGGCGATCTCCCTACTGATCGGTTTTGGCCTGGGGAGTTTTCTCGGCGCGGACGACGCGGCCCACGTTGGCGGAGCGATGGCCGGGGCCGCCTTGGGCACGGTCGATTATGCTTTTCGCCGAAACTACTGGCCCAAATGGTTCAGTCATCTTTTGGGATGGTTAGCCGCCTGCCTCATTCTCACCGCCTTCAGCGGAGCGGCCATCTCTTTCGGCCAAGCTTCTGCGAAAAAGCAACAAGAGGCCTTGCTTGCCCAGAAGCGGATGGAGGCCATCAAGCAAACGAGACTTCGCCAGCGAGCCGGGGCTCAGCTCTCGGACATCTACCAGTATGCCCTAGGAGCCTCCATCAAAGACAATCCAGAACCCTTCGAACGACGACACGAACGAGCCGAGCTATTGCGACGCATCGCCAAGCAGATCGACGACCCCGCGTTGGTGGTTTACTTGGACAAAATGGCGGATCTGATTGGAAAAGAAAAGGACGACGAGTTCTTATCCCCTGACAATCTTCGTGCCATTCTCGAATGGATTGCCGGCCCATCAACGCCGACGACAAACCCCGAACCTACCGAGCCAGCAAAACCATAAAACATCATCATGCCAGAGCTGGGATACTTTCTGAACATCGACAAGCCTGCTGGGATCACGTCGCGCGACGTCGTGAACCGCGTCGTCAAGTATGTCGGTACCAAACGTGTCGGGCATGCCGGCACGCTTGACCCCATGGCCACCGGCGTGTTGATCGTGGCGATCAATCGCGCCACCCGACTGGTCGAGTACGTCCAACAACAGCAGAAGACCTACGACGCGACATTTCTGCTCGGGCAATCGTCGGACACAGACGACATCGAGGGAAACGTCGCCCATCATTCTACCTTAAGCGAACCAACCCCGGCCGAGGTCCAGCAAGTCCTGAGTTCGTTTCAGGGCGAGATCGACCAAGTCCCGCCGCAGTTCTCGGCACTCAAAGTGCAAGGGCGGGCTGCCTACAACTTGGCGCGCCAGGGGATCAACGTTGATCTCGCTCCGCGTCGAGTGCGGATCGATTCGATCGTTGTCCAATCGTATCAGTATCCCGAACTACGACTGACGATCACTTGTGGAAGCGGCACGTACATCCGCTCCATCGCGCGAGATCTGGGCCAACTACTTGGAACCGGCGGTTTGATGAGTCAGCTTCGCCGGTCGGCGATCGGAGCCTTTCACGTCGATCAGGCGGCATCGCTGGACCATCTCGATCAAGCAGTCCGCCATTCGCTTGGCACTGCCGTCGTCGGCTATCGCGGGCATATGGTCGACGATGAGGGAGAGATTCGTTTCCATCAGGGAAAGATCTTTACTCCTTTGCGAGGCGACAACGATTCTCCTGCCTCGGGATCGGCCATCGACGCCGAAATCGCCGTATTCAATCGCATGGGCCACTTTCTCGGGATGGCCAAGCTCATCTCCCTGGAGCCTGTCACGTACCAACCGATCAAGGGAGGCTTCACCGAGCCGTCAAGATTTTCTCGCGATGAGTGACTCCCAGCCCGAGCGTCGTCGCGCGATGGTTCTAGCCATATTCATGAAGGAGAACGATCGAGCCCCCGTGTCGAGCAAAGCTCGGCCTTGCCGGCCGGCCCAACAAACCTGATAGCGATGGATCAAAGAGGCAAATCATGGCGAAGGCGTCTTCTGGTGCGGACCCTAATGTCCTTCGCATTCGCTGCAACTCGTGCGGCTCGACGTTGAAGGTTCCCAAGGCCGTCGCGGGCCGATTTATCAATTGCCCCAAGTGTGAAAAGAAGACGCAAGTCCCTTCGGATCAGAAAGCGGCCGACGAAGAGGCTCGCGATTACGATGTCAATCGCTTGGCATTCGACACGACCGGTGCATGTCGATCGTGCGGGGCCAAAATGGCTAAGAACGCGATTATCTGTTTGAAGTGCGGCTTCGACTATCGGACAGGCAAGAACCTCGAAGTCATGGATCGTACCAAGCTTCCCAAGGACTATCCCACCTGGAACAAGATCTTCGCTTCTTTGGGAGGGGAGGTCGTCACTCAAGGATTGGTAAAGGTTCTAAGCAATACGATCCTAACGTCGGTTGCTGTCGCGTCGCTCGGCTTGGGGACAACATTCACCATCATTTGGTTTATCTCGGACGGGTTTAAAGCTCCTCCCGCTTGGCCCTGGTACATCGGCTACGGGATTGCCGGCATCGCGATGTTGATCTGGTTCGGCCTGATGCAAGAGACTTTCATCGAAACATCGTCGAAGGGTTTTTATGATCGACCCATCACCGCTGGCGCATTGCCGGTGGCGTCGCTTTACTTTTTGGCGACGGCGCTGCCGGCGTTTATTTTGCCGATATTGATCCTTTGTTTTGTCTCATTCAAAGCCACTTTCGAACGCTCCGAAGAATTCGATGCGCTCGAACCTGGCTGGTTCGATGGCGCGCCGATGCCGACGTTTGTTTGGAACGAATCGACCGGCCCACTCGGCCTAGGGATTGCCGGCCTGTTGACGATAATGGGCTTGGTCTACTACTTTTTTGCCATCGCCAGTTACATCACCGATCTCTCGGTCAATCCACTCAACATCTTTAAGTGGATTGGAAAATCGATCGCGGACATACCGGCTTGGCTGGGAATCGTCGTCATGCTTCTTGCACTGTCAGTGGGCTTGACGTGCCTGATTTATTTCGGCGGTCACGCACTGGAGATCTATCCACCTTGGGTCAACATGTTGACCGGCGCCATCGGCATTCTCACCATGAGTTACGCGCTTTCGGCGGCGGCCCACACGGTCGGCTTGATCGCCAAGCGTCATCTGTAGGGATCTGTCGACCACCATCACCTTTTCCCTGATCTTCCCAGGGGGCCTTTTCTCCTGGATCTCCTGGAAATCATCTCTTTTAACTCCGTCCTTTCAACGTGCTTGTCCCCTTGGTACGGTGATGCATGCACATCGGAACCGGGGGGTTACATTTATGATTAAGTCGGCTTGGATCGCGCTCCTGTTGTTACTTGCCATCAACACGATGAACTTCTTTGATCGTCAAATTCTAGGAGCGGTTGCCGAGCCGGTCCGAAAAGAGTTCGACCTGAACGATTCGCAGATGGGAATGCTGGGGACAGCATTCACGCTTCTCTATGCCGTCGTTGGTGTCCCGCTGGGCCGAATGGCGGATCGCATGAGCCGAATTCGTCTTCTCTCGATGGGCGTATTCGTCTGGAGCGTCCTGACGGCGGCGAGCGGGCGCGCCCAATCCTTCGGGCAACTTTTTCTGGTGCGACTGGGGGTTGGTATCGGCGAGGCGACTTGTGCCCCGGCGGCTACGTCCCTCATCGGTGACTACTACCCTGCCCGTTCACGCGGACTCGCGATGTCCATCTTCATGCTGGGATTGCCGCTGGGAATCGGCCTTTCCTTTCTTGTGAGTACCACCATCGAGCAGCGATTCGGATGGCGGACCGCGTTCTACATTGCCGGCCTGCCCGGGCTCGTGTGCGCGGTGCTCGTTCTGTTTCTTCGAGAACCAACCCGCGGCCAATCGGAAGTCATCAAGCCAACGACCGATAAACCATCGGGCAATCCGTATTGGGAGGTTCTCTCCACGCCCACGGTGTGGTGGTTGATCCTTTCGGGGGCGCTCCACAATTTCAACATGTACGCCCTGGGCGGTTTCCTGGCGGCGATGCTGATTCGATATCACGGCATGGAGGGGAAAGACGCGGGACTGATCGCGATGTCCGCCTACGGGCTCAGCGGAGTACCGGGTCTTCTTCTCGGGGGACTTGCCGCCGATCGAATGCGCGCCTGGCGACTCGACGGTCGACTTCTTGTCGGTGGTACCGCGATCCTGCTGGCAATCCCCTTCACTTACTATGGTCTCGTCCAGCCGGCCGGTCAGACGACCAATCTTGCCATCCTTTTGGGCGTCGGTTGTGGGCTGATGTATGTCTATTACGCCTCCGTTTATCCGACGCTGCACGATGTCGTCGCGCCGCGGAATCGCGCGACGGGGATGGCTCTTTACTTTTTCGCGATGTACGTCCTGGGCGCGTCTCTAGGGCCGTACGTGATGGGATTGGCGAGCGATCACTACGCTTTGTCGGCGGCCAAAGCGGCAGGTTATGTTGCCGACAAGGTTACGTCTCTTCCCGCCCACTTCCGGGCCGAGGGGCTTCGGCAAGCGATGCTGATGGTTCCCATCCTCAACATCGCGCTGTCAGGAGTCTTATTTGCAGGATGTTTGACCGTCGCCCGCGATCATCGTCAGACTCATCCTGCTGGCTGATCGTCGCGGAGACGTCGCTTGTGCCCCGGAGTCTGTTGCCGTACCGCCAAAAATGAGCGATCGGAATTCCGACGGATGTTCCGGTTGCTCGGTGGAATCGACGTTGCCATCCAGGAGATGTACAACGCATCGTGTCGATGTGGGTCAGGTTTTTGATGAGGGGAATGCCGTGAAGCGAGTGGTCATCTTTCATCCAGGCGATTATCGATCTCTTCCCAACGAGTGGGCCAAGCCTCAGGTTGCCGAGACCACCTCGCAGTTGGAGTCGGCTCTGAAGAAGCTTGGTCGAAAGCCACACTTAGTGAAAGGTTTTATTACCAAGCCGCACGAAGCGATCGACAAGCTCAGTGGATTCGACGATCCGATGATCGGTGTTTTCTGCCACTGGACCTACGGCCCGCACACGGTGGAAGGTGTCGTCGGCAAAGACAATCCTCTCCTTCTGGCAAGCAATTTCTCGGGAACCTGGCCTGGCTTGGTGGCGCTGCTCAACACCGGGGCATGTCTCGAAAGTGTCGACCGTAAATTCTCGCGCATTTGGACCGACGCCAAGGACTGGACCAAAGATAAGACGTTCATGGATCGGCTTGATCAGTGGTGTTCGAGCGGACAGATCCGCTATCGGACCGATGAACTTCATTCGTCCGCGCCAGTCCGACCTGAGGCGAACAACATCGCTACCGACGTGGTCGCAGAGATTCGCCGAAAGCGGATTCTTGCCCTGATGCTCGGCGACACCAGCATGGGGATGATCAATGGTTACTTCGGTCCCCGGCTGTTGGCGAAGTACGGATTTGCCGAGCACAAGGTCGATCAAGCTTGGATCATCGCGCGGGGTAAGGAGATCGCGACCAAACGGATCGACGATGCCTTTCGCTTCGTTGTCGATCGCGGCGTGAAGTTTCATTGGAGAGAAAAGGATGCCGAGGATTTCACCGAGGAAGCGACCAAGGAACAGCTTCGCATGTATTTGGCTGTGCTGGATCTGGTCGATGAGTTTCATGCCGACTGTCTCGGTTGGCAGTATCAACTTGGCTTGATTCCTTGTTTGCCTCCCAGCGATTTCTGCGAGGGGCTGCTCAATTCCGCCTGTCGGCCGGAAACGACGGGCGATGTCCTCATCACCAGCACCGAAGCGGACCAGGGGAATCTGGTCCCGATGGAACTCATGAAGCGGATCGCTCAGCGAAAAGGACTCCATCCCGCCGTCATGTTCCACGATGTTCGTTGGGGAGCGACCTACAAGAATCGCTTTCTGTGGGTTCTGCTCAATAGCGGAAGCTGCGGCGCGTACGCGTTTCAGCATGACCCCGATTCCTTGAAGGGGGTTCACTCCTATCGCCAGCCCGCCGGTTATTTTCCGATCCCCGGTGGGACATTTGCCGGCGAAAGCAAAGCAGGCGCGATGACTTGGTCACGCTGTTACATTTCCGGCGGCGAGCTTTGCATGGACATTGGCCGGGGCGAGGTTGTTGCGCTGCCGGCTAAGGTTCGCGATGCATGGTGGGAAGGGACGACTCGGCAATGGCCGTTCATGGCGGCGCATCTGGGCTGTTCCATGGAGACGATCATGGCCCACTACATGAGCAACCACATTGCCGTCCTCTACGGCGACATCTTCGATGAACTGGTCGCGACGAGTCTTCAATTGGGAATGAAGGTGCGTATTTTGTCGAGTTGATTCTGTCGAATGGATGCGCGGCTTTCGTCACTTTTCCCTGGAAACGAACACCCTTGCCGCGGTAGGATCAGGGCCGGGTCAACGAGCTTTCCTGGCTTGATTGATTCCATCCCACTCTGAGATCCCCGTTGTTTTTCCCCACGAGATGATCGACATGAACGTTCGTCAGTGGCTGCGCTTTCCGAGTGAGATCGGCACCGTCACGGTTCGGCAAGAAGAGACTCGCCGACTGATGGCCGACGTTCTCGACGAATCCTTTGCGGGCATGGGACTAGCCATGGCCGAGGCGGGGCATCTCGAAGCGAATGATCGCGTGCGAGTTTCCTACCGCGGATTGCCGATGGATGCGCGGGTTCGGCACATCTCGCCGATGGCCAACGGCTATTACCGCGTCGGCATGGAGTGGGTCACGCGCCCGCCACGGCTACGACTTTATCGAGAAGAATAACGATCCTGCGCCAGCCTCCCCCCAGACAAACACTATCTCGCATCACCGGACCGTTGATGATTGCCGCCAAGTGGTGCGAATAGGAGCCTGCTGGATTCGGCTCGTCGAGTTTTCGGGAGCGACAACCGGTTGCACCGGGGACTCCTCAATCGCGGACGAGGTCCTTCGCAGTTCTTCCGCGATCAGTCCCTCCAAACGCTCGCGCGATTGCTGTAATAGCTTCGCTTCCAATTCTGATCGCTTAGGGTCGCCGTGGCCGACCCTGTTGGAAGGATGAGACGTGAGCCAAGTTGTTCCCGTGACCGACAAAATGGAAGGATAGATGACGGCATCGGCCATGATCATCGTCTCGCGAACGTTCTCCGATCGGCTCTCGCGCGTTCGAAAGAGTTTTCCAGCAAGTGGAATGTCTTGGAGTACCGGTATCCCGCGCGGTGCGCGAGATGCTTGCACGCCGATACGGAATCGACTCACTTCCTGCATCTCGTAGTTGCTGGTTTGCACCTGTGTATCGATGAAGTGTTTGACGACGCTGGGCGGTTCGCCCGAACCGACGGGGCTCGAAAGCATGGTGCTGTACGGATAATGCAATCGGTACGAAATCGACTGCCCGTCGGGCTGGATGATAGGCGTGATCTCGACTTCGTTTCCTGACTCGACGCGGTAGTTGTTAGGGGGCGGAGCGAGTTGATCAAGTTGATTGCCGGCCTGCTGCAATCGAAGCGCATCGGCCAGCAGCGTCCCTCCCGGTCCCGCGGCCCGTGCAGCCGCCCGCGCCGAGAATCGCTCGACTAAACCTTGTGACTCCGCGACCAAGCCCTCGGCCGTGTCGAGGATTTCCTTCGCCAAGATCGCCCGATTGGGCAGATCCAATTGCACCGTTTGGCCCGGGCTCACACGCGCACTGACTCGGTCCCCTGTCACGATCGATGTTGATTCAATCTGCCCCATCCGAACGTCCCAGTGTTCCGACGCCTGGCGAATGTGCCTCATGGCACGCTTGTAGAACTGGTTAGCGAAGTCTTGTTCCATGGCGGAGGCAATCTGCCTCAACTCACTATCGACCGTGGCGACGGCCGACCGAAGTTCTGCATCCAGATCGACGATGCCAGACTCCTGTTCGTCGATCGTTCGGTCCAGAGCAAACTTCTCCAGCGGAAACGAAGGCGTGGCGGACCCACCTTCGGCACGGTGCCAAGCCACCTGTGTGAGAAGGATCTGATCTGCCTTTATCATTGCCACGCTCGATTGCATTTCGAAGCGATCCTGCGCGACGGCAAGCAGATGGATGGTTGCCGACTGCACCCCATTCATGGTGGCGCTACACTCTTGCCCACGCAGCAGTCTCTCTAGATTCACGAATCTGATCTCTTGACGGGAAGACTGTTCGATCAAGGAACGATTAAAAACCCCCTTGCATTCTGGACAAGAACCACGGTACATGCCCCGAATCCAGGGATCGTCTTGGGCTGCACGAAAGAGGCCGGCGAGGTATTCACGATCCATCTCGACAATTTGAGTTTCGACGAGCTTGTCGAATCTCGTCCATACTTCATCGCGAAAGTTGTCATTGGCAAGTGCCGTCAGGTACAGCGTGCCGAGCAAGTCCAACGACCGCAGGCTCTCGGCCAAAGACTCCGCAGCCTCGTGCCCGGATGATCTTTTGCATCGCCCCATTTCTTCGAGAAAACGCGGGCAGAAGATCTGCACGGGGCACTGAGGATGATCGTTGGGCCCCTTTCGCTTTTGAATCGATTCGTTGAAGCTTTGACGAAAGAGCTCCATGCTGCGAATGGTCAGTTGACGAGCGTGACGAATGTGTTGTTCGAACATATCGTGAACTCGTTCGACATGTTCGCCATCGGGAAGTTCAAACTGGATGGTGTGGATCCCAACTTTGACACGGCCTACGGGACGGTCAATCTCATGAACCATCCGGGCCAGTCGATGGACCCCTTTGGGCGGCCCTTGAAGATGAATCATCCCTTTCCCGACAACAGAGATCGTGACTTGTGAGGCAGGATCGGGCGATGCTGGATCGCCCGGCGCGAGAATCTGATCCTGATCGGGTTCGTTGACGTCGAATCGTCGCTCTTCGAGAGCGGCTTCTTTCGCGCGCAGCCCGGCGGCTGCTGCCTCCGCTTGGAGTTGGGCTTGGGTGATGGAATCCGATGGCGACGGAACTGTCGAAGAAAGAGCCGTCGTGAGAAGCGAACCACCGTCTGGACGCGGCGACGGGTTTTCAAGTTGTCGCTCGGCACGGGCCCGGCTTTCTTTAACCTGTTCGATTGCTTGATCGAGTGCCAGTACCGACGCGGGTTCCTTCGCTTCCACCTCGCTAATCGCGTGGCCCCGCAGAACTTCGACCACATGGCGCGCGTCAGGGTAATAGTACAGGTACAAGATTCGGCTCATGGGCTCGGCTGTCAATGGTGGGTCCGCCGACAGCGGCGGCGCCCACCCGAGAGAACTCACCAACAATACCCAACATCGTCGCCAAGCCATGAAGCACCTTGTTCCGCGAATGAGTCTCTTAAAAACATTTCCCGGTTTATCGGTGGATGCCAGATGCAGAGCCTGGTGCGGAAAACACGATCGATCTGCTTCGCGAGATACCCGAAAGCGAAAAGCAGGTAAAGCCTTCGCAGGATGGAAAATATGTCAGCATGAACTCGGCAAGAGAGACAAGCGACTCTTTAGGGAGTAGGTTCCTCGTCGCGGGCTAGCCGTTCGTCGATCGGAGCTTTGCCATCCTTCCCGACGACAAAGGGAGAGAGATCGACGCCGCCCCGAGTCTCCTGCTCGACGATCCGCAGTTTCTCCTCCAACCTTTGGATCATTCTTGCCATTTTCTCCATCCGGGCGACAAGTGAGTCTTGTTTAGGGGGCCTGGGGACTTCGGGGTACGCCAGTTGCCTTTGTAGGGCGGCAAAAAAGAAATTGGGATCGCGACCGATGTTCGCCCGCGCGATTCGCCCCTCTTTCTCGCCGAAGAGAATCGCGAACGGAGGTTCGTAATCGGGTTCCTCTCGCCTCTTCTCGAGCACAAACGAGACACTTCGCACAAAGACCAGTTCAGGCAACTCTCGAACGCCAAGCTGGCTTCGAACGACATCAAAGTACGCGACCCAGTCGTCGTCAAACGCGCCGTCGGCGGCCATTCGGCGAAGACCTTCCATGTAGCCCAGTCGATTTCGGCTCAGCGCTTCGATCTGGAAAACGAACAACCCGGCCGGGGTCGGTTCGGTGGCTCGATACGTCGCTTCTCGCTCGAGAATCAGGGTAGCCTGTTCGAAGGTCAATCGATTGTTGTCGCTTTCCGACTGCGATAACACGAAGGCTTGAAAGGGAGTGAAATAGTGGGGCAACCGTTCACAGGCAGCACTTAAGAGCCCGCTGTGCTTGAGCTCGGCAACCATGAATTGGATCGCAAATGGAAGTCGCGTCGTCGACAAGATCTCTTGCTGAATCTGATCGAGCACCTCTTGGATGGGCCGACCTTCACCTTGGCGGTCTCGGCAGGTTCGAAAAAAGTACGCCTGTTCGACGTATTCCTCTCGCGAGTGGACCGGTGTCTTTGCCATAGGACTCAGTTTACCAAAGAGGACCAAACTTATCGCCGCTACCTGATTTGGCCAGTCTCCGCAGGATGACCGATGGGCGTTGTTTTCAGCATGATCCGATCAGTCAGAAGATCTCTTCCGATCGGTCGATCCAGAGAAATCGGCAGAATCCCTCAAATTACCCCCACCTGCCGAGCGATATAGAAGACGGGCTCGCTGAATCGCGCCTGGTTTCTCGGCATGGTCGAGCAGAACGGCTCGGCACGCCAAGGGAGCGATTCCGACAGGTCCTCGATACGCGAGGCAAGGAGATTCGACCATGCTGACCCGTCAACCAGAGCGTTCGTTGCTGGCAGAATCAGCAGCCATCGCGCGGCGAGGGGCTCTGGTGCTTTTGGCCTGCGTATCTTTGGGAATACCTGGTTGCTCGGTCGATCCCGTCTACACGGGCGACCTTCCCTTCCCCTTTTGGTTGCCTGTCCCGGTGCCTCAGATTATCGGCGACAACATTCAGGAGTGGAAGGAGAAGGATTATCGCGACGTGCCGATCATGCCTCCTGTGCGAGATTATGCACCCGCGTTTTGCATGGATCCCCCCAGCGAGTACGACATTGTTCGCTCGATGAAGAAGCCAAGCCGGGGCGGCAAGATCCCGTACCTCTATGAGGTCCACTACAACAACATGGAATTCGTCGTCGAGAAGCTGGTCGATTCGATCGACGATTGCCGATTCTATCCTCTCGTCGGGCCGGCCCAGCTTCATCACTGTCACTACAAGGTCACGATCTACTACGACCGAATCCGTCGCTCGTACTACCCCTTCTCGTGGGAAGTCTCCGACAAGGATGTCGAAGTGGTCTACATCGATAAGGACCATTTCCACATCTGCACGAGCCCCGAACAAGAGGCGATCCCCGAGAGCTATCAAGACATCTACGGAGCCTATTAAGCAAGCCGATCCTTTCGGCCTGTGGGCTCCTGTTTCCTGCAATGCCTCGAACGCCTGCCTAGTCCGCAGGCGTTTTATTTTGCATGAACCGTTGTCGGCGCCGGCTTTCCTTTCGATCTATCGGCATGGCTCCATTGCCGCCTCGACCTTCGCGGACCATTTGTCAACGACGGTTCACCAACCTACGATGACCAAGACGCACATCAAGGAGTCGTTTCATGGCTACCGACAATATTCATTCACTTCGGCTTTGGCCAGCGTGGTTGATCGTCCTCATCCAGGCGGGACTGATGATCTTTACCGTGACGGCGGAGTTTGACAATTTCACCCGCTTCGTTGCGATGATGGCCGGCCCTTTGGTCTGTACGCTTGGGTTCATCGTTTACCTGTTGGGCTTCAGTCGTCTCGGTTGGCGAGAGAGCCTGGGCTTGTTGGCGGTCTCGATCGTCGCGGTCTTAGTTCTCGTTTTCGCGGGGCATGAATCGGTTCGCTCGGGCCTCTGGGTTTACGGCGTTCCGCTGATGATGTTGCTGGTGACGCTGGGGCTGACGCTTGTTGCCAAAAGTTCCAATCGATTCGCTACTCCTGCGCTGCTCAGCCTTTTGGGATGGGCGGCATTCGCTCCTGCTCGGTTGGATGGATTCGATGGAACTTACATCCCCGAGTTCGCGTGGCGTTGGTCCCCCCAGCGAGGCGAACAACGTTTGACGAATTCTGTTCGCAGCCCCAAGGATTCAAACGAGATATTTCCCGATCAAATCGTCGAAGGGGATTGGCCCGGCTTTCGGGGCCCGCAGCGCGATAGCCAGGTCTTGAAGGTTGCGATCAATACCGACTGGGCCAAAAAAGAACCGAAAATCCTTTGGACGATCCCGGTCGGATTGTCGTGGTCGTCGATGTCGGTTGTCGGTGATTGGCTATTCACTCAAGAGCAGCTCGGCAACGAAGAAGCGGTTGTCTGCTACAACACGAAGACCGGCCAAGAACGCTGGCGCCACGTCGCCCCTGCCCTATTCAAAGAAATTGTCTCCGGGCCCGGGCCGCGCGCGACCCCGACCGTCGATGGACAACGACTCTACACGGTGGGGGGGACAGGTCTCTTTCACGCCCTTGAAGCCGGCACCGGAAAAGAAATCTGGATGCATGATCTGATCAAAGAGTATGGCGCCCGGCTGCCAGAATGGGGTTTCTCGTGTTCCCCGCTGGTGATGGCCGAGCAGGTTGTTGTCTACGTCGATGGCAAAGATGGTCGGGGCCTGGTCGCCTTTCAAACTCAGACCGGCAAAGAGACTTGGCACATCCCCATCTCGGGAATGAATTACGCATCGGCCCAAAAGGTCGTGATCGGCGGCGTCGACATGATGCTATTCGTCGGCGATCAAGGACTACTGGGAATCGAACCGGCCACCGGAAAGATACTCTTCGATATCAAGCCGACTGGCTTCAAAATGGCACCCATGGTGCAACCGCAACTAATCGACGGGAACTCCATCATCCTCGCCGTCGGCGATGGAGCAGGATCCGCCCGCGTCACCGTGACCCCACCCGGAGAATCCATCACGCGAGGAGATCCTCCAGCGGATCGGCCGGTCGCTTTCGCCAGTGACACCAAGGAGTCACCCGCTTCTGTCTGGTCGGTGAAACAGGATTGGGAAACGAAAAGCTTAAAGCCAGCATTCAACGACTTCGTTCAGCATGACGGAGCACTCTTCGGCTTCGATCAAAACATCTTTGCTTGTATCGACGCAAAAACCGGCAGCAAGCTATGGAAGAAAGGCAGGTACGGATTCGGGCAGGCAATCGCGTTTCCGGAATCGAAGGCGGTTCTTGTGGTTGCCGAGTCGGGCGAGATTATTCTCATCGCGATGGACAAGAAAGAGCACCGCGAACTTGGAACATTCCCGGCGGTCGAGGGAAAAACATGGAATCACCCTGCATTCGCCCATGGCGTTCTTTTCGTCCGTAGCGGCGAGGAAATGGCCGCCATTGATATCTTACCTTGATCACAAGAACGACAAGCAGAGTCGACTCGATGCTTGCCCCGAACCCGTCGAGGCTGATAACGTCTTTCATGCAGGACAACGAGCACGTCGCTCGCTTCCCCCCTGATCGCCGCACCAAGGACGTGGTCGATGGCATCCTCGACAAGTCGGTTTCTGATACTCGGCAACGGTGAAAAGCCCCACGTCCCGGCTCAAGCAGAACGTCTTCGAAAGGAGATCGAGGCCGCCGGCGCCACGGTCGAGAAGCTCGATCTGACGGGCGAGATATCCGTCGAGGGTCATCACGCGGAGTTAGCAATCGTCTTAGGTGGCGATGGTGCGATTCTGCGTGCCGCCCATCAAATGGGAAAGTCGCAAGTCCCTGTGCTCGGTATCAATCTTGGCCGACTTGGGTTCCTAGCCGAGATCGGCTCTGCCGAGATCGATGGCGCTCTTCCGATTCTTTTGGCAGGCAAGTACGACGTCAGCACCCACGTGATGATGGAGTGCACGGTCCGGTCGGGCCGAACGAGCGAGACGTTTCCTGTGCTCAATGAAGTCGTCATCTCGGCAGGCCCACCCTTCCGCATCACCGGTGTCGAACTCGATATCGACGGCGAGAAAGTGGCAACGTTCTTTGGCGATGGATTGATCCTCAGCACACCGATTGGAAGCACCGCCCACAACTTGGCGGCCGGCGGACCGATCCTTCGGCAAACACTTCCCGCCATCGCGATTACGCCGATTTGTCCTCACTCGCTGACGTTTCGACCTTTGGTGGAATCGGCCGAGCGAACCTTCACCCTTCGCTGCCCGAATCCATCGCAGGGAGCAACTCTCATCATCGACGGATTCTTGCAGTTCCCCATGTTGCCCATCGACGATGTTCATGTTCGGCGACGAGAGATCGACTTTAAGCTCGCCCGGATCCCGGGGAAGAGCTACTACCGCACTCTTACCACCAAACTCGCGTGGGGCTCGCCGCATGATGGCTCTGTCGGAAGGTGATCATCACCGCGGGCCGTCGACGTTGAAGAGACTCGTCAGGCCACTTGATCGAAGCGATAGAGCAACAGATCGTTCACGAAGCATCAGTCTCTTGACTCGATAGAGATCTTGTTTCGTCGGGAAGATGAAAGAGTCGACGAGCGTTGGCAGACGTTGCTTGCGCGATGGTCTCTTCATCCACATGCCGAGCCTGTGCGATGCATTTCCCTGTCCAGACAACATAGGCCGGCTCGTTTGACTGACCTCGCTTGGGCTCGGGCGATAGGTACGGACTATCCGTTTCCACCAGGAGCCGATCAAGCGGGATCGCCGCCGCCAGCTCGCGAAGCGATTGATTCTTTTTAAAAGTGACCATCCCGGCCAGTGAAATGTAGAGGCCCAACTCGAGGCAGGTCTCGGCCATCTCCAAGCCACCGACGAAGCTGTGCATCACACCCGAAATCGGTTGCCCTGTCCGATCAGCATGGGCCCGCAACAGGCGTAGTGTCGGCTCCTCGGCATCCCTGCAATGAATCACGACCGGCTTCCCGAGTTCGCTTGATCGATGGAGATGACGGGCAAAGCTTGCCTCTTGCTGATCAAAGGGGACGGTTTTCCAGTATCGATCGAGACCGGTCTCGCCGATCCCCACCACCCGCGGGTCGGCCGCCAGCTCCTGAACAGAATCGAGATCCTGTGGGGTCTGTTCGAGAATGTTGTTGGGGTGCGTGCCTACGGTCGGCGAAAGCATCGGGTACTGACGAGCCAATTCCAGAGCCCGGCGACTATCCGCCAAATTGGTCCCAATGACGACGATGTGGGCGACGCCGGCCAACCGGGCCCGATCGATCACCTCTGGAACATGGTCGACAAAAGCATCAGAGCTCAGGTGCGCGTGTGTATCAATCCAAATGCTCATGGGCCCCCCGGATCCCGAATTGCTCGCCACTGATTGCGAGAGTCGCCACTATCCCCACCGGCCGGGAACCTTATATTGATCTTTCAGAGAACGTGTGGCCGACGAAAAGAGGGTTTCTCGCGTGGACAATCGGACCTACAAAATCTTGATTGCCGACGATAACGTTCAAAATGTTGAACTGCTAGAAGCGTACCTAGCGGAGCTCGACTGCACGATTTCCATTGCCGCCGACGGTGAGGAAACCCTTGCCAAGGTCGGGCAAGATAAGCCTGATCTGCTGCTTTTGGACATCATGATGCCGAAAATGAGCGGGTTCGAGGTTTGCCGAAAGTTGAAGGGTGACCCTGCGACGCGCGATATTCAGATTCTCATGATCACCTCGTTGCACGAGACGGCCGACATCGATCGTGGCGTCGAAGCGGGAACCGACGATTTTCTGACCAAGCCGGTCCAGAAGCAGATCTTGCTCACGCGGGTCAAAAGCTTACTGAAAGTTCGACATCTTCAATCCGAATTGGAGCGAACTCTCTCGTACTTGAAAGAGGTTGAAGGAAGACGCTCCTAGCGAGGAACGGCCACTGGGCGCTTGGGTCTGACATCCTCTTGCTCGCGCAGGCGTTTGCCGATCAAACAACTCCTTCCTTTTCTGTCGATCACCCACCAGGCTTGACAAGCTATTTGAGAAGGGAAAAAGACAACGTGCCTGATGCAAAGGTCATTTTGAAGCCTCGAATGGCTCGGCCTCTTTACAGTCGCCATCCTTGGTTGTTCGAGAAAGCGATCGATCGCCTCGAAGGCGAACCCGCTCCTAGCGACGAAGTTCAAGTGCAAACCGATCGGGGGGAGTTCGTCGCATTCGGCTTATTCAACCCTCAGAGCAGGATTCGCGTTCGACTCTACTCGTGGGATCACGAGCAGCGAGTTGATGCCGACCTGATCGTCCGTCGAATGAAAGAGGCGATTCAGTTTCGAAAAGAAGCTCTTCGGCTGGATGATCCGCGCGGAGCATGTCGACTGATCTACAGCGAAAGCGACGGCCTTTCTGGCTTGATTGTCGATCGATTTGCCGATGCTTGCACGATTCAGATCAACAGCCTTGCCATGGAGCGGTTTCTTCCATCGATCACTCAAACGTTGATAGAGGAAGTCTCTCCCAACATCATTGTTCGTCGAACCGATGCGACGGTCGCCCACTGGGAATCGATGACGGCGACGGAGGAAATCCTGCTTGGTAAGGATCGTTCCGAGCCGATCGTGTTCGAAGAATCGGGACTCTTGTTTCTTGTCGATCCTATTCGAGGACAGAAGACAGGCGGATACCTGGATCAACGAGACAACCGCCGATCGGCCGCCTTCTACGCCGCTGGCCGGGACGTACTTGATGCGTTCTGCTATGCCGGCGGGTTTGGTCTGACGGCAAGCAAGCTGGGCCACGCCCGAAGCGTCACATTCCTCGATTCCTCCGCGGAGGCAAAGACCCTGGCCGAGAAGAATGCCCAGGCCAATGACATTCCCGCGACATTTCTTCTGGGGGATGCGGGGAGAATGATGGGCGATCTCGCGCGGGAGGGTCGAAAGTTCGGCATGGTGGTTTGCGATCCACCGAAGTTCGCCTCGAAAGCCTCCGAGATTGAAGGGGCCCTTCGAGGCTACGAATTCATCAACCGCAGCGCGATTCACCTGTTAGAGCCGGGCGGCATCCTGGTCTCTTGTTCGTGCAGCGGACTCATCACGCCATCCGATTTCCTGGAAATGTTGGCCGAGTCTGCCATCCGCGCCGGCCGAGAAATCCGCGTTCTCGAAATGCGGGGGCAGGCTCCGGATCATCCTGTTTCGCTGGCGTGTCCCGAAACGGCTTACCTCAAGTGTGTCATCGCTCGCGTGGTATGACGCGAATCAGCCGATGATTCGCGTCACGGCCGATTGCCGAGCGGGGCCGGTCACCATTGGTTCCTTCACCGAAAGAAAAACGTTGATCTCGCTACGAATACCGAACTGGCCAGGCAGGTAGATCCCCGGTTCGATCGAGAACAGCGTATTCGCGATCAGTCGGCGTTCGTCCTTTGTTTCCAAATTGTCGATATTCGCGCCATTGCCGTGCGTCGACTGATGGATCGAGTGCCCGGTTCGGTGAATGAAGTACTTGCCGAACCCTGCTTTTTGAATCACGGCTCGGCATGCATCATCGACCTCGGCACCGGTGACGGGTCGATTCGATTTCCACTCGCCCGCCACGAAGTCGATGGCCGCATCGCGCGCTTGTTGAACGATGTCAAAAACCTTCTGGTATTCGCTGGGAATCTCCGGAGCCGTGAAGCCGACTCGCGTGATGTCCGCGTAAATCGAGCCAGGTTCCCGGCGTTTGGCCCACAGATCAATTAAGACACTCTGCCCTCGGCCAATCGGCGAGCTAGCCGACGCCGTCGGTGAAAAATGGGGATCCGCACTGTGTGCATCGACCGCCACGATCGGCGGATGATCCGTCACGAGTCCCGCCTCATGAAACTTTTCGATGATGAACTGTTGGATGGCAAACTCGGTCACCGTCTCTTCAGATCTCAATCGTCTGCCAATCTCGTCGAATGCCTCTTGGCAGATCTGCGCAATCACGTTGGCAGAGTAGATATGCGATGAAAACTGTACGTCGGAGAGAACAGCTTCGAACTGCTGCACCAAGTCGGCCGAGCTCGCGACGTCGACTCCGAACGATCGGACCAAATCGATGGTCCCCGCGTCGACTCGGCTCACATAAGGAATCGCGTTCATGGGCGAGAACTGCATCGCAATTCTTTTCGATCCATGCAACATCGCCTCGAGCCGTTCGTGCCATTCCTTCCAGGGGAGATAGATCTCTTTCTTGCCGGGCAAGGGATCGAGCGCCCATGATTCGATCGCATGGACCAAGCGAGTCGGCAATCCGTCGGCGGGGACGTAGTATGCCCAGCGACGACTGAGGAAGACATCCGCCGGCAGTCCCAGAATCGAATACGCGAGGGGATCGCTGCCGCGAAAATCGATGAACAACCACCCATCCAGTCCCCACGCGTGCAACGCGTCTTGAATGTCGGCCACGCTCAGCATTCTTCGTCCCCTCCTTGCCAACCGGCGGCTTGGAAAAATGGTTGGATGGCAGAGGGTATCTTTAGCATTTCAACGGTTCGATGGGATATCGCCCGAGATTTCTGGCAGGCACGTGACGACATCCCTCGAGCGAGTCGGGGCAAGGATGCTTCAGACGAAATGATCGATCAGGGAGCTGATCGGCGAAGCGTTCGTCCCACTGCCACGGGAAGAGAGCGTCGGCGGGGCTCCTCGGTCTGGGCAGTCGCGCGGAACGAATCCTGCTGTAATGACGGGGACGAGCTAACCGTTGTTTCCCCTTCGGTCCGACTCGCCCGCGGCAAGGCCAACCAGGAATGCTTCGGAGCCGATGCAGGGCTTGCCGCCGCGACCGACGAATCGAAGGGGTTCAGCCGGCCGGCGGAAGAACCTCCCTGGACCGGTCGTGCAATGGCAATCGGTTCGGAACCGTTCCGTGCTTCGTCGGGCATCTGGCCACGAACGATTCGACCATCACCCCGTCCGTTACCCGCAAAAGAAAGAGCAGCCGGCGATAGACCCGAAGTCGACGTTGCCTGTCCCGCCCGTGAGCCCGCGGAGTTCGGGCCGCGCCAAGCATAAAGCTGATGATCTGAACCGGTGCCACGTCCATCGCGAAGCCAAGTGATCCATTGACGTTCGAGATCCTCGGTGGTGTAGATCCCGTAGTACGCTGCCAAGGCAGCGTTCCAACCACTCAGCTGGCCATCCCAAACGAAGTCTAAGAAGTAAGACTTGCCCCGCAGGCTCACCAGGTAATTGGCGAGCGAAAATCCCTGAGCATAGAGAGCCATCACATCGCTCGGGTATTCCGTCAAAAGAAACAGACGAGAAAGGGGGATCGCTCGGCCGGTGTTGATGACCTCACGAACCAAGCGATCATGTCGATCGAGCTCGATGGCATCTTCCGAGAGGACCGCTCCCCCTTCGTCGGCCCAGCGAGGAAGCGGGCGACCAAATTTGGCGGCAAAGATCGTGTGGGTTACTTCGTGCGGGAGAACGCTGTTGAGGATTCGCTCGAGCGGGCCTTCCACGGTCATGTCCTGCCCAACGACGCGACCATTGTCGAAGGCGAACGAGGTCGCACCGCCGGCATCCCCTAATTTGAGGACGACCTCGACATGACAAGGGTCGGCCCAATCGGGAATCTCTTGCCCAAGCCATTCGCTGGCTTTCGATCGGCGATAGTGCTCGGCATACTCGGCGACTTGGCGAGCGACATCGGCGCGAACCGCCTTCACGACGAAGTTTCGCGTTCGGTGGGACGCGGCATGGGAAACCTGTGTACCGAAGATGCCGGCCAAGACGCCGGCCCAAACGATTGCCAAGCTCCAAATGCATCGCGTCTGCATCATCAGTGCTTGGCCTCGCCTAGGTGCCTACTCGAAGAACAAAGAGGGTGATCAGCCCACCCCCACGCAAGGGGCGTGCCGATCGGCCAAGAGGACGGACGGTAGAGCCCCGCTCTCGACCGATTTGCCCCGATTCTCCCTCGATTTTCCTGGGTTGCATGCAATGAAGCCCCACGGCGAGCAATGTCGTCTCGCTCGGAGCAAGTTGAAAAAACTTACACGACAAAGTGAAGTTTGTAAGGAAGAGAACTCTCCGAAAGAGAAAGCTCGGCAGAGTTTCTTGCCGATCCAAACGATCAGGACGGATGCTCCGGCCCGACCCGCTGGTCGGCCGTTGGAGTTGGCCGATGCCGCCGACGATTCGGCTTGGTCGGTGGACAATCGGCCAGCAGAGTCGCGAAATCCTTAGCCGATCAGAGGTTCGGCCCGTATTATAAATAGAGACGTAAACGTTCCATGAAGATGGTTCGATCTGCCCGCGGTTGGGCAGCGCGAATTAGAAGGAACGGGTAGCGAATGCGGCTAGTCAAAGAGAAGGTCGATCCAACGATTTTCTCTGTAAGTAGTTGACAGAATAGGGCTTCGGCTTGATAAATGCCATCGTACTGATCGCGGCAGCGTGGGCGGTTTACCTCCGCTCGAGCGTCGCTGCTACAAGGACGATGTCGGTCGGGGTGAACAGTATTCCTGGACGGTCCGACAACAGTCGAAAGACTCGCGTCAAGATGGTTCTGATTGCTGGATCGGCTCGGCAAAGGCTGATTTCCCTCTGGACGAGCTGTTTTCCGGGCGACGCTTCCTCCTCAGCTTTGTTTCTCGGCTTGGCCGGGGCACAAGACATACCGCTGTTGATGGGGCCGACCCGCGAAGACTGACCCGAAACCTGCCTCGACCACCGCGATCGCTAACGTCCCTCGTTGAGGGCACACCATGAATTCTGGGTACTTGATCCTTGCGGGCGTCGGTGGCGCCGTTGCCATGTTCGCCCTCCTCTTTATTCGCAATAGGCTTCAAATCCTGCAGGTAGAGAAACGCCGGCTCGAGTTGCTCGACCAGGCTTCCAAAGATAGCGAGAACATCAAAAAGCAAGCATTGCTCGACGCGCGCGAAGAGGCCCTGAAAGAACGGGGCAAGCTAATGCAGGACGTCGATCAATCGCGCAAGGAGCTCCGTCAAGAGGAGCGAGAAATGGAGAAAGCGCGGGCGGCTGTCGACCAGAAGGAAGGCGATCTCACCAAGCGAGAACGAACGCTCGAGACCGCGCAGCGTCGGGCCGCCGAGGCCGTCGAACAAGTCGAACGACGCAAGACTGCCCTCGACAAGATCATTGCCGACCAGAAGCAGTTGCTGGAACGCATCACCCATCTGAGCAAGGACGAAGCGAAACAGCTTCTTCTCGATCGTCTGGAGCGAGACCTAGAAGACGAAGTCGGCGGCCGGCTCAAAGCGCACGAGCAACGAATGAAGGCCATGACCGAGGAGAAGTCTCGCGACATCATTCTCACCGCCATTCAACGCTACGCTGCCGAGCACACAGCCGCTTCCACCGTTTCGACGGTGGACATTCCCAGCGACGACATGAAAGGCCGAATCATTGGCCGAGAAGGGCGAAACATTCGCGCATTCGAGAAAGCGACCGGTGTCGATGTCATCGTCGACGATACCCCTGGCGTCGTCGTTGTCAGTGCTTTCGACGCCGTTCGTCGCGAAGTGGGACGATTGGCCCTGCAACGGCTCATCTCTGACGGCCGAATTCATCCTGCTCGGATCGAAGAGATCGTGGCCGAGACTCAAGACGAGATGCAGAACCACATCATGGAGTTCGGCCGACAGGCGTGCCAGGATGCTGGCGTCCCTAAGGTGAACGAAAAGTTGGTTGAACTTCTCGGCCGGCTCCGTTTCCGAACAAGCTACAGTCAAAACGTCCTCAATCACTCTGTCGAGGTCGCGCTTTTGTGTGGCCTTATTGCCGAGGAGATTGGCCTGGATGCGGCTATGGCTCGACGATGCGGTTTACTCCATGACGTCGGCAAATCGCTGGACCACGAAATTCAAGGTGGGCACCCTCAAATCGGCGCCGACGCCGCGAAACGAGCGGGCGAGAACGACGTTGTTCTGCACGCGATCGCCGGCCATCACGACGACATCACCATCCAGCGTCCTTATACCGTCCTCGTGGCGACGGCCGACGCCATCAGCGCCTCGCGGCCGGGAGCACGGCGAGAGACTCTCGAAAAATACGTCAAACGGCTTCAGGATCTGGAGGCGGTGGCCTGCGAATTTGAAGAAGTCGAGGGAGCCTACGCCATTCAAGCGGGGCGTGAGATTCGAGTTCTGGTCGATGCCAGCAAAACGACGGACGAATCAGCCGCTCATCTTTGCCGGGAAATTGCCAAAGGGATCCAGGAACGCGTCGATTATCCTGGCGAAGTGAAGGTCACCCTCCTTCGAGAAACACGAACAATCGAGTACGCTCGCTAACATCGTTTCAGGATGGTCCCGACCCTTTTTCGAGTGCGGCAGGCCGCTGGCAAGGTACCGCGGGCCCTGAACAACTTCAGAGGAAAACGGTGGGCCAAGCGGGCTGGCCTAAGATGGAAGGATCGACCTGTTGCGAGTCCTTTTTCTCGGCGACATTGTGGGAGAGGCGGGTCGAAAGACTGTTCGCCGAGCGGTTCCCGTCTTGCGAGAAGAACGGCAGCTTGATCTCGTGATCGCCAATGCGGAGAACATCGCGGGCGGCTCCGGGATGACACCGAAGATTTATGCTCAGCTTCGTCGGTCGGGCGTCGATGCCTGCACCATGGGGGATCACATCTACAAGAAGAGAGAGATCATACCTGTTCTGGTCCGCGATGAACCGATCTGTAAACCTGCCAACTTTCCGCCCGAAGCTCCCGGTCGAGACCACATGATCGTGCAAACCAAAGACGGAACCAGCGTCGCGGTGATTTCGGTGCTTGGGCGCATCTTCATGAGGCCCGTCGATTGTCCGCTGGCGGCGCTCGACCGTGTGCTCTCAGAACTCGATAAGAGCATCAAGGTGATTCTCGTCGATGTTCATGCCGAGGCGACCAGCGAAAAACAGGTGATCTTTCGGTACCTTGTGGGCCGAGTGAGTGCGGTCGTCGGTACTCATACGCACGTCCCGACGGCCGACGCCACGGTCGCCTCTCCTGGGACTGCTTTCATCAGCGATCTCGGCATGACTGGCCCGTACGAATCGATCATCGGTAGGCGAATCGACAAAGTCATTAAGACGACCAAAACGTTTGAGCCGTTCCCCTTTGATGTCGCCACCGGCGATCCTCGACTCAGCGGAGCGATCATCGACATCGATGAAGTGACAGGTCGAGCTCGCTCGATCGAACCGATTCACCTCGACAAGGCCGCGATCGACATAATGGCCGGCCCGGCCGCGACCGACGCATGAATAGCCCCCTGCCCACGACCGATTCAGTCCTTTCCGTCACGCAATTGACTCAGCAGTTGTCCGGCGTTTTGCGGGCGAACTTCCCCGAGGTCTGGATCAGTGGCGAAGTCTCGAATTATTCTCGGTCGAGTTCGGGCCATGCGTATCTGACGCTAAAGGATGAATCGTCGCAGATCCGCGCGGTGATCTGGCGAGGCGTTCACGCCGCCATTCCATTCGAAGTTGCCGACGGGCTCGACGTCCTGGTACAGGGATCGATCGACGTGTACGCGGCCCGCGGCCAGTATCAGCTCACCGTTCGGCAAATGATTCCCAAAGGAATCGGGCCGCTCGAATTGGCGTTTCGGCAACTGCGCGAGAAGCTTGATCGAGAAGGTCTATTCGATCCCGCCCGCAAGCGAGCGATCCCCCGCTTTCCTCAACATGTCGCGTTGATCACCAGCCCACAAGGAGCCGCTGTTCGCGATTTTCTGGAGGTCGCCGGCCGGCGGTATCGCGGCATCACGACCACTGTTGTCCCTTGTGCCGTCCAGGGTGAAGGGGCGATCCCTCAGATTGTGCACGCCATCGATTTGGCCAATCGGCTTGCAGGGGTTGACGTCATTGCCCTGGTTCGTGGCGGCGGAAGCCTCGAAGATCTGGCCGCATTCAACAGTGAACCGGTCGCCCGCGCGATTCACCGTTCGCGCGTGCCGATCGTCAGCGGCGTGGGTCACGAGATCGATCTCACCATTGCCGACATGGTGGCCGACGTTCGCGCGCTAACGCCCAGCGAGGCGGCCGAACGGCTCTTCCCCGATGCCGTTAAACTTGGCGAGGAGCTTCGCCATTCCGCTGATCGTTTGAGTCAGTCGATCAACCAGCTCATTCAGCGCCATCGGAAAACGATCGAGGCATTCGCCGATCGTCAACCATTCTTGTTTCCACTCGAGCAGACGGCAGAATACACCCGCCGACTCGACGATGCGGAGCGGCAACTCGTCGCGCATGCCCGGCGTCGGCGCGAGATGGCTCACGAGAGAATCGCGAGCCTGGCGGCCCCGCTCGATTCCTTGAGTCCTCTTAAGAGTCTCGCGCGGGGGTACTCGTTAGTGACGCCGACTGGCTCGACCAACTTGATTCGTTTGGCCTCCGAGTTGAGTCCAGGAGATCGCATTGATATTCGCCTGGCCGATGGCCGGGCGACGGCGACTGTAGAGAAGGTGATGAAGGATGACTCCAACCGAGCCTAGCTTTGAAGACTCACTGACGCAGTTGGCCCTGATCATTCAGATCTTGGAGCGAGGCCAGCCGACGCTGGAGGAGAGCCTGACAGAATTCGAGCGCGGCGTGCAACTGCTGCAACGCTGTCGGTTTCTTTTGGATGCCGCTGATCGACGTATTCACGAATTGGTCGAAATCGACGAACAGGGACGAGCGAGGCTGAAACCGTTCGTTCATGAAGCGACCGCGACGAAAGAGATGTCTCCGGCCAAACGCCCTAAAAAGTCTGCGAAAACACCCGAGCCGACCTCTGAAAACGAACCCGATCTTTTCGGATCATGACGATCTTCCGGCCAAGAGGAGATTTTCCAGCCTCGTCAGATGTACCAGTCCCACCGTGGAAACTTTGTTCACGTTTGTCGCACCCCCGTCCGCGCGGCCAAGGACATCGCCTACACTCAAACAGACGGGGTGGAGGGAGAACGATCGAAATGATCCAATCGGTTTCGGCCACAAAAAAGAGTCCGATCGACACGCTCGAAGCGGCTCTTCAAAAGGATCGCGAGAGCTTGATCCTCCATCCAGTCTATTCCGCGATCCGTTCGATTAATGATCTCCGTTGGTTCATGGAGAACCACGTCTTTGCCGTTTGGGACTTCATGTCGCTGCTCAAGACGTTGCAAAGCCGACTGACGTGCGTCGGCTCTCCCTGGCGACCGATCGGCTCACCGAGCTTGCGTCGCTTCATCAATGAAATCGTTCTGGGGGAAGAGTCCGATCTCGACGCGAACGGCCAACCGATCAGTCACTTCGAAATGTACCTGGCGGCCATGCGTGAAGTCGGAGCGAACACGCAGAGCGTCGAGCGACTGCTCGAACTCATTTCTTCGATGCCCATCGACGAAGCTCTTTCACAGGCGAATGCTCCTTTGCCGGCCAGAGTCTTCGTCGAGCAGACGTTTCGTGTCATTGAATCCGGTTCTTTATCCTCCGTCGCCGCCACCTTCACGTTTGGTAGAGAAGATCTCATCCCCGAAATGTTTCAGTCCGCGCTCGATACCATCGG
This sequence comes from bacterium, assembly GCA_019753235.1. Lineage (GTDB taxonomy): Bacteria > Planctomycetota > Planctomycetia > Kolteriales > Kolteriaceae > JAIELF01. The sequence continues at coordinate 98,945 of JAIELF010000032.1, forward strand.
GTCGGGCTCGCCCGATTTTGGTCCACGATTTCACTACTACCTTCAGCGGCATATTGATGTCGATGGCGACTCGCATTCCGGGCTGGCTCGGCAGATGGTGGCCGAGATCTGTCAATCTCCTGCCGATTGGCAGCAAGCCGAGCAGGCTGCTCGGGCTTCGCTTCGGGCCCGGCAACATCTCTGGGACGGCGTTCTGGATGGCCTCGTTAAGAGCTAGTCTCGCTCGCCTGCTGGAGTTCTTGAACGATCCGAGCAAGTTCTCTTTCCCATGGTCCCTCCTGACGAGCGAGCAGGATGGACGAAACCTCCCGGTAGTACCAAAGCGTCCCCTCCTTCTTGCCATTGAATTTCTCGAAAGCGACTGGCCCCTCTTCCCGAAGTTCCATCAACAGTGCCCGGGCGTTGTGAATCTTGTCGGCTAAAGAAACCTTCGCCACCGAGTCATCCTCGACGCGAAGCCGAGCAAGGTAGGCCTCTTTGCGACTTCGCCACGGGGGTTTCGGCGTCTCGGTCGTGTCCGAGCAAGCCATCACGATACGGGCTACCTCGGGACCGAATTCTACTTCGATCGCACGAAGTGTCGGCAGGCCTCCTTGGTCTTCGACCGCGTCATGCAACAGGGCCGCGATAATCTCGATCTCGCTGCCAGCCATCTCGGCCACAAGCGACGCGACCCCCCAAAGGTGTGCCACGTAAGGAACGCGGGATGACCGTCGAAATTGACCCCGGTGAAGCGATTCCGCCCGAACCAACGCCCGGCTAATCGGTGTCATACCATCGTCCATGACGAGTCTCCGGAGGCTGGGAAGTATTACTTTGAGGGTTATACCGACCAAACGAAGAGAATCGTCACCCTGTCGATGACGGAACGGGGGAGGCCGACCCCATCGGCCGAGATAGGATACCAGTATGGACGAGCACGGCTTTGTTCGAGTTGCCGCCGCTTCGCCCCGCGTCAGAGTCGCTCACCCCGAAGCGAACGTGCCGGCGATGATTGAATTGCTGCGCCGCGGCGAAAGCGAAGGGGCCGATCTCGTCGTTTTCCCCGAGCTAGCCCTTACCGGCTACACCTGCGGCGATCTCTTTCTCGATCGGCTTCTTCTTTCCTCGGCACGCCAAGCGCTGATCCAATTGACGGAGGAAGCCCAAGCCGTCTACACCGGCCTGTTCGTGGTCGGCCTTCCCCTCTTGCATCAAGATCAACTCTTCAACGTCGCCGCCTTGGTACATCAGGGAAAGATTCTCGGCATCGTCCCCAAGCGGTATCTTCCCAACGAGAAAGAGTTCTACGAGCAAAGATGGTTCACGCCGTGGCAAGACGATCGACATGATCAGCTTGATGGGATGATGGCAAGTGGATCAATCCCGCTAGGGCAACGGGTCTGGTCAATCCTCCCCAGTCCAGAAAAGAGTTCGATCGATCGAATCGGACTGGGGATTGAAATCTGCGAGGATCTCTGGACCCCCGTTCCACGCAGCACCGCACTCGCCTGGGCCGGCGCCAACATCATCTGCAATCCATCGGCCAGCAACGACATCACCACCAAGGGTGACTACCGACGCCAACTTGTATCCTCCCAGTCCGCCCGGTTGATCACCGGATACGTCTACGCATCGAGCGGGGTCAGTGAATCGACCACGGATCTCGTCTTCGGCGGGCATCTGATTATTGCTGAGAACGGAACCATCCTTGCCGAGAGTAAACGATTCGTTCGAGAGTCCCAGTTGATCGTAGCGGATCTGGATATCGAAAGGCTGACCGCCGACCGGATCCGAACGCGATCATGGAGCGATCAAAAGGGCGAGCGTTTGCTGGGGCCCATCGAACAGACGGCACTCGCTGCCCATAGAAAACCCAATCGCGACATTCGCCGAGCGGTTCCTGCTCATCCTTTCGTGCCAGACCGTTCGGATCGGCTGGGGGAGCGTTGCGACGAGGTTTATCATCTGCAAGTGGCGGGATTGGCACAAAGGATCGAGACCGCGCAGCCGACGACGCTGAACATCGGTATTTCTGGGGGATTGGATTCAACGCTGGCTCTGCTGGTGGCAGTCAAAACTTGCGATCAGCTTGGAATCGCGCGAACAAAAATTCACGGCATCACCATGCCGGGCTTTGGAACAAGCCATCACACGCGAACCAATGCCTGGGCAATCATGAGTCATCTGGGCGTGACGGCCGAGATGATTGATATTCGTCCCCTTTGCCTCGACACCTTCCGCGCGATCGGGCATCGCCCCTTCGGCATAAATCCGACCGATATTTCACTCGACGAATTCAGCAAGCAACTGCTCGATCTCGATGACGCGAGCCGCCACGACTTGGTTTTCGAAAACGTGCAGGCCCGGCTTCGGACGATGCTACTCATGAGCCGAGGCTTCGTCGTTGGCACGGGAGATATGTCGGAGCTCGCGCTCGGTTGGGCGACGTACAACGGCGACCATATGAGCATGTACAATCCCAATGTCAGCATTCCGAAAACGCTGGTTCGATTTCTGGTGGAGTGGGCGGCGGACCACGAATTCGAAAGTCCCGCTCGCGAAGTGCTTCATTCGATCGCGGGTACGGAAATCTCTCCCGAGCTATTGCCGCCGGGCAAAGATGGCGCGATTCAGCGGACGGAAGATTCGGTAGGCCCTTACGAATTGCACGATTTCTACCTGTACCATTTTCTTCGTTTTGGATTTCGTCCCGCGAAGATCTTTCGATTGGCCCGAGCAGCTCGCTTCGAACGTCCTTACTCGGCCGAGCAGATTCGTGCATCGTTACGAGAGTTCTTCTCGCGCTTTTTCCGCTCACAGTTTAAGAGATCTTGCTTACCCGACGGGCCCAAGGTCGGCTCGGTGAGTCTTTCGCCTCGAGGCGACTGGCGGATGCCCAGCGATGCGTCGGCAGCCGCCTGGCTCGCCGAGATCGACGCCCTTTCCATGGAAGACCTCTCCTAATTCGCCTCTCCTAATTCGCCATAGTGAGCTGCTTCGAAGGCTTTCAAGCCAACTTTTTTGCCGATCAAGGAAGTTGACTGTCCCGCCATCCCCTTGCGAGCTGCTATAAAGGTCCATTACCAAGCAAAGGGGGCTAAAGGGGCTGATGAAGACATTATTGACAGAGTTATTGGGCATCGAGCATCCGATCATGCTGGCGGGAATGAACGGGGTTGCGTGGAGCGACGTCGTTGCCGCCGTCAGCGAAGCGGGGGGTTGTGGGGTGCTCGGAGCCGAGGGTTGGCCGGCCGACCAACTTCGCGATGAATGCCAAAAGGTCCGTTCGTTGACGAAGAAGCCTTTCGGGGTCGATTTTCTCATTGCCGTCAATGACAACCCGATTGATTCGGTTCAAGTGGCGATCGACGAAGGGGCCGAGGTTCTGGTCGCCGGCCTAGGCGTTCCACAGCGAATCATTGACATGTGCCACGAGGCGGGCCTGGTCGTGATGTCGATGGCAGGAAAAGTGGATCACGCCGTCAAAGCTGCCAAGACCGGCGTCGACGTGGTCATCGCCCAGGGATCCGAAGCAGGAGGCCACACCGGGGCTATCGGGTCGATCGCTCTTTGGCCACAGGTTGTGGACGCCATCGATGTCCCTGTCTTAGCCGCCGGCGGCATCGTCGATGGCAGGGGAATCGTCTCGGCATTGGCCATGGGGTGTCACGGCGTTTGGGTCGGCACCCGATTCATTGCCAGCAAAGAGGCTCGCGCTCATCACTACTACAAACAGCGGATTCTCGAATCGACGGCCGCGGACACCGTCATTTCTAAATGCTGGACCGGCAAAACGCTGCGGGCCTTCCGCAACGACACGACCGATTTCTTCGAGAAAAACCCCGATCAATTGAAGCCTTTCCCACTTCAAGTGATGTCGATGATGCAAGAGGGATTGCTCGGGTTCGCCTTGGGGCCGGACTTGCCCGATGATGTTGCACCCAAGTCATGTCTCCCCGCCGGGCAAGGCTGCGGCGCCATCAAAGAGATCAAGAGCTGCAAAGAAATCATTGATGAGATGATGGCCCAGGCCGAGGCGATTCTCGCTCGCGGTGTCATCCCCACCTTCGGCTCGCAACAAAGTTTGTTGCAGCGGCGCGGCGCGCTGCCCGGCCTCGAACCCGATACTTTCGTCGGCAAGCAGTGATCGAAGGCTTTCGAGCCTTCTTGAAGCAAGGTTGTCATCCAGGACAACAGCGACGTTGGCCTGTCCACTTTGCGCAACACTCAGATTGCGAACTCTTCATTCGGTGATTTCGTTGAAGTAGACAGGTGCCCGTTGACGTCACGCTAGCAACTTTGGTACGGTCCCAGATGAGGTGTGGCCGACATCGGCCGGCCACGACAAGGTTCGGCAGGGAGGGGTCAGTTGCATGACAACGCCGCCGGGCTGTTTTCAACGCCACCGTCGAGCAGGCAAGCTCACTGATTGACCGCGACACAGAAACAACGTCCCTTGAACTCTCGACGAGGCGTCGCGAGAGTTGGACGACCATTCGGAAGGTGATGTCCGGTTGCGGCGAGTGGACTTGTTCCGCGGTGGCATTTTCCCGCTTCTGCCCCGTCGGCACCACGACAACAAAGACTCGGGTGGCCCTAGCAACTTCAAAGCTTGGCCTCCTGGTTCACCCGACCACGATCTCCTTCATGGACGGATTTGGGGAAGGACTCCGAAGAGTTCTCGGCTCGATGCGGACCGCTGAGATAAGTATCCAGCGAGTTTGTCGATGGGAGACTGACCGATGGGTGTCGTTACGCATTCCCGCCTTTTCACACTCGACGAGGCCAATCGCATGTTGCCGTTGGTTTCGGCCATCGTGCAGGATATCTGCCAGGTCCATCGGTCGCTCTGTGATCGAGAGGACAGACTTAAACGAAGTGTTGGCAAAAGCTCGGCCACGCCAATGCATCTGGAAGAAGTCGAAGCATTCGAAGAATCCATCAATGAAGACCGGAGCCGACTGGCCGAATACATTAACGAGCTGTCGGACCTGGGGGTCGTGCTAAAGGCGATCGACGTCGGCGGCGTCAGTTTTCCCTCGGTCTTTCGAGGCCGACTGGTCTTTTTGAGCTGGCTCCCCGGTGACCGAGAAATCCGATACTGGCACGAGCTCGACACCGGTTTTGCTGGCCGGGAATCAATCGATTCTTTGCTTCCGGAACTACTCTTCGAATCTCTGCGCCACGCCGACTGATACATTCAAGCAGAAGCGTTCCAAGATGGGGGAGCGCGTTCTGGCGTCTTGATTCCTTCGATCACAGACGAATTCCTTCGCTCGCAAGATCCTCGACGAATTGCTTCGGCGAATGAAACTGGATCGCTTGCAAGCCATGTTTGCGTCCCGCAATCACGTACTCGGCAATGTCATCGGTGTAGAGGCACTCGTGCGGTTCGCATCGAATGACCTCTTTCGCGGCGTGGTAGATCGCCGGCGCCGGCTTCAGGGCGCCGACTTCGTAACTCAGGATGTGATGATCGAACTGATCAAGAAACGACCATTGGCCTGCAACCCGATCGAAGTGGGCCGGGCATGTATTCGAGAGCAAGACCAATCGATAACCCTGTCGCTGGATGCTCGAAAGCACATCGTCCATCGGCGAATTGAGCTCAAAGATATCGCTCGCAGCGATGAGAAGCCTTTCGCGATCGATGGATTGGCCGACCCACTCTTCCATTGCCCCGTGAAAGCCTGCGTTATCGACCAAGCCGGTTTCGTAGCCGAGCAAAAGCCCGCTGTCGGTGGCGAATCGAATCACTTCTTCGGCCGGGCGTTGACAGACCGCCGACAGTTGATTGAACATTTTCTCATGAGAGAACCGAACCAGAACGTTCCCCAGATCAAAAAGAAAAGTCCTAATCGGCACGGGGCTGACTCCATTTTCAAGATTGCAATCAGTCCGGATTGCTACTCGATTTCATGATCGCCGATCGAGACCAACTTTGTCCATCCACAGAATGGCCGAGGAACTGGAACAAAGGAAAAGGGGCTCGACTTGTGCGGTCCGGATTCCAAAAAAGAGCCCCAGGATGTCACCGCGCGAGCTTGGGGCCTCTTGCCTAGTCCGCCGGCATAGTCCTCGATCGCGGGCGCGACGGGTTCGAACGATATCACAAGGAAGCCCGGAATGAAACTTTTTGTGTCGCGCGATCTCGACGGCTTCTTCGGGCTTTTCATCGACAACCTTGTTCAACTCCTGCTCATCCTTGCTCTTTGTAGCTCGATGGCGGGGATGTCAGGCGATTTTGCCTATCTCGTCGACGCTCGGATTCTTCCCGGGGCGGCCATCTCCATCGTTCTGGGAAATCTCTTCTACTCGCTGCAGGCGTATTCACTGGCTCGCCGAGAGAGGCGAAACGACGTGACCGCCCTTCCCTACGGCATCAACACGCCTTCTCTTTTGGTCTACGTCTTCTTCGTCTTAGTGCCGCTGCACGACGATCCTGAACGAGCATGGCGAATGGGATTGGTCGCCTGTTTCGGCAGCGGCGTGATCGAACTGGCGGGCGCTTTTGTTGCCCCGTGGATCCGCAAACACACGCCACGGGCGGCACTCCTTTCGACGCTCTCGGGTATTGCGATTGGATTCATCTCGATGAAGTTCTGTTTGGATATCTGGTCTAAGCCGATCGTCGCCATGGCTCCTTTGGCGGTGGTCCTCGTCTCGTATTTCAGCGGAGTCCGATTTCCTTTTCATTTGCCGGGCGGGATGTTAGCGGTTTTGATCGGAACAGTGGTGGCTTGGACTTTGCCCAGCAGCATGACAGAGGTTTCTCTTAGTACCCATGCGGTGGTGGATGCTGCCCGAGCAGCCCAACCGCGCTGGCCGGTCTGGTGCGGACAAGAACTCTGGATCGCTCTGCGGGATCCGCAAAGTTGGCTTGGTTATCTTTCGGTCATCATCCCAATGGGACTATTCAATCTCATCGGCAGCCTGCAAAACATCGAGTCGGCCGAGGCCAGCGGCGATAAATACTCCACCACTTGGTCGCTGTCGGCCAACGGTATCGGGACCATCATTGCCGCTCTACTGGGGAGCTGTTTCCCAACAACCATTTACATCGGCCATCCTGGCTGGAAGCAACTCGGCGCTCGATCAGGCTATTCGCTTCTGAACGGCATCGCGATTGCCGCCCTTTGTCTGTCGGGAACAGTTCCCGTTGTCGCGAGAATCATTCCCATCGAGGCAGGAATCGGCATCGTCCTTTGGATCGGCGTTATCATTACCGCCCAAGCGTTCTCAGCCACGCCCGCTCGGCACGCCCCCGCGGTCGCGCTCGGGCTCTTTCCCGCCATTGCCGCCTGGGGCGCCACCGTCGCGTTGGCGGTCTTTGATCTTCCCGAAGTCCGCAAAGCCGGCATCACGCTTCAACAAGTCTTGACCTCTACCGATCCCAACAATGTCCAGTTGGCCGGCTACGGTCTGCATGGGCTGATCACCATGGAACGGGGTTACATTTTCGTCTGCATGATGCTGGCAGCACTGTCCGCCGCCCTCATCGATCGAAAGTTCTTTGTCGCGTCCATCTGGTGCGCGCTCGGAGTCATCGCGACAACGATCGGCCTGACCCACGCTTATGCACTCTCTGGAAACGTTGTCGATTACCTGATGGTGTGGGAGCAGATTCTCCCGATCGATTCGATGCTCTATCGGGCCTACGACATTGCCGCCGGCTACCTCGCGATGGCGCTCATTTTTCTCACGCTCGGCTTCTTCTTCGAAACAACTCATCAGAAAACGTCCGCGACATTTCCTCCAAAGGACGATCTCCACTTCTGAATCGATCCATGCGCAGCACATTGAAGGATCAAGCGGTGATCCTGCACATCCTGAAGCGTGAATGATTTTTCCTCGTATCGCTTATGGGTGACATGGTTGTCGTGGCGCCACCGATCAGACAACGGCCGAGATTTTGAGCAGGTGAGAAAGTCGGAACTCCGCCATCGGGCACTTGTCAACCGCAGAGTTCAGGCTCGTCGAATGTCGCTTAAATCCGCATCCTACAAACGGGGTTGGTCCCATTTATGTGGAGGAGATCGAATTACTTTCGACGCCAACGAAATCAGCGGGTCGATGGAACGGCGCGGACCACAATCCGATTCGAGAAGACTTCAACGATTTCGACAGACCTGCCTGGCTCGATGAATTCGCCGGCCGTGATGACGTCTAGAAATCGTCCATCCAAGCGGATTCGGCCTGCGGGCCGAAGCGGGCTGCTGGCGATGCCGACCTGCCCGATCCACTCTTGTCCGGGGGATGCGTTCCCCGCGATGATATCCTCGGCCCATTCTTCCGAAGTGGTTCCGGGGGGTTGCAGCATCATTCGTTGCATGAAAGGAAGCGATGGGAAAAACCGCGCCATCGTGATCGCTATTCCGATGAATGCCGCGATCGATCCTGTCACCTGCAGGATGTTCCCGAGCAAGATTCGCCGTTCGCCTTCGCTGGTGGGCCAGGGAAAACTTTGGCTCGCGAGAATCAGCGAGACCAAGAGCAAGATCATCCCGGTAATCCCCATGATGCCGAACCCTGGAAAGACGAAGAGTTCCATCGCGATGAGAATGAGTCCGAGGATGAACATCACGATCTCCAGCGAGTTGGCGGTCTCACTGAGAAATCGGGACCAAAAGAAGAGGACAAAGCAAAGGGCGGACATCAGCCCAGCGACGCCGATGCCTGGCATTTGCAGCTCGATGTAAAGACAGGTTAGCCCCAAGACGATCATGAAGACCGTCGCCCCCGGGCTCGTCAATCCATCGACCAAACCATCGACCCAGGTTGCCTCTAATGAGGGGACCGAGCCCGGCACGTTATAGATCGTGCCCAGACTCTGCAAGCTGTCGGCAACGGCCACCGCAAGATCGATCTCTCGCGCCGCCGCCCCTCCTTGCAGATGCCATTCTTTGTCCGCCTCCTTGGCGACGCTGACCACTTGCCAAGCCTTCGCCACCTCGGGATCGCGAAGTTCTTCTTCGGTCTTATAGCCTCGGAGAGCGGGATTGACCATTCCCTTGACAATGAGGATTTTCTCCCGAGCATCGATCAGTCCGCGAACAACCGCTTCGGGAAACTTGCTCTCGCGAGCCGCCTGTACTGCCGCCTCGGCCAAGGGACTCGCTTGGTCGTCCGCAGGAAAATCCCCGATGACCACGTCGGGACCGACCACGAGTTCATCACAACCGAAGATCAAGAGTGTTGCCGGCCCGGTAGCAACTTTCGGGACGTAGGCGACTTTGTAACCGGGAAAACGATCGATCGCATCCATCAAGCTGGCCGAGGCGGCAACATCGCCGCTGGTCGATTCGATCTCGACAAACAACAGCGTGCAGCCTCGATTTTGTGCTTCGAGCAATCGCCGACGCAGCGCCACATACATCCGCTGATTAATGATCCCTTCGACTTTGAGCCGAGCCGGCTTGGTTGCCTCCTTAAAACTGGCATCGTCCGCGGCGGTCTGTTCCGAAAGATCGTACGCCAAAGCGACTTCTTTCCGCGATTCGCACAACAGTCGCGAAAGACCCATCCGCTGCGCGAGGTCTGCCGAGACGACCCAGGCCGAGCCCCCCTCTTTGAGAGTCTCTTGCCGGAGAACCTGAGCATTCTTTTCGAACTCGACAAACTCCTCGGCCGTCTTGACCGCCTTGCCCGCCGGCGTCTCGACTTCGATGAGCCGAACCGATCGATCAGCCAAGCCGGTCGCGATCCATTTTCCATGACCTTTTTCGATCGCAATGCTTTCGAAGACCGACCGCTCTCTCGGCTTCAAGTCGGCATCCGATAAGACCGGTCCAATCGATGCATCACGGGCGAGCACGATCTCGTCGCAAGCCAGCGCGATTAAGACGCCGTTACCGGTCAACGGTTTGCTGATGTAAGCGACGGTTCGTTCCACCGAGCCACCCATTTGGGCAACGGCGTTGGCAAGGTCGTAGCAACTCCCGAACTCACTCTGAGCCAGTTGTAGATCCAGAATGACGACCTTGGCGCTGACCTGGTGAGCCTCTCGGACGGCGGACAGAGTCTTTTGCACCATGGCCGAATCAACCGCACCGCGCAGCGTAATGAATCGGCCCACTTTCTGTTCCTGGGCGCTAACGACGGGGATCGACAGGCACGTACCCGACCAAGCCAATAGGGCGTAGGTCAGGAAACTCGCTGGGCGTCGAATGGATCATCCTCCTCTGGCGGGGTGGCATTCCCCTTCTCTGCTCGATGGTATTCCCTCTGAGGAAGTATAGATTGGTGAAAAAGGTGATCAAAAGTACCGAGAATGCCAAACCGATCTCGATCTCGACCGAAATCATCCATGGTCCACGCGATGGAGAAGATCGGCCGGCGGTCGATTTCATCACTCTGGTGGAGTTGGACACATCCTCGATTCCCGTCCGGCCGGTCGATGAGAGTCCCTGTTCAGGGTCAGTCGCGAATCGTTCGAAGCCGATACACCACAAACAACCCGACACCAGCCAGCAGTACCAGGAGCAGTTTTCCCACCCCAGGAAGTCGGTCGGAAAAGAGGCTAATAGTCACCACCACGCCGATCATCGAGAAGGCGAGGAGCTTCACTTTGGGCCTCACACCACCATGAACTTGCCAATCGAGAAGGAATGGGCCAAAAAGTTTCGAACGAACCAGCCGATTTTGTAATCGCGGCGACGAGCGAAGAAAAAAGTAACTGGCCAACAGGAGGAACGGCGTGGTCGGTAGTAAGGGCAGGAACGCCCCCAGCCAACCCAAGCCGACAAAAAAGCACCCGAGCCCTTGATAGAGCCAGCGTCGAGCCCCGGTCACCTGCGGAATGGTGGCTCCGATGGAAGAATCGTCGGTTTCGTCGGCAGCAGGATCCATTTGTTAAAGACTCGTCCGGATGGTTGGCTCGCTTCTTGCAAGCCGGTCAATGCCTCTCTCCGCGTTGGAACATCTGTAGAAGAAGATAACACGTCGCTCGCCGACTGAATCTAAAGGAGCTTCTGCTTGGCACCGGTTTCTAAGCCGGAAGGCCGACGCCAATCCGCCCCGCCCGAACCACTGGCGGCAAACTTCAAGGCATCGGCCACTGACTCGCGAATTCGGTCCAGTCGAAATGGCTTGTACAAAACCGACGCGAGTCCCTCTTGTTTCGCACGCACAATGGAATGCGTCGCGTCATAACCGAAACCCGTCATCAGCACGATCGGCGTCTTCGGGGCAATTTTCTTCATCGCGGAGAAAAACTCGTAGCCGTTCATGTCCGGCAACCGGATATCCCCCAGAATCACGTCCGCCTCGATCGTGCGAACCCACTGCTGTGCTTCCAAACCATCTTTCGCCGTATCGACCTCGCATCCGAGTTGCGAAAGGAGAACGTGGGCCGATCGCCGAATGTTGGGGTCGGCATCGACGACGAGAACTCGCTTCCCGGTGAGCCTGGTCGGTTGATCGGTCGGCCCACGAGAGGTCTCTTGCTCGACCTCTCGTCCAACTTTCTGGATAGCGCTCTTGATTGATCGGGCGCTCATCAAGATTCGCCTGACCGCTTCGTGCGCGAGGTCTTTGTTGCCGGCCGGCTGCAAAAGGAAATCGAGCACGCGAATCGTATCGGAGACGATCTCGTCGACCGGCAAACTGACTTCGTGGACGATCGCTTCGACCGTGGCCGTCCCACCGATTTGTTTTTCCGCCTCCAACAATTCAAGCGTGTGGAGCGCGACGGCGATTTCGCGGGCGAAGATCTCTAAAAACTCGCGATCGCTTTCGGTGAACTTGCCGGGATCGGTACTCTCGACATTGAAGGTACCGATGACCCGGTCGCGGTAGAGAATCGGAACCGTAATCGAGCTTCGCGCGCCATCGGCGCCGGGAAGATAAAGAGGGTCGTGCACGACATCGACACAGATGTAACTGGTGCCGGTGGCAGCAACAAACCCGGTCACGCCGTTCCCGTCGGTCGACGCCAGCAGTTCCCTTTTGCCGGCCGAATCACTCATCCCTTCCGAGAGGAGAATCTTGAGGTTCTTCGTCTCCGGTTCGAGAAGTCGAATTTCTAGAGAGCGGAAGTTCAATATGTTCTGCGAATGCTGCAGGATGTTCGCCTTGAGGAGATCGACCCGCTCTTCGGTCGACATCAAGGCGAGTTCGGCCGGCGTTAAGTGACCCAGTTCGAGACCCGCACGGTGAATCGAGGTCATCTTCTCGCGTTCTTGAATCTCGGAAGTGATGTCGCGACAAATGCTCAGCAGAACCTGTGGCAAAAGACGCTGCACGCGGATTTCGACATGTCGACCGTTCTTCAGTCGAATACGAGTCTTTGTCGAGACGTTTCCCGCGAGCGCCTCGGAGAAGGGACAGAAATCGGGACCGGTGATCTCTTCGCACGCGACGGCTTCATAGATTCCTTTGCCGACAAAGCCGTTCCCGCCACAAAGATCTCCAAACGCGACGTTGTGCCACATTACTTTCAAGGATCCATTGACGATCGCAATCCCGGTCGCAATCTGTTGCAAAATATCCGATGCTGACAGGGCGACGCCGGGGGCAACCAGGGTGGTGGTGGCCAATCCGTCTGCTTGTTGCAATTGAAGATGTTCGATGGCTGATTCGACCGAATCGGTTCGAACGACGTCGGCATGGGGCGCCAGCATCTCCGCGAGAGCGGAAATCGATGGGTCTCCCTCAATGACCACGATCCGCGGACGTTCGTTCAACCCCAAGGCCCCCGGGCAAGCGACATGGTGCCCAATGTAGTAGAGACAGTCAGTGAATTATAGGATGGGGTGGGTGGGGATCATAACGGAGCCCCTCCCTCTTTGACGGGAAGAGATTGACGACCTACCAGGAGACAGCGTCGGGGTGAATAAGGTTTCAGAGGCAATTCTGAGGGGAGCGGTCAGCCTGGCTCGGCAAGTCACGGCCAAGTTCATTGTTTTTGATGCCGACGTTTTCGAAACGAGGAGCGAGTTGGACGAGGCTCTCGGGCTGACCGAGCACCCCGCGGTGGTCGCGGTCCGGGCCAAGTTCGCCACCGAGGGGATGAAATCTGACGCGGGGGGCGAAAGCCTTGAATCGGGAAAGATGATGGTCCGGTCCCCCGTCATCCGACTTTCCGTCCCCAACGTTCCCATGTCCCGCACGGGGCAGATCAAGGTGGTCGTACTGGTTGGCGTGGCAGAGCAGGTTTTCGGACGCGGCGATTTGATCGTCTGCCTTTCGGGCGTACAGTCCTCGAATCGACTCGACATGATCACCCTCCTGAAGGTTGGCGACGATTCAGAATTCTTCCTTACGGATGAGCAGCATCCGCTTCCCCCCGATGTCGACCCCAGCGTTTTCGAGAGAGTTCTCAGCATTGCGTCGGAGCTTGCCGTCGAAGGGCGAGAAAGCCGATCGGTGGGGGCTCTCTTTGTTCTGGGGGATTCCGATGCCGTCCTCGACAAATCTCGACAACTGATCATCAACCCGTTTCATGGATACCCCGAAGCCGACCGAAACATCCTCACCGGGAGTTTGGACGAGACAATCAAAGAGTTCGCCAACATCGACGGCGCGTTCATCGTGCGTGGTGATGGCGTCGTGTTGGCCGCCGGTCGATATCTGATGCCCCAAGGGAAGAGTTCAGAGTCGGTCCGAAGCGGGCTAGGGACTCGTCACGAGTCGGCCGCCGCCATCACGCGGGCCACCGACGCCGTCGCCGTCGTCCTGAGCCAAAGTACCTCGACGATCACCGTCTTTAACTCTGGACGAATCATGACGGAACTCGAAAGAATCAAGGGAAGCGCGGCTAGCCAGGGGCTTCGCTTCAAGCGCCTAGCGGACGGATCCGATTAAAATGGCTCGCGAGCGATTCCTCGGACCGCAGGACAGCGACGAACCTTCGGGGGAACCGACCGATATCGACCCAATCATGCCAGAGCCAAGGCAGGTCGATGAATCCCTTCGTCCCTCCCGTTTCGAGGAAGTGATCGGCCAGCGGGCGGTGGTCGAAAGGCTGCAAATCTCCGTCGATGCGGCCCGCAAAAGAAATGAACCCCTCCAGCATTTGCTTCTCGACGGCCCTCCTGGTCTGGGGAAGACAACGTTGGCGACGGTGCTGCCCAAAGAAATGGGGGTCGAGATCGTCATCGCCAGTGGCCCCACGCTCAAAGCCCCCAAGGACGTTCTTCCCTACCTGACCAACCTTGCCGAGCGATCGATTCTCTTCATTGATGAGATTCATCGGTTAGCGCCCCCCGTCGAAGAGTTCATCTACCCGGCCATGGAAGATTTCCGGATCGATATTGTCTTGGGGCAGGGGCTCGGCGCTCGCACTGTGAGCATGCGATTGAAACCCTTCACGCTGATCGGCGCAACGACCCGCTCGGGAAGCCTGACGGCGCCGCTCCGGGATCGATTTGTCATCCGCGAGCATCTCGACTTTTACACCGAAGAGGATCTGATCCGAATCCTCAGTATCAACGCCCGGAAGCTGAATCTCCCCATCGACGAGAACGCGAAAGAGGAACTCGCCAAGCGGAGTCGCGGGACACCGCGGATCGCCAATTCGCACCTCTACTGGATTCGAAACTTTGCGATTAGCCGAGGCGATGGACGAGCGACGAAAGCGATCGTCGATGAAGCCCTGGCGATGCTCGAGATCGATCCGATCGGGCTCGACCGACAAGATCGAAGATACTTAGAGACTCTCTTCCGCGTCTTCGGCGGGGGCCCGGCAGGGATTGAAGCCCTCGCCGCCACCATGAATCTCGCGTCGGAAACACTGGCCGACGAGGTCGAACCCTATCTTCTTCGCCGGGAATTGATCATTCGAACCCCGCGAGGTCGTCAATTGACACCAGCCGGCCTGGACCATCTCGGTTTTAGTCCAGGCTCGTCCCCTCCCATGGGAAAACTCTTCGATACGTAGAAAAGCCGACTCACCCTTGCGACAATTCTGACGAATTCCCTTATTGACGACGGATTCATACCCAGCGATAATTGTCATGTTGAGAGGGGAACTAATCTCTGAGCCGAGTCTCATCGCGAGCCTGTTTTCAGCGGTTTCGCTCATAGATCGGCCGGGGCACCATGGGGCGGGTCGGCCCTGTTTTTGATTGGTGTTTCGTTAGAGAATAGGAATCAAGTCGATTCGATCGTCCCCTCTTTTCATAGCAGCAGGAGGTTGCTGTGACTTGGCGGGAATATCAGACAAGAAGTAGCCTTCTCGACGCATCGCTCGAGGAGACGGTCCTCGGTCAGTTGCAAGGCCGACTGCTCGATTTTTCCGTCGAGCAGGAGGATGGGGAACTGGTCCTGAGAGGTCTGACTCACAGCTATCATGTCAAACAGCTTGCTCAGTGCGCGGTGATGAATCTGACCGATCAACCGATCCGCGAAAACTGCATTTCCGTCGAACCGAGCCGACACCGGGGCTATGTCTCTCCCCGGTGACGTCGGTACCAAAGTCCGGTTCCCAGAAACAAACTGGCTGCGACAGCGCTCAACAGGAAAGTTGATGCTTCGGGAATGGCGGCCAAATGAATCTCCGGGATGATGCGGAGCAAGAACGGCGACAGAATAAACGTCCTTACCATAAAGTCCGGATTGCCGATGTTGAGCTCGGCTCTGGGAGAGAAAAGACCTGTCCCAGCATCGACCGATCCATCGACCCGGTCCAAAAGCGCACTGAGATTTACCGCCGACAGGTTTCCGGTGAAGTCGTAGAAGAAGCCTTGGGGATAGAGCGTCCCGATCGCACCTGCGGTATTGGTAATGTTGACCGAGCCTGCATTAATCCCGATACTCCCTGCCACACGGGCAGTTCCCGGCCCCAACGCGTAGGCGCTGTTGGTGGCAAGAATGTCGCCGGTTTGAAGCCCCAGCGTCAGCCCAAGGGACGTCAGCGTGAAGCTCCCCAATGGGCCCAAATCGACGGGAAAGTCGACCAGATCTTCGACTCGAAGATTCAGCGATGTTTGAAACGGACCGGTCTGTGTGGCATCGAAATTTGTTGTGAGCGTTCCACCCCCATCGAAGGCGAGCCTTGGCGAGCGAAAGACGAGCAATCCGGAAGGGGGGAGGTCGCCCGCGTAGACCTCGATGATGCCGAAACTCGGGAGCGGATGAGCCGATGTCGTCACGGTAAACGTGCTGCCGTGAATGTCGGCAACAAGAGCAAAGAGGAGCAAAAGAATTCCGATGGTTCTCACAGGGGCAAGTCCTTAGGCAGGTTGTGTGAGGCATGGTGCAGAGGATCAACAGCAGAATTTGAAATGTATTCGATTTTCATCGGAAACGCAAGGCAAAAAGGATCGCGAAGGTCAGTCAAGGGCTCTGAATCGTAGTCATGCCTATGGCGCAAAATGTATGGCGAAGCCTTCAAACGACTTCGCCATACATAGTTTTGATTCAGATGATCGAAGAACGATCAGTTCCCCTGAGATGTGGCGGCGGGAGACTTGGCACGCAGGTGCTTATCAATCACATCGAGCTGATTGTTTCGATGCCTGGAGATGATTGAAATCTCTTGTCCGAACTGGGCGAGTTCCTCGCGATCGCGCGTGTATTTCGGCCAAGTGGGCAATCCGTCGCCGTTGGGATCCCCGGTGGAAGCAAAATTCACCCAATACTGACCGATCGTCTTGCTGATCTTCGTGTCAGATTCATCAGGTTCGGCAGGTCTCTGAAAAATGTAGGCAAGCTCCGCCCCGTGATGAGCCCCCATCGCCTTCAGAATTCCCTGCTTGCTCCCCCGAGCGAACTCATAGCGATAGGTCGGCAACTTCGCGTCCGACTGCGCCCGTGCTGTGAATCGCGCCTGAGAAACAAAGGTCATATCCCCTAAGAGGACGGTCACGGCAGCGCGAATCTCCTTAGCATCCTTGCCTGGATAACTCTCTTGAATGGCCTGTGCGAGATGGCCGAAATCGTCGGCGAGCTCTTTCGCATAACTTTCGACGTTTGGCGGCGTTCTCGTCTGCATGAGAAAGCCGGTCATCTCGTCCTTGGTGTTGCCAACAATGAGAGGTACTTTGTTCTGCTTACTGGATGCGAGAACGATGTTGGGGTCATTGGTGATGACAACACCGTCGACGATCGGCGCCATCGGCAGCGGGATGCTGGCAAACGTCAATTCTTTTGCCCGGTCGACTTCCAAGGTCGGAAAGATCTTGACCAGGACATCCACCGGCAAGTTTCGCATCTGGCTGGCGTCGGCACTTTCGGTGAGACCACACTGCGCGATCAGCTTTCTCCCTTGAATCTCGGCAGAATCTCTTCCGCGGTGTTCTTCACGCAGTCGTGCCAGGCTCATCTCGGGAGCACTCTGGCTGATGGCGCCCGAAAAGAGGCCCGCCGCTTGCGGCGAAACCAACAGCGAAAGGACGCTTCCGCCGCCCGCGGACTCGCCGAAAATCGTGACTCGTTTCGGATCGCCGCCGAACGATGCGATGTTACGCTTCACCCACTCCAGGCCAAAAATCTGATCGAGAATACCGTAGTTCCCCGAGATGTTCTGCTTGTTTTCCTTACTCAGGGCAGGATGCGCCATGAAGCCGAACGGGCCGAGTCGATAGTTGACCGACACCACCACGCAGCCAAGCCTGCTGAGTTCTTCACCGTCGTAGACCGGCTGCGAGGCCGCCCCCATGGAATAGCCGCCGCCATGAATCCAATACAGGACAGGCAACGGCTTCTTCGATGCGACCTTTGGCGTCCAGACATTCAAATACAAACAGTCTTCGCTCAAAGGAGCATTGATCGCCATTTGAGGGATCGCTTTCATCAACGCGGGGGTTCTCTGTGGGCAAGCGTTCCCGAAGGCGACGCAATCGCGAACTCCTTCCCATTTGCCGACAGGTTGTGGCGCCTTCCAACGAAGCTCGCCGATCGGCGGAGCTGCAAAGGGGATACCCTTGAAGGCATGCACGTCTTGGGCCGATCCCAACACCTCGCCACGAACCTGACCCGATTCGATCGTGACAGCGTCGGTCATCACCTTGGCGGGCTTTTCCTGGGGCGCACTGGGAGCTTGTTGAGCCAGGCACAGCGTCATCAGTGCTGTGCAGAATGTTGCGAACATGAGTTGATTCTCCTGTCGTGGATTCCTTCGGTCGCAAGCGGACCATCGAAGGCAAACCCCTGCCCACAAACGCGATGGCCGAGCCATATATCCTCTCCGCCGATCAAACCTGATGACGGAAACAGGCGACATGATGATCTCGCAAGCGGTACCGCAGATGCCGCTACGAGCTGTTGATTTTACCGGCTCGCTTGGACGTTAACACTAATTTTCAGCATCAACGTTTGGCTTGGCCGAGGCCGAGCTAGAAAATTCGCTCGCCAATCGATCGATGAGTATCTCCGCCACCCAGGCAGACCCGGCGTCGTGAAAATGGCAATCGTCGTAAAAAAGCGTGCGATCCGTCGGCATTCGCCGAGCGAGGTCGACGATCGGACAATGGTTTTGTTCTGCCGTATCGCGCAGGACTTGGTTGTATCGGTCCATCATCGCCGCCAGGGTGCCGGCCGAGTAAGCAGCATCGTCGGTCTGCTCGATCAGCATGGCCTCTAGGGCCGGGTCGAGCCCCTCCTTCCAAAGGGTCGGCTGCGTCAGGAGAAGTATTTTGCAACCCTTTCTACGAGCCGTCTGAATCAATTCATGAAGCCTTTGGCGATAGAGTTCTAGATCCGCCTCCAATTCAAATGGTGGTTCGAGCCGGGGATTTTCACGTAACTTTCGGGCTCGTTCTTTTCGGCGCTCGACGATCCAATTGCCTCGCGGATCTTGAAGGATCTGACCGGCAGCGATCGGCGTCCCGACATCGAGCGCCATTTCCATCCATCGCCAAAGCGCGAGCCTTCGATAGGAGGCCTCGTTCGGCCGATCGCGATGAAAGAGTGTTTCGCTTGCCACACGAGCCTCGCGCTGCGGTCGATTTTGATGGAGCAGCGCGCCCAGATCATTCACCCCAGCCAAGACAATGATCCATTCGAACGACTCAATCAGAGAATAGTGCTCGATGAGATAGGTGTGGTGCTTGACGAGATGCCCGCTCCGCCCGGCATTACCGACGAAGATGGATCTCTTTTCACGTTGCGAGAGAAGCTCACCCAGCCGCCAGGGCCAACTTTTTTCATCGGTGACGTAAAGAGACTCCGTCGTGCTGCCGCCAACACAAAGAATCGAGCCGGGTCGATGAATCGATTCGACCTCGCGTCCACGAAGCCCGAAGCGATTGACGGTGAACAGGCTTGGCCCTTCGATCCCAACCAGGGCGGGTGAGATCTCTTGAACTCGGCGCATCGGCGGCCAAGGAAAAGCGTCGACGGCGGGCCGAACCACGACCCTGGTCGCGACTCCTTGAGCTACCACCAAAGACGCCAGCGTGACCAGCATCACGGCAAGCCAACCCATCGCGGTGCGTCGATGCCGAACAAACGTCGGCATCATGACCAAGTAAAGAATGGCCAGCAGAAGAACGATCAGGTCCAGCTTGCCGAAGATCAGATAGCCTTCGCGAACGACATCGATCGAGAAAATGACGAGGAAGACCAGGGATGGCAATGCCAGTAGAAACCACCAAAAAACCATCGCCCGACTCTCGCCACTGATGATGCTTACGCAGACATTTTCTGCACCGCCGCGGGCCGCGCGCGGACGACAAATGCCTGGTCGGCATAGCTGACGCGATGATCGATCGAGCCAAAGCCAGCCGCCTGCAGTTTGGCCGATAGCTGATCGATCGGCAAGTAATGGAATCGGCCTCTCTTCGCTTCATGACGGAGCCAATGCCCGTAGCGCATCATGCGAAGTGCCGTCACCAGTTGTCGACCGGGCCGAGAAATTCGCAGCCCCGAGCCGAGCGACTTCCAAAGAACCCGCCAAAACTGCGGATTGGGGACGTTGATCGAAAAGACAAATCGCCCATCGGGCCGAAGCAATCGACGCACGTCGGCCAGGAGCTGACAAAACGCGCGGTCGGTGTACTTGCCGGTGGCCGGATCGAAATGCTCGGCATAAGAGATCGATAGACCTGACACGACACCGTCAAAAGAACCCGCGGGAAACGTACGCAGACCGTCGGAGAAATTTGCTTCCATGAACCGGATCGCCCCGTTGGATTGGTGCTTATCATCCAGCCGAGCGATCGGCTCGGCATTGACACTAGCGCAGTCAAGGCAGACCAATTCCTGTAAGGGGCCACCCCGTTGCCAAAGTCCGCTGGCCAGTTGACCGCTACCGCAACCCAGGTCAAGCCATCGTTCGCCCGGCGCGGGATCGGCCCAGCCGATCGTCTCGTCGACGAGCTGCTTGTAGGGACGACCCTCCTTTTGATCCCAGAAGGCCTTCGCGCACGCTTCGGTCAACCAATGATTCTCTTCCACGATCAATACTCCTTCACATCAGCCCCGAACTCAGGGCGCCCTCTTCGGGCCGAGCATGGTCTTGTTTGCGTTATGCGGCCTGTTGGGTGTTGTCCCCGCGCAGGGACGAAAGCTCGTCCACGATTTCGTGGAGAAGAATCTCTTCAAGACTCTTCTGAGCCCGGGCGATGACCGATCCATCCGTCACGCGATGATCATAGGTGAACCTCACCGCCACCGAACCATCCTGTGCAATCACGCCGTAATTGATCAACGTCGTCACCGGCGCCAGGGGATGCAGCGACTCTGATCCCAGTGCCGAGTAAACACTCACGCCGAACGTCCCAGAGCGTTCCACCCGCAACGGCCCCGTACAATTCAGGCGACGACGAAGAATGAATCGCCGAAGAAAGCCCGGCAAACAACCCAGCTTGATCGTTCGATCGAATGGGCCGATCTTGTGCAGTGGGTCATTTTTGAAGTGCGCGATCTCGCCATCGATCTTAATGAGCGATTGAGTCTCGGGAGACTTGATCCGCGCAATGAAAACGACCGGCTCATCGCGATAGAGTCGTTCGATGGCGATCATCGCGACACTTGCGTCGCTTTGCCAAAGGTGAGGCGATCGGCCTGGAACATAGACTCGGCGAAGTTCCGGATGTCTGATCGATGTGAGCGCGAACGCACGAATGAAGATACTTGCCCAGCTTGGACGCTGGACGAGAGATTTTCGGGCGGCCACCACGGGGCCAAGGTTCATCATCCGCTGAACCGGGATCGTTGGAATATCGCGAGTCAGCGCGAGCATGTCGATCGTGACACGCCGAGGGGGCGAAATGACGATTCGCTTGCCTGAGATCCGTCCCAAGAGACCCTTCCTCCGCGCGCAGCATCATCGCCGCTGGAGGGAAGTTGTAATCTGGGGCCGATTTTCGAGCAAGCCGGGTCCGTACGCAGGATACCGATTGCCTGAGAAGTCCCTTTACTTCGTGTGCGGCCGATGAAACACCGCCATCGATCGGGAAACAAGGGGGTAGGTCTCGCCGCCACGGACTTTGGGGCCATTGCCTCGAGGGAAAACATCCATCGGCGACCGGAAACTGGTGTCTAAGAAAAGCTGCCAAGGTCGATCGACCCCCTGTTGCCCAGGAAGCCGAAAGTGAACGTCGGCCCCGTGCGGCCTGGCGTTGAACAAGAGCAACATGTCGTCGTCGGGGGCACCTGTCAGCGCGCGGTGAGCGTCGCCGTCAAGGACACAGGCGAGCGTTTGGTCATCGTGGGCCCAATCCTTCGTGTCGGCATTAGAGGTAAACCAGGCCACATCGAGTCGCCCCTGTTCGTTGGGTCGACCGGCAAAGAATTCGGTTCGGCGAAAGATGGGATGCTCCCGACGAAACCAGATGACACTCCGCGCAAAGCGGAAGAGTTCGTAGTTCTGCTCGATCAAACTCCAATCGATCCAACTCGCTTCATTGTCTTGGCAGTAGGCGTTGTTGTTGCCTAGCTGCGACCGGCGGAACTCGTCGCCGGCCAGGATCATCGGCACCCCTTGTGACAGGAGCAGCGTCGTCAGCATGTTTTTCATTTGCCGCATGCGGACCCGCTCGATCTCGGGAATCTCTGTCGGGCCCTCCCATCCATAGTTGTAGCTATTGTTGTTGTTCTCGCCGTCGCGGTTATCTTCGCCGTTGGCGGTGTTGTGTTTGTGGTCGTAAGAGACCAGATCCGCCAGTGTAAAACCGTCGTGGCACGTGACGAAGTTGACGCTGTGATAAGGTCGACGACCACTCCGCTGATAGAGATCGCTGGACCCGGTCAATCGTGTCGCCAGCAGCCCCGTTCTTCCGGGGTCGCCGCGCCAGAATTGTCGAACGTCGTCGCGAAACTTGCCGTTCCACTCGGCCCAACGGCCAGGAAAGTGTCCGACTTGATACGCGCCGGCGGCGTCCCATGGCTCGGCAATGATTTTCGAATCTCGCAGCACGGGATCTTCGGCAATGCTTTCGATCAATGCTGCTCGTGGTTGGAGATGGCCGTCGGTGTCGCGGGCCAAAACACTCGCCAAGTCGAAGCGGAATCCATCCACGTGCATTTCGACAACCCAATAGCGCAGGCTTGCCAGGATGAAGTCTCTGACCACGGGATGATTGCAGTTCAGCGAGTTGCCGCACCCCGAATAGTCCTTGTAGTATCGACCATCGTCCGTGATGTGGTAGTAGATGAGGTTGTCGATCCCGCGGAAGCTAATCGTGGGCCCTTCGTGGTTCCCTTCGCCTGTATGGTTGTAGACGACGTCAAGAACGACCTCGATCCCGGCGCGGTGCATTTCGCGCACCATCGTCTTGAACTCGGCGACCGCTCCGCCGGGCTGCGTGCTGGAAGCGTAACGCCCGTTAGGAGCGAAGAACCCCAGCGAGCTGTACCCCCAATAATTGACCAGGGGACGCCCATCGACGGGGCTCCGGCGAGGAAACTCCAAATGGTCGAACTCATGAACAGGAAGCAACTCGACCGTGGTGATGCCGAGATCCTTCATGTAGGGGATCTTGTCGATCAGCCCGCGATAGCTACCAGGATACCGCGATCCTGAACTGGCGTGCATGGTCAAGCCACGAACATGGGCTTCGTAGACGATGGCATCAGCCAAGGGAATTCGAAGAGGCTGGTCTCCCTGCCAATCAAAGTTGTCATCGACGACCACCGACTTCGGTCGGTCTGCCGAATGAGAGTGGAAGGGGCTCTTCGATTTTCTTGTTGTCGGTCGATTGGTGGTTGTTGCTTTTGCCCAGGGATCGAGCAAGATCACGGATTTGTCGAAACGATGACCATGCTCGGTAGGACCATCGACGCGATAGGCGTAAATTTGCCCCGCTCCGATGGTCGGCACCAGAACGCTCCAGAGATCTCCTCGCCGATGCTTCTCGGGATCGAGATGAATCTCTCGCGAGGGTTCGCGCCTGGGATCATCGTAGAGAAGCACCGTCACGGCCGAGGCATGTCGACTGAAAAGAACGAACTGCGTTCCTTCCGACAAGACCCTGGCTCCTTGGCAACCGATGGGGATCGGTCCAGGGTCCAAGTCGGTCAATGAGGCGGCCGACGAGGTGCTCTTTTTCATAATCACAACTGTCGTTCCCGCAAGATGGAAGAAGGTACCCGGGTTCGGCCACGCGATGGAATGCCGCCGGGTTCCCTTTTCATCGGCCCGCGCCGAGAGGACATAGACATCATCCCCGCTGAATCGCCCATGCGGATATCCCTATCCGCGGCGCCTTCGGTACAGATCGAACAAGCCGATTTCTTCTCTTGCAGAGGAGCATCCTCTGTGCCAGGACTCACAAAGAAGCCGACCTTGTCCGATGTCTCTCGGCCGCAATGGTTTGTCATAAAGACGCTTGCGTAAGGGAAAGATTCATCCATGGCAGGCGGGGATCGGCCCCGACAATGCACCGATTCGAAGCAGAGCGATCTCTCTGGAGTGATGGAACAGCGTCTCGTTACCGAGGATCTTGACTTCGTCCTTTAAGGAATGAGGGCAACCTTGCGAACACGCATTGATCGGCCTGTGTCGCTCTCTTGAACGAGATCTCCTTCGACCATCACCTTATCGCCTGGCCGAATCATCCGGAGTGCAGGGTGACGTTCGAGAGGAATCTCCCGTTTTTGACCATCGGCAGCCTCGAAGAGAACCGCAAGCCGATCCTCGCTCCGAGCACTTGGCGCGACCCGCCCCATCACCCAAGAGAAATCATCGGCATGCGTGGCCAGTTCAGGACGAGGGGATCCTCCCCTCGGAGAATTGACCGCCGATGAACCGGGAATCGCGCCTGCCCCAAGGCGATCATCGAAGGACAAATCTCGGCTGCGGGAAAGATGGCTCATCACGAACGGGTCTCGTTCGAAATCCGAACGGGGGTTGATCCAAGCGCAACCGCCGGCGAGCGCCCCCCATAAAATCGGCATTATCATCAAAACTTGCCGAGGCATATGCACTTTCCCCGCTCGAGTCTCTGCTGAAGAAACCCTCTCCTCGTGCATCGGCGATTGATGAGTTTATGTTTCACCTGAATAAGCAACATGTCACGATCTCACCCCATCCGTAGTGTCAGCCGATCTGACAAATTGACGAGATTCGAATCAAACCGAGAGAGATTTCTGTACTGGTAAAGCTCCAAGGACAGCCTGGAACGATCCTGCCGGCTCTTCGCATTACGAAAGAGAGGTAAGCCACGTAAGAAAAACGCTTGCTCCCGATTCTCATGCTAGGGTCCACCTAGCACGTTCCAAAGTGAGAACGTTTTCTCTCTTTGTGGAACGTTTTGGTCTCCAGATCGATTCGCGCCGGCCATCTCCCCCACGGATGATTGGCTTGGCACGCTCGGGAGCGAGCTTACATGATGCGCGTCTCTACCGCGCCCGCTTTGTCGGTGCGCCAAGACCCGGTTCATCCGCGTCGGCATCCTTGGTGGGCAGGCGTGATTTTCCTGCTATTGGCGATGGTGGGTTGCGGCGTCAGCCA
Source organism: bacterium (assembly GCA_019753235.1). Taxonomy (GTDB): domain Bacteria; phylum Planctomycetota; class Planctomycetia; order Kolteriales; family Kolteriaceae; genus JAIELF01. The sequence continues at coordinate 123,762 of JAIELF010000032.1, forward strand.
AAATCCGTCGCGGGTCGGCAACTTGCCCAACGGCAACATCATCCGGACGCACGGCAAGCCTCCGCTGTGGGGTTATTGGCGAGACTTCGACCCGAACGCGAAGTCCCTCACCGTCACTCCTAAAACCGCCATCAACCAAGTTGGCACACAACACGTCATCGTCGCGAGCGTTTGTGATGCGGACGGGAACGGCCGACGAAGCAGACGCGTTGAATGGCATGTCGAAGGGGCAGGCTACATCGTCGAAGTCGACGAAAGCGGTCTCTTTCCCGGTCGAGGTTATCTCGTCGACGACAAATACGCCGTTAGCTACACGAACTACCAGAAGCAGACCATCACGCGCGGGAACAAGGACAAGCGCGACGATATCGAACTGCGCCCTGGGCAAACCTACTGCGTGATCTTCTCCCCCGTGGAAGGGGAGACTCATGTCACTTGCTACGCGCCGGGTATCCACGATTGGCAGAAGCACAAAGTCACCGTGACGAAATACTGGGTCGACGCGCAGCCGATCTTCCCTCCGCCGGCAATCAATCGGGCCGGCGAGCCTCATACTTTTGGCACCCGAGTCGTCCGGAGTTCTGATCAAACCGGCGCCAGTGGCTATCGCGTTCGCTATCGTGTGCTCGATGGTCCCCCGGCCGTCTTTGCCGGGGGCAACTCGCCCGCGGTGGAAGTCATCACCGATAGCGTCGGTAACGGCGGGGCCGTCCTGCAACAACTTCAGCCAACCCCGGGGGTCAACCGAATCCAGATCGACGTGGTTCGCCCTGCTGATTCACCGACGGGGCGAGAGATCCTTCTCTCCAGCCACATCACCACCAAGACCTGGGTCGCGCCGCAGATCTCCATTCAGAAGATCGCGCCGCCCGCGGTCGCGCTGGGGAGCCAAATTCCGTATCGAATCATTGTCACCAATACCGGATCGGTCGCGACCAGCGGATTGACGATTCGCGATACGATCCCCCCTTCCCTCAATCTGATTGGCAGCAATCCCCCCGCTAGCTTGCAGGGGAACACATTGATCTGGACCTTTGGCCCGCTTCCCCCGGCCCAAGCGGTCGCGGTCGAGTTCGCGTGCCAAGCGACGCAAGGGGGCGTCGTGGCCAACAACTGTGCCGAGGCGGGAACGCCCGACGGTCTGCGCGCCGAGGCGTGCGCTTCCACCCAGGTCATTGCCGGCTCTTTGGTCGTCGATAAACGAGGGCCCGAGGTCAGCATTGTCGGCGCGCCTGTGAACTTTGAGATCGCTGTCTCTAATCCGGGGACGGCACCGGTTCTCAATGTTCGACTCATCGACGAATTCGATCCTGGCTTGTCGCATACCAGCGGGCAAAACGCGCTTCAATTGCCGGTCGGCAATGTCGGCCCCGGCGAGACGAAAATCGTCCCTCTGACATTGACCGCGACCGTCGCCGGCCGACTCTGCAATCGCGTCCGAGCCGAGGGCGAAGGAGGAATCGTCGCACAGGACGAACATTGCATCGAAGTCAGCCAGCCACAGCTTTCGATCCGCAAGACGGGGCCCCGCGGCGCGCTCATCGGGAAGGAAGTCCCCTTCGAGATCACTGTTCGCAATACCGGCAACGCCCCCGCGCAGAACGTCCTGGTTCGCGATCAGTTGCCCGTCAATCTTCAGCCACTCTCGGTCGCCGGCCAGGGTGCCGTGCAAGGGCAAAGTGCTCTCTGGAATCTCGGTATCTTGGGGCCAGGTGAAGAGCGAAAGCTTGGTCTGATTGCCCGCGCGATCGCGGCAGGAGACAATATCTGCAACACCGCCGAGCTATCAGCCACCGGCGTCGGGAATCTTGCTTCGGACCCGGTCTGCTTAAACATTCGGGGTGTGGCCGGCATGCTGACGGAGTTGATCGACCGGGCCGACCCTGTGCCCATTGGAGGCGAGACAACCTACACCATCCGCGTCACGAACCAAGGATCGACGCCCCTCAACAACGTGACGGTCGGCTGCGTCATTCCGCCCGAAATGGAGTATGTCGATTCGGAAGGGCACCCGGCCACCGTCCCGGCCCAGTACGATCCGCGAAGCCGAGTCCTCCGATTCAAACCTTTTAATGGTGAAGACGGGAAGACCGGCATGGCCCCCAGTGGCGGCTGGTTGGTCTTTCAGGTGCAAGTCAAAGCCGTCCGCAAGGGAGACGCGCGATTCGAACTGAACGTCATCGCTGACCAGATCAAGACCCCCGTCGTCGATCAAGAAAGCACGCAATGCTTCGATCCCAACACCGGCGCCAGCGACGGAGCAATCTTGATGCCTAAGCCCGACGCGGAGGTTTTGATCCCGGCCAGCAGCCAGGATGTGCCGATCCCCTCCGTTTCAAGAGAGACCCAAAAGGATGACAGCTCCGCGGATCTTGTTCCGCTCGAGTTGCCGACAATCTCGATCCAACCGACCACGCCGACGGCTCCAACATTGGCGCCGGCAGCAAGCAAGTAATCTTCAAACCAGCGTCGGGGTCAGGACCTTCCCCTTCATCCAACGATCGGCATGCGTATACCATCGAAGATGCATTGGTTCGGCAAAGAACCAATGTCTTCGGAGGGTGGCGGCGTGAATATTTTGGTGATCGGTCAGGGTGGGCGTGAGCATGCCCTTGTCTGGAAGCTTCGGCAGTCCCCTCGTACCAACGATATCTTTTGTGCTCCCGGGAACGCGGGGACGGGGCTGGAAGCTCGCAATGTGAACATTGCCGAGACCGACTCGGCCGAGCTGGTCCGGTTGGCTCGGAAGAATCGGATCGAGCTCGCGATCGTGGGTCCCGAAGTCCCTCTTTGCGAAGGAGTCGCCGACGCGCTGCGAGCAGCCGACGTCGCGGTGTTCGGCCCCACCAAGGAAGCGGCCGAACTCGAGGGGAGCAAGGTCTTCTGCAAGCAACTTCTGCAGAAAGCAAAAGTGCCGACCGCATCGTTCCATGTCTTTGAAGACTATGATCAAGCGATCTCCCACATCCTGGCCAATCAGGGACCATGCGTCGTCAAAGCCGACGGTTTGGCGGCGGGCAAAGGGGCGATCGTCTGCAAGAATGAACAAGAGGCGATGGCCGCAGCCACCCGAATCCTCATCGATCAAGAGTTCGGCCGGGCCGGCGATCGCATCATTATCGAAGAACGCTTGGCCGGACCCGAAGTCAGCGTGTTGGCGCTGACCGATGGAACCACGATCGTTCCGCTACCCGCCTGCCAGGATCACAAGGCGATCTTCGACAACGACGAAGGCCCTAACACCGGCGGCATGGGGGCGTATTGTCCCGCCCCCGTTCTGCAGGAACAACAGGCTCAGATGGTGGAAAGCGATATTCTCGTGCCGGTCGCCCACGCCATGCGACAAGCCAAAAGGCGTTTTCAGGGCGTGCTTTACGCAGGATTGATGCTGACGCCGGGCGGCCCAAAGGTGCTCGAGTTCAATGTCCGCTTCGGCGATCCCGAATGCCAGCCCTTGTTGATGAGGCTCAAGAGTGATCTGGTCGATGTTTTGATGGCGACGGCGATGGGGAAGCTGGCCGAGATCGAACTCGAATGGGATCCTCGGCCAGCGGTCTGTGTTGTGATGGCTTCGGGAGGTTACCCCGGAAGTTACAAAAAGGGTGTACCGATTCGCGGGCTCGAAGAGGTCGCGGCGATGCCTGACGTAAAAGTATTTCATGCAGGGACCAAGGTTGAAGGCGACCGCATCGTCACCAGTGGTGGTCGCGTTCTCGGGGTCACCGCCTTGGGCAATGATCTGGCGAGCGCTCAAGCGCGAGCGTATGAAGCCGTGCAAATGATTCAGTTCGATGGCGCGCAGTACCGACGTGACATTGCCAGCAAGGCGATCGGTTCGGTCTAGTTTGCATCGATGTCGCTAACCCCTCGGCTCTCATCCACATCTCGATGGCGTCATTCGCATCGGCCAAAATTGGCGAAGATTGTGGAAATCTTTTCTGATCCATCATAACTCTTTTTCCAAGTCCGTTCATCGCATGACGATGAGAGCCAAGCATCGTGATTGCATCAATGAACGGAAAATTCCGACGATTCTTTAACTCGATCGGCAACGTCGCTCGTTGTCAGAGGCGTGCTTGTCGCCCCGCCATCGAAGAATCGACCATGGTGGAAAATTGCTGTTGTCAAAAACTGGGTAGTGGTTAGGATCTGCGTCGTCTTCGCTACTTGAAGCGAGCACAAGCCTTCGGTGACATAGCTATGTCACAACGAAGGTGGCAAGCAAGCGGATCTGATGCGGAGGCAGCGGACAAGGTGTCCGCAGAAAGATGATCCGAACAGGGTGATGTAGCGGTCGGCCTCGGCTTACCGGAATGTCATCAGGTCGGGTCGAAACCAAGGAACCGTTCCCAAGAGACTAGCCAGGTCGTTGAATCGACCATCCCGGTGTTGAGTTGGTCGGGAACAAAGGTAGGAGGGTGCCACCAATGGCAGCCAAGAAGAAGGCCGCGAAGAAGGCCGTCAAGAAGGCCACCAAGAAGGCCGCGAAGAAGAAGAAGTAAGGACTTTCCGAATAGCGGAGCCTATGGCTCTTCTGTCGGGTCCTCACGGGTCATAAGCAACAACGAGGAAAAACGCCTGTCTCCACGCTTAAACGCGGGGACAGGCGTTTTTATTTTCCACCAGCCCTTTTCCAACGACCCTCGCCACTCTTATCCTCTGAGCAAGGCTTTAAGCCCCCCTCCGTTGCCTTGTATAATGGCCCGCAGATTCCCCCTAAACCTCTTCCTTTGCCAAGTCGAGGAACTCTTATGAGAACCTGCGTCGGAACTTTTTTCGTGACGCTGATCTTAACCACGGCGGGTCTGTCGGCTCCGCCGATCCCGGTCATCTTCGATACCGATATGGGGAACGACATTGACGACGCATTAGCGCTGGCGGTGATCCATGCGCTCGAGTCGCGCGGCGAATGTCGCCTGCTTGCGGTGACGATCACGAAGGATCATCCCGATGCGACCCGGTTCATAGCGGCCATCAACAACTTCTATGGCAGAGGAGATGTTCCACTGGGGATGGTTCAAAGAGGCAAGACCCCCGAACCGAGCAACTACCTCCGGGGCATCGTTGACGCGAAGGACGTTCATGGCCAACCCCTTTATCCCACTCGCTTGAAATCAAGCGACGCTATTCCCTCGGCCGTGACGACGCTGCGAAAAAGCCTCGCCGAGCAAGCCGATGGGGCCGTCGTCATCATTCAGGTCGGATTCTCGACGAATCTCATCGCTCTTCTCGACTCACCCGCCGACCACCTGAGCAACCTCCCGGGGAAAGATTTGGTCGCCAAGAAGGTAAGGCTTCTTTCCGTGATGGCGGGGAACTTTGCCGCCACGGAACGAACCAAGGAGTACAACGTTTTCATCGATGCCCCCGCGGCTCGAAAGCTGTTTGCCCACTGGCCTACTTCCATCCTAGCCAGCGGCTTCGAGATTGGTCGAGTGATCAAGTACCCCGCGTCCAGCATTGAACATGACTTCTCTTATATCCCTCATCACCCCGTGGCAGAGGCGTATCGCCTGTACGACAAAATGCCCTACGACCGAGAGACGTGGGACCTGACCAGCGTGCTGGCGGCCGTTCGGCCAGACCAGGGATATTTTGGGCTCTCCGACCCCGGAGAAATCTCTGTCGACGATGCCGACATCACGCAGTTCCGGTACTTGTCCGGGGGGAAGCACCGATACCTGACGGTGAGTCCCGATCAGATCGTTCGTGTGCGAGAATCGCTGGTTCAATTGACCAGCCAGCCCCCCGGCCGGCCTTGATCATTCTCTGGGATTCCGTCGATCCGTTCGGCAACAGGAAAAAACGCCTCGCGAAAACTGGTTTTTGATGTCGACCTGCCTCCTTCCATAATGCACTTAGCGGAGACCCCCAGGCTCGGCAGGAGCAAGGGGGCATGGAAAAGAATGGCGATCGATATTCGGTCGCCGGTCCCATACTTGGAGGATCGAACTTGGTTCTCCTCATCTTTGGAACGATGGAGCATCGGTGATGGCAACTTCGGCAGACTTCTTCGGAGCCCGGGCGAATCTTCAGACGAAAAGTGGCAGCTACCGCATTTATCGCCTGGACAAATTGGAGTCGGCCGGCCTGTGCAAGCTTGCGACCCTTCCGTTCTCTATTCGCGTGCTGCTCGAGAACCTGCTCCGCAATTGCGATGATTACTCAGTGACACAAAAGGACGTAAAGAGCCTCGCGGGATGGTCGCCGAAGTTGGCCGAGCCAACCGAGATCCCTTTCAAACCAGCCCGCGTGATCTTGCAGGATTTCACCGGCGTTCCTGCCGTAGTCGATCTGGCGGCGATGCGATCGGCGATGGCGGCTTTAGGGGGCGATGCGGCCAAGATCAATCCCACCGTTCCGGTGGATCTGGTGATCGATCACTCGGTGCAAGTCGATCATTTCGGCACCGGGGATTCCCTCGACCTGAACAACCAGCTCGAGTTCTACCGCAACAAGGAACGCTACGAGTTTCTTCGCTGGGGCCAGAAAGCGTTCAAGAATTTCCAAATCGTTCCCCCATCGACCGGCATCGTGCATCAGGTGAATCTGGAATACCTCGCAAAGGGGGTCTGGATCGGCGACGAAGAGGGACAAGCAACGGCTTATCCCGATACGCTCGTCGGTACCGACAGTCATACCACCATGATCAATGGTCTGGGCGTCGTCGGTTGGGGCGTCGGCGGAATCGAAGCGGAAGCAGTGATGCTGAGCCAACCAATCTACATGTTGATCCCCGAAGTGATCGGCTTCAAGCTGACCGGTTCACTTCGCGAGGGGGCAACCGCCACCGATCTGGTTCTGACGGTGACGGAAATACTCCGAAAGAAGGGAGTCGTCGGCAAGTTCGTCGAGTTCTATGGTGCGGGGCTGTCTCAATTAACGCTCCCCGACCGGGCGACGATCAGCAACATGGCCCCCGAGTATGGCGCGACGATGGGCTTCTTCCCCGTCGATGCCGAGACGATTCGATATTTGAAGCAGACCGGTCGGCCCGATAGCGTCTGCGAGTTGGTCGAAAGCTACTGCAAAGAGCAGCATCTCTTCCGCACCGACGCGACGCCTGATCCTCAATTCACGGATAAGCTGGAACTCGACCTTTCCACGGTCGTCCCGAGCATGGCCGGCCCGAAACGGCCCCAGGACCGCGTGCTGCTCGACCGGATGAAGCAAACCTTTGCCGCCTCGCTGGTCGAAGCGACCGAGAAGCGTGGCTTTGGTCTGAAGGATCAGGATCTGGCTCGCACCGGCTCGCTGGCCGTCAATGGACATCAGGAAAAGCTCGGGCACGGCGCCGTGGTGATCGCGGCAATCACGAGTTGCACCAATACTTCGAATCCATCGGTCATGCTGGCGGCCGGCTTAGTCGCGAAGAAGGCCGTCGAGAAGGGACTCTCCGTCAAGCCCTGGGTCAAGACGAGCTTGGCTCCCGGATCGCGTGTGGTCACCAGCTACCTGGAGAAGGCTGGGCTCGATAAGCCACTCGATCTGCTCGGCTTCCAGACGGTGGGGTACGGTTGCACGACTTGCATTGGCAACTCGGGCCCGCTTCCCGACGACGTCAGCAAGGCGATTGCCGATGGAGACCTGGTTGCGGCCAGCGTCCTGAGTGGCAACCGTAACTTCGAGGGTCGCGTCCATCCCGCGGTCAAGGCGAACTATCTCGCCTCGCCTCCCTTGGTCGTGGCGTACGCCCTTGTTGGCCGAGTCGATATCGATCTCTCCACCGAACCGCTTGGACAGGGGAAAGATGGTAAGCCTGTCTACTTGAAGGATATCTGGCCCACCAATCAAGAGGTCAGGCAACTCGAATCAAGCATCATCGGGCCGGACATGTACCGCGAGCGCTACGCCAAGGCATTCGACAGTAACGTCGATTGGAACAAGATCGCCATCAGCGAGGGGCAGCTCTACAAGTGGAACACGAAGAGCACGTACATCCAAGAGCCTCCGTTCTTTGTCAAGCTTCCCGCGGAGCCATCGCCGGTCGGAGACATCAAGGGAGCACGCGTCCTTTTGAAATTGGCCGATTCGATCACGACCGACCACATTTCGCCGGCCGGCTCGATTAAGAAGGATAGCCCCGCGGGTCGTTTTCTCATGGAGAACAACGTCGAGGCGTCAGACTTCAATAGCTACGGCGCTCGTCGCGGAAACGACCGCGTGATGACGCGAGGAACCTTCGCGAACATTCGAATTCGGAATCAGGTTGCCCCTGGAACCGAAGGAGGGGTGACGGTTTACTTCCCCACCGGAGAAACGATGGCCGTGTTCGATGCGGCCGAGAAGTACAAGAAGGATCACACGCCTTTGATCGTGCTGGCCGGGGCCGAGTATGGCAGTGGGTCGTCCCGCGACTGGGCGGCAAAGGGAACGGTCCTCTTAGGGGTCCGCGCCGTGATCGCCGCCAGCTTCGAACGAATTCATCGCTCGAATCTAGTCGGCATGGGGGTTTTGCCTCTGGAATTCCTGCCCGGACAAACGCATGATTCGCTTGGCCTGACAGGGAGAGAGACCTTCGACATCGGCGGGATCGCAAGCGACCTGAAGCCGCTCAAGCTGATCAAAGTCACTGCCACCGGCGAGGATGGCCAGGTCAAGAGTTTCGATGTCCGCTGCCGAATCGATACGCCCGTGGAGGTCGACTACTACAAGAACGGCGGCATCTTGCAGACCGTCCTTCGCAAGTTTGCGAAAGGCTAATGATCATCGCGCCGGCGTTTTAACCGATGCCTCTTGGTCGAAAGCACCATCGGCAACATGTCTCTAGGGGAACGTGTTGCCAAGGAGATGGTTCAGCGCCGAAGGCTTGTCAGCAAGGGCAAGTTGCCGGCGTCGTCGAAGGGCCAGTCGAACTCGTCTCCCCACACCACCGGCGGGTCGGTCGCTTCACCGGCATAGCAAGCCGACAGGGCAAGCTGAGCGGTTCGAAGTGTATCGGTGATCCAAACGACACGCGCGTCACGGCTTTCCACGAGCCCAACGGTCCTAAGTGCCGCCCGAACCACCTCTCGATCTGTCGGAAAATGAATCGGAATAGCCGCCGCCAGTGGATGATTCGCCGTCAAGCAGTTGATCGTCGTGACGCGATAATCGATCTGATCGACGACGCGATCGGTGGTGAAATCCGCCAAGCCGATCCCGGCCGCATTGCCATGCGATGCCGACGTCAGACCCCGCACGAAAATCCGATGGACCAGCGGCCTACTATTCCGGAGATCTCGCTCGTTCCAATCGGTCGTCGGCTTGCGTCCTATGACGTTCGTGTCGGCCCCCGACCCGCTGATATCCTTGCCGATCTGGTCGATGATCAGCAGGTCAACTTCCCCAACCGGAAGTCGGGGCAAATGATGCCGAGCCCGTTCGAGGAGCACGGGCTCTCGTTTGAAAAACTCGTCTGCACGAACGCCCTCGATCTGGGCCGTCTCATCAAGGGCATTTTCGACAATCGCCAAGCCGAACCGGATCGGCACTCGGTCGAGCACCATGGAGGCGACGCTTCGCGCGAAGGGTTCCCACGGATGGCGAACAAGGATCCGGTGATACTCCTTCGCCCCCTCGTGCTTGCCCAGACCGATCATCATCATCTTGATCAGACCACTCTCGATCGTGCCATTGAATCCGGTGTGAGGTTTGATGCGAGCGACAATACCGATGTGGTCGGCCTGCGAGGCGACGCGATCGATGTAGATCGGCCCGCCCAATGAATGGCGACCAATCTCGACGACGTCCATCGACGCCCGGATGGGGGCTTGAATCGCTTGCTCGGTGATCCCGTACTCTGCCAGGACGCTGACTTGACCATCGGCCGTCCCGCCGCCGTGACTTCCCATCGCGGGAACAACAAAGGGATCGGCACCCAAGGACCGAAGCGAATGGACAGTCGCCCGCAGGATCTCCGCAATCTGCGCGATGCCGCGACTCCCGGCCGTGAGCGCGACCGTTTGGCCCGGCTTGATGATGTTTGCCAGGCCGAGCTTGTTGATCTCGCGAGCAACGGCGCTCTCCACGGGGATTTCCTGTTGACGATCGACCTGTTGTCGAGCCAGGCGGAGTCGAGGAAACTCATCGGCGTTGTTCAATGGTCGATCTCCCGCTTCAAACACCTCGGCATGTAAAGTGTTCTATGCGGCGGGGGATGTCCTAGGGGGGTCGAGCTCCATCATCGTCTTTTGGACCAGAGACTTCGTCATCCCGAGAAGCTGAAGAGCCTCTTCGACATCAAGCGAGCCCTCGCCGGCCCGGGGGCCTTTCTCGACCCGGCAATAGACCTTGTGCTGAGCGATGATCGCCCCGAGATCCGTGAGCCGATCGAGCACAAAAGCAAGGTTTCCCGCGGCTGGCCCGTGCATGAAGCGGTAGTCATCCAGTTGGTCCTTTTCCGATCCGTTCATCCCCGTTCCTTTCGCCCGCCGTCGTTTTGCCTCTTCTGGATGATAGGCCCCGGCATGGTCTTCGTTCATGAGCTAGATTTTCAAAACGGGATAACGGGCCTCCCGGGAGGGCCTTCCGAAAACCTGCCACACCGACGTTGATGGACCACGCCCCATGAGCCTGCGAGCTTTGACCATCGGTTCCACTGGGATTCAATCGCCGGCTCAAGCGTTGGAGGTCGTGGCGAACAATCTCGCCAATCTCCAAACACCTGGTTTCAAAGCAGCTCGAGCGAGCTTTCAAGATCTGGTTTATCAACACTCGGCCGGCAGCAGCGTCGGTTCCGGAACCGGGTTGGCCACGACAAGTTCAAAGTTCGATGTCGGTCCGTTAACCTCGACCGGTCGCGAGCTCGATCTCGCGATCAATGGGCCTGGATTCTTATCGGTCGTCAATGCCAACGGTGAGTCGTTCTACACTCGAGCGGGGAATCTCACGCTCAATGCTCAGGGTGAATTGACCACGCCGGGGGGCCTTCGGCTTGATCCGCCGATTCAGATCCCCGATGGAACGAGCAGGATCCAAATCTCGGCCGAGGGAAAAGTCTTTGCAGAGTCCGTCGGCGATCGGCAAGAGATAGGAACAATCAACGTCGTGAACTTTGCAAATCCCGAGGGATTGGCCGCTTCGGGCGAGAACCGATATGTCGCGACGAGCGCATCGGGTCCGGCGGTTGTCGGGCAAGCGGGTCTTACCGCCGGCGCGATCCGTCAAGGGTATCTTGAATCATCCAACGTGGATGCCGTCACCGAGTTCACCTCGATGATTCAGCTTCAACAGGCGTTTCAAGTCAATTCCCAAGTGATCCAGTACGCGACCGATCGGCTTCGCATGCTTCGCGATTTAAATGCGAAATGAACCATTAAAAAGTTCGTCGATCGGTCGGGAGTGAAGAGAGCACCGCGTTCAGACCAGCGTCGGCGTGAGGGACTTCGACGGCCGGAAGGCTTCGATGCCAAAGACGCGAAGCAAATCGGAAGGCTGCCTGGCGATGAATCGGGGGCCTTCTTGCAGCAGAACGTTCTCTGCATGAATGCCCCAGGTGACGGCACATGCATCGATCTTGATCTTGGCGGCAGCCTTCATGTCCCGAAGTTCGTCGCCGACATAGACCACTTTCTCTTTCGAAAGTTTCTCGACCTTGAGAACTTTCCGCATCGATTTGTGCTTGCCGAAAACGCTTGAGTGACTGAGCACGAACGAAAAGTGATGTTCCACGCCGTTGGCCCGCAGGCATCGGCGAATGTTCTCTTCGCTGTTCGAGGAAAGTATCCCCACCCGATATCGCTGCTTCAACAAAGCGATGGCTTCGGACATTCCCTCGTAAAGGCGAACGCTGGGCATGTGGTCTTGCTGAAGACGCGTGAACTCTTTGTAAAGTCGAGGAAGGCGACGCAGCGGAATTTTATGGGCACGGAAGAATGCTTTGGTTTTCATCGCCCGAGCAGCGGTGATATCCGTCACCGGAAGAAAGCCGTACTGACTCGCCAGGGAATTGTAATGGGCCAATCCCTGATGGAGAGAGTCCGCGATCGTCCCGTCGAAATCGAAAACGATCAGTTCGTATCCGTCCACCCGATCTCCTTCGACATCATCATGCCGGACTTCTCCGCCGACCCGCCCGAAAGGCTTGTCGGTGGATCGCCCGCCGAACCCGGCCCCCAGCGAACCGGGAAGGCCGACGGCTTGATCGCCACACCGCCCCCTTTAATCTACTCGACTCTTGAGGGTGGTTTCACGAAGATTGGGTAGTAATTCACGAAACCTTATTCCAACAAGGAGTTGCGGCACCGGTCAGGCAAAATGGGCCGCCCGCGACAGTCCATACCCTTGCTACCAGCGGCAACCCCGGCGGTTCTAGACAACTCTCAGCAAGCCAACTGTCTTGCTCGCCATCGATGGATTCCCACTCTCCCAATGAGCCGTCGCTTTTCTTCAATCCGACGTTTTCTGAGAAATATTTGAGAAAGACCCCGTGACAATCGGACTCTCTTCGAAGTATAAAGTGTCAGTCAGCTCAAATGTCGGGAGCGACGGTTTGTGGTCGAGCTGACTTCAGGCTACAACAGCGGGCGCGTCGCTCCCGGCGATTTTTTTCTCGCCAATTCGCATCTCAATTGTTTCGTCTTCACTCTCGTCGCTAGTTTTTGCTTTCTGTCGGTTCGTCGGTCTTGCCTAATCTTTCTCTGTCCAGCAATTGACCTGTTTTCGCCACTCCCTTAGGATCGCGTCGTTTCCATCGGTCGGCATGTGATTTGACCATCACTTTCTCTTGAGACTCCTCGGTGCTGCGAAATAAGGCGAATAAAAAAAGAGTGGCCGAGGGGAAGGGATGGCAGAGCAAAGCGTGATGGAAACGGAACGTTTCGCTCACCGGCCTTCATAAGAATGTGCCGACCAGTACACGATATTCGATTGCGGTCAACCATCGCGCCAGAGAACCATGCTGGGCTGGAGACATCATGCTTGTTGTAACACGCAAACTGGGCGAAGAGGTCATCATCAACGACGAGATCCGTGTCCAAGTGGTCGATGTGCGACCTGGACGAGTGAAGCTCGGCGTCGTGGCGCCGACTTGGATGTCGGTCCATCGGGGCGAAGTGCAAGCTCAACAAAGTTCGAGCGAGGCGGACTCTCCTGAATTGCCACCGCCTACCATCAACGCCTCATGACCATGATCCTCTACCACGACACTCTGTTTCTTGACCATGATCCGGGGCACCATCCCGAGAATCCCGAACGACTTCGTGCATGTTGGAATCGACTGTCTAGCTCCCCCATTTTCTCACGCGTCGACATTCGCCCCGCGGCCCTGGGAAAGATCGATCCCGTTCTCGCCGTTCATGAAAAGAGCGTCGTCGAACGGGCCCACGCCGTCAGCCTTATCGGCGGCTATCTCGATGCGGACACACCCGTTTGCCGAAAGTCATTTGATGTTGCGCTTCGCGCGGCCGGGACCGCGATCGCTGCCGTCGACGACGTTATGCTCAACGGGCCAGCAAAGGCTTTCTGTTTGATGCGTCCACCAGGGCATCACGCCACTCGGTCCAGCAGCATGGGCTTTTGCCTCTTCAACAACATTGCGGTCGCAGCAAAACACGCGCTGACCCACCATCAACTCCAACGCATTCTCGTCATCGACTGGGACGTTCATCACGGCAACGGTACGCAGGATATCTTTTACGACGATCCGGCCGTATTCTTTCTGAGTATGCATCGCTACCCGTTCTATCCCGGGACTGGGGGGCTCGGCGAAACTGGTACTGGATCGGGTCTAGGAACAACGCGGAATGTGCCGGTGGCTGCCTATGTCAGTTCGCAGGAGATCCTCGATCGCTTCCGTTCCGCGCTCGAAGAATCCGCTCGAACAATTCGACCCGAATTGGTTTTGCTCAGTGCCGGCTTCGATGCCCATCGGCTCGACCCAATTGGAGGGCTTTCCCTCGAAAAAGAAGACTTCCGTCAGATGGGCGAGATGGTTCTCGATATCGCCCGGACGTACGCCGGGGGGAAATTGGTGAGCCTGCTGGAAGGGGGCTACAACACCGAGGTCCTTGCCGATTGCGTGGAAGATCACGTCGCTCTTTTGGCCGACGATTAAAGCGACGATCCTTTTATCATCGCGACCAAACGCCCCCCCCCTGCTATCCCTCGGATTTCTCCTCGGAAGCAGCCTGTTCCTTGCCGCTGTCAGGATCGGCTTTCTCTTTCTCCTGAGCGTTCTCTTTCTCCTCATCATCCTCTTTTGTCTCGGAGACATTCTCGCCGGCGGCCTCTTTCTTTCGTCGTTCTTCGCGCATCTTCTTCATGCGGTTGCGGGGGCTGTTAGGATCCTTCCGATCATTCTCGCTGACCTGTGCCAGCAACGTGCGCGGCGCGGTCATGTTGAATTTCAGGTCTTTCTTGTCTGCTTTAATCTCCATGTTGCCGAAAAGTTCGAGCATGTCGGGCCGGCTCCCCTGGTTCTTAATCGATGTCTTCATCAGACCGGTAAAGAGGTTGAACATTTTCTCGGCCCGGGTGGCGGATTCATCACTGGCTAACTCCAGTCGTCCTCGAAAGAATGCTTTCTCGCCCAGATGTATGGTCAAGTTGTAACCGACCATGTCTTTGGCAATCTCTTTGAGGGGGCTTCGCTCGAGGGCAGCCCGGGCCTGCTCCGGGAAGACGCCGGCCAGATAAACGGCGGGCTTGATCTTCTCTTCCTTCGTGTCCTCGCTGGACCATTGGAGCCGATCCATAAGAACCTTGTCCGGCTCCCGCAGGTCCGTCAAACCTTGAATGGCGTCCTCGATGATCCCCTTTCGGCTACTCGAAATCATTACTCCATCATCAACGATGCCGAAATAGATCGCCTCGCGACTTCGGTGATTGAAATAGATCGGCAAGTCATTGACGGTGAACTTGGTGAGCTCACCTCGCTCGGCCATCTCTTCGAGGACCTTTGAAATCTTCTCGTAAGAGAAACTGCCGTTGGAGATCGAGAGAACATCCCCGCCGCCTCGTCCGCCTTCTGGCCCGCCAGTTCCAGGAGGACCAGGGGGGCCGATCGATTGCCCGCAGATCGTGATCCGTGTGGTTTCGTCCGCGAGATTGACGCCAAGCATTTCGTTCAACTTGCGAAAGTGTTCGTTGTCTTGCAGGAATGACTCGAAGTCCTCGGCCATCTGCTCGGCAAAGAGCCCCGAAGCGCGAATCGCGTCGAAATCAATCACCACAATGGAGTTGGTTTTCGAAGGATAGAGATGCCCGTTGATCTCTTCGCCGCTCACCATGCCGAGAGCACCGAGCCAACACGCGACAACTGTCATCATGATGTCACTCCAACGAACTATTCCTGTACCCCGTGCCCGGGGCCCGAAAGTGAACGAGCGCCGGCCGCCAGTCTGATAACACCGACACGCATTCTTTAATCTATGCCGATCGCTGCCAACGGGGGAATCGACGACGGACGATCCGAGAACAAATGCCGTTCGTCGCCGACACCATGGGCAAGGATTCGCCGGCGAATCGGCCGCGTGAGGGGAACGGCCAGCAACCTTTTGGGCGGAAACATCGCGAACTCCCCGAGTGAATACTTCGAACCGGGAAGAGGCGATTCATCTCTTGACAAAAACCCGAAAAACGGAGCTAAGGGGCTTCAAGCATGATTTCGCTTTTCGAGGATCCACCCACCAGGGGCTGTGATGGGCCCCATGGGGCGGGGCAGGCGATGGGCGAAGGATGACTTGCCTGCGACGTGGGAGGGTCCATTTTTGCCCAAAGGGACGGGTCGCGTGAAGTGGACCGGGGCGTTAATTCTATGCCTGGTACTGTCGGCTTGCCGATCGACCGACGATCGGGTTTGGCTTGACCAAGCGCTTGCCCATCGCGAGCTCGAAGAGGGAAACGCGGGCCGAGCCATTGAACTGCTCGATCGTTGCAAGAAGGATCGTCCCGACTACGCTCCCACCTATCTTTCGCTGGCGGCCGCCTGGGCCCAGCGAGGTGATCGCGATCGTTTCCGCGAGAACATCGCCATCTATCGACAACTCAATCCGACCCATGATGTTGCCGACCTTTATTTGGCCGAGGCAGACTTCAAAGAGGGACATTGGGATCAAGCGGACATCCTCTTAGAGGAGTTTCTCCGCGTCACAGCCAACCACTTCGACGCAAAGACTCTCGCCCGCCGAATCCATGCGCTCGGTCGTCGAGCCGAGATTGCCGACCATCGTCAGGATGAATCCAACCGCCATCTTTTTCTAGCTCGCGTCGAAGCAACGAAGGCATGGTGGCTGGCGCTGCAGACCACCCCGTCGACGACAAAAGACAATTCATCGCGAACAACCGAGGATCCTCGCCGAGAGATTCTCGCGAGTCTGGCTTCGTCGCTGGAAGAATTACAGAAGGCTCGCGACCACGGAAGCAGCCAAGAGCAGAAAACTTTTCTCGATCAAGAGATCGGCATTGTCACCCGAATGTTGCAAGATGCCGAGTCCGGTCGCCTCGCCGATATGGCGTTTCTGCTGTCGGCGCGAAACGACGTCGAGACCACTGCCGCTGTCGATAGAACGCCAACCCCGACCGCATCGAGCATCCTATCGAACGCCTCGGCCGGCCCGCCCCGGTTGGGCGAGAGTCGTCCAGAGCCATAGCCTAACGGTGGGCCTGCTGCCTAGACTCTGCGTTGTCTAGGGGCGTTCAACGTTGATGGAAGGCGAGTCTCTTCGTGATGGAAGTGCTTGACAAGAGTATCGTTCACACCAGCAAGAAGTTTGATTTCGCGCTTCACCAATTGAAGACGCGAACAGGCGAAACAATTGAACGAGGATTTATCGACCACCCCGGATCGGTGGTCCTGATTCCGCGCTTGGCGGATGGTCGCGTCGTGATGGTCCGACAGTTCCGACATCCATGTCGACAGGTCTTTCTAGAGCTTCCCGCGGGGACGGCCGACCGAGGCGAATCGCTCGAGGTGACCGCGGTCCGCGAACTTGCCGAGGAGACCGGCTACCGTGCGGGGAAGATCGAACGCATTTTTGAAATGTATCCTCTCCCCGGCGCCTCGAACGAGAAGATGGCATTTTTTCGATGCACCGACCTTGTCGAGGGAGAAGTAGCTCGGGAAATCGACGAGGAAATGACGGTCGAATATTGGCCGTTGGAGGAGGCTCTCTCAAAGATCGAGACCGGAGAGATCCATGATGGTAAAACAATTGTGGGTCTTTGGCTGGAAGCCCGACGGCAGACAGCCTCGTAGTGGAATTGATGGAACACATCGCGGTGGCAGGGAGAACCTCCTTTCGTGACGAACGAACAAAACAAATCGTCGTCCCCGCGAAATGTCCATCGGGGAATGGCAATCAGCCCTGGGATCGTGGTAGCCCCGGCATATCGGGTAGAGACTGTTTCCCCATTGGCCCCATCAACGGCCGGCCCATTCGAAGTTGCTGACGAACTCTCACGCTTCGAAGCGGCTTGCCACAAAGCCGCCGCCGACTTGACCGACCTCATCGAACGGGTTTCCAGCGAGATCGGCGCCGAGGAATCCCGCATCTTTCAAAGCCATCTTTTCATGGTCCGTGACCGAGCCTTCATTCAAAAGGTGACAGGCCTGATTGCCGAGCATCACATCTCTGCCGAGGATGCGGTCAATCGGACCCAAGCCGAATACGAACAGATCTTCAGCGCGATTGACGACGACTACTTGCGAGAACGCTGGGACGACTTGCTCGATGTCGTCGAACGGCTTCGACAACATTTGGTGGAGTCCGCCCCCGTCGAATCGGTCCGGTCCGATCAATCCGTCGTGCTTGTCGCGCGAGAGATCCTCCCTTCGCAAACTCTCCGGTTGGGGGAAAGACACATCGTCGGCGTGGTGACGGAACGAGGAAGCCGAACCAGTCATGCCGCCATCATTGCCAGATCGCTGGGCTTGCCGGTGGTGGGTGGAATCCCCGACATTTTTAATGCGGTTCGCAACGGCGACATGATCGCGGTTGACGGGCGTGACGGCATCGTGATCGTCAATCCTGGCCCCGAAGCGGAGTCCGCCTACCGCAAACTCGAGCGCGAGTTTGTCGATCTCAAAGATAAGTTGATTCACAATCGGCACGAGCCGTCAGTCACCTCCAACGGTGTCGCCATCGAATTGGCAGCAAACATCAACAACGTTGCGGATGCGAAAGCCGCGGCCGACGTTGGCGCTACCGCGATCGGACTCTTTCGGACCGAGTATCTCTTCATGATGCATCCGTCGATTCCGACGGAGGACGAACAGACAGCGAGCTACCGCGCCATCGTCGATGCTGCTCCTAAGGGGCACGTCACGATTCGCACGCTTGATCTGGGGGGTGATAAGATTCTCCCCTATTTTCCCATCGAAAAGGAATCGAACCCGTTTCTCGGTTTTCGATCGATCCGCCGGGCCCTTGCCCATCCAGAGTTTTTCAAGCACCAGGTCCGCGCGATCTTGCGGGCAGGTATCGAAGGTCGCGTCCGGATACTCTTGCCGATGATTTCGACCGTCGAAGAGATCGAGATTGCCCGAGAGTTCATCGCCCAGGCCAAAGACGAGCTGGCGCGCGAAGGGCTTCCCTTCTCCTCGGATGTACCGCTGGGGATCATGGTGGAAGTTCCCAGTGCCGCTGTCGCGATTGATACGCTGCTCGATGCGGTGGACTTTGTCAGCATCGGAACGAACGATCTGGTTCAGTATTTGATGGCAGCCGATCGGGATAATCCTAATGTGGCGTATCTGTGCGACCCACTCTCGCCGGCCGTCCTTCGAGTCCTTTACCAAGTGATTCAGGCGTGCCGCAAGTACGAGGTCGACGTCGCGGTGTGTGGGGAGATGGCAGGTCGGCCCCGGTCGGCGGTGGCGTTGTTGGCGTTTGGCTTGCGGAGCTTGAGCATGGGCCCCGCCTTTGTTCCTCTGATCAAGGAACTGGTCCACTCTCTTTCCACCAATCGCTTGATTGGCTTGGTCGACGAAATTCTGTCGCAGAAAAAGGCGTTAGGAATACATCAGATTTTGAACAGTGTTCTTTCGGAGATCGACGCCTCGATCGCACGCCTGGATGCCGGCCCGGCCGATCCCTCGTCAATTTGAGCCTTGTATTGAGAATCCCCCCTTCTCTCGGCAGGTTACACCGGTTGCGAGTGATCGGTCCGCGGCGTTTTCTTTTCGGACCGATGCGCGGATCGGACCGCCGTGCCCTAGGATAAAGGCGTGTCTGACACACCTATGTCGCAATCATCGCCACGAGGCGTCAGCAAAGGGGACGGATTCATGACAGCAATTCGGGGATCTTGGAAAGCGGTCGTTCTGCTCACCGCGATGGCAAGCGTCGGTCAGATCGAAGCGGGTGGTCGGTTCTATCGAGGAGACCATCCCTACCACAGTGGCTATCCATTCATGCCACCATCATCGGCCTACGAAGCAGTTCGCGTGCGCCCGCCGTTCTATCGGGGCGTGCCAGCATACTACTACCCCGAGTCCTACTTGGGTGGCTCGGTCCCCAGCGTCTATCCGCCGACCGCGTACCCGTACAACTACTTCGCTCCGCGTGGTCAAGCGGGGGCATTCTACATGTCCGCGTACGGGACCGCCTACGCTTACCCTTGGTAAATCGTTCGATCAAAGAACGAATCGAGTCAATCTATCGGGCGGGGTGAAGGCTTCGCCCGGTACTTGTTTTTGAGGTGATTTGAACTCGGATCACCTGGGCTCTTGGATTTCCAATCGCTTCATCTTGTTGTAAATGCTCTTCTCATCGATGCCGAGCATCTTTGCTGCCGCCTTCTTGTTCCCCTTCGTGAGATGGAGCGTATCGATGATCGCTTGCCGTTCAATTTCATCAAGCGTTTGACCCGCCAGCGATGCCGATGTTCCTGCTTCGGGAGAAACAAGATTCCCCGCGAGGGCTAGGTCGGCTGGTTCAATACGGGGCGAATCACCGAAAGCGGTCGCTCTTTCCAGCACATTTTCCAGCTCGCGAATGTTCCCGGGCCATGAGTACGATTCGAGCGTTTGTTTTGCCTCGGGCGAAAGAGAAAACGGAGCTTCGCCGCGATGTTTCGCAATCCTCGCGAGAACATGCTCCGCAAAAGGCTGAACGTCCTCGGGTCGTTCGCGGAGCGGCTTCATCAAAAGCGTGAGGACCGCCAAGCGAAAATAAAGGTCTTGCCGAAACAGTTGTCGGCGAACCTTCTCTTCGAGTTCCTGATGGGTGGCGGCGATGACTCGAACGTCGATGGATCGGATCTGCGTTTCGCCGATCCGCTGAACGGTGCGGTCTTGAAGGAACGTCAGCAACTTGGGTTGCAACTCAAGTGGTAAGTCGCCGATCTCGTCGAGGAAAAGCGTCCCGCCGTGAGCCATCTCGGCCCGGCCCGGCCGGTCGCTGATCGCACCGGTAAAGGCGCCCCGCGCGTGGCCAAAAAGCTCCGCTTCAATGAGATCCCGCGGAAGGGCGGCACAACTGATCGCCACGAATGGCCCCGAACGACGCGGCCCCAAAAGATGGATCATCCGCGCGACGGTTGTTTTGCCGGTGCCGCTTTCGCCGGTAATCAGGACGGTCGAATCGAGCGGCGCGACCTTTCGGCATCGCTCGGTTAACCATTGGGCAAAAGTTGACGTGCCGATCATCGCGGGCGCGATCGCAGGGACTTCGACCGCTCGTCGAAGCTGCCGATTTTCTGCCGAGAGCCGAGCGGCGTTTTCTGCCTGACGAAGCCGAGCTAAGAGTTCATCGGGATCGATCGGCTTGCTGATGAACTCGAACGCCCCCTGTTTGATCGCTTCGACTGCCGAGCGAATCTCGCCGGCCTGCGAAATGATCACCACGGGCAAGTCTGGAAATCGCTCGCGGGCTCTCTTCAAGCATTCGATTCCATCAAGCTTGGGCATCTGAAGATCGAAGAGCGCCAACGAAATGCTTTCATCCAGTCGATCCAACGCCTCTTGACCGTCCCGGGCCAAACGAGTCTGAAAGCCCGACGACCGGAGTTGATGATCGAGCAGCCGAAGCGTGACCGGGTCATCGTCGGCAATAAGAACCGACTGGGTTGGGTGAACATCATCCTTCTTCGCACGCTCGGCCACAATCTCTCCCTTCCTTGTAACGCTATCTCCCGCGAGCCATTCATGAGAAGGACTCGTCAGGACGTCGATAACGAGACGGTCGTTCCTTTGCTTGTCGCCTACCTACCGAGCCAGCCTTCGACGCTCGCTACTCCAAGTACGTTCGCGTTCTTTCGCGTCGACACCCATCATCAGGAACCACCCTGCCCTACTGGGAGAGACCGAGGAGCAAAGTGGTGTCGCATGATGGCGAATCCTTTAGTCGTCAGAGCCGGCCGACACCATCCCTGGATGATGTTTGCTGCTCTCCAAACTATCTTGGCCAAGAGATCCATCGGCCATGACCGGACCGAACACGGGAGGAACTTGGCCGGTCCCGACGGCCCTCCTACTTGGGATGCGATTTCATTAGAAAAGCTCTTCGATGGGGCGGATGCCGTAGTCGACGACCGGGAAGGGACGCGACTGTGGTCCGGGCAACTTGGTTTCGATGTCGATACCCATGCTCTTGCATATGGTCGCGATAATCTCGCCTGGCTCGACGGGTCGCTCGGCCGGGTACCCACCGATTTCGTCGGATTTCCCGACGACTCGACCACCTTGCACGCCGCCACCCGAGAAGAGACTCGTCCAACATTGAGGCCAATGGTCTCGGCCGCCGGCGGGATTGACCTTGGGCGTTCGGCCAAACTCGGCCAATTGACAGACCATGGTCGAATCGAGCAGCCCCCGCTGATGCAGGTCTTCAAGCAAAGCCGACACCGCTTGGTCATACATCGGCGCGACCAGTTCCCTCATTCCTTGAATGGAGGTGAACGGGACCGAGCCATGAATGTCCCAAGTGATCTCGTTGAAGACGGTGATGAAGGTATTGACCGTGACGAACCGAACACCCGCCTCGACCAGTCGGCGGGCCAGCAGGCAACATTGACCAAACCGATTCATACCGTACCGATCGCGTACGGTGCTCGGCTCGCGGGCCAGATCGAACGCCTCGCGGGCTTGCGGACTGGTCATTAAGCGAAAGGCGGATTCGAAGTTGGAATCGAGGAGCTTGGCATCTTCGCTTGCTTCGAAATCCTTCACCTTCGCGTCGACCATTTGTCTCAATCGTTGCCGACGCTTTAGACGAACCTCACCAAGATCCGCTGGTGGAAGAAGGTCTGGCACCTGAAAGTTCGGCTTCGACGGATCGGCCATCAGCGCGTAGGGATCGTTGGCTTTGCCAAGGAAACCCGCCTCTTGACCGTGCGGCATGTTTCCACCGGTCGGCCCCATCGGCTCGGGAAGAAGGACGTGAGGCGGAAGATCTCCCTTTCGCCCCTTCAAGTACCCGGCGACGCAGCCGATGTGAGGCGTGATGATTCCCCCTTGGAATGCTCGCCCCGTCTGCAGCATTTGATGGCCCGTATCGTGCACCGCCGCCCCGGTGTGAAAACAACTTCGGACCAGTGAGATCTTGTCCATATGCTGCGCCAGCCGTGGAAGAATTTCCGAGATCTGGATCCCCGGAACGTTGGTGGCGATTGGCCTGAACGGTCCGCGAATCTCGGCCGGCGCTTCCGGCTTCATGTCCCAGGTATCGAGCTGGCTGGGCGCGCCGAGGTTAAAGATCATGATGGCCGCCCGATCGTCCGGGCCACGAACCGCTCCCCGCGCCTTCGCCGATGCCCAGTCCAGCATCGTTAGGCCGAGGGCCGACAGCGAACCAACCTCGAGAAAATCCCGCCGGGTCATTCCATCGCAAGTGGTGACCGAGCCTCGGCCGGTGAATCTCAACATGAGAACAAACCTCGATTAAACCGACTGCATGAAGACTTTTAGGAAGGGTACCAGACCGAAGCGGGCCCTTCAACGCAAGAGGATGATCTTGAATCGGCAAAACCGGACTTTCGGAGGAATCTTCCCCCAGGATCATCTCCTTTGCCAGTTTGAAGGGGGGGCGGACTCGACCTAAGCTTGCACGGAATCATGAGAGATAACTGGCGTCCGCGCACCCTCACCGCCTATCGCCCGTTTCCGAGATGCCGTGCCCCTCTTCATGTCGCGAAACCCGAAAGGTAGGCCTTCTGTGTCCGAAACATCTCGTCCCTCGGCCGATCTCCTGGAAATGTTGGCTAACTTCGTCGCGCACCTCGAAGCGTCGGCGGGCAATTCTCGCGAATCACTCGACACCCTCCTCGAAGAGACCGAAAAGCTCCTTGCGTGCTGCACCAAAGAGAATGCGGAGAATGCCATAGCGCTGGTTCGATTTATCGAACAGGTGGCTCGCGGCATGAAGCAGGGCGAGTATCCCAAACAAGAGGCGACTTCGCAAACGCTTCGGCATTGTGCCGACTACCTGCCGCAGATCCGCGAACGGCTGGCCAACGAGAATGATCGGGCCTTATCGATTCAGGATGACACCTTCATCGAATGGCTGAAAGACGATTTGGCTCC
Source organism: bacterium (assembly GCA_019753235.1). Classification (GTDB taxonomy): domain Bacteria; phylum Planctomycetota; class Planctomycetia; order Kolteriales; family Kolteriaceae; genus JAIELF01. Next base: position 147,205 of record JAIELF010000032.1, read on the forward strand.
GCACCGCGTCGAGACGACGTCCCAAGCCAGCCAGACGCCTGCGGAGACTCCGCCCTCATCGGCAAAGGTCGCCGTGGCCCAAGCTCCCAACAAAAAAGCAGAGCCTTCCGCGAAGAGTCCGTCGGCCAGCACGCCGACCACCAAGCAGACCGTCGCGCCCGTCAAGAAGGAAGCCCCCGCAGTGTCGGAAAAGGTCGCGGAGGCGAAATCGGCCGACTCTTCGAACTCGGTCACCGAGACCATTCGCGTCGACATCGAACGGCTTGACCATCTCATGAATCTGTCGGGAGAGCTGGTCATCAACAAAGCCCGCTTCGCGCAGGTCGCTCATGCGATGAGAAATCGTTTTCAAGACAAGCGAATACGCTCGGCCGTCGATTCCTTCTCCGATCGACTCAATCACTTGAAGCAGTCGTTGCTTCAATCGGAGGGAAATGGCCGACTGGAGGATCTGGCTCGACAGATCAATCTCCTCTCCGACACCATGGAGGATATCGAACAGTCGCTGGCGCGGATCAGCGAAGGGCGAGCCTACTTCAGCTCGATGAGCGAGGCGATCCACCAACTCAGCCGACTCTCTGAAAGCATCCAAAAGAGCATCATGAGCACGCGAATGGTGCCGATCGGCCCCCTCTTCGCGAAGTTCAAGCGGGTCGTGCGCGACATGGCCACCGCATCGGGCAAGCAGGTCAATCTCGAAATTGTCGGCGAGCAAACCGAACTCGATAAGCGGATGATCGACGCCCTGGGGGATCCGCTTATCCACCTGATTCGAAATTCGGTCGATCACGGCTTAGAACCGCCGGCCGACCGCGAAACCAAAGGAAAGCCCACCACCGGCACGGTCCGATTGGAAGCGGCATACGCGGGCAACTGTGTGGTGGTCTCGATCGGCGACGACGGACGGGGTTTGAGTCTTGAAAAGATTGGCCAAAAGGCAATCGATCGCGGCCTCACGACGCCGCAAGAGATCGCGCTGATGAGCGATCGTCAGATTGCCGCCTTCATTTGGCAACCCGGATTCAGCACGGCCGAGAAAGTCAGCGACATTTCCGGCCGCGGTGTCGGCATGGACATCGTTCGAAGAAAAATTGATGAGTTGGGTGGCTCGGTCGATCTGCAATCTTCGCCCGGACAAGGGACGACTTTCGTCATCCGTCTTCCTCTCACCCTCGCGATTATGCAAAGCCTCCTGGCTCGCGTGGGAGATGTCGTATACGCGGTGCCGCTTGAGAACGTGGCGGAAATCGTGACCGTCAACAAGTCGAACATTTTCCAAGTGGGGGGAAAGCCGGTCGTCAATATTCGCGGCGACGTCCGCGAGCTGTTGGCCCTCAGCGATATCTTCTGGTGGGGGGATCCTAATCAAGCCGTCCCGAAGGCCGACCTCGCGAGCGAAGGCCAGGCAGCGGTGATTTTGCAGTCGGCCGGCTCCCGAGCGGCTCTGCTCGTCGACTATCTCATCGGCGAGGAGGAAATCGTCATCAAGTCCTTGGCCGAGAACCTCCATCAGATTCGTGGGCTTTCCGGTGCCAGCATTCTGGGGGACGGCACGGTCGCCTTGATTCTCGATGTTCGCTCGCTTTTGGAGCTCGCGGTCGATCCGGCGACTGTTCGGCGTCGCGAGTTACAAGTTGTTACCAAATAATGACATCAGAACAATTGCCGAGCGAATGGATGGACTCTGTCTCTGCGGAACAGGACCCAAAACAGAGAGGTAAGTTCCGAAGTCGAACCACCTCCGAAGGTCGATCGTTACCGAAAGCAAAATCTGGATCGCTTGACCCTTTACCCCTGGGTTCAAACAATAGCTGACTCGGAAAGATGAGTTGGAAGCGGGTTGATTCATTCCTCCCGCGTTTGGGCGAAGGGTGATGTTGTTATGCCGATGAAAACCCGCAAAGGGAAGCTCCTTTGGCGAACCAAGCAGGCCAATCACGGACGGAAGGGATCGAAGTCGATGCCGAGAACCAAACTCGCGCGCAGCAGCAAGTAACTTCTGCCCCATCGACCGACAATGTTCCTCCTCGCGGAGGATTCATCGATCTGCACTGCCATGTTCTCTGGGGGCTTGATGATGGCCCTCGAAGTCCAGAAGAATCCCTCGATCTCTGTCGAACATTGGTCAGTGACGGCGTTGCCGTGGTGGCGGCAACCTGTCATCAAAGAGGGGTCTTCACGCGCAACCGTCCTGATACGATTCGTCGACGCGCCCACGAGTTGGCCGAGCAACTCTCCCTTCACCAGATTCCTCTGGAGATTCATCCCAGTGCCGAGTGGCTGTTGGATGCGCAGACCGTCGAGCAGCTTTCCCATCTTGTGCCCGAATTGCTGACGCTGGCCGACCGACAGAAGTTCGCCCTTGTGGAGTTTCCGTTTCAATTCCCGACGTACCTAAGTTATGTCGCGGAGACGCTGGCCGAGCATGGATTGGTCGGTGTTCTTGCTCATGTCGAAAAGTATCATCAGCTTCTGACGAATCCGGGACGATTGGAGACGCTTCTGGACGACGGTTTCGTCACCCAGATGAATGCCGACTCGATCGCCGGTCGGCATGGGCAAGCGGTCATGCATGCGTGCCGATCACTGATTCAAAGAGGGCTGATCCATTTAGTCGCCAGCGATGCCCACTCCGTGGATCGCCGACCCCCCATGTGGTCCGCGGCCTGGGACAACGTCCTTCGCTGGACCGACCCGGAGACGGCCGAGCTTCTCTTTCGCACCAACCCGCAATCGCTGATCGCTGGCACCCCGCCCCACCTCGCCAAAAGAATGAGCTGGCTAGATCGATTTCGAAAGCGCTGAAGAGGCACCGCACCCAGCCCTCGAACCGGTTGGACGCTTCCGCTGCGTCAACAGAGCCCCACTGAATTCAACAAGTATCCATCGACGGCACTCCGATTCAACCTAAAGAACCAAGCGAAAGTCGAACGGTGACGGCGGCCCGAAAGCAACTTGCTAACGCCATCTCGAGGTATCCTCGGCCGAGCAAGGTGATGGCCGATCCTTTTCATCAGAATTCTGATCCATCGGTACGGTCAGGGTAATAGGTATTTGAAACAGGGTCTTCCCAAGGAAAACTCGTGGCGGGATACCGGGGCCGTCGAACAGGAAGCACGTAACTTCATGACCACGGCAAGAGACGGATCGATCATTGCTTCGCCGACGGATCGATTGATCTGTCTGGCTATCTTCATCGCCTGTCTGATCATTTATCTCGGCAACGGTCACGTTCCTTATAATCGAGATGTCCTTGTTCACGCACAGCTTGCCGACCATCTCCTTCGAGATGGCAACCTGGAACTGACACCGACGGAAACTCCCGACAACTTTTACTGGTCGTTTCACAACCAAGGACCGCGAGCTCAACCGTCCTTCGACGCTTGGGATTCTCATCTCGATCAACTTATGCAGCAGGGTGTGCTAAGAACATCACTCTATCAATACTATGTTGCCGAGACGGTGCATGAAAATGTCTACGTCAACACCTGGGGGCCGGCTGTCTCGATCTTGACCGCTCCTTTGTTCAGAGCATGGAGCATTTGGGTCCGCCCTTTGATAGACCATCCAGAAGATCTTTGGATTGTAGGAAAGATTATTGCAAGCATTTCTATTTCTTTGTCGGCCGTGTTTATCTATATCTCATCCCGTTTATTTGCGAATCGATGGCAAGCCTTGATTATAATAGTCGCCTATGCGCTAGGAACTTCAGTCTGGAGCACAAGCAGCCAAAACCTTTGGCAGCATTCCCTTGTAGAACTATTTCTCAGTGCAGGCTTCTTTCTTTACCTCCTCGATCGTCCTGTGATTTCACCCATCTTGACATCGATCTTTTTTTCGTTGTCGATATGTTGTCGGCCCACAGGGGTACTTTTCCTCCTTGCTAGCGGCGTCGATTATCTTCTTCGCGATCAACGAAAGCTCATACTTTTTATTGTTGCTGGGATGCCTATCGGCCTTCTGCTTATGTGGCATAACACTCATTATTTCGGCTCACCGATCAAGTTTGGCCAAACGCCCATCGACCACCCCGAAGTGATAGCGATGGCAGGCAAAGGGAGTGTTTGGAAAACACCCTGGTGGTATGGAATGACGGCCCACTTGGTGAATCCGTCCCGTGGCATCCTTATTTTCTCGCCTTTTATAGTGTTCTCGTTCTGGGGAATGGTTCGCGTTTGGACGAAAATAGAATATAGAAATATCCGATTTATTCCCTTTGGCGTGTTATCGATCTTTTATATTCAGGCGACATTTGTGGATTGGTGGGGAGGCTTTTCTTTCGGCTATCGGCACGTTGTCGATGCCGTACCCGCCCTCTCCTTGCTATTAATCCCGATCGTCTGTGAGTCTTCTCATAAGATCTGGTTTCGAGTCGTCTTCGGAGCAATGCTCGTCTGGTCCATCGGAATTCAAGTCATCGGAGTATCACTTTACGATGTTATTGGCTGGAACGCTCGGGTCGGGATACTGGTAGCATCCGCACAAGGCAAGATCGAGAGAATAGAGACGGATATAGACGATCTGCCCACCCTTTTGCGATCAAATGATAATGTTTCACTTGAACTTCTTAGTATCGATAATCCATCTTTTCGTAATCGACTCTGGTCATGGAGAGACAACCAAATCCTTTATTATCTTCAACACCCATCGGATGCTCTTTATCAAAGGTCGATTTGGACGGATCGATCGAAGAGAACCAGACAAGCGATGTTAGCAGAAGCGCATCTTCAATTAGGGGACATCTATCGGATCTTGGGAAAGAATCAGTTGGCCGCAAAAGAGTATCAATTAGCCAATCAACCGCAGAACGCTTTGGCGGATCTAGGACAGTGCCTTGTCGAGCAGCCAGCTTCGGTCGCGGCGATTCACGAGCGGATTGGTCGCCTGATGGAATCTCAGGATTTGGTGCTGTTGAATCAGGCAGGCCGGATGCTGGTAGACGCGTTTCCGGTGGAGGCTCTGGGTCTCTTTCAGCAGGCTATTCAAATTCATCCCAAGCGTTCATTAGTTTCGTTTCCGGATGTTCTCTTCCTGCCAAACCTTGTGGTTCGTGACGACGCGAGTCAACAAACGGAGAATTTCCACCGCATGCGACGGATGCTCCTACTGCTCTGTGGATCGGCACTTGCGGAGCGAGATCAGGATCTACCTCTCGCGGTTGAGTTGTTAGAGAAAGGAGCCATGCTCGATCCAGGCCAGCCTTGGGCCTGGTATCGTCGAGGAGAGATCCTTTATCGCATGGGTCGATGGAAGGAGGCTGAAGACAACTTGACGAAGGGAATCGACCGGGGCCTGTTTGGCTTCTTTCTTGACGAAGCTGTTCAACTCCGTGACCATGCCCGTCAACAACTCCGATTGTCTAAGAGCGAGGACAGAGAGTGACGGCATGATAAACTACTGCACCAAAGAGTGTCCGTGCACCTCGGGAAGCTGACTTACACCCGAGGAGATTGAACGCCAACGAAGTTAGCCACTCACCTGTCCATGAACCCGAGACTTCCCTTCGTCGATGCGAACGACATCACCCGAGAAGCTTCCCTGTTCCGAAAAGTTCGTTACACTCTCCATGGCACTCTCTCTGTGAAAGTAAGTTCCGATTCAAAGCACCGAAACCTACCCGATCACGGAGTGCCAACTTTCAAATGTGCTCAAGGTTGCGGACGTTACTATGGATTCAGCCGTACTTATGTTGCAGGGTGAGTGACGGGGCTTGAACCCGCGACCCGCAGAACCACAAACGATATCAGCGAACCATCACTTTTCGGCCCAAAACACAAGTAGTTATCGTCTTATGGCAGGCCGAACTTCCAGACAACCCTTCGCGAACAAGTGCTTGTTTTCCTACGTTTTCGCACTGTCTCGCGGGCCAAAGGGGTAGAAAGGGGTAGTTCAATTCGGGTGGAGGGAAAAGAAATGATAGGTCAATTCAGAAAAACTAACTGAGTCCGCCCTTGCGACATTTCCCACCGGTATGGCGAGCGATTCAAACCCCAGGAAGGACCCGCGAATGTTGCGTTGCGTGACGCACCTACATTACTTTGTCATGTCGGATCTGACCCACCCCCATGCCCAATTTAGTTGCGTTGCGTCCCCACCAAAACACCTTCGCACAGACGATAGCCGCGACTTGCCGCCCCGCGTGGGTGCCACCCCTTGGGAAGGACCCGTCGGGTATACCCCTATGGCAATATCGGGCGCGGAGACAAAAGACGGTCGGCACGGTTTGGGATCGAAAGGCCCCAGAGATAGGAAGGCCCCCACCCCACCCCTCACGCTTCCGCCCAACGGGCCGCGATGACCTCGGCTCGAAGTGCTTTCAAGTCGCGTGATATCGTGCCAGGATGAACGCCCAGGCG